>JBBDMW010000063.1:0-10814 GCA_040878005.1 Dehalococcoidia bacterium
AAAATTGGCTCTCCGGTCTGGGTGCGCTTGTGAACGGTGTGGTTGCCGTCTGCCAGGTACAGGTTGTCTTCACTGTCAACAGTTACTGAATGCGGCCTGCCGAAATCTTCGCGTGTCCCCCACGTGTTTATGAACTGGCCACCCTTGTCGAAGACCATCATTGGCCATGCGCCACGGTTGAAGATGTACACACGGTCCTGCGAGTCCACGGCGACTGACGTGGCTTCGTGGAATGACATGGGGTGCGGGATAAGCGGCCACCCCACGACCGGCTCATAAATCGTATCGGCAGTCGCTGGAGTCACCATTTCATCATCCTCCGGTGCGCGTTGCCCCCGGAGCGCCAACCATAAGCCGGCGCTCGGGGCAACGTAAGTCATCATTTCGGCCAGGTGGCGCGAAACTTACCAGAATTTGACAGGGCCGGGCGGCCCGGGGTGGCGCCGCGCGGCAGCGAGGGTGCTACGCAACTCTATGGACGTTGGGCTTGAAGCTGGCCTCGAAGAATTCCGCAACGTACTCCCCGGGAGCGATGAGCGAGTCCACTGTGGCCCTGTCTTCATCTGTTATCTCCACGTTCAACGCTCCGAGGTTGTCCTCCAACTGTTCCATGGTGCGCGGGCCGATGATGGGAGCGGTGACACCCGGCTGGTGCATGACCCAGGCAAGAGCGAACTGGGCAACGGTACAACCCTTCGCGTTGGCCAGCGGGCTAATCCCGTCCACGATGTCCAGCACACCTTCGGAGAATCGACGCAGCATTCCGGGCCTGGTTTCGTCGCCAAACCGGGTGCCGCTGGGCGGAGCCGCGGCGCGTTCGTACTTGCCGGTGAGGCCTCCGCCCGCCAGCGGGCTCCATGGCGTTACGGCGAGGCCAAAGGTCTGGCACATGGGTATCTGCTCACGCTCAATGCGGCGGTCGGCCATGTTGTACGGGGACTGGTCGGACACGAACCGGTTGAGGCCCAGTTCCTTTGATGCCCAGAGTGACTCGACTACCTGCCACGATCCGTAATTGCAGGTGCCGATGTAACGCACCTTGCCGGCTCGAACCAGGTCATCCATGGCCCGCAGCGTTTCATCTACGGCGATGTGCGCGTCCGGCCGGTGGAGCTGGTACAGGTCGATACGGTCAGTCTTGAGCCGCCGGAGGCTGGCTTCGCACTCCTGGATAATGTGCAGACGGGAGTTGCCGAGGTCGTTCGGCCCTTCGCCCATCCTCCCGTGGACCTTGGTCGCAAGGAACACAGACTCCCGTGCACCGTTACGCTGCAGGGCTTCGCCTACAACCTCTTCGCTCTTGCCTGCGTTGTACACGTTGGCCGTGTCCAGGAAGTTGATGCCTGCATCAATTGCGCTGTCTATGATTCTGTATGAGTCTTCCGGAGAAGTCCTGCCTCCGAACATCATGCAGCCAAGTCCAAGCGCGCTCACGTTCACGCCTGTGCGTCCAAAGTTCCGGTACTGCAATGGCAACTCTCCTTATTGGTAATGTTAGTAATGTGAGACGAAAGGCAAGGGGGGCGAAGGCGCGGGCTGGGTCGCGCGTCATCGTGTGGCCGGGGCGGCCCGTACCAGAAAGCCTGACTAATGAAGGCCCCAACGAACCCGCAATACGCGTGGCAAGCTCAGGCTGACGTTTGCCTGTCCACGATGCCCCGCACGTACCTGGCCTGTCCGGCGTGCTGGATGTTGTCGCTGATCACGCTGACGAGCCGGACTCCAACAGTCACCGGCGGGTCGTACGAGCGGTCAATGATGCGGTCCAACTCCTGCGCGTCAACAGTGGACAGGTACTCCATGGTGCGGTCCATGACGCTGTCGTGGTAGCCGAGCAGAGTCTCCGGGCTGTCCGGCTTCAGGGCGGCCACCTGGCTGGAAGTATGTCCGTAACCGGTGACGTGCGGGTCCGGATCCATGCCGAACTTTGCCGCCCAACCGTCAGCAACCCACGCCTGCTCTTTGCCGGCGACCTCCGAGACGTGATCGTCCTGCACCCTGGTCAGGTGCCACACCAGCCAGGCCACGGTATTGGAGTCAGCTTCCGGCCGAAACGCAAGGCCCTGGCCGGAGATGCCTTCAACGGCACTGTGGACTGTCTGGCGAATTCTGCTGTAAGCGTCAGAAAGAATGTCCTGGACTTCCAATGGTCAACTCCCGGTGTCCCGTGGTCGCATTCTGATGGCGGCGACCAGCCGATTGGCTGATGGGCGGCGTGGGCCGTTCCGCCAAATCTCGTAGCGTAGGCTTAACGTTAGGATACACGGTTTCATGTACAGGCTCAGCCTGGAGTGAACCTGTCCACGTTCGCATCAAGTTCCCAGCGATGCCCCGTGAGGATGCAGCCAGTCTTGCCGAGCGCCGGGAGTAGCACGATCACGGACCGGATTGCCGATCAAGCCTGCCAACATTCCCTGGCCCGCTGCCTGCAAACATGAGTGAGAGGTGAATCAACATGGGAGATTTCAGGATTGGAGTGGCCGCGGGCGGCGGCAGCGGCGCTGAAGTTGTTCAGCGGATTGAGCGCCTTGAGGACCTGGGGGTCACGGCCGCGTGGCTCACGACCGCAGGCGCAGGACCGGACGGCCCAACCATTCTGAGCGCGGCCGCCGCACGTACGGAGCGCATATTGCTGGGGACTTCCATTGTTCCCACCTGGCCGCGTCACCCGGTGGTGCAGGTCCAGCAGGCGCAGGTCATCGCGTCTCTTGCGCCGGGTCGTTTCCGGCTGGGCATCGGGCCAAGTCACAAGCGAATCATTGAGCGTGTGTATGGCATTCCGTTCGATTCGCCCATGGAACACTTCCGCGAATACTTCGAGGTCGTCAAAACACTGCTGCAAGAGGGGCGGGTGGACTTCGACGGCGCAACTTACAAGGCGCACGCATCTATTCCTGAAGCGTTGCCCAATGTGCCTGTAATGGCATCCGCCCTGCAGCGTGGATCATATGAGTTTAGTGGTGCACATGCCGATGGAGCCATCAGCTGGATGTGCCCGCTGCCTTATCTTCGCGACGTGGCGCTCCCAGCGATGCAGGAGGGTGCGCGTGATGCGGGCCGCCAGGCGCCGCCATTGATCGCGCATATTCCTGCGACGGTATATGCGGACGCGGATGAAGTACGGGAGTCTTCTCAACGCCAGTTTGGCAACTATGTGAGGCTGCCGTTCTACAACCGCATGTTCGCCGCTTCCGGATACCCGGAAGCTGGAGAGACGCAACAGTGGAGCGCTCGCATGGTGGATGAGATCGTGGCCTACGGCTCAGAGGAACGGGTTGCCGAACGAATCAGCGAGGCGTTCAACTGGGGAGCATCGGAGGTGCTGGTTACGATACTGGAAGTTGGCGCGGACCCGAGGGAAACGTGGGAACGGACGGCTGCATTACTTGGCAACCTCTCTGCTAGCGGATGAGCTTACGGCAGGGTAGGGGTTTGGGTCGTATTTGGGCAGAGTAGCGAGCCGGTTCAGGATGTACCTGCGCCTTGCACATGCTCCGCGAAGTACGTCCCCCAATCAGGTCGAGAGCTGTCCACGTCGGTGAACCCGTATTCTTTGGCCAGGCCCCAGCTGGTTAACGCCTTACCGGATTTCGCCATTACACCTGGATCAGACGCCAGTGCAGCCACGGCACGGCCAACGTAGAAGGGTGTTTCAGAAGCGATGAAATGTGGATCACGGGCGGCGCCATCTCGCCAGTTGTTCTCTGTAACGCCGAAAAGCTCAAGCATTGCCTCTGAACGCAGGAAGCCCGGAGTTAGCGCCACAGCAGCTACGTTGTATCCGCGCAACTCTTCAGACTGCGCGTATGCCAGCCGTATGGCTGAAGCCTTGGCGAGGTCATAGAAGAGACTGCCCCGGTAACCGTCCCCGGCGCCATCCGTGATCTCAATGATGAGCCCTGACCTGCGCGCTGCCATCAACGGCGCAGCGTGCCAACTGGTGATGAGGTGGGTGCTCACGGCCAACTGCTGCATGCGCAGCCCGTTTTCCAGCGAGTGCTCCCAGAACGGCTTGTCCCACTCGGTGAGCGGATCACCGCCCCAGATGTCGTTCACCAGCAGGTCCAATTGCCCGTTTTGCTCACTGGCAACACGTTCGAAGAGGGCCGCGACCTGCGCAGGATCTGTGTGGTCCACACGAACTGGGATGCCAACGCCGCCACGGGCGGTCACGATCTCAGCCGTTTCGTCGATCGTCTCAGGGCGGTTCATCGGCGATGTGCTGCCGCGGGTGCTGCGCCCTGTGACGTAGACGGTCGCGCCTGCCGCGCCAAGCTCAACGGAGATTCCGCGGCCGGCGCCGCGGGTGCCTCCTGCGACGACCGCTACTTTTCCGGTCAGTGGCTGGGTCATTTGGTTGGTCCTGGGTTGAAGGTTGAACAGCGCGCCCGGTCATTATAGATGGCCGCCTGTCCTGTAATGACCGGGCGCGCGAGGTATGGAACGTGTGGCGGGGCCGCATTTGGAGCAGGTTTGCGAATTCCTGGCGATGCCGAAATACGTCGGAAATTATGGCATGTGCGATGGAAATAGGTGATGAATTTTGATAGTGCGGCAATAACGCTGGTTGACCACTCGATGAACCGGTGGTAGGCTCCGCAAACATTTCTTGCGCGGTGTTCATGATGATGGTGGACGCGTGCATTGCATCTGATGTGCAGGGCAAATCGCGGGCTGCAGTCGTGCGATGTGAGGGGGAGGGGAAGTCAGATGAGAAGATTGTATTTACCGTTCGTGCTGCTGTTGGCATTCGCGTTGAGCCTGGCAGTGGCCTGTGGTGGTGATGACCCCACCCCCACGGCTGAGCCTACGCAGCCGGCCGGGGCTGATCCAACGGAGACGCCGGCCGATCCAGGCAGCACGCCTTCAACCGGCGATCCCACTTCTACGCCTCCCGCCCAGGCTGCTACAGCCACGCCTGTTGCGCAGCAGGGCGACGCTCCGGACCCACAGTCTCCTGAAGGCACGCTCGAAGTGGTTATGGACCTGGTCACTGCCTGCGGTCTTCCACGAGAGAACTGTGGTGTCATTGACCAGCACGTGCACGAGACGCTGTTCATTCCAGAGGGTGGGCTTGGGACGGAGATCGTGACTGGCTGGCTGGCGGAAGAATGGGAGGTTGCTGATGACTTCAGCAGCGCAACCATTCAGTTGAAGCAGGGTGTCCAGTTCCACGGAGGCTTCGGGGAAATGACGGCGGAGGACGTTGCCTGGAGCTTCAGCGATGTGTTGAGCGCGGAGTCCACTCATACGGCCACCAGCCGTCTCCGGCCTGTTTTCGACGACATGGAAGTGCTTGACACCTACACGGTGCGAATTCCATTCAAGACTCCGGTTTATGAATGGAATTCGCAGTTTAACAACCAGTTTGTGGGCGCCAACCGCTTCCCTGTGGTCAGTAAGTCTGCATATGACCAGAACGGGCCCCAGTGGATGCTTGAAAACATGATAGGCACCGGGGCATACGAGGTGGTTCAGCACCGCGAAAATGAAATCCTGGGCATCCAGGCTGTAGATGATCACTACTACAAGACCGGTCAGATGGAGTTCATCAACATCCGCGAGGTCGGCGAAGCCTCCACACGGCGCGCGATGCTTGAAACCGGGCAGGCTGACGCAGGCATAGTGCCACTTCGGGAGATGCAAGACCTGCTTGAGATTGGCTTCGGCCAATCTGATGCCGGCAAGTCATCTATGAAGGCCATTTGGTACGCAGGCCAGTACTGGGAAGAGTACGACTACAACTGCCTGAACGGGCGCGAGTCCATCAATTGTGACGACATTCAGCCCGGCGAAAGCCGCGAGGTCGCCCTGGACAGGCCCGGCTATGATCCTTCCCTGCCGTGGATCGGCGAATACGGCAACGATGAGAGCATGGAGCAGGCCCGCCTTGTCCGCCAGGCCATGTCCATGGCAGTGGACCGTGACCTGATCAACGAGTTTTTGCTGGACGGCCTTGGCCGCGAGCTCCACTCCGGCGCCTTCCCAATGACTGACCCTCACTGGGATTCGAAATGGGAAATCCCGCACGACCCCAATGAGTCCGAACGCCTCCTTGACGAGGCCGGTTACCCGGCAGGGGCCGATGGCACCCGGTTCGACGTAGAACTTTACATTGGTCCCCACGCTGGTGGCGCTGCTGGCACGAGCGGTGAAATGGCCGATGCGATCGGTGGCATGTGGGACGACATTGGGATCAGAACGGCTGTCATCAAGACGGCTTACGAGGTCTACCGCCCGGCTGCTGTAAACCGCGAGTTGAATCAACCGTGGCTGAATGCATGTGGTGGCAACGACGCTCGCGAGTCAACTCCCTGGGACTGGCCTCGTGGCCAGGTTATGACTTCGTTGTCCCGTGGCGGCTTTGGCTGCGCAATGGAGATTCCGGAGATTGCAGAGCTTTACGATCAGGCGATCTCCGAGCCGGACCCAGCGCGCCGGATAGAGATCAACAAGGAGGTCCAGGACTTCTACCACCACTGGATGCTGAACTCCGGAGTCGTAGTGGTGCCTGACCCGGTGGTGTGGAACACCAAAAAGGTTGCTGAGTGGCCCATGCGGGCGTCTGCCAGCGCAGTGTTCATATCGCCGGACTTGATCGTGCCGGCCCAGTAGCCTGATGCGCGATTGTGGGCGGCGGCGGGTATATCCCGTCCGCCGCCCAAGCTTTCATGGTTGAGCAAGCGAAGCCGAGTGGCGGAAGGTTTGGGTTTCATGTGCCGCGCGGCTGCTGAAAGGACTGGCATTGTCTGACCAATTGCGGGCACTCATCCTAGGTTCCGGGTTCGCGGGGCAGGAACATGCCGCGGCGCTGAGGCGGTGTGGCGTTGAACTTGTTGGAATGGCGAGCAGGACCGAATCGGTGGTCAAAGAAGTGGCCGCCAAGATGGACATTCCATTCGCTACGACTGACTGGCGCTCAGCCATCAAAGACTTGAAGCCGGACATAGTGGCCGTGGGCACTCCCGGCGGCGTGCACCTAGACATGTGTGTCGCCGCAGCGGAGGCAGGGAGCCACATCTACTGCGACAAGCCGCTGGCAACCACTGCTGCTGATGCCAAGGTGATTTGGGAAGCGGCCAGGGATGCCAACGTGAAGACGGCGTACGCCTCCACGATGAGATACAACCCGGCGGTGCTCCATGCGAAAGAGCTTGTGGCATCAGGCGCCATAGGTGAAGTATCAGAAGTGGAGTGCGTCTCCCACTATAACTGGCCGAAACTCATGCCCTACGGCTGGTCGCACAGTCTCAGCATGGGAGGCGGCCGGCTGAACAACAACTTTACCCACAAGCTTGGCATTGTTCTCAACGTGGTCGGCGGCCAGGTGCTGGCAGCGATGGGCGAGACGCGCAGCGATCTGAAAAAGGCTCCAGTCGGTCCGCCGGTCCATGATTTTCGCAATCTTCAGGCGAGCGCATTGACTCCGGAAGAGGCGGAGAAGGCAGAGTGGAAAGACGTGGATTCAGACTGGGCATATACCGTGCTGGCCAAGATCGGAGCAGTAGGCAGTGATCCGGCTGAAGGAATTTCTGCCACGTTCCGTCATTCTGGTATGCGTCCGGGTGTAACTCCAGATTACGTAGCGTTTTACGGAAGCAAGGGCTCCATACATATCCAGGGTGCCTACGCGAGGGGCAAGCTTTTCTTCCGGACGATTGAAGGCGGAGAGACATCGAACCCTGCCAGCAGCAGTATCGACATTGCCCCCGGTGGGCCTGTTGAAGAGCTTGAAACGCCTGCCCACATTGCGCAGAGCCTGCCCGACCTGGAGAACGACGCTCAGCGAAACTGGACGATTCTTGCCCGCGAACTGGTGGATGACATCCAGGGTAAAGGTGATGCCGGGTACCTGACGTTCCGTGATGGATGGCTATACCAGGAAGTCATCGATATCGCACGGAAGTCCAACGGATGGACTGTCCTGCCGGAAGGCAGTTGATCCTTCTTTTATGTCGCTGTTTCATTTGAACATGATGAGAACCCACGGCTACCGGCATCAGCATATTTTGTTTGTCCAATGTCTTCTACCAGCCCTGTGATTGCACGGTATATGTGAGCGCATTGTGATTACGTGGAACCAGGAGCGCTGTGTTGGGATGAGGCAGCACTTAGGTCATCTCGGCAACTGCCTGGTTGTCATTGGCAAGCTGGGACGTTTAAAGGTCAACGAGACATGAGAAAGTTCCTGCTGCGGCGACTAATTTTCACACTTGTATCGGTTGTGGGTGCGACGCTAATAGTGTTCGTGCTCTCACGGATGGCCGGCGATCCAATGGTGCTCTACGCAGATCCCGAGGGCTACGGGATGGATGCTGAGCAGATCGCAGCTATCAGAAGCAGCCTACGCCTCGATGAGCCTCTGATTATCCAGTACGTCTATTGGTTTGCAGGGTTGGCAAGAGGTGATCTTGGGCGATCCATAGTAGCCAACCGCCCCGTGTCGCAGATGTTGTGGGAACGGGCCGGGGCGACGGCACAACTCGCAATTGCTGCATGGCTGGTAGCTACGGTAGTGGGCATCCCACTTGGCGTGTTGTCCGCTGTTAAACGTGGCACGGCCTGGGACTACATTGGCAGAACTTTTGCCTTATTTGGGCAGGCCACCCCCACGTTCTGGATCGGCATTATGGGCATTCTCATTTTCTCTGTGTATTTGGGCTGGCTGCCAAGTGCGCTCAGGGGGGATGGGTTCAGGATCAATCATTTCATATTGCCCACTCTGACGGTGTCTACTGCGGCAATGGCAGGATACCTCCGGATTACCCGCTCATCCATGCTGGAAGTCTTGGATTCTGAGTTCGTCAAATTGGCAAGGGCCAAAGGCGTCAGCAGGGTGAAAGTGATCTGGAAGCATACGTTCAGAAATGCTCTGATTCAGCCCATTACGGTTTCCGCGATCCTGTTCGCTAATTTCATTACTGGCATCACAGTCGCCGAAGTTGTATTCGCATGGCCCGGACTTGGAAGTCTCATGCTCACGGCAGTTTGGAACAACGACTTCCCTGTGCTCACGGGGACTGTGTTGGTGTTCGTGGTCATATACATGGCGTTGAACTTCGTAGCTGACATGCTCTATGTCGTGGTTGACCCACGCATCAGGTACTCATAATGGCAACCGAGATCACTGACACATATTCGGGTCCCCAGAGCAGAGGTGCCAAAGGTGCATTCTCGATCCATCTCCGTGTCTTCCATTTTCTGCGACGATGGCCCGTTGTGCCGTTGGTCGTCTTGTCTGTCCTGGTGCTCACGGCTATTTTTGCAGAACAACTTGCTCCTCACAGTTGGCGCCAGCAAAGTCTTCCCGGGAGGCACGCTCCACCGTACTGGCTTGACAGGGAGTGGTACGAAGACCGGCCAAGGGTCCAGGACAAGTACATCCTGGGCACAGATCATGTTGGCCGCGACGTCCTTAGCCGGATGATCCACGGGGCTAGAATATCGCTGTTAGTCGTCGCCGTTGCTCTCACCAGTGGTTTGTTGATAGGCGTTTCGCTGGGCTTAATATCAGGATGGTTTGGTGGGGTCACAGACGAAATAGTCTCACGTTTCGTTGATATATGGTATGCATTGCCGTTCCTGTTGATTGCACTTGTCGTCATCATACTGTTCGGGCAGAGTCTGCTCATAATGATGATAGTGTTGGCGATGACTGCCTGGGTCACATTTGTACGTAACGTACGTGCTGAGGTCTATAGCATAAAAGACCGCGATTATGTTCTGCTCTCTAAAATCGCAGGAGCAGGAACGTTGCATATGTGGATTAAGCACGTTATGCCAGGCTTAATATCCATTATCGCTGTGGTCGCTACTTTGAGCGTTGGTTCGTTGATCCTTACAGAAGCGACGTTGAGCTTCCTTGGAGCAGGAATTCCTGCCCCAACCCCTGCGTGGGGAGTCATGATTGCTGAAGGCCGGGAACACCTGAGAACTGCCTGGTGGAGCTCTTTCTTCCCCGGACTCGCCATATTTCTGGTGGTGATGTCACTGAATTTCTTTGGTGATTGGCTGAGGGACAGGCTGGATTCACGGCTCAGGCAACTTTCATAGCTCGCAATAACGCGTTATACCTCTGCACCGAGTAGCCGATTGAGCCACGTGCTGCCATTGGTGAAGCGGGAACAGAACGGAGGAGGCCGCCGATGGTAGATTTTGGCCTGCAGATAGAACCTGCCTACGGCTTCACCTATGAAGAGGTGTTGGAGCTGGGCCTTGCCTGCAGCGGGCATGGATTCCAGTCGGTCTGGATGTCTGATCATTTCATGCAGGACCCGAACAACGCTGAGCGGAACTGCATGGACTGCTGGACGCTGATGAGCGCCCTGGCTGCTGAAGTCAAGGACATACGTCTTGGTTCGCTTGTCACGTGCGTGACGTATCGCAATCCTGCGGTGCTGGCGAAGATTGCGGCCACGGTGGACCTGATCTCTGGAGGCCGTCTTGATTTCGGGATTGGCGCCGGATGGAACGAGGCCGAGCACAATGCGTATGGAATCCGGTTTCCTTCACCTGGTGAGCGAGTGGACCGCCTGTTCGAGGCCATCGAAATCATAAGGCGGCTGTGGACGGAGCCGAAGGCCACTTTCCAGGGCAAGCACTATTCGGTCACAGACGCTGTCTCAGCGCCGAAGCCTGTACAGAGGCCATACCCGCCGATCCTGGTAGGCGGGTCCAAGCCCCGGATGCTGAGGGCGATAGCGCGATATGCCGATATCGTCAACATGGGCAGTGGTCAGTCGCCGCAGAGTTATGCCGGGAACCTGGGCAAGCTGGAGGCTGTCTGTGCGGAAGAAGGCCGGGATTTCAATCGC
>JBBDMW010000064.1:0-10667 GCA_040878005.1 Dehalococcoidia bacterium
CGGCAACGCAGTTCGCCCCCATTCGGACAGGTCGCCCGAGGTGGGCTGGTACTTGTCCAGCAGGAGCCGCCGCGCAAGTGCATCTTCTGCCTCTCCGGTGACAGTCCGCCCGCGGCCTGAAAACTGGTGTGTGCCAATGCGCACGGTTACGTCCGGCTTGCGAAGGATGTTGCGCACCCAGTCAGAGCGGTCACGGTTCCCAGACAACATATAGAGCGTCTGACCCTCAAGACCGAACCAGATTTCAATCTCGTGCGGCCGTCCGGTCACCCGCCCCGTGGTGGTCAGGTAGCAGAAAGGCTCTTTGCTAAGCGCCCCGGGATCCATCACAACTTCGGCCTCCTGCGCAGACCGGGTTAGCCGGGCCGCATGACCAGGTTCACCAGCCTGCCGGGCACGTAAATCTTCTTGATCAGGGTGCCGCCCTCCAGGTGTCGCTGAACCTTTTCGCTGTCCATGGCGGCGGTGATGGCGTCGTCCTCGCTCACATCAGCCGGCAGATCCAGCGTGTCGCGCACCTTGCCGTTGACCTGCACCACGATCGTCAAAGTCTCGGCAGCAGCCAGCGAATCATCCCAGCCAGGCAGTGACTCAAGATGGATCGATGAACTGTGGCCAGTGCGCTCCCATAGCTCTTCCGTGATGTGTGGGGCCATTGGCGCGGCCAGCAACATCAGCCGTTCTACAGCGTCCTGCCACTCGGCGGATGAAATGCCGCCGTTGTCCCACAGGCGGTTCAGTTCATTCGTATATTCCATCAGTGCGGCAATGGCTGTGTTGAACTTGAACTCGGCCAGTTCGCCAACCACCCTGCCCGTGGTGCTGTGGGCAGCGCGGGTCAGAGCCTTCATGGCTGATTCGTCTGGTTGCGCCTTCGAAAGATGGCTGGCATCGCGCTGTGACAGGTCCCAGACGCGGTTCAGCCAGCGTGATATCCCATTGATGCCAGAGTCAGACCAGTCGCCTCCCTGGTCCCACGGCCCCAGGAACATCAGGTAGCAGCGAAGAGTGTCTGCCCCATATCGCTCAATGACCGGCTCCGGGTTGAGAGGGTTTGAACGCTTCGAGATCTTTTTGTGGTCCTTGATGAGAAGGCCCTGGTTGAACAGGCGCGTGTACGGTTCATCGAACTTCACGAAGCCAAGGTCTCGAAGAGCCTTGTTGTAGAAGCGAGAGTAGAGCAGGTGCATGACGGCATGCTCCGCACCGCCCATGTACTGGTGCACCGGCACCCATTTCTTGACGCGCTCAGGACTAAACGGCTGCTCGGACTCGCCCGGGCTGGTGAAGCGCAGGTGGTACCAGGATGAGTCCACGAACGTGTCCATCGTGTCAGTTTCGCGGGTTGCATCGCCGCCGCAGGTAGGGCACGTCGTGTTCAGAAAAGCCGGGTCCATCGTCAGGGGCGACTGGCCTGTTGGCTTGAAGTTGGCCTCGTCCGGCAGAAGAACGGGCAGGTCCTTCTCAGGCACAGGCACCGTGCCGCAGTTATCGCAGTAGATGATGGGGATGGGTGTGCCCCAGTACCGCTGCCGTGAAATCAACCAGTCACGCAGGTGATACGTGACGGTGCGATGGCCCCAGCCGTTCGCTTCAATCTTGTCAGCTATGTGTTCCATGCCCTCGGCGCTGGGCAGGCCGTCGAACTCGCCAGAGTTCACCTGCGTGCCGGGGGCAATGTACGCCTCATCCAGTTCGCTGCCGTCCCAGCCTGGCGGGGCGACGACCACCCTGATGGGCAGGCCGTACTTTTTCGCGAATACGAAGTCGCGCTCGTCATGGGCAGGCACACCCATCACCGCGCCGGTACCGTAGGTTGCCAGCACATAGTCGCCCACCAGCACCGGCACGCGCTCACTGTTGAGCGGGTTGACCGCGTAGGCGCCGGTAGGTACGCCGGTCTTCTCACGCTCCGTAGACGTGCGCTCAATCTCGCTTGCGCTGCGGGCATTGTTCACATAGCTCTCGACCGCCTCGCGCTGCCCCGGCTGCGTCAGCTTCTCAACCAGTGGGTGCTCAGGCGCCAGCACAACAAATGTCACACCGAAGACCGTATCGATGCGCGTGGTGAAGGTCTCGATCTTCTCACCGGGTGCGAACTCATCAACATCAAACCCCAGCGTCACGCCAGTTGAGCGGCCAATCCAGTTCCGCTGCATCAGCTTGATCTTTTCAGGCCACTGGATGTCATCCATCTCCAGCAGCTCATCCGCGTACTTTGTGATGCGGAAGAACCACTGCGGCATCTCGCGGCGGATCACAGGTGTGCCGCACCTTTCACATGCGCCATCCTTGACCTGTTCATTGGCGATGGTGGTCTGGTCAGTTGGGCACCAGTTGGCAGTGCCAGATGCACGGTAAGTCAGCCCGGCTTCCAGGAACTTCAGGAAGAAATACTGGTTCCAGTGGTAGTACTCGGGCGTGCAGGTGACGAGGTTTCGTGACCAGTCATACGAGTTGCCCATGCGGTTGAACTGGCGGCGCATGTTGGCCACGTTGCTCAGCGTCCACTCACGCGGGTCGACGTTTCGTGCAATGGCAGCGTTCTCGGCCGGCAGGCCAAAGGCGTCAAACCCCTGCGGATGGAGCACGTTGAAGCCCTGCATACGCTTGAACCGTGCATGTGCGTCCGCAGGTGCGTATGCGAACCAGTGACCGATGTGCACGTCGCCGGACGGGTACGGGAACATGGTCAGGGCGAACCAGTTCTCCTTGCCGGGGACGCTGTCTTCAACCCTGTAGATACCGGCCTCTGCCCACCGCTGCTGCCACTTCGGCTCAATCTCGCCGGGGTCGTATCGGTCCTGTGTTGCGCCGCTGGTGGTTTGCTGGCCCTGTTTGGCGATGGTCACTTCAATTGCTCTTGAGTTGATTGCTTGAATTGTTCAAAGAATGAACCGTGGCCGCTGCATGATGTGGCAAATATGGTGACGGAATCCGACGCAGCCAGGGAAGGCTGTATTTTAGCAAGGCGGCAGGGACCCCTTGCGTGTATGCCCGTCAGCCGATCACTTCCACGCGGTCACCGACATGTATCTCCCCTGGTCCCCTGGCAAGCAGGGCGACCGCAAATGTAGGATGTTCTTGGCCGAAGGCTGTGGTAAGCGTTTTCAAAACTGGGAAGTCACGCTCCCCGGTTTCCGGATTGGCATGCGTCGCCAGGCACCTGACCACCGGCCTGGCCACATCAAACTGAACCGACCCGATTCTGACAACATGTCCGATCCAATCCTGCTCCTCCCAGGCTTCCAGGCCTTCAATGGCGATGTTCGACCGAAAGCGCCTCTCACTAATTTCAGGGTCGCCGATGGCCGCGGACAAAGCCGCCAGGCTGCCGCGCCCGTGGAGCGTGACCCGGCCGGCCTCGCTGTCCTGGTGCCGGGGAGTGACGCCATCGCCAATCAGCCGCAGCGGAAGCCGTTCGGGATGCTGGGCGAGCGGGCTTTCATCGAGGTCGAGGACATACTCAGCCACGGCCGACGCTATCCGATTGCGGCCGTCCGCGTCCAGCCCATCATCGGCCAGTGTGGAACCATCGAGGCGAATACAGAGCCGGTTCGCTTCCGTGTCCAGGTGGAGGTTCAGCCTGGCCAGGCCCGGCGTGTTGATCAGCGCAAGGCCCTGCGCCTTCGGGCTCCATTCATTGTCTGGCTGTGGAGCGTCGGCGAACCGGAATGCCAACACCCTGTCACCTGCCACACCCCCTGCATCGAGAACCGTCAGGGCCTCGCAGGGTTCAGGCGTGAAGCCTTTGACCGGGTAGCGATACAAAGCTGCAACTTTCAGCATATTGGCAGGTTCCTGGAGAGGCTGAAGTGAGATTAATCCCGGCGCGTCGGGCTGTCGCCCTTGCCATATGGGAACTGCATGTCCGGATGTTCCCGGGAATAGTCCTTCAGGTCCATCGCAAGGTTTTCCTGGAGTTGGATCGAGAGGCCGCCGTCTACAGGCAGGGTCACCCCGGTGATGAAGGAGGCCTCATCCGAGCAAAGGAACGCGATGGAGTTGGCGATGTCATCAGGAACGCCGGTGCGCCTCACCGGGTACTGCAGCTCGAAAAAGCGGAAGCCCTCTTTGTTGCCGTTGCTGTCCCAGCCCTTCTGCATACGCTCAGTGACGATATGGCCGGGCGCAATGGCATTGACCCGGATGCCCTGCGGCCCGAAGTCGATGGCCATCTGGCGGGTCATGCCTATCACGGCAGCCTTGCCAGCCTCGTAGATGAGCGACCGCGGCGCCTGCAAAATGCCATGGACTGACGAGATATTGACTATGCTGCCGCCGCCCGCCTTCTCCATCTCCGGCACGCCGTACTTCGCACCCAGGAACAGCGCCCTGGTCAGCAGGCCCATGCCCTCATCCCATGCCTTCGGGCTGACCTCCACAGCGCTGCCGGCACGCTCCCGTCCGCCGCCGTACGCGTTCTGCACAAGAAAGTCCAGGCGGCCCCATTCTGAGACGGCCCGTTCGACCATGGCTCTGGCCGTTTCTTCGGATGCCACATCACCGCCCATGTATAGCGCAGTGCCGCCAGTGTCCTCAATGCGCTTTACGTTGTCGGCTGCGCCCTGCTCCTCCACATCCACGATGAGCACCTTCGCGCCATCGCGTGCCAACCGCCGTGACGTAGCTCCGCCTATGCCGAACGCTCCGCCCGTGACGATGGCCACCTTGCCATCAAATCTCTTGTCCGCCATATGACTGTTCTCTCCATCACCGTCGCGGAGTCATAAAATTGACCATCCAAGACGGTGGTTCCAGTATCCTGCCCGCCTGAGATGTTAGCTGGATTTCAAGCGAGTCGCGGGACACAACGTTAATCCAAAAGACAATCTACGTGCCCACTGTCGGTTCATGCAGATGAAACCGTGTGGAAACAGCGTATGCATGACTTTGCGACAAATTCGTCGTAAGCTTCCGCCCCAGCGGGGTGAGCCACAACATAGCGCCAGCGAGATAAAAACATGCAGTTCGATGTGTTGATAACCGGCGGAACGGTAGTAGATGGCACCGGCAAGGCCGGTTATCGGGCCGATGTTGGAATCAAGGGAAAGAAGATTTCAGCTATTGGAGACCTCACGGACGCCGTGGCCACGCGGGTGATAGATGCCACGGGCCAAGTCGTGTCGCCGGGGTTCATCGACGTCCACGCCCACTCTGATGGCGCACTGCTCAATGACGGTCAGCATGCGAACGGCATACGGCAGGGCATCACCACGGAGATCATCGCCCCGGACGGCCTCACCCTTGCTCCGCTCTCGGCGGAGAACTACCGCTTATATCGCTGGTACCTCTCCGGGATCCTGGGCCTGCCACCCGAGAACCTCGATATGTCGTCCATCGAGGCCGCCCGCCAAAACTACCACCTCAAGACCTCCTGCAACGTGGCCACTTTCGTGGGCCATGGGCCGGTCCGGCTCAGCGCTGTGGGCATGCACGACGTGCCGCTCCGGGGCAAGGAGCTTGATGCAGCCAAGGGGCTGGTGAGGGAGAGCCTGGAGCAGGGCGCCGTGGGCTTTGCCACAGGGTTGTCATACTACCCGCAGTCATATTCGGATACGGACGAGCTGGTGGAGCTCTGCAAGGTTGTGGCGGAGTTTGACCTGCCGCTAAGCATTCACCTTCGCAATCACAACACCGACCGGGGCTTCGGTGGCGGCGGTGTGGAAGAAGCGCTGGAGATTGGCCGTCGTTCAGGGGTGAAGGTCCACTTTGAGCACTACCGGACACAGCCGCGCACAGCCGGCCAGGTCGAGGAATTACTCGCGCCCATAGACAAGGCCAAGAGCGAAGGCGTGGACATCACGCTTGAGACGTACCCGTACCCGGTTGGCTCCAGCTTTCCACCGGCTTTCTTCCCCGGCTGGTTCCACGAAGGGGGCCCGGAGGAGATGCTCAAGCGCCTTGCTGACACAGAGATGAGGCCTCGGCTGGTGAAGGAGATGAGCCAGATTGGCTACGGGAAGCCCAGTGGCAACATGTGGACCTGGATAGGCTCCGAAAAGAACCAGCACCTGGTGGGCATGCTGTTCGACGACATCGCCGATGAGCGAGGCGTGTCAGTAGAGGAGATGGTGTGCGATGTCATGCTGGAGGAGAAGCTGACATGTGGCTTCAGGGGTACTCCGCCCGCTGGGGTGAAGCCCTGGCGGCAGGTGGAAAAGGACATCATGCAGCTCATGGCGCGTGATGATTACATGTGCGGGTCAGATTCCATCCCGGGAGGCGGTATGGTCCACCCGCGCGCATATGGCTGCTTCCCACGCTTTGTTGGACGCCTGCGCCGGCGCTATGGCTACCCGCTGGAGCAGGTCGTCCAGCGTTTGACCGAAAATCCAGCGAAGCGGTTCGGGCTGAAGCAGCGTGGCGTCATTGCAGAAGACAACTTCGCTGACATCGTGGTGTTCGATGCGGAACACATCACGGACCGCTCCACATTTGAGGACCCGGCTGTGCATCCCGAGGGCATTCCATTCGTGCTCGTGAATGGCAAGGTGGCGGTGGACCACGAGCGCTGCACGAGTGTGCTGGCCGGGGAGGCAGTGCCATCGTAACCATGGCGGGCGGCACAGGCTGGCTAATCGACGGTGGCGGGTGGCGAATACATTCGTGATGACCAGACAGCAGTAACCGCCGATTCCAGTTCTGATCTGCCGGGCTTGTCTATCGGCGGCCGCCATGGGAGCGTCCGCTCTGCGAGGTCACGGGGCATGCGGCACCTGTTCATGAACTGCCCCAGCACCTGGCGGTCGCCGCCCAGCGCCAGCCAGTCGATGGGCTTTTCATATGCCTCGAAGCGCGACCTGCTGACTTCACAGACCTCGTCGAAAAGCTCCCGGACCCACTTCTCACGGTTGCGCTCAAACCTGCGCTGCGACTGGCCGCCGGCGCGGTGCCTGCCCTTGACGTAGCGGCCGCCCGTCTTGGAAACCGCCACGTGCTCATCTTCGGCCACGCCCACGGCATAAGAACCGAGTCGAAGCAAAACCAGCGCCACGGTCCGTGGATGGTTCAACAACTCTCGCACTCGGTCGAAGCCGGAGTGCTCACCTGCTTCGGTTACAGGGAACGGTGGTGCAATGGCGCTTCGCTCGCCTGCCATGTCCACCAGTACCAGCCCCGTGCCCGACTCAACAGCAGACCGCGGCAGCCATTCCCATCCTTCGCCGGGCAGATCGCCCGGCAGCAGGGAACTTACGCGCAATGAACCCACTGCGCGCATCTCGTAGTCGTCAAACATGGACAGCAGCCGGCGTCGGGTCACCAGGCGCGGCTCAACCGCGCTTCGTTTCTCAGGCATATTCCTGGCCTGGAGCCATCAGCTTCTCGAACGTAAGGGAATCTGCTCGCAGCCGGGGCGTCCGTTCCACCAGCCCGTAGCCGCGTGCCCGGTACATTGCCACCGCCTCTTCGAAGCGGTCTGCCGTGTCGAGTCGAATAGCCCGGTATCCGCTCTCAATTGCCCACTTCTCTATGCAGTCCATCATGCGCCATGCAACCCCGCGCCGCCGGTACTCTCCGGCCACGGAAACCCGGCGCAGGCGCCCCACGCCATCGTCATCCTGCCATGGCTCCATGGCGCCTGTGGCAATTACTCCGCCATCTGTTTCCGCAACCCAGAACATGCGCCTCGAACCCGACCGATAGTACGCGAACGGGTCCCGCATGTCCTCCTGGAGACTCTTTTCTATGCGTTCAGTGACGAGCCTCTGGACCTCCGGGGAGTCTCCAGGCCGGAACAGCGCTGCATGCCCCGCTACGAAAATGTTCCGTACCCGGTCAGTGTCGCGTTGCTCCAGCGGCCTGATGGTGAACTCGAATTCAACCATCAACGCCAATCCGGGGCGCGGTTGGGGGCCAGGCGATACAGGGCGAGATAAACGTCTATGGCTCCCAGCGACGGCCGCGTTTGTCGGCGGTCACGCGGTCCAGCCATGCTCCAAGGCCGGGGCCTTCAGGAAGCTCCAGGCGCCCGTTTTCCACGCGCTCAAGCGGCTCAAGCACCTCGGCACGCCACTCCACCTCGTAGACAGCATGCTCAAGCGGCAGCACATTGCCAAAGGCAGCAGTGGCGTGAGCGCTCGCCAACAGCGAGATTGGGCCTGAAGGCGAGTGCATGGATACCGACCCCGGATGCGCTGCCTCCAGATCTCGCCCGGTCCTGTAGGCCTCCACGGGACCGCCGCAGAACTTTACGTCCGGCATGACTATGTCCAACACGTCTGTATCTATGAGCCGCCTGAATACGTCCACGCCGTAGCCGTGTTCCGCCCCTGCAATTGGCAGCCTGGCAGCCTCGCGGATTCGCCTAAGGTCGCCAGAGCTTTCCAGCGGGTCCACCGGCTCCTCGTACCAGCCTGCGCCTGCTTCCCGTAGCTCCGGCTCCAGCGCCAGGGCTGAACCGAGATCGAACCGGCTGTGGCAATCGACATATAGCGTTCGGTCCTCGCCAATAGCCTGCTTCGCAGACCGTACCCGTTCCAGCCCCGCCTCAGCCTCGAACGGGAGGCCGGAGCCGCTGAACGGCGCTTTGCACTCATCGAACGGCGCGCACTTCACTGTCGTGAATCCTGCGTCCACTGCTCTCCCGGCCTGCTCTGCGAAGGCGTCGGGAGACCTGTCGACCGGGCCGCGGTCGTCCGGGAGCATCGAACGGTTGATGTTGGCATACAGTTGCACGCTGCGTGACGGCTCGCCCCGGTGGTCATGCACGGAGCGTATGTAGTCAGCCAGTGGCAGTCCAGCGGTACGGGCCAGGGCGTCCGCGACTGCGCAGCGAAGGCCGCTCACCGCGGTTGCCAGCACCCGGTCAGACTCAAGGTCAGCAGGCGCCAGGCGAGTCAGCCTGAGTACGTCCTCATCCGATTCCAGGCGTTCGCCGCGTAGACGGTTGGCAAGCCGGGCTGTCGCTCCAATAACCGCCTCGTTCACCTGCGTGAACGTGATCTCGGCGATTCCAACCTGTCCCGAGCTGTCGCGGAGTTCAAAGAACGTCCACTCGTTCTTGCCCCTCACGCGGATCGACTGGAAGGTGAGGCTGGCCGGTGAGAACCATTCGTCTGCCACGTTTAGTACCTGAATCCCTTACTCCGGATGCCCCCGGCCGCAAAGCGCGGCCCACCAACACCGGAACATGATAAAAGCCTTGTCTTAAGCGGGCGCCCTAAGCCAGCGTTGCCGGCCGCTGCCGGTGCTCCGCGTAACGGTCGCTGTTGATGAACTCCTCAAGGTCGATGCGCTCACCGTTCAGGTCATGCGACACGTTGGCGGCGAGCACGGCGGCGAGGGAGTTCACACTGGAACGGAACGTGTTGCGGGCCAGTTCCGGCTTGTCCAGCATTATCGATTCGGCAAATCCCTTCGCCAGCGCCTCCGTGTTGTGCTGGCCCATGGCGTTCTCCATCGGTCCCTTGGCCAGTACATGGCGCACCTGGTCAGGCAGCGGCTTTTCGGCCGGCGGCCAGTCATCGCCTGTGTACGAGTACGCCACAAGGTCGTCCTCGAACTTGATGATCGAGTGCGTGGAAAGTATGTAGTCGTACCGTTCATTGAAGTAGGTGCGCGCCGGGCGTGTGAAGAGAATGTTGCCCACGCCGCCCTTCTTGAAGCCGTACGTCACGGTGTAGGCGATGGGGTTGTCGCCTTCCGTCGCATGCAGTTCCTCTGGGCGCTCGGTATATGCCGCCTGCACCCACTTGACCTCATCGTCCGTCCAGTAGCGCATGATGTCCGTCTGGTGAATGCCTGCCTCCACCATCGTCGTGCCGGACCACGCGCGGTTGGCGGTCCAGACGCGGTTTTCCGGACCTCCACGCTCCTCGGTGTGGGTGTGCTTCCTGCCGTGGCTCTCGACGCCTGAGACGGCAATCATGGTCATGGCCGCGGTCCACTTGTCTGAGAGGTACTCGCGAATGGCGGCGTACCAGTTGTCGTACCTCATCTGGAACCCCACCGTGTTTGGAACGCCTGCCTCGTCAATGGCGTCCGCCATCTCAAGCACTTCGTTCAGGAACAGTGACTGGGGCTTCTCCGCCATTATGGCGAGGCCCTTCTTTGCGGCGCGCACAATTTCGCCCTTGTGCTGGTTGGGCGGCATTACAAACCAGATGGCGTCCACTGACCCGCTGTCGATCATCTCGCCGGCATCCGAAAACAACTGGGTATCGTCTGGCGAGTAGTCCGGAGCGAACTGCCTGATCTTGTCTTCGGCAAGGTTGTCCGGGAACGGATCGGCCAGAGCCGCCAGCTTCACAACCTCCTGCTTCTGGAGTTGGGTCAGGGCGTGGACGTGCTGGAGGCCTCTCTGCCCTACACCGACGAGGCCAACTTTTAGCGGTCCGGCCATTCTTGCTTCCTCCCTGGTTCCTGCTCCCCGGCGGCCGCCGGGGCCAAAAGGCGCGCGAGCGGCGAGTGTAGCACTGGAGGGCGGCCACAATGGAGGCCGCCATTGACGGACCGCGCAGACACAGGTTAGATACTCGTCGCATAGTTCCGCCGAAGCATGTTCCAGGTTTCGAAGATCATTTCCAGAGATGTGAAAGTATGAAAGTCACCAGGGTTGAAACGTTGCGCGCCAGCCGGTTCACGTATGTGCGGGTACATACAGACGGAGGCATCACCGGTGTGGGAGAGTTGCACCCGGCCAGCGGCACCGGCGGCACGCCGTT
>JBBDMW010000065.1:0-10572 GCA_040878005.1 Dehalococcoidia bacterium
CAGAGGACGGCCTGTTCATAGACCACTACACGCTGCCGCCAAGCCCGGATGACCCTGGGCGGACGTACAGGAACGTGTTCTCGAACCACTACGGGTACGACATCAACCACATCTCCCAGGACACCTGCAGTTTGGGCAGCAGGGGCTGCACGCCCACGTTCAACGTGATCGCGGGCACACAGCTCAACTCTGCCGATCCAATCCGGTTCGGCAGCGACTGGAAGACGACCAACGCCTTCTTCGACATCCAGGACTGGGACGGCAACATCTCCGGACTGCCGGAAAGCTTCAGGCTCACAAGGCCGGACCAGCCGAGGCCCTCAAGGTCCGCATTCAGGCATGCAGGGCTGGACGCCTGGGTTGACCCGGCGCACCCGCAGACTTCAGAGTGGCCAATGCCGCCCACCATCCAGTGGACCAGTTCGCCTTCATCCTTCCGCAGCGGCTCCGCCACGTTCACGGCATCGGCCTCGGGTTTCTCGACCTCTGCAGGAGACATCGAGATCTTTGTGGATGAGTTCGAGGACGGCACGCCCTGGAAGGCGGAGTACTACAACAACACGAACCTCGCCGGCAGGCCCATAGAGTTGGAAGTCTCCGAGATCGGTTTCAGCTACCGCAACGGCAGCCCCCTGGGGGGCACGATTGAGGCGAACAACTGGTCCGGGCGGTTCACTAATAAATTTGTGTCCGCAGGCGGCAGCCACAGGATCGAAATCCAGGCCAACGACGGCGTCCGGCTGTACTTGGACGGCAAGCTCCTCTTCCAGGAATGGACCAAGCTGACCTCCTGCTGCACCAGCCAGTTCAGCACCACGCTGAACATCCCGGCGGGCAGCCACACAGTGGTGATCGAGTACTTCGACGACACCACCGACACGGCGGTGCTTGCTTTCGACCTGCACCGTGTCGTCACCCGAAGCTCCCTCAGCAAGTCGTTGACCATCGACGCCGCAGACTGGCCGAGGAAGTACGCGCATGTGTACGCACGAGCGCACGACCCCATCAGCGGCCTCTACGCGTACACCCCGGTGGTGAAACTGCGGAACCCCAGGTTCAGCGAACCAGCCAGGCCATCCGAGCCCGCTGCGCCCAAACAGGACCCTGTAAGCACAGACCTGGTCCTGTTGGTAAGCAACTCCGGCGACCGGTCAGGAGAACATGCGCTCACCGGCAGCACTCTCAAGGGTGACGTGTACGTGTTCGCCGGACCGGAGGACAAGATAAGACAGGTTGACTTCTACGTTGATGACCCAAACATGAACGGAGAGCTGATCCAACTTGAGCGAAGCGCGCCGTACGACCTCATGGGCGGCAGCACAAGCGAAGCAGCTGCATTCGATACCAGGCAGCTTTCAGACGGTCAGCACAGCATCACTGCAGTCATCGAGACCTCAAGCGGGCAACGGTCCGTGGTCACTGCAGCGTTCCTCGTGGCAAACGGCGGAAGCTCAGGACAATACTCACTGCTCATGAGCCGGTCTCAGGGCAGGGCCAACGCAGTTACGCTGGATGGACGAACAGTGAGCGGAGACATCTACATCTTTGCTGACTCCGGGGACGGCATAAGCAGTGTCACTTTCTGGTTAAATGACACTGGCATGAGCGGCTCTCCGTTCCAGGTGGAAAACCTTGCGCCGTACGACATGGCCGGCGGCAGCACGGACGAGGCATCGTCCTTCGACACGAGCACACTGAACAACGGGTACCACTACATCACCGTGCTGGTGGAACAGCAAAGTGGCCCTGCACAGGTGCTGACGGCAAAGTTCAGGGTGTCAAACAGCTAGCCCGGGCAGCGATCTTCGCTGCAACACTACGGGGGCTTTCCCAACGGCGGAGCGCATATATGCGCTCCGCCGTTGTTGTAGCGGGTACAGGCAAGGCTTCACAAGAATCCGGCTCAACCGCGGCGATTTGCCACTCTCTCCTGTAGATGAGCCAAATACCAGTTTACTCACCGAACGTTATCGCAGATAATGCCTTGCAGCATGCGGGCGGATAGCGCGCGACAAATCCCCACCAGTTCAATTTATTCTTCTTTGCCACCCGCGCAAGGCCGAACAACCGGCCGCGGGAGAACCATGGACACGCCCAGGGCGCCGGAAACCCCGGACCATCCGGAACAACAAAAGGCTGAGCGTTATCGCGCTCTTATTGAGTTGACGCCGGATGCTGTATACGAGGTATCCGCAGATGGCTCTATAACCCAACTGAACTCCGCCTTTGAACAACTCACGGGCTGGTCGGCATCCGAGTGGGTCGGCGAGCCTTTTGTTGATCTCCTGGACCCGGAAGACAGGCCGCTTGCGCGGGAGGTCATTGAGAGCGTTCTCAGGGACAAGATGTCCAGGCCCTACCACCTTCGCATTCGCACCAAATCCGGCGACTACCTGACCGGCGAATTCCGCAGTGCGCCGTTGATGCAAGATGATGGCGCCGGCCGGATCATCGGTGTGGTGCGCGACATAACTGGCCGTAGGCGAACTGAAGAAGATCTCGGCGCTTCCCGGGATCAACTGGCAGCGATACTCGAAGGCGTGGCTGAAGGGATCACTGTCCAGGATGCCACCGGACGGCTGCTCTATTCAAACGACGCAGCAGCGCAACTCATAGGCTATTCAACCGCCGAAGCACTGATGGCGGCTCCGGTTGAGGAGATCATGTGCAGGTTCGAGGTGCTGGATGAAGCGGGCGACCAAATGCCACTTGAACGCCTGCCGGGCCGGCTGGCACTCCAGGGGCAGCGGTCGCCAAGCGCTGTGCTCCGGTACCGCGTCCTTCAGACGGGCCAGGAACAGTGGTCACAGGTCCGGGCGAGGCCCGTCTTCGACGCTGACGGGGAAGTCCGTTTTGCCGTCAATATCTTTACCGACATCACCGAAACCAAGCGCTCCGAAGAAGCTCTGCGAGAAAGTGAAGAGCGCTACCGCAACCTGGTCGAGTCTGCGCCCTCCGCTGTGGCTGTTCACCAGGACCAGAAGCTGGTCTACGTCAACCCCGCCGCGTCAGCCCTGGTCGGCGCGACGGGCCCGGAATCGCTCATCGGCATGCAGGCGCTCGATTTCATTCATCTCGAGCACCGGGATTGGGTTACCGCACTGACCAGGGAGGCGCGGGCCGCGGGGAAGGCCACACCTGCACATGAGGTCAGGCTGCTTCGGCTGGACGGGCAGGTACTGGACGTTGAGATGACGTCCATACCATCCACGCACCAGGGCCAGCCGGCAACGCAGATTGTCGTCAGGGACATAACGGCACACAAGCGGACTGAAGAAGCGCTCAAGCAAAATGAGGAGCGCCTCCGGCTTACTCTGCAGGCAGCGGATGTTGGGACGTGGGACTGGGATATCCCCGCCAATAAGGTGGCCTGGTCTGAAGCTCTTGAGATCAGGCACGGCCTTGTTCCCGGCACGTTTGACGGACAGTTCGAAACCTTCCTGGGATTCATACATCCATATGACCGTGAGGAAGTGCTGGAGGCGATCAACGGCGCAGTCGCACATAAATCCGATTACGCAGTCGAATACCGGATTATCAGCCTGGACGGCGCTCTCCACTGGATATCAGGAAAGGGCCGTGTCATATGCGATGAGGCTGATAACCCGGTGCGCATGACCGGTGTGTGTGTCGACATAACCGAACGCAAGCGCGCTGAAGAAGCCCAGCGTTTCCTTTCCGATGCCAGCAATGTGCTCGCTTCCAGCCTGGACTCTGAAACCACGCTCCGGCAAATTGCCCGGATCGCAGTCCCCTCGCCTGCCGACTGGTGTGCCGTGGACATGGTGGATCCTGGCGGCGCCATTCGCAGGGTCGCAGTGGCACATATAGATGATTCCAAGGTCCGGATGGCCTACGAGTTGGGCCGCCGCTACCCGCCTGACGGGTCCAGTCCCCTTCGCGGCGTGATCGCCTCGGGCGAACCCCTGCTGATCCCTGAGGCGACGGATGAGATGCTCGTACAGGCAGCAAGGGATGAAGAGCACCTTGCCATGATCCGGGAACTCGGCCTTCGTTCAGCCATCATCATGCCGCTAAAGGCTCAGGGGCGCGTGCTGGGCGTGGTGACACTCATTGCGGCGGAGTCCCGGCGCCGTTACGACTCCACGGACCTGGCAATGATCCAGGAGCTTGCACGGCGATGCGCCGCAGCATTGGAGAACTCGCAGTTCTACGAGGACCAGCGGCGCACGGCGCGCCAGCTTCACCTGGTCAACGAGATCACCATGCAGATGAGCTCCATGCTGAAGCTGGACGACCTGCTTCCGAATGCCGCCAACCTCATGATGCTGACATTTAGCCACCAGTATGTTTTCATCTGGCTGGCCAGCGCTGACGGGAAGACTTTGCGCCTTGCGGCAACAGCAGGTGACATGCATGACGGCCCCTCCATCAATACCGTGTTTCCATTGGACCGGGACACGGTGGCCGGATCTGTGGCCATGACGGGTGAGACACTGGTAATTGGCGATGTGACAGATTCCACAATCAGGAGCCGCTATAAGACGACCCTGCACACGGATCAAACTAGATCCCACTTGGCGGTCCCCATAAAGATCGGCAACGCGGTCCTTGGTGTCCTGGATATCCGCAACGACGCTCCTGACGCATTCGGCACTCCAGAAACCGTGACCGCTGAGGCTGTGAGCAAGCAGCTTGGCGTGGCCATAGAAAACGCCCACCTGATGCGCCGCACGGAAGAGTTGGCCGTGCTGGAGGAGCGCAACCGGATGGCCCGCGAGATTCATGACTCGCTGGCACAGACGCTGGTGGCAATGGTGTGGCACATCAACCTCCTTACGGAAGGGAGCGGGCCAGACCTGGATGAACAGACAGCGGCAGGTCTCCAGGAGCTGCGCACCATGGCGGTGGAATGTCTCCAGGAAACCCGCAGCACAATCGATGACCTGCGTCCTCGGCCGCTTGAAAATGTCTCGCTTGCTGAAGCGCTCCGCAATGAGATACAGCGTGTATGCGCCAACAGGCCAATCCAGTCGTCGTTCAGTACGTCAGGTGATGCCCGGCCTCTCCCCACACATATTGAAGCCGCGCTGCTAAGGATATGCCAGGAGTCACTGTCCAACGTAATCAAACACGCAAAAGCAACCAATGTCACGGTTGACCTGGAGATGGATGACTCCAACGTGCGGTTGACTGTGAAGGATGATGGATGTGGATTTGATCCTGATTCGCCGGGTCAGCGAACGTTGGACTCCGGCGGATTCGGATTAAGCAGCATGAGGGAGAGGGCGAGGCTGCTTGGCGGCCAATTCTCCATCGAAACGTTCCGTGACAAGGGCACAACGGTCACGGTAATTTTGCCCGTGGGCTAGCGACGGATATTTAGAGGAATGCAGACTTTCAAACCGTTCATTTATTCGACGAAGTATCATTCAAAACTCTCGGGTGCAAGCAGTGCCATCCCGACGGTCCGGGATGGCGCGTCGGTGTACCTGGGGATACCGCACGTCTTCTACGACCTGCCAAATGTCCAGTTGAACTTCACCCATCCGCGCGTGTATTCGCTGGCCCGGCCTGATGGCGCCGGGTCCGGCTCCTCGGGTGAGCAAAGCCACTCAGAGCACGGGACCATCAGGGTGCTGCTGGCCGATGACTCCGCATTCGTCTTGCGAAGCCTCTCCCGCCTCCTGACCGCCGCTTCGGGCATTATCGTGGTGGGACAGGCGACGAATGGTGAAGAGGCCGTGGCAAAGACCCTGGAATTGCAGCCGGACGTGGCCATCCTGGATGTGCGCATGCCCGGCCCGGACGGCGTCGAGGCCACTCACAAGATCAAGGAGCATATGCCCGACGTTGGCATCCTGGTGTTCAGCATGTTCTCTGAGAACTTCGAGCGGGCATTGGAGGCAGGTGCTGATGCATTCCTGCTCAAAGATGTGGACTCGGACGTTCTCATATCCACTGTGAGGCGGCTGGCAGGCAGGGAATAGCCCGCCCCGGGTACTCACGCCGATCATGGCCGGCCAGATGGTTCTACCACATGTGGCAGCAGTGGCGTCCACACGCTTCACGCCAGTCACTCAGGACTGGAGAGCCAGCCGGTAGCCGCTTCCCCTGACTGTCTCTATGCGGCAGAATCTATCGGCGCCTGCGTTCGATAGCTTTAATCGAAGCCGCCCAACGTAAGCCTTGAGGTGCCTGCTGCTGCGGCTCCGGCCGTCGTGCCTGTGCCTCAACAGGTCACCATACTGGACCACAAGGCCGGCCCTCCTGACCAGTTGGTACAGAATCTGGTACTCAACCAGCGGAAGCGCCAGCTCCCTGTCCCCAATAAACACCCGGTGTGCCAGGTGGTCCACCACCAGCGAGCCGGCTGAAATCCTCCCGTTGACGGGCGGGGCCGCAGCCGGTCCACCTGCTTGCGGGTTCACATCCAGCCGTTGCAGCGCCTGTTCAATGTAATTCAGGCTTTCGAACAGGTTTTGGATCCGGGCCGACATGATGGTCAAGATCGGCCTGCAATCATTCGAACGGCTACCCTGCAGCGCGCCGCCGCTGTCTGCGTCTGCGTTCACCGAGTCCCCACCACCTTCACCTCACCGCGCCTTTTCCTATTTAAATGGATACATTAACGCTACCTGTAAATCAACGATTAATCAGAATTCCGAAATACCGTATCTTTCATTTAATAAACTCAGGCTAACCAGTACGCGTAAATGAAATTCATCCTGATGTACTAGTCGCGCATATTAATAATGTCTACGCGCTCAAAATCGCTTCATGGAAAACTATCTCAGCGCCCCCCAACACGTACAGGATCAATAGAGGGGATGAGTGGGAAAGTGCGAAAACCATACGAAGCGCCAAGAGTGGTGGCTTACGGGCGTGTCGAGGCCCTGACGGCGAGCTCGTTCAAATGCACGGGAGGCTCTGACGCCTTCTATGCCAACCAGCGGACGGGCATTGAGCCAGTTGGCGGTGACACGATTTTCGATGAGTCCACAGGTGG
Source organism: Dehalococcoidia bacterium (assembly GCA_040878005.1). GTDB lineage: Bacteria > Chloroflexota > Dehalococcoidia > Lucifugimonadales > Lucifugimonadaceae > JBBDMW01. The sequence goes on from JBBDMW010000065.1 coordinate 6,971, forward strand.
GGTTATTGATCCGGACGGGTGCAACCGCTTCACTCTCAGCTAAGGACAAAGCGCCTTAAAGCTGTTTGGGCCGGCGGGTACCGCCAGGCCCGTGAGGCGGAAGCAACAGGCCGCCCCGGTATTGCGCCCGGGCGACCTGTTCGTTTACCGGATGTGGCTGCAGCGGCGCATGACACATGCCGAAAATCCAGTAGCGCCGGCTATCAGGCCAGCCGGGCGTCCAGCTTTATATTGACGCCGGTGAGAGCCTTGGATACCGGGCAGTTCTTGCTGGCAAGCTCTGCCTGTTCCTTGAATCCCGCCTCGTCGATTCCAGGCACTTCTCCCTGGGTCTGGAGCTCTATGGTCGTTATGCCGAACCCACCATTGAGCTGCTCAACATGCACTTTGGCATTCGTGCTTATGCTCGTCGGCGGGTGGCCTGCCCTGGTCAGGTTGCCTGACAGCGCCATGGAGAAGCATCCTGCCAGGGCTGCGCCAATGAGTTCATCAGGGTTCGTGCCCTCACCCTCTTCAAACCTGGAACTGAAGGAATACTGGCCTTCAAATGCGCCGCTCCCGACGCGCATCGTCCCCTTGCCTTCTCGGATGGAGCCTTCCCATCGGGCGTCTGCTGTACGTACTGGCATCGTCGTCTTCTCCTTGTATTTGCCCGTGGTTTTCAGATCACCGGCATCCCCGGCCGCAGGGACGCAGGCCGAAGATCAGGTATGCGGTTGTCACACGCGGTGAAGCGGGCTGAATGGAGTCTACTGGAACATTTGCCCCTATGATAATGCCCGGCCTCGAACAGGCACTGGAACCGGCTTTGGAGCAGAGGAGTCAACGCTGCGATGGCTGTTAAGAAGGTCAGTCGTGATGTGACAGATCTTCGGCGCCTCAACCGCGCCACCCTGGCACGGCAGCACCTGCTGTCCCGCAGAGGACTGTCAGCTATCGACATGGTGGAGCGACTGGCGGGTGTAACGCCCAGGATTCGCAGCAGCCCTACATCAGCCTGTGGAGCCGTATAGAGAAGTTCCATAAAGATCACCTGGAGGCGGCGCTCCGGGAACGACAGGCGGTCAAGGCCCCTCTCATGCGCAGCACGCTGCACATCGTGACGGCAGATGACTTCCTGTCCTTTCGGCCAGGGTTGCAGGTAGTTCTAGAGCGAACTCTCCGGGGCTTTTTCAAGGACGAGGCTGGCCGGCTGCTGATGGACGTGCTGGCAGATGCCGCCCGTGCATTCACTCTCGAGACGCCCGGCACGTTTCCAGAAATCCGGACACACCTGTCAGACATCTTCCCGGGTGAAGACCCGGTCAGCCTGTCGTTTGCCGCACGTGCCCATCTCCCCCTGGTACAGGTTCCACCGGCGGGCATGTGGCGCAACTCCGGGACGCCAACATACGTGTCGGGGGAGACATGGCTGGGGCGGCAACTCGCGGGTGAGCCTGAGAGCGAACGCCGACTGGTCCTCAGCCACCTGCGGGCGTTCGGCCCTGCATCCGAACCGGACATAACGGCATGGGCGGGACGGTCCCTGAAGAACGCTGTGAATAATCTGAAGCCTGACCTGGTGGAATTGCAGGGAGCAGGCGGCAGGATTCTGCTGGACCTTCCTCGCATGCCTCTGCCGGACGCTGATACACCCGCGCCTGTGCGATTCCTGCCGAGGTGGGACAACGTGCTGCTTTCACACCGGGACCGCAGCCGTGTGCTGCCCGAGCAGTATCGCTCCCGGGTTATCCTGAGCGGCGGCCGGGTGCAGCCGACGATTTTGGTGGACGGGTTTGTGGCCGGGCTGTGGGACTGGGAACAGTCGCGTTCCAAGGCACTGCTCACGATCAAGCCGTTCGAGCGCCTCTCCAAATCGCACAGGGATGAGCTGGATCAGGAGGGTATGTCTTTACTGCGCTTCCTGGCGGACGACGAGGTCAAAGACATGGATGTCCAGGTAGGCTGATACGCAGGCAGTAGCTGTGATCAGTCCACGGGCAGCCACTTTTCGAAGAAGCGCTGCCAGTTGCGATACATGATGTTTTTTATGTCTTCCTGGCTGTAGCCCCGGCGTTCGAAGATTGGCACGAACTTCATGTAATCAGCAACGGTGTCCACCTCCATCGGAGCGCCCTCCGCGCCGCCCTGCCCGTCCGTATCTCCGCCGATGGCCGAGTGGAGAGAATCGCCAGCCAACTGGTTCACATAGTCAACGTGATCCGCTGCGTCCTCCAGGCTCACATCTTCGGGCGTGAAGTAATCCGTTCGCTTCATGGGCTGTCGGCCAGACCAGTCCTTTTCAACCTTCCTGGTAAGCATCCAGGTGTCCAGCGAAGTGCCGATCACGCCTCCACGGTCTATGACAGCCTTGAGGATGTCATCCGGCTGTTGACGCTCACCGGGAACGAGTGCACGGCAGTTCTGGTGGCTTGCGAGTATGGGACCGGAGAAAATATCGAGCGACTGCCTAACGCACAGGTCCGAGGTGTGGGTGACATCAAGGATAATGCCGAGGCGGTCCATCTCCCGGAGCAGCGCCGGTCCCTCTTTGGCCAGGCCCTGTTCCGTGCCGGTGCCAGTGCCGCCGCCGTAGCGTGCCGGTCCGTAATGCCCGATGCTGATCACGCGCAGACCCTGGCCGTACCACTCCTCCGCCTGGTCCGGCCACAGTATGGGGTCAGACCCTTCCATGCCCAGCACGAAGCCGACGGGGAGCTTCGCCGTGGCATTGCCATCAGCCTGCTCCCACTCGGTCATGTGGGCCTTTATGTCTTTGCTCGTTCGCAGGAGTCGCACCTCACCCTTCACCTCCAGGATGCGGTAGTACCCCATCTGTCCAACGCCGCGGGCATACGAAAGCTCATCGCTGCGCGGCCCGCCGCGCATGACAGAGCCGTGGCGGTTCTGGTCGACCACGACCTTGACCAGGGCGCCTGCCACCCGGCCCCGGCGCATCTCGGGAAGCGTGGCCATGGTCTGCGAGTCATCACTAAACCGCTGGCTCCCGGCGATCTCCGGCGCGGTTCGCACCTCGTCTATGGGCCGGGTGAGGTCACGGTTCAGGGCGACGGCAAGGGCCATGGGGTAGTCGCCGTCAAAAATCAGCATTTGGTCCGTCATGTCGCCCCCTATGGTCATGCCAACAACGTGATGCAAACGCCTCAGGTCATGTTTGCGGCACATGATACCCATGCTGGGAAGAGGTTGTGTTTCGAGTATTGATCAGGACTGTCAGGGTGGCGGCCCTTTGAGTTGACGCGTCCCCACGTGGGGTTATTGGTTCGCGTAACGGCCAGGTTTTGGGCGCGTGGTGTCGTCGCCTGCTGGCGTTTTTTCTGTTTATACTCCGCCTTCGGCGTCGGACACTCTTCGAGGCTTGGTTTGTACTTGCTCCGCTTCGGACAATGGGCGGCTCGGTGACGGACGCACTTTGTGCGTCCCAAGGTGAACACGTAGGTTTTGGGCGCGGGTTGTCGTCACCTGCTGGTGTTCCGTTTCATTCAAGTTTCTTTTCTTTTGTTGGTTTGGTTCGTGGTCTGGCGTGAACCGGCTGTTGATTACCTTTGTTGTAGTGGTCCGGCGCGGGCCGGCTGCTGCTGATTTGTTCCGGCGGCTGGTGC
>JBBDMW010000066.1:0-13331 GCA_040878005.1 Dehalococcoidia bacterium
GCCGCCGGAACAAATCAGCAGCAGCCGGCCCGCGCCGGACCACTACAACGAAGGTCATCAATAGCCGGTTCACGCCAGACCACGAACCAAACCAACAAAATAAAAGAAACCTGAATGAAACGTCATGCGACGACGACGCCACGCGCCACTTTTACCTCCCTCTCCCCAACGTGAGAGAGGGATTGAGGGAGAGGGGGCCATCGGCCAGCGTCCGTCACCCGAGCCACCCCATTGTCCGACGCCGCAAACAAGTACAAACGCAGACTTGGGCGTTGGCGGGCTTCAGCCCAGCTTTGCCGTAACTCCTGCTTTCTCCAACGCCGGCCGCGCCGGGCACGGCGCCCGGAGAGGGCACTCGTGGCACCTGGGGCGCGGCGCCTTGCAGATGCGGCGGCCATGTGTGATCAGCAGGACGTGGAAGACGAACCTGTCCTCCGGAGGCACAAGGTTCTCCAGCACATCGTGAGCGTCATCAGCGCTCGTCTTGAGCGTGATCAGCCCCAGCCGCTTCGCAACGCGGTGAATGTGAGTATCGACCGGCATGGCGGGCATTCCGAGCGAAAACGAAAGCACCACCGCTGTCGTCTTCGGCCCAACGCCGGGAAGGTCACGCAGCCAGGCCTTGGCCTCACCCAGTGGAAGATCACCCAGGAACTCCAACTCCAGCCTGCCGTGCCGCTCAAGTATGGCCGCCAGGATCTGCTGTATCCGGACCGACTTCTGGTTTGCCAGTCCGCCGTGCCTGATCGCATCCGCCACCTCTGTGGCGTCCGCCTCAATCACGTCCATCCATGTGGGCATGCGGCTGCGCAGCGATTCAAATGCCCGCTCTGCGTTCAGGTCTGACGTGTGCTGCGTGAGCACCGTGAAAATCAGTTCATCAAGTGCGTTGTAGCGCGGCTCCCACACAACGGGCCCGTAAATCGCCGCCAGCCGCTCCATGATCTCCGGTGGAGAGATAGGGAGCCTGAGCGGCGCACGCGGGCGCTTTCGCCGCCTCGTAGGCTTTGAGAGGGCGCTCGTCCTGGATGAATCTGTCACTGGTGCATTCCTGTCTCTTTCGGCCTGCAAGATCCTGTTCAAGTCCGCGTGGCCAGTGCTTAGCAGGCGCGTCGGCCAGGTTAACGCTGAACTGCCATGCTCCCGCGAAGCTTTAATACGCGTTAACATTTCTCCGTGCAACCGGTTGCCGTTTCAAGCGGCTTGTCTCCCGTACTGTTGGTGGTCGCACCGTATGGGATGTTAACGAAACCTCGCCTTTAACATCGAAGGAATCTGAAGTTGCCTGACACTGAATCAAAACTTGCCGAGCCAGTGCATATTCCGGTGCCGGCCAACTTTCCGGTCACATGGGCGGACGACGTTGAGCCAACCCTCCTTTGGAGTTGGGACGAGTTTCACGCGCCGCTTCCACGCACGCCCATGACGCACTCCGTCAGCGAGTACACGCGGCATGGCATGACACGTGCGATGAAGGAAACCGGACGATACCAGCCCGGCGGCAGGCGCAGGTTAATAAATGGCTATCCGTACAGCGCCTCGGTGCCTGCCGAAGACACTGGCGACGAGAAAGAGCAGCGGCAGCAGGCAATTGACGCAGCGATTGAAAATGCCGGGTCAAGGTGGCTAAACGAGTGGCGGCCGGAACTGGAGCGCGATCTCGCCTATATGAAGGGCGTCGATCTGGCAGGTTTCGATGACTCCGCCCTGTGGAGTACTGTTGAGCAGTTCCTGGAGCTTCACAAGAAGCACTGGTACTTCCACCACCTCATCGTCATGCCCGTCATTGAATCCGCGAACAGGCTTGAAAAGCTGTACGCAGAGATAGCGGGCGAGGAGGAGCGGTCGCCAGCCCATCTACTGCTCCACGGCGCTGAAACCATGACTGTGAAGGCCATTAAGGCACTTGACAGGTTGGTCGAAGACGCCCGCGTCTCTCCCGCCGTCCGCGAGGTCTTGCTGGCAGGAGAGGATGTAAGCCAAACGTATTCCCGGCTGGAGGCCACGCCGGAGGGCAGAGCATGGCTGGGCCAGTTGAACAGCTACCTCCAGGACTACGGCTATCGGTGTGCAGGGTTTGACCTGATCTTCCCGGCATGGGTGGAGGAGCCTCGCTTTGCCCTCCAGATGATTCGCTCGCAACTGGCGAGCGATGCCGGAAAGCGCAACGGCGTGATTTCCGTGACCGATGAGCGGGATGGCCTGTTGGAGAAGGCGCGGGCGCTCGGCGCATCACGCCCCGACCTCCTGGCAAAATTTGAGCAGCATTACCGGCAGGCACAGGAGCTGTGGCCGCTCAAGGAAGACCACTCTTACTACATTGACCAGGCCAGCACGGCGCTGGTTCGCATTATCCTCGCAGAGGTGGGGCGCAGGCTTGCTGCGAAAGGTGTGATTGGCAGCCCCGAAGATGCCTGGTTCCTCTCCCTTGAGGAGGCAGCCCAGGCGCTCACAGCCACGCCGGACCCAAATATCAGGCCGGCCATTGAACAGCGGCGCCAGGACCGGGAGCGATTCCGCAGGGTGACCCCTCCGAAATACCTCGGCACATTCCCGCCGGACCATGAAGCCATCAACCCCGCGTCCGAGCCTGACATGGCCGAGACCGCCCGCACGCTGCGCGGCACGGCAGCCTCAAAGGGCGAAGGCTCTGGGATCGCGCGGGTAGTCATGTCACCGGACGACTTCGACAAGGTGCAGAAGGGCGACGTGCTCGTATGCCGCAGCACCGCGCCCATGTGGACGCCCCTCTTCGAGATCGTCTCAGCTCTTGTTTCTGAAGCGGGAGGAGTGCTCTCTCACCCGGCCGTCGTTGCCCGTGAGTTCGGGCTTCCCGCCGTTGTGGGAGTAGCCAACGCCACGTCCATAATCACAGACGGTCAGCCCGTCACCGTGTCGGGCACGGACGGCCTCGTGCATGTGAACCCATGAACTATCTGCTGAGCCTGTCAGAGGCTGACTCACGAAGTCGCGCCGGCGGGAAGGGGTTCGGGCTGCACCGCCTGGCTTCCTGGGGCATCGATGTCCCGCCGGCGTACGTGGTGGCTTCAGATGCCTACCGCACGGCGATGTCTCTCGCCCCTGTCGCAGACCTTGTGTCCCGCTGGGCGGACGCCCCGGAAGACAGGGCCGCCGAGGCCATAAAGGCAGTGCATGACGCCCTGCTGGACGTGCCGCTCGATGCGGGGCTTCTCGATGGCATCCAGCAAGCCTGGAACGAACTGTCGAGCACTGGCAGTGGCGAATGCAGCCTGTTCTGCCGCTCATCCGCCACTGCGGAAGACTCAGCGGCCGCCAGCTTTGCCGGGCAGTTCTCCACGGTGATGGGTGTTCGCACTCCCGACGAGATGGCGCAGGCGGTGCGCACCTGCTGGGCTTCAGTGTGGTCACCGGAGGCGGCGGCCTACCGCAGGCGCATAGTTGAGGAACTGGCCGGCATCTCCATGGCGGTGGTCGTGCAACGGGCCGTAAGGTCCGATGTCTCGGGGGTCGCCTTCAGCATCAACCCGGTGACCGGCGATCCGCACGAGGTACTTATCAACTCCAACTGGGGGCTGGGCGAGACGGTGGTATCCGGCATGGTCACGCCGGACACCTTCGTCGTCGACAGGTCATCGATGCAGTTGACCGTCCAGGACATATCGCAGGATAAAACAGTGCAACACGTTTTGAACAGCGACGGCACTGTTGAGAGCGTACAGGTTGACCCAATGCGGGCCATGTCGCCGTCTTTGACCGGCGAGCAGGCCGTCCAGGTTGCTGAACTGGCCATAAGGATCGAGGAACTGGCGGGCGCCCCCCAGGATATCGAATGGACGATTGAGGACGGCCGCATCTTCGTCCTGCAGACCCGCCCCATCACGGCCGCAGGCTAAACACGGCCAGTCAAGGCCGCCAGCGCGAAGAGGGCGGCCCCGGCGGGACCGCCCTCCAAATAGCCTGTCGTGCAGAAGGCGCTTAGACCTGCTCCACGTCCACGACCTTACCCTCACGCGCCGCCGTCAGCAGCGCCACCAGGGCAGCGGTGTTTCGTGTGCCGTCCTCAGCCGGGAACTCCGGGGCTTTACCCGTGAGAACACACTCTGAGAACTCATCGAACTGCACCGTGAACCTGTTCGGCGCAGGAGTGGCCTCCGTCTTCTTGTCATCGCCAATCGTCACGATGACCGGGCCGCTGTCGTCAAACATGTCCGGTATCTCTATGCGGCCCTCGGTGCCCAGGGCTATCAGGTCGCACCGTCTCGGCTGCTCCATGCTGGTCCCTGTGTACGCAACTGCGCCGCCGGGGAACTCAAGCAGGCCAGAGAAGGTGGTGTCAACGCCCCAGTTTCCGCTGTCGTGAGCAAACCCGGCAGCGCGTACAGGCTCAGTGCTCATCGCAAAGCGGCAGGCGTACACCGCGTAGCAGCCAGCGTCCATCAGCGCGCCGCCCGCAAGCTCCTTCGAGAAGCGGACGTTTCCGGCTGGCTCAGCAACGTTGAACGTCAGCGCTGAGTAGAGGTTCGTCACCTTGCCAATGGCGCCCTCAGCGATAAGCTGGCGTGCGCGCCGCAGGTGCGGGTTCCAGCGGTGGGTGAACGCTTCCACCAGCACCACGTTGTTGGCCCTGGCGGCGTCTATCATCTCCCGCGCCTCTTGCACGGTTACCGCAAGTGGCTTCTCGCACAGGATGTGCTTGCCCGCCTCGGCAGCCTTGATTGTCCATTCGTGGTGCATGGAGTTGGGAAGCGGGTTGATCACAGCGTCTATGTCCGGGTCTGCGAGCAACTCGTCGTACGTCCCGTACCACTTCGGTATGCCGTGCTTCTCAGCCGCCTGTTTGGCAGGCTCGTCACTTCGGCTTGAAACCGCCACGATCTCAGAATTGGCCGACTCTGCTGCGGCAGGAACATGACGGTTAAGCGCAATCTGCGCAGTGCTTATGATTCCGTATCTAACAACGTCTCCGGGCATTGCAACTCTCTTACTGAAAAACCTGTTTTTGGTACCGGCCCAGCCTACCACAGGCATGTGAACGGGCGGTTACACGTGCGGCGCCAAGCCGCTGCTTCACCCGTGGCCCTAAAAGTGCCGGTCGCGGACGAAATCAGCGAGCGCCGTCAGTGACCTGAGCGACTCGGAAGGCGGCAGGCCGTTCAGCGAACCGCGTGCCCTCTTGATGTAGTCGTGCGCGATTGCCCGCGCTTCTTCCAGCGCGCCGGACGCTGATATCTCGTCGAAAACCCTGGGGAGCAAGGCATCTCGCCTTGCTCCCTCCGCAGCGAAGAAGTCGGATATTGCTGACGTGGCGTAACCGTTTTCCATGGCGATGATGGCCGGAAGCGTCAGCACGCCCTCGGAAATGTCATGGGCGGCAGGCTTGCCAAGCTGATCGCTGGTGGATTCAAAGTCCAGCAGGTCATCCAGCACCTGGTAGGCGATGCCAAGGTCCCGCCCGTAGTCCCGAAGCCGCAGGACGCATTCTTCATCGCCTTCGCCCAGCACTGCGCCGCTCTCCGCAGCGGTGGAGAACAAGGACGCTGTCTTGTCATATATCCGGGAGAAATATTGTTCCCGCGCCGCCGCCGGGTCCCAGGCGCTGAGAATTTCGTGCAGCTCGCCGCGCGAAAGCTCTGCGATGGTCTCTGCGAAGCGCTTTATAAGCCGCACGCTGTTCGTCTCGCAAACGAATACGGCGGACGTAGCGAAAACATAGTCGCCCAGCAACACAGCGACGTTGCCGCCCCAGAGGTTGCTGGCAGTGGCACGGCCGCGGCGGGTGTCGGCGCTGTCCACGGTGTCATCATGGATCAGTGTGGCAATGTGCAAGAGCTCCACGGCTATCGCCATCTTGATGGTGCGCTCGTCCGGTGTGCGGCCCCACAGTCGTGACGCCAGGAGGGTGATGGCCGGCCGCACACGCTTTCCGGACGTGGCCAGCACATGGGCCAGCCGCTCCTCAACCTCGGGCGGGTTGCGGTCACTTCCCCCTGAGACGGCCGCGATGCCCTGGATGACGGCGTCCAGGTCGCGCGCCACCGGGGCGTAGATGCGTTCCTGCGTGCCGGGAGTGATCATCTTGAACCTGACCGTGCGGTTCCGGCGCCGGGCGCACCCAGCCGGGCCGTCTCATCCTCCACGATTGAGTCGTCCAGCTTGCGGAAGAGTGGGACGGGTTGGCCAAGTTCTGCTCCCGGCTTTATCTCCGTCCGTTTCCAGCCGCTCTCCAGGGGGTCACCTTCCAGCGCCAGCATCTGGTGAGTCTTTTCTGCGGCAAACGGTACGAATGGATAAAACACGGTTCGTAGTGTGGCAACCACGTTCAGCGCAGTCCATAGAGTTGTGGCGGCGGCCGGCCTGTCATTCTTTACCTGTGTCCATGGGGCTTTGCCGTCAATGTAGCGGTTTCCCGCCTGGGCCAGCGCCATGGCGGCGCGGAGCCCGTCCCTGAAGTGCCTGTCCTCTATGGCCTGGGCCACGTTCCCAAGCGCTGTGTCGCATGCCGCAAGCACCTCGCGGTCGTCATCGTCCAACTCACCCGGGCTGGGCACCACGCCGTCGAAGTTGCGCGTGGTGATGGTCAGCACGCGGTGGATGAAGTTGCCCAGCGTTGCCACGAGCTCGTTGTTGTTCGCTGCAAGAAACCCGGCCCATGTGAAGTCAGAGTCTGAAGTCTCCGGCATGATGGACGCCAGGTAGTAGCGCAGGGGGTCCGGGTCGTAGCGCTCCAGGTAATCCGGCAGCCACACCGCATAGTTGCGGCTGGTGGAGAAGTTATCGCCCTCCAGCCTGAGGAACTCGTTCGCCACCACGTCCGTCGGCAGGTTCAGCCCGCCGCGGCCCATGAGGATTGATGGCCAGATGATGGTGTGGAACGGGATGTTGTCCTTGCCCTGGAAGTAATAGGACTCAGCCTCGGGGTTCTCCCACCAGTCTTTCCATGCATCCGGCCGGCCGCGGAGGTTTGCCCACTCCTTCGTGGCGGAAAGGTAGCCCATGACCGCCTCGAACCACACGTAGATGCGCTTTTTCTCATAGCCGGGGAGCGGCACCGGGATGCCCCACTCTATGTCCCGTGTCACAGCGCGGTCATGCAGGCCCTCTCGGAGCCAGCTCAGCGTAGTGTTTCGTACGTTCGTCCGCCAGTCGTCGCGCCCCGCCACCCACTCTTCAAGCTGTTTTTGGAACGCGCTCAGCTTCAGGAATTGGTGAACGGTGTCTTTGAACACCGGCACGGAGCCGTCACGTTTGCTGCGTATGTTGATCAGGTCCACTGGGTCCAGTGTCCGTCCGCAGTTGTCGCACTGGTCGCCGCGTGCGGAGTCGTACCCGCAGTGGGGGCATGTGCCCTCCACGAAACGGTCCGAAAGGAAGCGCTGCTCGGTCTCTGAGAACGGCATGCGCTGCGTGGCTTCGTACAGGAAGCCCTTCGATGAGAGGTTCTTAAAGAAGCTGTGCACCACCTGAAGGTGATTCTCAGTGCCTGTGGTTGTGTACAGGTCAAACGAGAAGCCCATGCGGTGGTAGGCGTCGGCAAACATCCGGTGGTAGCGGTCTGCAATCTCGCTCGGGTGCACGCCTTCGTCCAGGGCGCGCAGGGCCACGGGTGTGCCGTGTTGGTCGCTGCCGGACACCATGACCACGTCATTGCCTGCCAGGCGGTGATAACGGGCGAAGATGTCAGCCGGCACGCACATACCGGCGATGTGACCAAGGTGGGGCTGGCCGTTGACGTATGGCCATGCGACAGCGACGAGAATTTTACGAGGCAAATCCGGTTCCTACCCCGCAGGGTGGCGGTGTTCAGGATGAGTTGATTCGATATGCATCCAGCGTGTTGGGATTGCCGTGGTGCGGCATTGGTTAATTATAGACACGCATTGAATGTGACTTGTGATTGCGGGACTGTTACCTGATTTTGCTGAGATGGAGCCCTGCCTGCAAGTATTTACGCTGATTGAGCATACTGGCAGGTCAACCTTCGGAACCGTTGGTGCCAGGCCGGGAGGATTCCAGAACCATCCGGTATACGCGGCTGCGGGCAGCACCGGTCTTCGCTGTGACTTCGTCAACCAGGTTTCGGCCCGTCAGTCCGCTCTGCTCAAGATCTGAGATGGCCTGTGCAATATCAGCGTCACCAGGTCCTGTGGCCTGCTCCGGCGCTCCCTGGATCACTATCACGAATTCGCCCCGAGGCTGTTGAAAGTGTTGCGACGCTTCTTCAGCGGTGCCCCGGAATATCTCCTCGTGCAACTTTGTCAGCTCGCGGCATACGGCCAGCTGCCTGCCGCCCAGGGTGGCTGCGATGTCCTCAAGGGCCGCATTGATCCTGTGCGGAGTTTCGAAGCACACGAGCGTGCCCGGCTCCTGCCGGGCATCTTGCAGCATGGCGACTCGGGCCTTGCGTGTCTTGGGGAGGAAGCCCAGGAACAGGAAGCGGTCAGCGGGGAGCCCGGACACAGACAGGGCAGTGCTGATGGCTGATGGTCCCGGCACGGAGACAACGTTGTGTCCGGCATCGGCCGCTGCCTGCACAAGTTCTGCGCCGGGGTCGCTCAGCCCGGGCGTGCCGGCGTCAGTGACCAGCGCCATGTCTCCGCTCTCCAACTCTGCCAGCAGGGCGTCCAGCCTGCTGCCCCGGCTGTGAGCGTGGTAGCTGAGCAGGCGCGGGTGCGCCCCGATGTGAGCGAGCAGCTTCCGGGTGACCCGTGTGTCTTCGGCGGCGACCAGGGGCACTCTGCCCAGTACGTCAGCCGCCCGCACCGACAGGTCGCCAAGGTTGCCGATTGGCGTGGCGACTACGTAGAGGGTTCCCATGGTTAATGCCAGCCACGTCTAGAGCTCGTCAGGCCCAACTCATGTGAGACCTCTGGAATACTTATCACGTCTCCGGGTGGAATACGGCACGCCCACCGGCAGGGTCAAAGATGCATGCTCAGCGAAACGTCGCGGGTGGCGACGAGATGCTACCGCGCAGCCGCCAGTAGCTCCTCGATCGCCGCCTCGTGCTGCTCATCGGCGTGGTATGAACTGCGCACCAGCGGGCCGGCCGCCACGTGCTTGAAGCCCATCTTCATGCCTTCGTCCCGCAACTGCTCGAACTCCCGCGGGTGGTAGAACCGTATGAGCGGGTGATGCTTCTGCGATGGCCGCAGGTACTGGCCCACTGTCAGCAGGTCGCAGTCGACCGCCCGCAGATCGCGCATGGTCTCCAGCACTTCGTCCATTGTCTCGCCCAGGCCCACCATCATGCCGGACTTGGTAGGCATGCGCGGGTCAATCTCCTTGACGCGCCTGATCAGCTCCAGCGACAGGTCATAGTCGCCCTTTGGCCTGACCTTCTTGAACACCCGCCGGACAGTCTCGATGTTGTGGTTAAGCACTTCAGGCTGTGCCTTCACAACAGCCGCGAGGGAATCCTGGCTGCCTCCGAAGTCGGGGATCAGCACCTCCACCTTGCAGTTGGGCGTGAGCCGGTGAATCTCCCGGATGCTCATGGCGAAGATGCCTGCGCCCGCGTCCGGCAGGTCGTCACGGTCCACTGACGTGACGACCGTGTATTTGAGGTCCATCTCCTGCACGGTCTGCGCCAGGCGAAATGGCTCGGCGGCGTCCAGCGTCCCCGGCCAGCCGGTTTTCACGTTGCAGTACGAGCACGCCCGGGTGCAGGTATCGCCGAGGATCATGAACGTGGCCGTGCGCCTGCCCCAGCAGTCGCCGATGTTCGGACAGGCTGCCTCTTCACATACGGTGTGAAGCTTTGCGCCTCTGAAACGCTTCTTAAGGTCCAGGTAATTCTCACCACCCGGTGCGGGAACTTTGAACCACTCGGGTAGTCTGCGCTCTACTGCCACGTTGTTTATCCGGGATACTTAAAGGGAATGCCGTACGGCTGCATTGCCCAAGGGTTCTTTTTACCTCGGGTGCCAACTAGAGCAGAATAACAAATACGGATGGGGTCACAGTGGTCCAGGAGCCGCGCAGATGATGCGGCGGCCACCGGGGATGGGTTCAATTGGAGCGCTTTGGGCAAGAAAAGCAGACGGCAGCGTTACACCGGGCCGGTATTGACAGAACATATCCAGGCAGAGCCGGGCGACAGGCTGGAACTCGTCCTTGGCGGGTTGAACACGGCTGGAGAGGCCACGGCTGAACTGGAGGGCGCTCCGGTGTCCGTGGCGGGAGGCCTGCCGGGAGAGCGCGTTGTTGCGGAGGTCATCAAGAAATTCCCGGAGCGCATCGCCGTGCGCACTGTCGAGGTGCTGGAGTCGTCGCCGGACAGGGTGGATGCGCCGTGCTCATATTTCCTTGAATGTACTGGCTGCCAGTGGCAGCATGTCAGCTACGAACGCCAACGGGCCCTGAAACGAGAGCGGGTGGAGGCTGAGATTCGTAAGTGGCCGGCACTTGCGGACGCAGAGGTGCTGCCCACAGCGCCCAGTCCGATGCAGTTTGGGTACAGGAACCATGCCCGGTTCACCATCGGCCGCCGCCACGGGGAGGTGGGCTACGTGAACGCCACAACCCGAAGGTTCATGCGCATCGACCGCTGCATGCTCATGGACGATCAAATCAACGATGTCCTTGCAACGTTGCAGGACAACGTTCCCGGCATGACGCAGACTTCGGTGCGGGTTGGCGTGAATACCGGCTCCCTGCTTATTCAGCCGAAACTGAACAACCCGGACATAGACATCGCATCCGGCCAGAAGCATTACGAGGAAGAGATTTGTGGCCGCCGGTTCAGGGTGGCGGGCTCGTCGTTCTTCCAGGTCAACACGGCCCAGCTTGCCAGCATGGCGGAGATCCTGCGCGATGCGCTGCGCCTGGCCGGCGATGAAACAGTAGTGGACGCCTACAGTGGCGTCGGCACGTTTGCCATCCTGCTGGCCCCGTACGTCCGTCGGGTTATCGCCATCGAGGAGTCATCGTCAGCGGTGGCGGATGCCCGTGGAAACGCTGAGGGGCTCGACAACGTAGAATTCATCGAGGCCCGTTCAGAAGACGCGCTCAGGACGCTGGGCATACAGGCAGACGCCGTGATCCTGGACCCGCCCCGCAAGGGTTGTCATCCAGAAGTGCTGGATGCGCTGAAAGAACTACGCCCGGCAAGGGTGGCGCTGGTATCGTGCGAGCCTGAGGCAATGGCGCGTGACCTCGCCCGGCTGTGTGAAGGGCCGTTTATCCTTGAGGGCGTACAGCCGGTTGACATGTTTCCGCAGACCCGCCACGTTGAGGCGGTGGCCGGCTTGAGGCTCATTGACTGACATGCCCCGCACTGATTACCAGGCAACGCAGACAGGCTCGCCGCGTCTCCTGGCGCCGCTGGCACTCGCATCGGCGTCACCGCGCCGCGCCGGCATACTGAGCGATGCCGGATTCCGTTTCGACGTGTCCCCGGCCAATGTGAATGAAAGTGCTGTAGCCGCTGAGACTCCGGAGCAGATGGCCGTCAGACTGGCGGAGACGAAGGCTGCCAGTGTTGCCGCACGCCGGCCGGGTGATATCGTTCTGGGCGCAGACACGCTGGTGGTGCTGGACGGCCAGGCCCTTGGCAAGCCTTCGGACGAAGCGGAGGCCACGGACATGCTCAGACGCCTGAGGGGCCGCAGCCATGATGTAATCACCGGCATTGCGGTGGCCGGAGCGTGCCGTCCGGTGTCCATGGCCGAGGTCACAAGAGTCGTGTTCCGAGCATACTCAGATGTGGAAATCCAGGAGTATGTATCCAGCGGCCGGCCACTGGACAAGGCGGGCGCGTACGGCATACAGGATGAGCCGTTTAGTCCTGCGGCATCGTTCACTGGCTGCTATTTGAACGTGGTGGGGCTGCCGCTGTGCGCGGTGACCCGACTGCTGCGGCAGGCAGGCTGCACGGCAGAAGACGACACCCTGCCGGAGTGTCCCGGGCCCGGCTGCGCTGGAGCAGACCTTATGGACACACGGGCGCATACAACCACAAGGACGTCCCGTTGAACTTCATGGGCATAGGCAGCATGGAACTGGCCATCATTGGCCTGGTGGCGCTGTTCGTCGTTGGCCCGAAACGGCTGGCTGAAGGCGTCCGCTCTTTCCGTTCAGTCATGACCGAACTGCGCCGCCAGCGCGATGACCTGACCAGCATGGTCAAAGAGGCCATAGACGTGGACGACCTGAAGAAAGAGGTCAAGCGGCAGATAGATGTGGACGGGATCAAGAAGGGCCTGGACAAAGAGGGGCTTGAGAGCAGCCTGCGGCTGGACCAGGAAGAGGTTGACCCCCGCCCGCGCTCCAGGGCGCGCCCTGGCGGGTACACGTCGCGCCGAGCGCCAAAGAATGGAAAGTCCCCAGGCGCGCCGCCTGAGAGTTCCGAATCCCGCGAACAGGTTGAGTCGCCACAGGGTGAGGCGGACTCCAACAGTGACCCAGCCGGAGAGAAGTCTTGATGGCTGACCGTGCTCAGCCGCTCCTCGAACACTTCGGTGAAATAAAGCGCAGGATGATTCGCTACGGCATCTTCCTGGTGCTGATGACCATCCTGGCGTTCTTCTTTTATGAAGAAATATTCCTGTTCCTGGAGGAGCCTGCCCGTGAGGCGTTGAACCCGGCAACAGGTGGGCAGCTCATATTCACTGACGTGACCGAGTTCTGGGGCGCGACCGCCAAGATTTGCGTGATCGTTGGATTCGCATTGGCCCTGCCGTTCCTGCTGTGGCAGGTGATGATGTTCCTGCGGCCGGGCCTGACGAGCCGGGAGCGCAAGTACCTGTACCTGATGATTCCCGGCGGCACGCTGTCCTTCATCGTTGGTGTCGCATTCTCCTACTACATCATCCTGCCT
Organism: Dehalococcoidia bacterium; assembly: GCA_040878005.1. Classification (GTDB taxonomy): domain Bacteria; phylum Chloroflexota; class Dehalococcoidia; order Lucifugimonadales; family Lucifugimonadaceae; genus JBBDMW01. The sequence goes on from JBBDMW010000066.1 coordinate 12,800, forward strand.
GAGGCGATCACGTTTCTCCTGTCGTTCGGAGGTGAGGTCGCCACGCCCTACATCAGGGTGGGCTCCTACGTGAACCTGATGGTGAACCTGATGTTCTGGATGGGCATTGTGTTCGAGATCCCAATCATGATGTTCTTCCTTGCCAAGATCGGCATAGTGAGCGCCAGGTGGCTGGGCCGGCAACGACGGTGGGCCATACTGATGGCGTTCGTGATGGGCGCGCTGATAACGCCCACGTTTGACCCGGTGAACCAGGTGTTTGTGGCCGGGCCGGTGATCGTGCTGTTCGAACTGGGTTACTGGCTGGCGAGGATCGCTGAGCGAAGCCGCGCCGGAGCGCCCGCGAGGATTGGCGGCTCCACGGGCGGCTAGTTGTACCGGAACCATTCCAACCACCGCGTCATGCAGCCACGCACAAAGTACGTCCGACCCGCGCCGCCCAGTGTCCGAAGCGAAGCAAGTAAAAACCGGAGCCTCGAAGAGTGTCCGATCTGTAGGTGAGTATGAACGAGGACCTGGGCTGTGGAGTTTT
>JBBDMW010000066.1:13431-51090 GCA_040878005.1 Dehalococcoidia bacterium
GAAGAGTGTCCGATCTGTAGGTGAGTATGAACGAGGACCTGGGCTGTGGAGTTTTAGGCAACTCACCTATCCGACAACCAACCACTACCGCAGTGTCATCCTGGGCAAAGCGAAGGATCTCTCCTCGCGCATCCATGCTACCAACCACCCATTCCAACTACCACGTCACCATGTCGTCTCGACCGAAGCGGAGAGACCCGGTCGGGTGCGGTGGACATGGCCGCCGACAGGCGGCCACACCGCCAACCACCAACGCCACGTTGGGACGCACAAGGTGCGTCCATCACCCGAGCCGACCCCGAGCCGGCCAACCAAGCCTCGCAGAGTGTCCGACGCCGAAGGCGGAGTAAAAACAAGTACCGAGGCGGCAGGCATGCGCGGTCGCGATCGCCGCCGCCAGTTTGTTTGCTACATCCTGAGACGCCTGACTGAGTCTTGGGCCTCTCTCAGCAATTCCCGGGCCAGGTCCTGCGCCCGCTTCACCTCCAGCAGCAGATCGGCTGCGTCGCGATGATCGTTGATATGCAGTTCAATGGCGTTAAGTTGCCAGAGGATGGCGCCGAGCCCTTGGGCCAACGCGTCGTGCGTGTCCCAGGCGGCGCTGTTTTTATCCTTCAGCATCTTGAGCGCGGCGTATTGCTGACGGGCCTGTTCAAGCTCGGCTGCGCATTCGCACCCACTGCCGCATCCTCCTGCTCCGCCAGTGGAGGTGCCTGGGCCTTCCTCTTTTGCCAACGCTTTCTCCTGCTGCGTTCAGCCCGAGCGTAGGAGACGTTCGTTTCTTTCAGGTGAACCCACGTTGATTACACGAATATCCATGGCCGCGGTTCCATCCACCGCCTGCCGGAATGCGTTAACCCGCTGTTTCGGATGGGGCATCGGGCGATGTTCCCGGTGCATGTGATCCACCTGACCGAGGGCGTGGCCGAAGCCCGATCAACGGCCGGCCAGTATCCGAAACCCGATTCCCACGGGCACTTTCGTGGATTGAAATCACCCGTGTGGGAGCGATTTTCGTCAACATGCGGGATGCCCGGAAGGTGTATGCGAGCAAAGATTATCACAATCGGCACGGCCTGAGATTTAAACAGGTAGAGGAACAGGCTGCTTCCCCGGCACACAATACGAGGTCGGCTTCTGGCACGAATTCGGGGAGTATTTTGGCCACTCAGCGAGAGAGCCTGTCGCACGGCAGGCTGCGCATACCGGGCCTTGCGGAACGGCTCAGAGCAGCAAGGCAGTCCAAAGGCATGACGCAGGAGCGCGCAGCCGATGTGTTGTCGGTCGCACGGCGAACGGTCTACATGTGGGAGTCCGGGCGTTCTGCGCCATCGCGTACGAGGCTCGAGACCATAGCTTCTGTGTACGGGAAGCCGGCGAACTGGTTTCTTGCCGGGGCAGCCGGGCTCATGGACTCCGATCCCTCCCTCGAACAGATCAAAAGGCGCATCGCGCGACTGCCGTCCAAGTACCGCACAGTGGTGGAGAAGGTGATCAAGGCGTTGGAAGACCTGGGCCCCGCCTGATCTCCCGGCTGGCGGGAGTCCGCTTCACGCCCCGTACCCTGCCAGATAACATGGTGCAGCCCGCGGACACTCACAGAACCCACTTGCCAGTGCCGTAAGAAACCGAACGGCACAGCCGGAGGGACGCACTATCCAGGCGATCATCATCGGTGGCGGCATCGGCGGGATGGCATCTGCCATCGCCCTGCGCCGCGCTGGTATTCAAACCACGGCGTACGAGAGTAGCGAACGTCCCGCTGCCTCCGGAGCGGGAATCGTACTTGCCGCGAACAGCATGAAAGCGCTGGCCATGCTGGGCCTGGCAGACACAGTCACTGAGGCCGGCGCAGTTGTTACAAGGCTCCAGTTCCGGCGCCAGGACGGCGGCGTCCTGAAAGACCTGTCACCGGCAGACTTTTCGCCAGACCCGTCCGCCCGCATGATCGCAATTCACAGGACTGACCTGCACAACGTTCTGTCAGCTTCGCCCGACGCTCCGCCAATCAGGTTTAACAGCGAATGCACCGGGTTCGAGCAGGATGACGATGGCGTAACGGCGACTTTCTCCGATGGATCACATGAAAGGGCTGATTTACTGGTTGGAGCGGACGGTCTCTGGTCGGAGGTACGTTCCCGCCTGCATGGAGACGCAGCGCCGCGATTCGCGGGCTATTCAGCGTGGCGCGGCATCGCCATTCCAGGGGCGCCGCCTCTTCCGGAAGGCGTGGCTTTTGAAGCCACAGGCCGCGGGACAAGGTTCGGATGCGCTCCGTTGGGCAGCGGACGGTTCTACTGGTGGGGAGCGTTTAATGCATCGTCGCCGCAGGCGGGCGGCGAGGCAAATGGGCGGCGCACCGCGGCACTGGCAGAATTCGAAGGCTGGCATGGCCTTGTCCGGTCGCTGATCGACGCCACGCCGGAGGATGAAATGCTGCTGCATGCGATATATGACCGGGATCCCCTCAAGGAGCGCTGGGGCGAAGGCCGGGTGACGCTCCTCGGCGATGCGGCGCATCCCATGACGCCGGACCTGGGCCAGGGAGCGTCACAGGCGCTGGAAGACGCCGTTGTGTTGGCGAAGGCCATGGGTGGCGCAGACGGCATTGAGGACGGACTGCGGCGATACGAGAAGGAACGGTCAGCAAGGACTTCGCCACTGGTAAGGCGTTCCCGGCTTATGGGGCGAATTGGGCAGGCCGAGAGCCTTCCGCTGCGCTGGCTGAGAGATGCCGCGCTTCGAGTGGCGCCGAACCGCCTTGTCGCCTCGCAGCTCAGGAGCGTCACAAGGTTTCCTGGCTGAAACGGCCGGCCCTGTACAAAGAAAAAGCCCGGCGTTTAACCGGGCTTTTCAGAAATGTCGCAGAAGTCCTTCCAGCGTTTAGCTGGCCGACTTGCTCTTCTCTACGTCCGTTTTCTGCTCTTCTTCGTCCTCTTTTTCGCCACCGCCCACTGAACTCTTGAACTCGCGGATGGCCTTGCCCATACCGGAGCCGATTTCAGGCAGTTTGCCCACGCCGAAGATGATCATCACAACGACGAGGATGAGGAAGATTTCGAGAGGGCCTATGCCCCGAAGGAAGCCGCCCATTAGCGCACCCCACAGAGGGTAGTTGACAATACGAGATGGCCCCCAGAATACGGGCGGCCATTCAGACTGTCAATCAACAGGAGAGCCACGCGGGTAAAGGTTTAGTGGACTTTGGGCTCCCGCCACTCAGCCCATGTACCGCCACACCGCCATTACCCGGCTCAGCACCTCCACGCGTTCTGCGGGCACGATGATCGGCTTCATCTGCGTGTTGGCCGGCTCCAGCCGTACCGTTGGCCCCTCTGAATAGAAACGCTTCAGAGTTGTCTCGTCATCTGGCAGGATGCGCACAGCGGCCATTTGCCCGTTGTTCACCTGGTTGGCGGCCTGCATGATCACGAGGTCCCCGTCACCGATCAGCGCATCGATCATCGAGTCGCCCTTGACGCGCAGAGCGTATACACCATTGCTGCCGCCCACGATGGTTTGCGGAAGGTCTATGGTTTCCTGCGCATCCACATCAGAGAACGACTCAGATGTGGGCAGCGGGAATGGAGCGCCTGCCGCAATGGTTCCCATAAGCGGCACCGCGATCATCTCCGGCTCCGACCGCGATGACCTTGCACCGACCAATTCAAGTCCGCGTGAAACTTCGGCGTCCCTGCGGATCATGCCCGACCTCTTGAGTACATCCAGGTTGTACGCCACCACGGAGGTGGAGCTTATTTCACAGCCCTTCTGGATGTCCCGTACTGTCGGCGGGTAGGCGTGTTCGTCTATGAACTCTTCTATAAAAGAGAGTATTGCCTGTTGTCGCTCCGAGAGCTTTCTCACTGGTGACTGCCTTTCCTTGTCCCCTGTGCGTGCCACTCCGCCCGGTGCAAATTTTACCGAGGCGCAAAGCAAACGCACGCATGTTCTATAGCTTATCAAGGACTTTTGTTCGTGTCAACGTTCCGTGGCACACGGTTACGTGTATCAGGCCAAAAAACGGCTGTTCTGTCGGCCAAATACCTTGAAATTGGTGCGTTGGGAACGGGCGTCGTCGGCCCGGGCCATGCGCTGAATTGGAGCCGGGGCTAGCCGCAGCCCGGCGGGTAGCTCTTCTGGCTGACGGTGACGCCTGAAGGATCGATCAGCCCCGCTGTATCGGGATTCGTATTGTTCCAGATGGCGTTGCCATAGTCGTATGAGAAGCCGCCATGCTCCGGGTGAACCTGGTTGGTGTACACACGGACGGACTCTCCGGGGCCGACCATGTACGACGGGAATGTGAACGTGGGGTAGCCCGTGGTGATGTCCTGAAGTCTCCAATCCATCAACTGAACTGCGCCGGGCCCGTCGTTACGGATGTGAACGTACTCATCTGCATCACGTGGCGCTTCGCCCTGGAACTGCACGCACTCGATCACAAGCAGCGCCTGGGAAGACACAGGGGTCTCGGTGGGGACAACTGTGGCTGTCGCAGCAACAGTTGGAGATGGCGTTGGTGAAACAGGCAGCGTCGTTCCCAGCAGGTATGGCGTTGCGGTGGGCGAGGCCGCTATAGGGGGCGTGTTTGTTGCTACGGGCGATTCAAGTCCGGTGCTCTCTCCGCCCGGGCCATAGGATGGCGTCGGCACGGACGTTGGCGCTCCGGTGTTGACTGTGGCCTCACTGGTTGGCAGCGCGTGACTGGTAGGTGTGGCCGTGGAATCTTCGCTGAAGACTTCAACCGGCCGTTCGACTGCGGAGCATGAGAGCAGCACGGCCGCAGCAGTCAACACGCCGGCGCAGACCAGGGCGTTGACCGGGCGGTGAAGGATTGATCGGACGTGCTGATACATGTCGGCGTGCTGCGGCGTTCACGGCGGCGTACTGCAAAGGTTGCCGACAGACCATAACAGCCGCTGCGATGCTCCGCAGCTACATCTTCAGCCGGTGGGATCAGTGCCCGTGATCGTGCGAATCGTGAGGATGGTCCGGGTGGCTCTGCCCGAAGGAGATGCCTTCGAGGCGCTTGGGAGGCGCTCCCGGGTCCTCCGCCTGGCCAAACGCCAGGTAGTGGGGCGGCTCACCTTCAAATACGAGGTAGGCGCTCAATTTTGGCGACAGCGACTCATGGCCGCCGAACCATACGACTGTTGGACCGTCGATAAGCGTCACGGGACCGCCCTGTGCCTCCCGCTTCACATCCGTCTGCACAGGGCCGCCGCCGGGAGGGCCGACGCCCCACAGCTTTGCACCCTGGAAGTCAGCAGGCAGCACAAAACGCCAGCGCGGCAGCAGCCCGCGCCACGGCGACACCTCAACGGCGACGCGTTCAGGAACACCATCGAACGGGTGGTGGATCTTCCAGTTGTAGGCGGTCGGGGGATCGCCGGGACGCCCAACCGCATGGGTCTGAGCGTGTTCGTGGTGGTCTTGCGGGCCAGCCACGTCCGGTATACCGCCTACTCAGCCTGGGCGGCGCTGTTGAGACGGCGCGCCAGGCGAGACTTTCGCCGGGCGGCAGTGTTGCGGTGGATCACGCCCTTGGATGCGGCGCGGTCCAGCGCGCTGAATGCCTGCCTGAGCGCCGTTGCCGTCGATTCGGCTTCAGGCTCGCCTGAAACGGCAGCCCTGGCCCTGGTTACACGTGATCGCGTGAAGGAGCGGACCGCTTTGTTGCGCTCCGCCTTCCGGCGCTGCACCTTGAGGGTCTTCGCGCTGGGCATCTATTCCTCCGGACTAAAAAATCACAACCGGAAAGCGTTGGGCCTCCGGTACAAGTAAAAGCTGGCGCGGCTCAGGGTCTGACCCCGTGCTCTGCCTGGCTGGCTCTGCTCACGTTGCGCACGCCGGGGATGGCCTCAATGCGGGCAAACAACCGGCTCAACTGCTCAACCCCAGTAGTGTACACCGTAAGTGACACGGTGCAGGAATCGGTATGGGGCTCTTCCTCTGATGTCATTGAGTGAATGTTCACATGTTCGGCTGATACAACGTTCGTGATGTCACGCAGCAGGCCCACCCTGTCCACGGCATCAAGGACCAGGCGCGCCGGGTACATGCTGTCTGCGTGGCCCCACGCCACAGGCACGAGGCGGTCAGGCTCATCGGTGCCGCGCAGGTTGGGGCAGCTTCGGCGGTGCACAGTAACGCCGCGGCCGCGCGTCAGGTAGCCCACTATCTCATCGCCGTACACCGGGCTGCAGCACCTGGGGACCCTGGTAAGCAGGTCCTGGGCGCCCATCACAACTATGCCGGAGCCATTTATCCCGTTCTCCAGAGGAGGAGGCGCAGCGTGTTGCTTTACCGGCATGGCTTCCCTGCGCCTCTGTCCCAGCTTCTCAGCTATCTGCGCTGTGCCAAGGTGACCGGTGCCAAGCGCCTCTGCCAGGTCATCCACGCTGTCAAAGCCCATCATCTCAGCGATGTCGGCGTCAGTGTCCGTGATGCCGTGCCTGCGCAGTTCCTTTCGGAGCTGGTCCCGGCCGCGCTGCACGTTGGCCCCGCGCTCCTGCTTGCGGAACCACGCACGCACCTTGGCGGTTGCGCCCGCTGTGGCCAGGTACCCCAGGTTGGGGTTGAGCCAGTCAAGGCTGGGGCCGCGCGCCATGCGTGACTTGCGGATCTCTACGGTGTCGCCGTTGCGCAACTGCGTGTTCAGGGGCACCAGCTTGCCGTTGACCATTGCGCCCACGCAGTTGTGGCCCAGTTCCGTGTGGATGCGATATGCGAAGTCCAGTGGCGTGGACCCTGCGGGAAGGTCCTTCACATCTCCGGCCGGCGTGTAAACGAAGACCTGGTCCTTCAGGATGTCCGTCTTCACTGAGTCCAGGTATTCCTGGTCGCCCGCCATCTCCCGCTGCCATTCCAGCAGCTGCTTCAGCCACGAGAGCTTCTGCTCAAACTGGTCGTTCCCGGGGTTCCCGTGGTCGCCTTCCTTGTAGGCCCAGTGCGCCGCCACGCCATCCTCGGCAAGGCGGTGCATCTCCTTGGTGCGTATCTGCACTTCCACCGGGTAGCCTTCATGACAGATGACTGACGTGTGCAGCGACTGGTACAGGTTTTCCTTCGGGCTGGCTATGTAGTCGTCGAACTCGCCAGGCACAGGCCGCCACATGCCATGCACCACGCCGAGGGCCTCGTAGCAGGCGGACACGCTGTCCACTATCACACGGAGAGCGATCAGGTCATATATCTCGTCAAACTTCCGGCCCTGCGCCTCGTACCTGAGCATCTTGTTGTACGTGCTGAACAGGTGCTTTGGCCGGCCGTTGACAGTCGTGTTTACGCCGACTTCTCCCAGCGCCTCCTGGAGGGACGAAATGGCACGTTGGGTGTATGCCTCCCGCTCGGCCCGCTTCCGGTTGATTAACCGGGATATGGCCTTGTATTCCTTCGGCATCAGGTACCGGAAGGCTTCGTCTTCCAGCTTCCACTTGATGTCCGCCATGCCCAGCCTGTGAGCAAGGGGCGCGTATATATCCAGCGTCTCGCGCGCAATGCGTTGCTGACGGTCCGCCGGCAGGTACTGGAGGGTGCGCATGTTATGGAGCCGGTCAGCAAGCTTGATCAGCACAACGCGGACGTCTTCAGCCATCGCGACCAGCATCTTGCGAAGGCTTGCGGCCCTGGCTGCTTCCGGCAGCGGCTGCGAAGTATCGGCCTCGTCGTCGCTGGCCAGCAGGTCCATCCGTTTCAACTTGGTGACGCCGTCCACCAATCGCGCCACGTCCCTGCCGTATCTATCCTCGAGCTCCTTGAACTGCACGCCGCAGTCTTCCATCACGTCATGCAGCAGGGCCGCCGCGATGGTGGTGGAGTCCAGGTGCATCGCCGCCAGGTGCTCGGCGGTCGCAAGGGGGTGCTCTATATACGGTTCGCCAGACTGGCGTCGCTGCTGTGAATGTGCCTGTGTGGCGTGATCAAGCGCAGATTGAACAAACTGCACCCGGTCTGGCGGCAGGTATGACTTGACGGTTTCGAGAAGGGCTGCTGCTGGCATGCCGTTGAACTCAGTGAGGAGAGGCGAGGGTTCGTCATCCGGTCATGTGCGAAGCGTGAGACCGGCTTATCTCGATGATACTCGCAGTCCTTGAGGGGTACCAACGATAAACACCGTCACCACAGAGTGAATCCGGGTATCAATTGTGGCTCGCGGGGTGCGTTCATACAGTAATACGCTCAATCCCGCCACTCCGACTCAAGTATTCGCGCAACCTCGTCCCGCTCGAAAACCGGGATAGGCCGCCTGCTGTCTCCGTCCAGGATCACAAGGCCGTTTCCAGGCGCTGTGGCTGCGCCAATCACGGCGGCGTCTATTCCGGCTGACCTCAGGCTTCGCAGGACGCCGTCTGCCTCGGCCGGGCTGGCGGCCAGTAGCAGCGCGCCTGATGCGATCAGTCCCCACGGGTCAACCCCCAGCGCACCGCATATTGCCGTGGTCTCAGCAAAAACGTGCACGGCGCCTGGATCTATCTCGATGCCGATTCCCGAGGCCTCCGCCAGTTCCGCAAGGGCTGTAGCCAGGCCGCCCTCCGTGGGGTCATGCATGGCGGTCACCCCGTGAGCGGCGCGGGCAGCCCTGGAGTCCGGCACCACGGAGATGCCCGGATCAAACAGAAAACCCGCGGCCCGTTCGATGATCGCTGCGTCCAGCCCCGACGATGACAGCCGCTCTCCAGCCTCGCGGGCCAGAATGGCCGTGCCCTCTATGGCAATGCCCTTGGTGAGAATGATGACATCGCCGGGAGATGCGCCCGAGGTGTGTATCGCCCCGCTGGCATTGACCTCGCCCAGCATGGTCCCGCAGATGATGGGCCTTGGCATCCCCACCGTGATCTCAGTGTGGCCGCCCACCAGCGTCACGCCCAGCCCGGCCGCCGCGTCACGCAACTGGGTGAAGATGTGCTCGGCAGTCTCAGCAGGAGCGCCCTCCGGCAGCAGCACCGTTGCAAGGAACCACTTGGGCTCGCCGCCGCACGCCGCCACGTCGTTGGCATTGACCTGTACTGCGTACCAGCCCGCAAGGTCACTGGCGAAGGTAACCGGATCAGACTTGGCGATCAGCGTCGTTGCGCCGAACGATATGAGAGCGGCATCTTCGCCTACGCCCGGCCCGAGCAGGACCCGTGGGTCGTCCCGCTGGATGTCAGCCAGCATTCTCCGCAGGTGGCCGGCCGGCAGCTTGCCAGCCTTCAGGCGCTGGGGCGTTGATTGATTTGCTCCGGTCATACCGCCCCAACGATACTCTTCCATCGCACGTGAAGTTGCGGCTGCTGAGCAGGCGTCTGAGACGCTGACGCAGGAGGGCCGTTCATAATTTTGCCTGCTCAGGCCAGACGATGACGATAAGGAGGATATACGCCTATCGGGACTGGCTCCCACTCTTGGACATCCGACCAGGCGGGACCGGCTAAGTAAGTATCGAAGAATCTGTAACGCCCAAACCTTAGTCGCCAAAACGAAAAGGCATCCGGCCCACTGTAGCCGGCCACGACTATGACAATCGCCCCTTCCAAGGGCGCATACAGGTATGCCATGGGCACGTCAGTCGAGTAAGCGCACGTTCGGGCGACTCCTCAAGGAAAGCCGCAGATTGGAGTGCCACTGCTACAGTGGATTGGAGAAGGTTGCGGACTACTGCTTGATGTCGTTAGCCGTGATGTAGGCGATGGTACTGGTTAAAATTACGGGTTCAGGAGAACTGTGGGCATGTCGAAGGGCGGTTGCATAGCTGGGATACGCAGGTATCCTTTCCCAACCCACCAAGTGACGCGTACGGGCGAGATCAAGCGATTTGCATTACTACGTGTCACCACTCATCAGAACTCAGTAGTGACACGATACATAGGAATTATGTACAACTTGAACATATGGTACGGGTATACCCAACTGACACTGAACATCCGGTGAAAACCTGACAACGCGGCACTAGTACGGGCTTGAAGGTTTACCACCGGCGCTGCAAGAATGCGCCGCATCTCGACGGAGCAAAGAGCGAGCCAGTCGGCCGGTCTACGGGAAACGGTCGCCAGCAGGGAGACTAAAGCAGTGAGCATCGAGGAGATAGCGAAGCAGATTCTCGAGATCGTTCGGGACAGCGATCCCTCCCCTAATCACCTTTCGGAGTCTTTGCACACTTTGATTCACGAAAAGAACCTTGACCCCAGGGAAGTCGACCAGGCAATGTGGAAGTTGGCGAAGGACGGGCGAATAACTCTTGATGCACGTTCACGCGTAGTTGTAAGCGACGAAGAGCGGGTTTTAACACGCTGATCGGTAGGCAGTCGCGGTGCGTAGGTGGAGCAATTGAGTCCGTATCAGCCGTTGGAACGTTTCCATTCCACGGCGAAGGGACACCGTGATCAGCGATCAGAAACCGCAAGAGATCGTGACCGCATTCTCTATAGTTCTGCCTTCAAGCGCTTGGGCGGCGTGACTCAGGTCGCGGCGGCTGGCGAACACCACGTATTCCACAATCGACTTACGCACACCTTGAAGGTGGGACAGATTGCACGCCGAACGGCAGAGTACCTTGCCAAAACTGCGCCTGAGCTTGCAGACGCGGTTGGTTCGGTCGACCCGGAGGCAGCTGAAGCAGCCGCGTTCGCACACGACCTGGGCCATCCACCGTTTGGCCACATAGCCGAAGAACGACTGCAACAGTTGCTGATATGCCGCAACGTTGTTGATGGTTTCGAAGGAAACCCTCAGTCATTCCGTATCGTCACTAAGCTTGCGATGCGGCATGAAGATTCGCCCGGCCTGAACCTGACGAGGTCGACGCTAAATGGCATATTGAAGTATCCATGGTTGAGATCATCAAACAAGACCGACTACGGCTACCGCAAATGGGGGGCGTACTCCACGGAGCAAGAACAATTCGAATGGGCACGGGCTGAAGTTCCGACCGGAAATAAACGAACCGCAGAAGCCGAGATTATGGATTGGGCCGACGACATAGCGTATTCGGTCCACGACGTGGAAGACTTCTTCCGAGCGCGGCTCATACCTTTGGATCGTCTCATGGGGGATTCTGACGAACAAAACAGGTTCTTGGAGTCAATCCCGGAATCGCGAAGACGACGGGGTATGCCGGAAGAACAGGTATCGGTGAAGGAAGAGGAACGGGAGGCATTCGTAAGGTTCTTGACTTACCTGAAGTTGTCCCACGCTGAGCTGAGACGGCCGTTCGCTGACACGCTGATGCAGCGTGCCCAGATTCGAGCGATGACATCTTGGTTGATCGGCCGATACATACAAGAAGGAATAGCGCTTCAAGACCCTCAATCGTCTGAAGATGGCAGATGTGTTGTGATCGAACCCAACTACCGGTATGAGATTGGCGTTCTTAAAGAACTGACATGGGTATACGTGATAGACAGCCCATCGCTAGCCACACAGCAACGCGGTCAACGAGCTGTTATAGAAGGTCTTTTTAAAGCCTATTACTCTGAATTGAAGGCAGGCAGAGAGTCGATACTTCCCGCACGGTTCAGAGAGTACCTGACGGAGGCTGAAAAGAACGGAGCAGATCCTGATCAAGAACGACCAAGGGTCGTGGCTGACCTAATCGCCGGCATGACAGAGGCACAGGCACTGGAAATACATGGGCGTCTAATAGGGACGCGCCCCGGAATGTTGATCGACTCCGTTCTCATGTAGCCTGCAATCAGGAGATGTTCCAGTTTCGCAACCAGCTGCCGGAATCATGAACGCCTCTCCCAACTCAGGAAGACGCTAACCCACTTCCTGGAATTCAACCTCCGGGTTCTCCCTCTGGCAGTACTCCATCTCCCAGGTGGACGTGAACAGCAATATGGGCTGGTTCTTCAGGTCACGGCATACCAGCACGCTTCGACCGGGAACTTTCATCTTGTCCAGCGTAGCCTGGCCGCCCTTGACCCACCTCGCGCACCTGTACGGGAGCCGCTGGATTCGCGCATCCACGTTATATTCGTCCCTCATGCGCGCCAGCACCACGTCAAACTGTAGCTCGCCAACCACTGCAAGGATGGGCTCGCGCCTTGAGCCAGACGCTGCGTGCAGCACCTGCACGGCCCCCTCTTCCTCAAGCTGGCTCAGGCCCTTGTGGAACTGCTTATAGCGCCCGATGTCGTTGTTCTCAAGCACGCCGAAATGCTCCGGGGAGAACCTCGGGATGTCCGCGAACTGCACCGGGTCGCCCGTGCTGATCGTATCGCCGATGGCCAGCAGCCCGGGATTGATGACGCCTATGACATCGCCGGGAAAGGCCTCCTCTATAAGCTCCCGGTCCCGTGCGAACAGCCGGTAGGCCCGCGTCAGCCGGATGTTGCGGCCCAGGCGCGGGTTGTGAACGGTCATGTCCTTCTGGTAACGCCCCGAGCAAATGCGAAGGAACGCCATGCGGTCACGGTGGCGCATGTCCATGTTGGCCTGGATTTTGAATATGACGCCGGTAAACGTCTCATCGGTTGGCTCAATCACCCTGGTCCCAGCCTTGCGCGGGCCGGGGGGCGGCGCGAGGTCGAGGAGCGCCTCCAGGAACGGCTCAACGCCAAAGTTGTTCAGCGCGCTGCCGAAGAATACGGGCGTCACCTCTCCCGCCAGGAACCGGTCCCGGTCGAATGTGCTGCCTGCGCCAGCCAGCAGTTCTGCATGATCCCGCAGATTATCGTAGGCGTTCTCTCCAAGCAGGTCGCGCAGGCGTTCGTCCTCAAATCCCGACACCGAAACAGGGGCGCGTCGCTGGCCGTGTTCAGTCCTCTCGAACCGAAGGACCTGCTGGCGCTCCATGTCATACACACCCTGGAACGTCGGCCCGTCGCCTATGGGCCAGTTCATGGGTACAGGGCCAATGTCCAGGATCCGTTCTATCTCGTCCAGGAGGTCCAGAGGGTCACGGCCGGGGTAGTCCATCTTGTTGATGAACGTGAGAATCGGAATGCCCCGCATTCGGCACACATGGAACAGCTTTTCCGTCTGCGGCTCAATCCCCTTGCTGCTGTCCAGCACCATCACGGCGCTGTCCACGGCCATGAGGGTGCGGTACGTGTCTTCGCTGAAGTCCTGGTGGCCGGGCGTGTCCAGCAGGTTGATCCGGAACCCCTGGTACTCCATCTCCAGCGCTGTGGCCGTCACCGATATGCCGCGCTCCTGCTCCATGGCCATCCAGTCAGAAGTAGCATGGCGCTGGCTCTTACGCGCCCGCACCGCGCCGGCCATTTCCACCGCGCCTGCATAGAGAAGAAGCTTTTCGGTGAGCGTCGTCTTCCCTGCGTCAGGGTGCGAGATTATGGCGAAAGTGCGACGACGGGCAACCTCATGGTCAAGCTGGCCAGTAGTCGCGGGACTGGCCTGAGGTGTGGCAGAAGACAAAGGAACTCCGTTCCGTGGATATGGCCGGACAGTCAACGAGGCCGGTGAGGTTTCCGGTGCGGCCGGCCTGCGGGCGGCGGCTCCATGCCGCGTATGAGTGCGCCGCCCGAATTTGCGGCCGCGGGTGGCAGCGTGTGGGTTGGCGCCTCATACAAGTTTACCTCCGCCAAGGCACTACGGCGCTTCTGGGAAGCCCGGCATCGGCAAGTTGGACACGTATGGCCCCACCAGGTCTCCAAGCTCCCTGGCCGCAGTGCCGTCGCTGCCCTCCCAGAAGTCCTGGTCGCCCCGGACAAGCCGGCTGTTGCCGTCGCATATGTATCCAAACTCCTGCGCGGCTCCTCCCGGCGCCCGGTACGTCAGCTTGAACACTGGTGTGCAGTCGGCCTGTTCCGACAGTGCGATCTCGATGTCAAACACTTCCACGAATCGCCGGACTTCATCCTCGTCCTCGATAACTTCCACGGGCTCGTATTCGCCGGAAGTGCTGTTGCGCCGACTGATATCAACGCGAGTTGTGCCGTCCAGGTCTGCCTCCTCAAACGCGTTGACCGTCTGGCCCATGCTGGCCTGCCTGTCTGTGCAGTTGATGATCGTCTCTTCTGATTCATCAGCATGGAACTCGTAGGTTTCGTCACCGTGGCCAATAAGGACCAGCCATCCCGGCACAATGACATCGTCGTAGAAAACACCCGGCTCCGGGCAGCCAAGCGCAGCGCTTGGCCAGTCCACCGGCTCGTATGACACCAGGCTCAGCTCGCCAGGTGAGATGCCCTTGCCGCTCACCAGTAACGCCATTGCCTTGCCTGACACGTCTGGTGCGGTGGGTGTCGGTGTGGGTGATGGCGCGGCAGTGGGGCCGGGCGTAGCGGTTGATGTGGGATCGACTGCGGTCGCGCTCGGGTCGGTCACCACCGTGGGTGTGGGCGTGGGGTCGCCCGTGGCCGGCGGATCGTTATCGCCTATGGCATTCACCAGGACTACCAGGGCGGCGGCGAGGGCTATGGCGGCCACCACCGCAATTTGCAGGGGTCTCGTCACATCAGGCTCCAATGGGTGCGTTCAGAGCACGCCGATGTTCATTTGAAGAAGGGCCGGCGGTCCTGCCCGGCAGGTTTGTTCAGTCAGGGAATAAGGCGCGGCGCGTCAGGGCCTGCCCAAGCGGCAGCGCCTCCCACAGGGAAGACGCTCCGGAGGCTGCTTATGTTCCATCCGGCTGGCCACTTTGAGCCGAGACAGCAGATTGTAGTCGTCAAGAGCCAAAAGCCCCATCAGGAATTCATGACGAAGACAGGCATTTCGTGAGTTCTGCTGACGAAAAGCTTCTGCTTTGTTCCATGACACTGCGGTGAGTGCCGCCCCCGTCCGTCGTGTCTGGTTACCTGGGAGCAACCATCATCAAAATCGGCCAATAAGCAACCTGCGAAGACATATATCGCCTTGAGACAAACATAATATTTCGTATATACAAACACAATTCGGTACCCCTGCGTGCCGCCTTCCTAAACTCATCTCAACGCTCATTTGCTTACGGCAAGTTGCTTGTTGCATTGGGGAATTATTTCTGTATCCTTGTGGTCAGGATTTCGGCCTGCGAACAATTTTCGGTGTCTGAGCATACCCTGGATCATGGTCAGGCAAAGGCATTTCTTAGAGGAGGCTAATCGATCGTGAGAATGTTCACGGGCCGTTTTCGTATGGCTCGCCTGCTGATGTTGTCGGTTTTCGTCATGGCGCTGGCGGCCGCATGCACGGCGTCTGCAGACACGGAGTCACTGGTGGTCTACTCAGGCCGCGGTGAGTCACTGGTGCAGCCAGTAATTGATCAATTTGAAACCGCCACTGGCATAGAGGTGGAGGTTAAGTACGGCGGCACAGGCGAGATGGCAGCCACTCTTCTCGAAGAGGGCAGCAACACTCCCGCCGACGTCTTCTTCGCCCAGGACCCCGGAGGGCTCGGCGCAGTAGAGGACATGCTTGCACCGCTGCCCCAGGACATCCTTGCCAGCGTTCCGGAATGGGCACGTTCACCAGAAGGCAAGTGGGTAGGCACATCAGGCCGCGCACGTGTGGTTGTCTACAACACGGACAGCCTCACCGAAGAAGACCTGCCGGACTCCATCTGGGACTTTGTGAACCCGGAGTGGAATGGCCGAATTGGCTGGGCGCCTTCCAACGGCTCCTTCCATGCCATGGTCACCGGGATGCGGGTCCTGTGGGGCGAGGAAAAGACCCGGGAGTGGCTCGAAGGCATAGTAGCCAACGAACCGGGCGTTTACCCGAACAACACTTCCGTGGTGCAGGCGGCAGCCGATGGCGAGGTTGAAGTGGGGTTTGTGAACCACTACTACCTCCACAGGTTCATCGCCGAAGAGGGGCCAGGATTCAAGGCCCGGAACTACTACCCGCGCGCCACTGACCCCGGGTCCGTTGTGCTTGTGGCAGGAGCCGGCGTCCTCGAGGAATCAGACAACAAGGAAACCGCTGAGCGGTTCCTGAAGTTCCTCCTGTCTGTGCCCGGCCAGCAGTACTTTGCCAGCCAGACGTTTGAATTCCCATTGAATGATGGCGCTGTGCCGAACGACCTGCTTCCTCCAATGGATTCGCTCAACAACCCGGAGGTGGACATCTCCGACCTGGGCGACCTTGAGCGCACGCAGGACCTGTTGAGGGAGGTCAATGCGCTGCCTTGACCGCAAATGCCGCCTGGAGCGTCAGCGCGCGGAACATGCAGATTGATCGCAGGCCGAACCAACGAGCAATTACGACCCGGGGCGCGCATCCAGGCGCGTTCAGGGCTGAGCATGTTCGCACGTCGCTCGTACTGAGAAAGATGCTGCAAAGTGGCACTTGCTGAGACAGCGCAACTGAGACCAGTGCCAGAGGTGACCCGGCTAAGACGCCGGCCGCCAGTGGCGCTATGGACCGCCGCCGGGCTTGTGGGCCTGGCGGCGGTTTTGCCTGTCTTTTACCTGGCCGTCCGCGCACTGGACGGCGGGGCTGCGGGAGCGGCGGAACTGCTATTCCGCGCGCGGACGCTGGACATTCTCATCAGCACCGCGGCGTTGATACTTACGGTCACGTTCTTCTCAATGGCCATCGCTTTGCCAGTGGCGTGGCTGACCATGCGGACGGACATGCCTTTCCGGCGCGTGCTGTCGGTTGTGTCCGTGCTTCCTCTCGTGGTTCCGAGTTTCGTGCTCGCAATGACTGCCATATCCGTCGCCGGTCCGCGGGGCATGCTGCAGCGTGCGCTCGAGAGTCCCTTCGGAATTGAGCGGCTGCCGTCCATATACGGGCTGCCGGGCGCTACGCTAGTCATAGTCATAGTCAGCTACCCGTACGTGCTCCTCACTGTCCGCAGCGCCTTGCGCCGCATGGACCCATCGCTTGAAGAAGCGTCCCGTACCATGGGCTACGGCGCATTCAGGACGTTCCGATCCGTGACCCTCCCCCTGCTGCGGCCGGCCCTGGCCGCCGGCGCTCTGCTGGCCGCCCTCTACGCGCTCAGCGACTTCGGCGCGGTGGCCCTGATGCGCTACGAGACATTTACGTGGGCCATATTTGTCCAGTACGAGTCAGCGTTCGATAGGAGCATAGCGGCTACTCTTTCGCTCGTGCTTGTTGCCCTGGCGGTGGTGATACTCCTGGCAGAAGGCTTTACCCGTGGCAGTGGCGCATATCACCGCATCTCCGCTGGCGCCGTCAGGCCCATGCGGCCGGTGGAGCTTGGCGCATGGAGATGGCCCGCATTCACGTTCACCATGATCCCGGTGATCGCCGGTCTGATCATACCGGTCGGCTTGCTCCTGTTCTGGCTGGTGCGCGGCGTCACGAACGGGGAGCAGATGTTGCCGCTCTGGGGACCAACGCGGAACTCTGTCTACGTATCGTTCCTGGCGGCAGTGGTCACGCTGGCAGCCGCGGTCCCGGTGGCGGTGCTGGCAGTTCGTTACCGCAGCATCATGAGCAGGCTGATAGAAAGGGCCACCTATATCGGGTTTGGTCTCCCCGGCATCGTCGTCGCGTTGTCACTCGTATTCTTTGGCGTGAACGTGGCCTTGCCTCTCTACCAGACCACGGCGCTGCTGGTGGTGGGCTACGCAATGCTGTTCCTTCCGGCGGCCGTCGGCGCGCTCAGGGCATCGCTCCTGCAGGTCAGTCCAAGGGTGGAGGAGGCGGCCCAGTCGCTCGGCAGGCCGCAATGGCGCGTGATTTTAACTGTGACTCTCCCACTGGTCATGCCCGGCGCGCTGGCGGGAGCGGCAATCGTATTCTTAATGACCATGAAGGAGCTTCCCGCCACGCTCATCCTGAGCCCCATTGGCTTCAAGACACTGGCAACCTCCATATGGGGCTCAGCCACGGAGGCATTCTTCGCCCGCACCGCGGCGCCGGCGCTCCTGCTAATCCTCGCATCGGGGTTGCCAACGGCGTACCTGGTGCTTCGGGACCGCAACCGCAACAGTGTGGATGTATCCTGAGACGAAGCTGAAACGGCACTTTTTCTATGCGACTTCCATGGCGAAACGCCACATACGCAGATCCGGCATCGGAGCGTTCCAGGAACTCTGAGACCGGTGTTATCCATCTCCAGGGTGTGCGGTGCGACTATGGCAACGGCGCAGCGCCTGCCCTGGATGACTTCTCCCTGCTCGTGAAGGCTGGCGAGTTTGTGAGTGTGCTCGGCCGCAGCGGCGCTGGCAAGACAACGGCCCTGCGCGTCATCGCCGGGTTTGAACGGGTGACCGCTGGGTACGTGCGTATCGGCGGGAGGCTTGCCGGCTCCTCCTTCGTGCACCTGCCGCCGGACCAGCGCCGGGTGGGCCTGGTGTTCCAGGACTACGCCCTGTTTCCACATCTCACGGTTGCAGAAAATGTGGCCTTCGGCTTGCAATCCGGCAACGGCACGTTACAGGGCCGTAACGAGCGCCGGGTAAATGGCGGGAGTGGCAAGGCCGACAGGAAATCGCGCATAGAGCCCATCCTGGAGATGACCGGCCTGACAGGTTACGAACGCCGCTATGTGCATGAGCTGTCTGGCGGGCAGCAGCAGCGTGTGGCCCTTGCACGCGCCCTTGCCCCCGAGCCGGTGGCCCTGTTGCTTGATGAACCGTTCAGCAACCTTGACCGGGAACTGCGCTCGAGCCTCCGCAGGGAGGTTCGAGAGATAGTGAAGCGCGTCGGGGCCACGACCATCCTGGTGACGCATGACCGTGAGGAGGCGCTGGCCATGGCGGACCGCGTCGCTGTCATGGGCCAGGGCAGAATAGAACAGATAGGCGCACCGGAAGATGTGTACCGCAGTCCTGTCTCCCCTGATGTGGCACGCCTGGTGGGGCCGTGCGAGTTGATACCGGGCATAGTTCGCGGCTCTAGGGTGGAGACGGAGGCGGGCAGGTTCCCGTTAAAATTCGAGGGTGGCGCTCTGGAAGATGGAGCGAAGGTGCAGGCGCTGATGCGGGCATCTGAGCTGGAGATTGCGCCGTCAGAAAACGGCGTGGATGCGCGCGTGGTCTTTCGGGAGTTCCGGGGCGAGTTCACTGAATACAGCGTTATGTTGCCTTCTGGCGTGGTCATCCGGGTCAGGAGGCGTTCGGCAGGAGCACTTGAAGATGGCGAGCGGGTCGGCATTCAAGAGCGAGATGGCTCTGACATCATCGTGTTTCCTGTGTGATGCGCACCTGGTGGCAACTTTCAACAACTTGAAGACTGCATCAGCTTGGACCTGAGCAACGTCCTGACCGCCTTCGGGTTGCTCCTTGTAACGGAGGCGGGCGACAAGACCCAGTTGGCCGTCATTGGCCTGTCTGCCAGGACACGCCGTGGCTGGGCAGTATTCGCCGGGGCCACCCTGGCGTTGATCATTTTGACGCTGGCCGCCGCTTTTATTGGTTCGCTCCTTGGCGGCACCGGCCTTGGCCCCTGGGTGGTGGTCATCTCCGGCGCCCTGTTCATCGGCATCGGCTTGTTTGCCCTGGTCTCTGCGCTCAGGCGGCCGGAGGAGTTGGAGGAAGGCGCTGAGAGCGTAGCGGAGACGATCCGCCAGTCATGGCTTCGCGTTGCCGCCACCACTTTCGGCGTCATCCTGCTGGCTGAGATGGGCGACAAGAGCCAGCTTGCCGTCGCCGGGCTGGCGGCAGACTCCCAGGCCCCGGTTTCCACATTTATCGGCGCAGGCCTTGCCCTGGCGTTCCTGTCGCTCCTCGCAGTTCTCGCAGGAGCCACGCTCTCCAGGTTCCTGAAGCCCCGGCTCATAGGAATAATCTCCGGGGCAGCCTTCATAATCGTTGGCATCATCCTGCTCCTGAGCGCCCTGTGACCTTCCGCCGTGTCAGGCGGAACTGACGCTGCAACTCAATACAGCGTCGCCTCTCAGCAGCCGCTCCTCGCTGGCGCACGGGAGTGGTCATACCCGGCCTTCAGGTACCCACATGCTGAACGTCGAGATGCGCAATCCAGTCAGGCTTCCACTTCTGCACCCATACGTCAGTAATCCCTTTGTGAACTTTCTGATTACTCCCGCGTCGCCCCAAGTGATGGTTTCCGCTACCGGATGTGGCGTGAGCATGAAATGGGGCATATGCCCGGATCCGCCACCGGGCATAAAGACGTCCTGCGGTTGCCCGATGTTTACGGCTGTTCACTGAACAGTGGACTGGTCGACTCCCTGGGGTGATCGCTGGGCGCCAGCACAACCAAAGCAAACGAAGGGAGTTGACTATGATTACGAGACGATCTTTGTCGCCACCCGCCATGATGTTGGCGTTGCTGATTGCCGCCATATCGTTAGTGGCTTGTGAGGACCTAATGGACGGGACGCCAACAGAGTCCCCGCCACCGGGAACTACCCCGTCTCCAGGAGCATCACCCTCACCGGCGGTAACGCCGTCGCCTTCGCCCACTCAAGATGGTGAGGACCCGGTTCCGCCGGAAGTCCGGGAGTCGGAAGATGAATGGCCGCTGCCCAATGGCGACTATGCCAACACGCGTGCAGCGTCCAACAGCGGATTAAGTTCAGAAAACGTTGATGACCTTGGCGTGGCATGGGAGTTCCCGCTGCCTGGATCTGGTCCGTTCGGCGCGGGAACCTCGAACCCGGTCATCCTGGATGGCGTCGCCTACTTCGTGGACGGTGCGAGCAACTTCTTCGCTATAGACATGGAGAATGGCGAACTCCTGTGGGAGCGGCATTATGACAATGCCATTTACGGACCGAACGGCGTTGCCGTTGGATGGGGCAAGGTCTTCGGGCCTAAAGGCATTCTTGAGGTTGCCGCACTCGACATCGAAACCGGAGAAGAGGTCTGGACAGCCCGGCTTGATGGTCCAACCGGAAGCTTCCAGCCAATGGTCTACAACGGAATGCTCTTCGCCTCGGACGTGGCAGCCGGTATCCCAGAAGGTGAAGACGTCAGCGCAGGCGACATGCGCTTCTACGAGGGAGGCGCCGCAGGGAAGATCTACGCCCTTGACCAGGAAAGCGGCGACATCCTCTGGGAGTTCAGCACCGTTGAAGAAGGCTTCTGGGGCAACCCGGAGGTCAACAGCGGTGGCGGTGTCTGGTTTGCCCCTGCCATCGACCAGGAGACCGGCCTTGCCTACTTCGGCACAGGCAATCCCGGACCCTTCCCTGGAACTGTGGAGTGGCCAAATGGTTCCAGCCGGCCGGGCGACAACCTGTACACCAACTCGCTGATCGCCCTGGACCACGAGGACGGGCAAATGGCATGGTTCCGGCAGGTCAAGCCCCATGACCTGTACGACCATGACAACCAGAACCCGCCCATCTTTGCAAGTGTGGAGATTGATGGCCAGGAACGTGACATTGTCATCGCCTCCGGCAAGCATGGTCGCGTGGTGGCATACAACCGGCAGAGCGGCGAGTTGCTGTGGGATACGCCGGTTGGCCGGCACATGAACGACATGCTGGATGAGCTGCCCATGGAGACGCCTGTCCCGTTCTTCCCGGGCACCCTTGGTGGCATAGAAGTGCCGGGCGCATACGCCGATGGCGTAATCTACATGCCCATAGTCGATCTATACTCCCTGGGCAACGCAACGGGCTTTGGCGGAGAGACGTCCAACGAGGCATACCAAAACATGATCCAAAGCGGTCCAGGGTTTGATGAAGGCACAGGTCAACTTGTGGCGCTTGACGCCAGCACGGGAATTGTCCTGTGGCACCAGGACCTGCCGACCATCAACGTGGGCGCTGCAACGGTCGTTAACGACCTGGTGTTCACCGCAACCTACGACGGCGTGATCTACGCCTTCAACAAGGACACGGGTGAGCAGGTTTGGGAAGCGCAGGCGCCTGCGGGCATCAACGGCTGGCCTGCCGTGGCAGGCGACACGATCGTCTGGCCCGCCGGGGTGGGTGGCGAGGCGTCGCTGGTTGCCTACCGTATCGGTGCGCCCGGTGAAGTGGACCGTCCCGGCACTCCCACCCCGCCTGCCGAGACGCCGACAGGCACACCGCCCGTAGAGACGCCAATGGGAACCCCGGCGGAACCTACGCCCGATGACAGGCTTCCTACCGAGACTCCCACGGGCACAGGGACTCCACCACCGTCCCCGACCCCGGCCGGAACAGTGACGGCCACTCCGTCACCGGCGCCCACGCCACCAGCTGCGACGCCTGCCCCGTCTCCCAGCCCCACGGGGACACCAGGCAACGGTGATGCCGTCATGCTGACCATCACGGCAGACAACATAGCCTTCGATAAGGACACGCTCACCGCGCCTGCCGGGGCGCAGGTTGAACTGGAACTGATCAACGAGGAGGGACTTCCGCATAACGTTTCGGTCTACGAAACCAGCGACATGCAGAACGAAATCTTCGTAGGCGAATTGATCACCGGTCCCAATGCAACGATCACCTACGAGTTCACTGCTCCTGAAGAGCCCGGCGACTACTTCTTCGTCTGCGACGTACACCCGGTACGGATGACAGGCACGTTTGTGGTCGAGTAGCCGAAGCGAGGCAACTGAAAAACGGAGTAGTTAAGTGCCCCCGGCCAACACAGGCCGGGGGCACTGTTATCCTTTCACGTGTCTGTAATTTCAGCGTTGTAGCATTTAAGCAGGCGATACAAACTTTTCAGGAACTTCCAGCCCGTCAAACCCTGGGCTGAAGTGGACAAGATGATGGGGCTATCCTGTGGGTGGCCCTCCTCGCGTTAATCTCGCGAGTACGTATATCCGCGAAGACAACGAAGGAGCATCGCGAGTGATCAGTGAAGTCCTCCGGTCAGCCATAGACCAGCAGATAAACCGTGAGCTGTACTCAAGCTACCTGTACATGGCGGCCGCATCGCACCTGGCATCTGAGAATTTCCCCGGCATGGCATCCTGGATGCAGACGCAGGCGGACGAGGAGATGGTGCACGCACGTAAGTTCATAAAGTTCGTGGAAGACCGCGACGCCACGGTATCGTTCGACGCGATCGACAAGCCACACGCTGACTTCACCACTCCCCTGAGTGCCTTTGAGAGCGCACTTGAGCACGAGAGGCTGATCACACGGCACATCAACGACCTCTACACGCTTGCCCTGGAACAGAGTGACTACGCGTGCCAGGGCCTGCTCCAGTGGTTCATCAATGAGCAGGTTGAGGAAGAGGCCATGGTGACCGAAGTGGTTGAAAAGCTGAGGCGCGCAGGAGACAACGGCGCTGCCCTGCTGATGCTGGACAGGCAACTGAGCGCTCGAGACGCGGACGGGTCAGAGTAACCCGCTCGCGGCCCGGCTACGGCGTGAACCTCTTTATCACCAGGCAGGCGTTCTGGCCGCCGAAGCCGAAGCTGTTCGACAGCACCAGGTCAACGTCTGCCTCTCGTGCCGTGTTCGGCACGTAGTCCAGGTCGCACTCAGGGTCAGGTGTCTCATAGTTGATCGTGGGGTGGATCACGCCATCCTGGATCGTCTTCACTGCCACGATGGCCTCCAGCGAACCGGCGGCCCCGAGCGAGTGCCCGATCATTGATTTGGTGGAACTGACCGGGACTGACTCGGCATCCTCCCCGAACAGTGCCTTAATGGCAAGCGTTTCGGACCGGTCGTTAACGGGAGTGGACGTGCCGTGGGCGTTTATATAGTCCACATCGCTGATGCCCGCCCCGGCATCCTTCAGTGCCCACTTCATCGCCTTGGCCGCGCCAATCCCCTCGGTGTGAGGCTGTACCAGGTGGAAGGCGTCAGCCGAAATGCCCCAGCCGGCAATCTCCGCCAGGATGTTGGCTCCGCGGGCCTGCGCATGTTCCAGGCTCTCCAGGATCAGGATGCCGGAACCCTCGGCAGGAGCGAATCCATCGCGGTCCTTGTCGAACGGCCTGCTGGCCCGTTCCGGCTCGTCATTGCGGGTGGTCAGTGCGTGAATCGTGGAGAACCCGCCGAGGCCCAGTTGGCAGATTCCTGCCTCTGTGCCGCCTGAAATCACCACGTCTGCTGTGCCGCGACGTATCACCTCCGCTGCCTCGCCTACTGCCTGCGTGCCTGCGGCGCATGCCGTGATGCACGTGTTCGTGTAGCCGGTTGCGCCGAAGATCCTGCTCACATTGGCAGCGGCCATATTGGCCAGCATCATCGGTATGTAGTAGGGAGACATCCGCATGCCGCCGCGTTTCACCATCACTCGGGACTGCTCATCGGTTTCTGGCAGCCCCCCTGAGCCGCATCCCAGCAGCACGGCGACCCTGTCCGGGTCTTCATTCGACAGGTCCAGCTTTGAATCTGCCAGCGCCTCAACCGTAGCGCCAATGGCCAGCTGCGAGAAGAGCGCCATTCGACGCGCCTCCTTGCGGTCCACGTGCTTCGTCACGTCATAGCCGCGCACCTCGCCCCCCACCTTGCACGGATAGCCTTCGGTGTCCACCTTCTCAAGCGGCGCAATGCCGGACCGGCCGGCCTTCAGCCCGGACCAGAACTCATCCACGGAGTTGCCCAGCGGAGTGAGCGCGCCCATGCCGGTTATAACCACTCTTGTGCGTGTGCCGTTGTCAGTCATCTTTATCTATCTGCCTGGAAATTGCGCAGCGCCATCTCGATCGGCTCTGCAGAACTACAACATACCAGCCTGCTGTGCGGGATATCGCCAGCAAGGTTCAACAGGGTTTACTACAGTGAGCGGCCAACTGACGCCAGCCTCACACGCTTGCGCCTGTCGTGTACGGCTGCATGTAGCCGCCCGGCAGGTCAGGGTATAGCTCGGGGGTCATGGCTTTGACATGCTCAATTACCTCGGCCGCAACAAAGAGAGACCCCGTGCCAACGATAAGATCACCGGGCGCTGCCAGTTCTCTCGCCTTCGACAGTGCCTCCGCCGTGTTCCTGGCCACCGCGGCCACTGAAAGGTTATCGCTTTCCAACGCTGCGGCAAAATCTACTGCACGTATCGCTTTGGGGTGTCGCGACTCGGTGACAATAATCCGCGGCTCCAGCTCTGCAAGACCGCGGGCCGTAGCCGTGAAATCGTGCCCGCTGGTAGCGCCAATCACCATCACCACACCGGAGTGTCCGCTGAAATGACGCTTGATGGTCGCTGCCAGTGCGTGTGCTGACGTCTCATTGTGCGCTCCATCCACCAGTACGGCTGGCGGCCCGCAATCGATCAACTCGGCCCTCGCGGGCCACGCCACTGAGTTCAGCCCTCGCTCAACAGCGTACCGCTCAACGCGGAAACCGCGCTCGGCCAGTGCCTCCACCGCTGCAATCGCCGTTCGGGCGTTGTCCACCTGGTGCTTGCCCAGGAGAGGCAGCGCAATGTTGTAGTCGCCCAACCGCCCGCGAAGCCTGAGCTTCTGAGGTCCCGCATCGGGCGCCCCCTGCCATGCCACCGTCACCTGCCTCGGCGCATCCACCAGCGGCGCGTGCTGTTCAGCGGCGACGCTCCTGATTACGCACCACGCGTCCCCCTGTTGTGGGCCAACCACCACCGGCGAGCTGGTCTTGATGATGCCCGCCTTTTCGGCCGCGATCTTCTCGACTGTGTTCCCAAGCACCGCCATGTGGTCAAGGCTGACAGGGGTGATGACAGCCACTTCAGGCTTGACCAGGTTCGTGGCATCCAGCCGCCCACCAAGACCCACCTCGATGACCGCCATGTCTGCCCGTGCGTCCCGGAAATGCACAAACGCCATCGCTGTGAGCATCTCGAAAACACTCACGCGACCCACATCGCCCTGCTCTGCGATCGCGGTCACATCAGGCCACAGTTGCTCTACGAGCGCGGCGAACTGTTCATCGGGAACTGGCAGCGTGTCCACCTGTATTCGCTCAGTGAAGCGGTGGAGGTGTGGCGATATATACAACCCCGTCCGCATCCCCTGCGCGCTCAACATGGATGCGATCATAGCTGCTGTGCTTCCCTTGCCCTTCGACCCCGCCACATGAACGACCGGCGTGGCAAGGTGCGGGTCGCCAAGCATGCCCAGCAGTCGTTCCATCCGTCGCAGGTGGAAGTCCGGCGGCTCATGGGCGCGGGATTTGCGCTCGAAGTCAGCGAGCGTCAGAAGCTGGGTAATCGCGTGTGGGTAAGTAAGCGGCATGTTGTGCTGGTGAAGCGGCGGCGGATTCAGGCGCCTTAACGGACCATCAGGCAAGTATTTTGAGCGTCCGTGTGGACCTTCGCCACCCAATTGATTCCCACTTCGCCAGCCAAACACGCTCTCCATTCCCTCACGGCGCACATCTTCTGGCGCATCCCCATACTGGATGAAGACCGTTCGCACCTTGATCCGGGGCATCTTGGGCAATTGGAGTTGCTGAATTGATGTCCCGCACATAGCCGCGCTGGCACACGTACAAGTTCAAATGGCGAAACCCGCCTGTGCCTGCGCCCGTACGACAGACCACGGAGGTGCGAATTTGGGATATCCACGACATTTGACCTGGGGGTGGCCTTCGGGTTTTTGGGTCCGCGTCACCCTGACCATACTTCCAGTGCTCGCATTATTGACGATTGGCTGCGATAGTGCGGCACAGTCCACGCCAAACAACCCGGAGCCCACAGAAACCCCGGTACAAACCCCAACTGAGACGCCGACTGAGATCCCAACGGAAGAGCCGACGTCCGAACCAACGCCGGACGACGCCACACCTGCTGAGCCGGCCTTCGAGGAGCCTATCGAAGTGCAGGTCGTGGACAGCGACATCACTGCCAACGTTGCCGGGTCCGGCGAATATGAGCCGGACAGTGACACGCTGATCGCCTATTTCAATGATGGCGAGAATGCCTCTCAAAATCCTCGCCTGTACATGATCTCACCGGACGGCGAAGTTACTCGCACCTGGGAGGTTGCCAACAGGCACGGCACAATCCTGGGCGACCGCCGAGTCTTGGCCAACGGCAACATCATGTTCATCATCTGGGATGACGGCGTTTATGAGATGACGCCGGACGGAGAGATCGTCTGGTCCTACCTGGATGATGAGATAACTCACCACGCCGAGATACTGCCGAACGGCAATGTTCTGCTGGTCGGCAGCGAATGCAACTGCGTGCGAGAGGTGGACTACGAAACGCAGGAGGAGTTGTGGTACTGGGACGCCAGGCAGTCGCTTCCTGACTACTCTTCAGATGAGGAGTTCCTGGGCCACGAGGGCTTCGGCATACGGAGCATCTATTCGCACACCTACGTTGAAGGCCAGCCCTGGGCGCATGTAAACCACGCACAGGTGCTGCCCAACGACAACGTGCTGGTGTCCCTGCGAAACTTTGACCTTGTGATGGAGATCGAGCGTGACGGCAACGTCGTGTGGTCGTTCGGTCCCGGCATCGTCAAGCACCAGCACACGCCGCGGGACCTTGGTGACGGCACGATGCTGGTCTACGACAACGGGAACCACCGCGTCATCCTGGTGGACCGGGGAACGCAGGAGATCCTGTGGGAGTATGACGACCTGTTCGCTCCGATCATGGGCGATGTGAGCCTGCTGGAGGATGGCAACTACAAGGTGGTGGATGCACTGGATGATGCGGTAAAGGTGGTGTCACCGGACGAAGATCTGCTCTGGAGCATTGAGATAGAGAGCGAGACGGAGTACCGGGGCATATACCGGGCGCACATGCCTGGCCTTGAGGACTGAACGGGGAGTCAGGGTGAGATAGAGGCGCGTTCAGGGCCGTTGTGGGGCTTAACGACTACCACCGGCGACTTGGTGCATCAGCCAGTTGAAACCTGTCCAGCGCGCATGTAACAAAGCGCACTGACGTTCCGGTCCAGCTTCACCGTGATCAATGGGCGGTGCAGTTGGCCGGAGCGTCAATACATTCCCGTTGTTGCGCAGTGAGAATCCGTCGGAAACTGCCGCCTAGCCTAATCGACAGTGATAGTCACGTCCTCCCACTCGCCGAAGCTCTCCACGGGAGCGCGTACAGGGCGGAACCGTACGCTGTAGTCACCCGTCTCAAGCCCGGCAGTGTCCACCATCATCACGTTGTGCATGGCGCTCACGCGCTCGCTGTGGTTTGGCATATCGCCGCCCACTGTCTCGCCGTCAAACTCCCACTCATAGGTCACATCCTCGAATGGCGTGACATCGTTCAAGTACTCACCGACGATGACATGGACCGGGCCGGACTCAGGCTGGATGTGCTCTTCAATCCCTGTCCATGGCACTTCCATCAACTCGACCGTCACCGTGTCATACGCGCACAGGTCCGGGCGCTCCTCGTAGCAGAGGCCGAAAGTGAACTCAATCTCCTGGTCCACCAGGATGTACGCATGTGGCGCTCCACCTTCGCCGGAGGCCGCCGTGCTGGATGACCACGACACCATGTCGTCCACCACGCCATCCTGCCAGTCAACGGTGTACCGGTGCTCGTTGACGCCATCGAAGCCTTCCCACGTATACACCAGTTCTCCGACGAACGGCACGGGCATGATGGCCGGTTCCACCGTCACGGTACCGACACTCCACTCCTCGGGATCATCGGTGTCAGGTGGCGTCGCTGTTGCTGTGGGCGTGGGTGTCACATCGGACGTGGCGCCGTCTCCGACAGTGAACGTCGCTTCCACAACCGTCTCAACCCTCCCTGCCTGCTGTACATGAACCGTCACTGAATGGCTTCCTTCGCCGAGCGTGGAAGAGTCCAGGGGCAGGGCTGTTCCATCCGGCGCCGTCGCGGCCAGGTCGTAGGGAGCACGTCCTTCGAACTGGTCCGGATCGCCGCTCATGTCCGGGTTATCAATCCAGAATGAGACGCCCCTTGTGCCACTCTCAGGGGCCACAAAGATGTATATGTCGCCGGAGACAGACGCCCCATCCAGTTCCTGTGCCCCTGATCTGTCTGGCGACGTGCTGACCAGCAGGTGATGGCTGCCATGGTCGG
This sequence comes from Dehalococcoidia bacterium, assembly GCA_040878005.1. Lineage (GTDB taxonomy): Bacteria > Chloroflexota > Dehalococcoidia > Lucifugimonadales > Lucifugimonadaceae > JBBDMW01. Next base: position 42,129 of record JBBDMW010000066.1, read on the forward strand.
CAGAGATAAAGGTCGAGGCGGCTGATCCTGCGACAGCCAGCGCCAGCACTGCCAGGGCAAAGAACATCATGTGCCTGGCATGAGCGGCCGCTGTCGGGCGCACAAAAAACTGCCTGGCCAATGAGTAGGGATGAATCAGAAAGAGGTTCATTGCCTGGCCTTTCGGATGCAGCGCGCCCGGTTGCCCGAACACACTGGTGACTTCTATTGTCGAGGGCAGACCCGGCACTGAGCTCAGGGAAGTACGTGGAGCCAGGACAGTTGAGTAACCGTGCGCACCGGGCCAACTCCCGTTCGCGAACGGTATGGGCCGCGGTGTACCTGAACAATTAGCCAGCGGTAACAGTTGAACAACCGGCCAGTTAGGCTTTTGTCGCCCGCCGGCAGATGCGCAACTGTCCAGCGTGATGACGTCACACAGGCCGCGGCGGCCGGCTCCCCAACAAGGGCACATCACAAAACAACCTGGCGCTCCGGGTGGCTCATGCGACAGGGCAGGGCGCGATCAACCAGTGCTACGCATGCGCCCAGCCAGGGCATCCATGCGATACAGCTACCCGGCCTCATGGTCAGGCTGCGGCAGGTAGGCTGCGCTCCCGTGACCCTCAGTCGTCGTGGCCGCGGGATGATCGGTCGCCAGGGGCATCCTGGCCATCGACTCCCGTGCCGTCGGCCCGCGAAGAAGATTGGCCCAGGAACGTTTTGCTGAAGGTGGCTTCCAGCGCACTGTGGATCTTGATCGCGGCCCTGGCGGTGATCGCTATCGTGATGACCATGATGAGGATCGGCAGGGGCGCTGCAAGGTTCCCGATAGACAGCAGTTCCAGCACCAGGGGCAGCGCCCATATGGCCAGCAGCATCAACGCAATGCCAAGCAGGGTTTGCTCCACGACACGGGTGAATGCAAGTGTTCGTGACCCATCTGACAGATCGGCATGACGCCAGAAAACCTGCTTCGTAAGCTCTTCCGCAAGAAGCGACATCGTTCGCCAGACCACTATGCCTGAAGGGATGGCGAGCGTGATGATCGTCGCCGCAACTATGAGGCCCAGCAGCCCTTCGCTTATGCCGATTGGCTCCGTTATCTCAGCGGCAAAGCGCAGCGTGACCGTGCCCACCGCTATGAGCAGGGCGATGATGGCGATATTGATCAGGATGACCCTGGCGGACCTTCGAACTGATTCGGCGGTTGCGCCAGGCCGGCTGCCGCCGGTGCGCTGAAGCAATGACAGGGTGCGCGTCAGGCCGTCTACGTACTCCTTGAGCATCACCGGTGCATGACGCTCCAGCAGCCCCGCCACTCGGTCAGACGCCCTGAATATGAACGGGTACAGGAAGGCGGTGATCAGCGCTGTCAGCGCCGTCACCGGATACAGGGCAGGGCCTATGACGCCCCGGTCCGCTCCCACCTTCACCATGGCGAGCGAGAACTCTCCCAACTGTGGCATGCCTGCGCCTACCTGCAACGATGTACGCCCGTCGTGCCCTGTGAGAAACGTTCCGATGACGTGAACAATGACCTTGCCGCTGATGAACACCGTGGTGACCACTATCGTCGGCACCAGGAAATCGCTCACCTGCGTGAAGTTAACGAGCATGCCAATGGACACGAAGAACAGCGCGGCGAACATGTCCCGTATGGGAGACATCATGTGCTCTATGGCTTCAGAGTGCTCAGAGTCGCCTATCACAGTGCCTATCAAAAACGCTCCCGCTGCGCCGGAAAGCCCCATCTCCTCAGCCAGCAGCGCCGCGCCGAAACAGAACCCCAGGCTGGTTATGAGCAGCGTCTCGGCCGACCTGAAGCCGCGCACGAGCGACAGGATGCGCGGAACAAAGAGGGCGCCAAGCACCAGCGCTGCGGCCGCAAAACCGAACAGCTTGAGCACCAGCACCCCAACGTCAGCAACGCCGGTGGAGTCCGCTGATGCTATTCCGGAAAGGACGCTCAACAGGATCACGGCGGCGAAGTCCTCGATGATGAGGATGCCGATGATGAGCCGGCCCGCAGTGCCGTGGAGTTTGCCTGACTCCCTGAGCACCTGGATCAGTACCGCCGTGCTGCTGATCGAAAGGGCAGCGCCCAGGAAGAATGCCTCCGTGGATGTCCACCCAAGGGCCAGGCCAGTCTGGTAGCCCAGCCATATCATCAGGCTGATGCCCAGGCCGCCGATGAACACGACGCGCGGGCCTATCTCACGTATGCGCTGCCACCCGAACTCGACCCCCAGCGCGAACAACAGCACGACAAGGCCCAGGTCTGCGAGCAGGCGTATCGTCTCAACGTTCTCGACCGGCGGGTGAGGCAGCGTGAACGGCCCGATCAGCACGCCGGCCAGAAGGTAGCCCAGTATCGGCGGCTGCTTGATGCGCCGGAAAAGCACCAGGGCGACCCCGGCGGTGGCCATGACGATTGCAAAGTCTCTCAGGAGGGTGTGCGTTTCCACCGTCACATGCTACTGAACGCCCAAGAAATTAGCGTTACGTCCGGCGCCTGTTAATCGGCAGGTTCCGCCTCATCAGCAGGACGCAGCGATTTGCTGTGATTGCCCGGTGTATACGAGATACGGTTTGCAATATCCTCTGTTGCTGGCAGGCGCATTGCGTCCTGCCGGTGGCATTGCCGCCTATGCAACGGAGGTTGGACGTTGACTGATGCACAGTCTGGGGCCGTCATGAACCGCGGTCTGCGCGGCCGGGTGATTGCTGCAATCGCCGTCTTTTTCCTTGGGGCTGTCACCATAGCGTTGACGGCGCACCTGGCGGACGAGGAAGGCATAGGCTGGCTCACTGCCCAGGAGACCAGGATCATAGCGGCTGAGATGGCGCTGTTCGGCATTCTGCTGATTGAGTTGGTCGCCGGCATCCTCCTGGTCAGGTTCCACAGGTCAGGGTCGCTTCAGATGGGCATCGCAGTTCGGGCGGTCCTGCGGCTGGTGGCATACCTGATACTGCTTGTTTCTGTTGTGTCCATACTGGCAAGCAATCCCGCCCTGGCCGTTGGGGTGGGCAGCGTGACAGGGGTGGTGATCGCATTCTCGGCGCAAAACCTGATCGCCAATGCGTTCGCCGGAATGTTCCTCGCCATCGGCAGGCCATTCAAAGTGGGCGAGACGATCACGGTCATGGGCGTCACTGGCCGGGTGGCTGACATACGCGTGATGCATACGCTCGTTGACCTCGGCGACCGTATCGCCCTGGTCCCCAGCAACGCCATGATGGCGCAGGTGATTCAACGCCCGCGGCGGGAACGCTCGCGAATGGAGTGGGAGGAACCGGCCGACCCCGAGTAAGAGCTGTGGGGCCATGCGCTGCCGGTTATTTGACTGAGCACTTGCAGCGACCAGTTCTCCTCGCTCCGCCACGTCTTTCCACTGCAATCCAGGCGGCAGTTCAATTCAGCCAGCGCCTCACACCGCCGGTGTGGAGCCTCTCTGCAGGTGCGTCTTGCTGCGGGCCGTCACCCCACGGGACCGGGGGCAGGCTGTGCTCGGCGCGGATCTCGTTGACCGTGACCACCCCGGCCTGCACAAGCCTGACCTGCCGGTCGATGCGGTCGTTCTCGCTGTCGCGCAGTGACTCAATTGCGTCCAGGTCAAACTGCACGCGGCGCTGACCGGGGAACTCGTCGAACAGCGGAGCAACTGAGCGGTTGACCACGTCCTCAAGCAACCGCAGCTCAGGGGCGATGGTGTTCCGCCAGAGGAACCGCTCAAGCGTCGCCACGTTGGCCAGCGTTGCGTGCTCCAGCTCCGAGAGAAACACCTTGGGCACGCCGAACGCCCTCGACACCTCTTCAACCGACCACTCAAGCCCCTTCACAAAGTCCATGTCCCGCTGTGATGTCCCAAGCTTCTTTGCGTCCATCCCGCCTCCCAGCAGCACCGGCCTGTGAGCACGGGCCGTGCCCCGGTAGCGGTCGTCCCAGCGCTGGTAGAAATCTGCGACCTCTTCCTCGGTCAGCACTCCTTCGGTTGTGATTGCCACATCGCCCGGCATGGCTGAGTTGGCGAAGAAGTTCCGGTTGAACCGCAGCGCCTCCGACCCCATGTCCACCGCCAGCCGGGCGGGAGCGATAGACGACAGCCCGCTGAACTCCTCCAGGGGGTTGAAGTGCCGGAACCATGCGATCTCTTCCGGCAGGTAGCCCACGTCCTCGCCGGCGTCCTCGTACATGAAGCCCTTGACGTAGCGTCGGGCATCCGGCAGCACCCGCATGCGGTCCGGCCTCAGCGGCCACAGCTCGATGACCATGCCGCTGGCGTCACTCTCTATGCCCCAGTAGGCCGAGCCCCACAGCAGCAGGTACGTCTCGGTCGCCCGCCACATCTCGCCGCGGCTCCAGGCGGGGTTCGGGCGGTCCATCAGCCGCTGGAGCGGATCATCCTGGCCCGCCGGGACGAACTCTGCGTCCGGCGCAGGTGACTCCCGCCGGAGCACCACAAGCGGCGCCCTCCCAACTGCCTCGGCACGAACTTTCACGGCTGCGTGCACGGCGGCCGAAGAGGCGTAGTAATCGCCGTACCGGCGCCGCGCCCACTCCGGCCCCACTCCCATCTCTGCATCCAGCCGGTCCACCATGACCCGCGCTGCGCGGTTGGACCGCTGCACGGGAGTGTCCTGCCTGCGCCGAAGCGCGACGTTCACCGCGCTGACAATGCTGCTGCCAATGTTCAAATGTTTCTCCAGTCGTGATTTCACTATCCAAACTCTTTGCTTTTGAACCCAACGCCCGTCAGGTCCAGATCCTGTACACAGGCCGGTCAGCAGTGGCGAAGGCCAGCATCAGCGCATCCGCCATATCCGGGCTGGGCCTGCCGCGTGCCCGCAGGTCTTCCTTGTCCTCCAGCCGAACCTGGCCGCTGCTTGTGAACGAGTACTTGATTGATGCAAGCTCGCTCACCAGCTTCGGATCGTTCGGAATCGCTATGCGCCCCTGCTGGAAGCGTTCGCGCAGGCCGTCGTACAGCTCCACGCGCTGGTTGGCGAAGTGCTCCGGCCTGGAGGAGCGCCGCGCCACGTTCACGCCTTTCACGGGCTTCAGGCCAAGCTCCTTCAGGCGGTCCAGCACGCCGGACCCCATGCCGATCTCGTCTACCCGGACCACAGTCGGACTGTGCATCCTTGCCATCTCCATGACCTGGCCCGCCGTTTGCATCGTGTCCTGTTTCTGGAACGACTTCATCTCGATAACCCTTTCTCCCTGTCGAACGCATATCACTGATCTGTCGCTGCCGAACCGTGCCACGTCCACGCCTGCCTCCACCGGGCCTGACGTGTCCGCTGCGCCGGAGATATGCCGGTTGATGGCCTCCTCTATGAGCCGCAGCGGAATGAGCGTGTCCTCAGCCTCCGACGGGAAGTCGCCCAGGACCCGTATCTGGTACATGGGGCTATCCCTGCCCCAGTTCACCTCTGAGTCCCGCACCCACTTCGGCGTCACGAGGCTCGGCATCACCACGCGGTCCGCCGCCACGTTCGGCGTATCGAACGCCGAGATGTGGATCGTCTTCCAGAGAGAGCGCCGCCGATGAAACGCCTCGTAGAAGTAGCCCGACAGCGCAGTGGGGTTGCCCAGCATGAGCATCCGTGCGTGCTCGGAGGTCATGGACCCCTCAATGGCCTCGAAGATGCCCTCCCGCACGCCGGACGCCTCATCCACCACGAACAGGATGTGGCCCTCGTGGAACCCCTGGAACCGCTCCGGCGAGTCAGTCGACAGTCCCTGCGCGTAATGCTTGTCGCCAAGCTCCAGCGACGTCCGCAGCAGCTTGCCTCCCAGCAGGTCCTCGTTGCCGCGGTACGCCCTTCGAATCTCCCGCCACAGCACGTCCCGCACCTGGTGCTCCGTGGGCGCGGTGGTTATGGCCATCGCGTCCTGGAAGCACATGAGCCACCACAGCACCACGTGTGCGGCTACGTACGTCTTGCCGGAGCCGTTGCAGGAGCGCACCGCCACTCGCGGCTCGTCCCTGACCGACTCGATGATCTCCACCTGCTTCGCCCACGGCCGGGCGCCGAGCTCATGCGAGATGAAACGCACAGGGTCCGCCAGCCACAGCTCCCGGCCTTTTGGCTGCGGCCCTTCGTGCGAATCATCACTGCTGAGCGTTGCTTCATGCGGGAAGGTCACCTGCGCCTTGGGCTGAAGATGTGCCCGCAGTTGCGGCACCGGTAGCAGGTATTCGAGAGAGCGTCCGCCTTCACAAGCCGCACCGCCCAGTCTGACCCGCACCTGGGGCAGACGGCGGCAGGCGCTGAACGTGCCGGCGGCCCGCCCTCACGCTCCCTCCTGCGGTCGTTTGGTGTATTCGACTGTGAATCAACTGACATGCCATCTCCATCTCTGCTATGCAACATCCCATGTGACAGAACGTATGTTCTGACTATGCAGGGTCGGGAGGAGGGTTGTCAAGGCCTCAAAGCAGAAACGGCAAAAAATTCGTAAACGGCACCCCCGAAAAACCCTCGCGCGAGGGTTGTGCGCGGCCCGGCCTGGCCATGCCGACGGCCGTTGTGGGTGTGGGGTCCTAGCGGGTTGTGGACACCGGCCGATGCCCACAAGCGGCGCGGGCGAATGACTGGGAGTGACCGTTGGCTGGCTTAGCGGGAGATCGGCACACGCTCATGAACAATGCTTGAGCGGCTTGGTATGTCAGTAATCGATTTCATCTGGGCCAGGGCCGTACTGATCGGACACCAGGAGCAGATCAGTACTCCTGCCAGGAAACTTATAGATAACCCTGAATCCATGATGCCGATAAAAGTTCACGGCAGGGTTTCGGCGGTCACAGTGGAGCGAGATGAACCTGATCCCTACAGCCTTGTTTTGCTCGACCAAACCTTCAGTCCACTCAAGGATGTAAGAACCCAGGTGCGTATTCCTGAAGCGGGAGTCCACGCCCAGGCGGCCTATCAACAGGCATGGCGCAGACGATTTACCGACTTCGGTATATCTGAACAGCTTCTTGTCAGTCTCAACCTTGTTCGCCAAGACCGAGATGTATCCTGCCAGGACATCATCTGCGTAGAAAAGATAAGTGCGGTTGTAGGCGCGATCTTGTTCGTGGAGGGCGTTGTCCTTCAGGAAGTCGGCAACGCTTGTCTCCCATGACTCAGTGCCGCAATCGAACCCAGCAAGGTCGTCGTCAGCATCGAGTTCTTTCCATTGCGGCGGAGTAACACGAAAATCCAGAACTATTCCCCCGGACGCGAAACGAGGAAGGGATTACCTTCCTCGTGTCAACGTCAGCGAACTTATTTGGGCTTGGAACTTGCCTTCTCGCTTTTGCGGTAGGTGTTCAAGGCCCTGGCTCGCTTTTCCGCCTTTGCCGGGTCGGGCTTGGCAGTTTTTAGATACTCAGCGAATGCCTTTGCAGCCTTGCCCTTTAAGACGGGGGTTTCCATGATTGGCTTTGCCATGGTGCCCTCCTCCCTGCACGCCTACTTCAGTAGACGTTGTATATATACATTACATGGTTCTGACCACACGATGTCAATGTACGAATGGTTACGGAAGTAAGGGGAACGTGGATCAGGGCAGGCAACCAAATTTGCCCCTTCGATTCAAACCGACGCGGCACATACCAACAAGACCCGGCAGCATATGCCGGGTCTTGTTGGTATGTGGGATGCGGGCGGTCGCGCCCGGTCCAGCGCCGGTGCTGACCGGGCGCCGCGCCAGCGCTACTGCCCGGACTGGCTCGTCGATCCTTCGATGGTCCTGGAGCCGCCGTCGCCCCGGCCCTTGATCTGGATCTTCTTGGCCTTGGCCCGCTCGGACTTGGGGAACGTAATGGTAAGGACGCCATTCTCGTAGCTGGACTCGGCCCTCTCCGTGTCCACCACGTCTGGCAGGCGCACCGCCCTGTAGAAGGATCCAAACCTGCGCTCACGAAGCAGGTACTGGCCTTCTTTCTGCTCCTCATGCTCCGATGACGTCTGGCCCTTGATGGTCAGCACGTCATCCTCAACCGAGATGTCGACCTGCTCCGGGTCCACGTCCGGCAGTGAGGCCTTGATCTCGATGCTGTTTTCGTTCGCGATGACGTCAAGAGGCATTGCCCATCCCTCAAGCTGGGATGACTGCACTGCGCCACCGTCTCCCCATAGACGGTTGATCGCTTCCTGCATCCTCTCCAGTTCCCGGAATGGCTGCCATCGCTGCATAACCATGGCTATCACCTCCAGTAAGAAACGGCCGTTCGATCACAGCCCCCGCCGCGTCGCGGCCGCCTGTTTTTCGCCTCACCAATATTTTAATAAAAGTTCTTTTTTGGTGGTAGTGATAGCCGGGCCAAAACGTGAACGGGAAGTGACTGGCAGGGCCGATTAGTGTCACCCGGCAGGATGAGGAGATGGGGGGCGGCGAGAGTGAGAGAGGAACGAAGTGTGCGATCAGGGCTACCGGCGCCAACGCGCCAACGATCGGATACCACCATGTCGTCTCGACCGGACACCCCGAGCCGCCACATTGTCCGAAGCGGAGCAAGTAAAGACCGGAGCCTCGAAGAGTCGGGGCACCCGCGACAGCGGGTCGAGCGAAGCAAGTACCAACGAGAGACCCGGTGTGGATGGGTCGTGCGCCATGGCCCTGCTCCAGGATCACAATGCAATTCAACATGTCACGCGTGGCGGTCTTGTGAAGCGACGGATCTGTGCACGGACGCCCTCCAGTGCGTTCGTGCGTTGAGGTTGGCGGTCGTTCTGTAGCCGCCTGTGGCGGCCATTTACCCCGCACCACACCGGGTCTCTCGTGCATACTCACCTACGGCTCGGACACTCTTCAAGGCTCCGGGTTGTACTTGCTTCGCGTCGGACAATGGGCGGCTCGGGGTGTCCGGTCGAGACGACATTGCGGTAGGGGTAACGTGGTGGTCTGAAGTGAATCGCCAAAACCACACCACACCAGGTCTCTCGTTCATACTCACCTACGGCTCGGACACTCTTCGAGGCTCGCCTG
>JBBDMW010000067.1:0-49920 GCA_040878005.1 Dehalococcoidia bacterium
GGTTGGCCCCCGATCTCCCATCGCCTAAACTTGGGGGGGGGCGGGGTTAACTTGGAGACGATTTCAACCCGGCCTTCCGCAAGCCAGCAAAAACCGGCCGCGGCGGCGTCAGAAAAGGGTGAACTGGTCTGGATTTTCATTGGGCGGCTGTCGGCGTGAGCCGTTGAAGCTGACGATGTTTTCATACTGCTTATCCGTAAAGCATAGTATTTGAACGTTCCCTGACCGAGGCAAGGCCGCCTGTACGCGGCGAGTGTAGACATCGACCTGCTCCTTGCCTGCGCAGAAGCGCAGGTAAACTGAAAACTGGCACATCTGGAAGCCCTGGTCAAGCAGCGCGTTCCTGAACTGCGTTGCGGCGCGTCTCTGTGGGCCGGTCTGGACCGGCAGATCAAAGATGACCATCATCCACAACAGCCTGTACCCCGTAAGCATGCTCAGCCTTCAGATGAGCTGTTTCCCATGAAAGCCATGACGGGCCTGGTGGGAAAAACGAGGTCTGTCTTCCCGGATTCAAACGCCTGCGCCAGCGACTGAGCGGCACGCTCAATGGACGTCTGCACCGGCGTGGTCCCGCGGTCGGTAGTCATATCCATGACCAGGACGCCGGCCAGCACCTGCTTCTCATCGGGAGTCAAATCCTCCCGCCCATCAGAAACCAACTGTGCCACTCGACAGTCGATCAGCGGCCTGAACGGCTCCACCAGGTCATCAACCAGGCAAAAGGCATTTGCGCGGTTTGAGTGGTGGATACCCACTGACGGATGCAGTCCCGCGGACACTATGGCCCTGGCTACGGCAGCGCGAAGCACCGTGTAGCCATAATTGAGCAGCGAGTTTGGCCCCCCCTCGTAACGGCCGCGGCGGAATCCGGGGCCGAACAGCAGCGGCCAGTAGCGCCGGGCCGCCTGCGCCTCAACGTTCTCTGGATCGCCAGAGCGGACCCTGCGGGCGAGCTGATCGAACCCATCTGCCGGCACCTGGAGAAGCTCCAGGACGTTCTTCTGCTGGAGTATCTTTGCGCGGACCACTGCCTGCCACAGCCGTTTGCGCAGCGGCAGGGGCGCCTCAAGCTGGCTGCGCATGCGCATAGCCTGGACATGGTGACCCTCGAGCGGCCAGAGCCAAGCGACGGGCATGTGGTTCTGCCCGCAGAGGATGGCCGGGACGTTGCGATTCGACAGCTCCACCATGAGGCCATTTGAGTAGGTGAGGCCACGGGCGTCGCACACCAACGCTGCGATGTCGTCAAGCGGAACCCGTCCGATCTCTTCACCGTCGCGAGAAACCGTCATAAGGCCGCGGTCCCTGCCGAGGTGACAGCCCTCGCTGGACACCTCGACCACCCGTCCGATCACCTGCGCGGCCCCGGGTCTAAGATGCGTCCGATCTCGTCCACGCCAACCTTGCGGAAGCCTTCTTTCATCAATCGGGCCGCTGTATACCGAGTCTCCTGCATCGGATCATTGCGATCATTCACCCGGTTTGCAACGTTCGCTTCATTGTGACTATCCAAGACCACAAATACGCCACTTCTAGCGGCCGTGATTTTTCGGACACGTACAACTCGTCTGCTCTTGCCATTGCCGATGGCTGCCATGTCATCTATTTGTAAGCGCATGAGGCGCTTGGCAGCAGGATGTGGCCGACTAGAGATAGGGTCAAACGCAAGTTGATTGGCGTCAAAAGCGGTAACTGTGACCAGCTGCCATTTGCCGTTCGGCATGCGCCATATGTCAACGAATTCGTTCGAGGCTGGCTGGTAGGCTTTGTACGGCTTGCCTGATTGATCGGTGATCGGAACCAGCGCGTTGATCGTCTCCAACACCCGGACGCTACGGACGCGCTGAACACGGCCACTGAGATTTACTCCCTCATACTCCGCTTTGCGGGCGAAAACGACAGGCTTGCCACCGTCGAGGGCCACCCGGTCCCAAAGAGCCAGGAGAGCGACGCGTAAAGCAGGATCACGCACCGCCTCGACATGTTTGCGGGTTGAGAAGTTGGACAGCGGCTTACGCACGACGACCTTGGCCGGAGCTTTGCCGTTGCCCTGATCGACAATGCCGTACGCCGTGTCATTGTGAAGCTGGCCGGTGGTCTTTCCACGCACGCCGCGCGTGCCGTGATCCGGGCGGTGGGAGACCACCATGCGCTCAATGAACGGGCGGAGGTCGTCACGGGTGAATCCATCCCACGGCAAGGCGGCCGCTGCAATCTGCGCAAGGTTCTCGCTACGCTCGGCCTCATCCCTGTTGTCGAGCGACGCGGCCCTCATCATGTCCTGCACCATCTTTGGCGTAGTGCAGGCCACAACGAAGGCGTCAATGGCATGGTGGCGGTGGTCATCCCGGAGCTTGGCGTCCGGGGCGTCACCGTCCTGCTTTCGCGCCTCAAAGAGCAGGCTGTTCAGGCCCCAGCCGCGGCGAATGGCGGCAGTGAGGCGGCCTGGCGTGGCGTCCACAAACCGGCGCTGAGCAGACTTTTCATCAAAAAGGTGAGCGAGGTACGTGCGGGCGACTCGTGAGAGGTGCTTCGTCTCGTTCAGTTGGCGGTCCAGGAAGCCATGCTCGTCGCTGAAGCGCTCCATGGCGTCCGGCATGAAGCGCCAACTCTTACTGTCGCGCTTGCCCTGCCCTTTCAGGGTGTCGCCGATGACTTCAGCCCGTTCCATGATCTTCTCGTAGTTATACCCGGGCGGGCTGTGACCGAAGGCGTCGTAAGGTGAACGTCCGCCCTTGTCACGGTTGGCGCGGGCAAGGCAGACCACCTGGTTGGCCGGTGAGTCATCCAGCGTCTTCGAGATTGGGAGTATGTGGTCGATGTCGGTAGCCGCGGAGACTGCCATCTCAAAGGTGATGATTTCACCCGTGTACGGGCAGAAGCGCGCCTGCGGCGGCCCCTGTTCCTCCCAGATGCGCAGCTTCCGCAAGGCTTCACCGGTGACCGGCTGCTCGGCGGCTTCGAGGTCTTTGCGCAAGCGGTCGTTGCGCTCCCCGCCCTCACGCTGGGCGCGCTGGGCTTCAGCGCGCTGGTCACGGTTCATCTTTAGGTCGCGTGCAAGCTCCACAACTATGTGCTGCGGCTTGCCTCGTACCTCGATGAGGCGGTTCACGACACGGCGGACCTGGTTGAGGCCGATGTGGACCGTGGGGTTGGCGATGCGGCCGAAGTAGGCCGGCTCATCTTTGAGAGGCGCATTCTCAGGGTCTGCGCCCACCACCTGCTGCGGGAGGACCTGGCCGTAATAAGGCAGGTCATCCAGCCCTGCATCCGGGCGGAAGTCCGAATGGTGGCTGTAATCCGGATGGGCGGCGACGGCCTCAGAGTACAGGAGGCCCTGCTCCTCCATGAGAGGCAGCAGGTTCCTGATGGCCTTCTCGCCCAGGTGGGCGTGCCCGTCAGGCAGGGACAGGTCAGCCACGCGCGCAGCGGCGGATTCAGACAGGCCCCACTCATTGAGCGCCATGAGGCGCACAGCTTCGGGGTCGTCGTTCTCAATCAGCACATGGGCGATGCTCATACGCTCTTCAAATGACAGGGTGCGCCAGCGCTTGTCGAAGAGATTCTTGTTGGAGAGCAGAGCGGACGTCTCGTCGCCCTTTAGCCCCTTGCGGTTCCACTGGTCCATGTTGACCTGAGTGCCCTGGGGCAGGCCGAGAAGCTTCACGATGGCTTCAAACTTGACCTCCTTCTGCGAGCGCAGCTTATCCAGCAGGGCCGCACGCTCAGCGGCAGTGAGGGGGCGCATCTCAGTACCGAGGCCCGTTCTGACGCGGAGGTTGTTGACCTCCTGGACCATTCGGAACTCCTGCGCCACTGGCAGACCGCGTGCGGCGCGCTTTTCGCCCGGCTCCAGCAGGCACCATCCTGGCTCAACGGGCCTGAGCGGACGCTGGCGGAACATGATGTCGCGAAGGGTGTCCCACTGCTCCGGGCGGAGGGCCTGGTGCGGCTCCTGCGCCGCACGTATGGCGTCAAACTCCGCCTGGTACATGGCGCGGTCCGGGTAGAGGCCGGTGCCGGCACGGGCGCGGACGGTGCGGCCATTGGAGTGGCGGCGCGCCAGGAACTCGCCGAGTGTGCGTGCCCCGGACTCCCTGATGCGCCGGCGAAGCTCGTTGATGTCGGCCCTTGTCTTCTTTGCCTCGGTATCGTCCTCACCGCCCGCCTTGCGGTTGGACTTGAAGCCACGGCGCTGGGACAGGTGGAACAGGGCGCGGCCCAGCTCGTGGGGGGAGAGCGGGTGGTCCAGGGCTTTCCTGCGGAAGATGTAGGGGTCCAGGCCTTGCAGCGCCCTGCGCTCGTCTTCGTTATCCGGGCCGGGCATGAGGCCGCACGCGGCCAGCGCTTCCATGAAGTCATCGCGGCGCAGGAGGTACCGGTCACGGCGACGACGCATGCCGCGTGGGACGCGGCGCTGGAGCGCCAGGGAGGATCTGTCTTTCGGATTACGGCCGTCCGGGAAAATGCGGGCGCCCATGCCCAGGACTCCGCATGGATTGCCTGATTGGTCAACCTTGACCGCCGCCCACCCCACCGAGTTCGTCCCCAGGTCAAGGCCGAGCCTGTAGCTGTTGTCACTCATGGCTCCAACCTTTGACTGTTGCCTTTGATTGTGGGGGCATGATAGCCTATCGGCGGCCTCAGGCAGCGAAAGCAGTCTAGCCGATGGGAGATCGGGGGCCCGTGGCTCGTCCTCCGGGGCGGGCAGCCGTTAACAAGCCTTTATGGCACGAAATGAGAGGGCAGGCTTCGGCCTGACCCTCTTCGCGTTTGCGCCCGTTGAGCGGGTGACTGGGCGGCCAATGCCGTCGCCACCCAGCGCCGAAGTTGGGACTAGAATGCTGCCTGATCGAGATTCAATCCATATCTCACAGGGAACCGGGCACATTGAAAATATCGAAGCTCAAGGTCACACAGGCCGCCACACATGACCAGCCGCTGCTGAACAGCACCGGCGTGCATGAGTCGTTCCGCATTCGGACGATCGTGCAGATCGAGACGGATGATGGGTTCACCGGCGCGGGCGAGAGCTATCACGACCAGGCCGCGGTGATAGAGCCGAACCGGGAATGGCTCATTGGCTGGGACCCCCGGCAGGTTACCGGCGCACGGATGCGGTTCAAGGGGACGCCTGGGGCGTGGGCCGCGGTGGAGACGGCGCTCCTGGATGCGGCGGCGAAGTGGGCCGGACTGCCCCTGTGCGACTACATAGGCGGGCGCGCCCGGGACCGCGTTGAGTGGGCGGCGTACCTGTTCTACAAGTTCGCAGACGAAAACGGACAGGGCGAGGTGGCTACCGGCGAGGCACTTGACCCGGAGGGATTCGTAAAGCAGGCCGAGGAGTTCGTCGCCAAGTACGGGTTCAAGGCCCTGAAGATCAAGGGCGGATTCTTCCACCCCGACGTGGACATAGAGACGTTCCGGCTGCTACGGCAGCGCTTTCCGAAGTCGGACGGCTACGAGATACGCATAGACCCGAACGCCGTGTGGACAGTGGCGACTTCGATCCGGGTTGCGAAGGCCATTGAGCCGTTCGAGCCGCAGTACCTGGAAGACCCTACGGACACCATCGAGATGCACGCCGAGGTCAAGAGGCACACGGACATCCCCATGGCGTCGAACATGTGCGTATCGGCGTTTTCGCACGTGAAGCCGAACGTCAAGTTCGGCGGGATTGACGTGATACTCGGGGACCACCATCACTGGGGCGGGATTCTTGCTTACAAGGAGAGCGGCATGATTTGCCGGGTGATGGGATGGGGGCTGTCAGGCCACTCGAACAACTCGCTTGGCGTGTCCCAGGCGGCGATGCTGCATGCGTGTGCGGCGACGCCCGAGTTGAACTACCCGGCTGATACGCATTACCCGTGGACGGACACGGATGGCGACATCATCAAGGGCGGCAAACTGCAGTTCAAGGATGGGTTCATGGAAGTTCCCGACAAGCCCGGGCTGGGTGTGGAAGTGGACGACGATGCCCTGGCTGAGCGGCACGAGCAGTTCCTCCGTGAGACGCCTTCGAACCGTTCCGAGATGATCCTGTCGCTGGACCCAGACGCAAAGCCGCGTGATGGGGCGTGGACAGGATTCAACTTCCCGAACTACCCGAAGCCCCGGTGGTGATCGCATCGGCACTGCCCGATTGGAGTGGTTCGTGAGCGATTTCCAGGAACGCGTTGTGCGCCGGCTGCAGTTGATGGGTCCGAAGCCGGGGCGATGAGCGCGGCGGTGCGGTTCGACAGGCGGTGTCGTGGTTGTGGTTTTGAGGGGCAGGCTCTACGGCAGGTTGGCTTTGGGAATCCTGAGGGCCATTGAGCCTGCCACGGTCACGACGTCATAGGCGCCCACCATGCCTATGAGCATGTGGGCGGCCCACTCTTCCATGCTGTAGCCGATGACGAGCCAGCTCACCATGTCGCTAGTGGCCATCTGGAGGCCGCGGTTGAGGGCGCTTGAGAATTCCGGCTGGCTGCCGATGCTGATGATGTGGGTATCGGTTTCCACGCGTGGCCCTGTTAGCTCACGACCCTTGTGAAGGGTGACTGAGAACTCCACGTCCATTGAGGTTTCGATGCCGGTGCCCAAGGGTTCGCCATCGGCCTGCAGAGCGTGGCCATCGCCGACGTACAAGAGCGCGCCCGGCTGGTACACGGGCAGGTGCACGGTGGATCCCTGGCGTATCTGGTTGTAGTCGATGTTGCCGCCGTACGGTCCAGACGGGCCAGAGGTGGGTGCGAAGTCGCCGGCGGGCGCGACGCCGATGCATCCGAGCATTGGCTGCGCGGGGAACTGGAGGGCCGGGATGTCGCTCTCGGGTTTGCGGGGGCGCACGGTGTTTTGCTCGAGGTCGATGTCCCACGGCAAGAGGTTGGCGCGGTTTTTACGCACCAGGTCTATCTGGTAGTGGCTGGAGTAGAGGTTTTCGACGTGCTCCGGGGTCAGCGCGACGAGTCCGAGGCGGTAGGACGTGTAGCCCCAGTTTCGGTTGAGGGTGAGCCGGGACAGGTGGACGGATATGGAGTCGCCCGGTTCTGCGCCTTCGATGTTGAAGGGGCCGGTGAGGGGGTTGCCGGGCTCGGAGAGGTGCTCGCCGTTGAGGTCCTGCCCGCCTGAGTCGAGGGCCCTGGTTATGACTGTGTCGCCGGGTTCGATGCGCGCCAGGACGGGGTAGGACCGCGAGAAGGTGCGGTAGTAGGTTGTGGCGATGATGTTGTGGACCTGGGTCATGGTGTGCTCCAGTTGGAGGGGTTGGCTGGCGTGGTGGCAGTGTAACTGGTGGTTTTGGTGTGTGGCTGTGTTGTGTGGGTCCGTACGTTGAGGTTGCCGGGCCGCCGAGAGTGGCCGCCTATCGGCGGCCAGTTGCCCCGCACCCGACCGGGTCTCTGGTTTGTACTTGCTTCGCTTCGGACAACGGGCGGCTCAAGGGGTCCGGTCGAGACGACATCGTGGTGGCGGACGCGACGAGGCGCCGGGTTAGCGGCGCCTCGTCGGATGGTTGCTGTGGGAGCGGGTTAGTCGAGCTGCCTCAGCCTTGGGTCCAGGCGGTCCCGGAGCCAGTCGCCGAAGAAGTTGAGCGACAGCACCACCAGGAAGATGGCGAAGCCCGGGAAGAAGGAAATCCACCAGGCCTCCCGAAGGAAGTTCCGGCCTTCCGAGACGCTCTTGCCCCACGCCGGGATTGGGTCTGGGATGCCGACACCCAGGAAGCTGAGGATTGACTCAGCAAGGATGAGCGTTCCAACCCGGAGGCTGGCTACCACCAGGACTGTGCTGAACGTTCCCGGCAGCAAGTGTCTCAACATGATCCGTATGTTGGTGGCACCTGCGATCTTGGCTGCCAACACGTAATCACGAGACCTTATGCCGAGAGCATCAGCACGCACCTGCCTTACGAATGGCGTCCATGCGAGCATGGCCAGCAATAACATTACGACACCTGTTGTAGCGCCGAAGGTCACGGATACGACAAGGGCGATAAGAATGAACGGCAGCGCGTTCCACATATCGACGAACCGCATGAGGACTTCGTCAGTCCAGCCGCCGAAGTAGCCGCCGAGTATGCCCATGGTGGTCCCGATGAGAACACCGCTGACGAGGGCGATGACCGCCACCTGCAACGAAATGCGAGCGCCCGCAACGACTCTCGAAAGGACGTCCCGTCCCAGGTTGTCACCACCCAGGATGTAGTTGAAACGCGGGTGGTATTCGCGGATTGCGCGTGAGTAATCACCGGAATTTTCGAAATCTTCCCGCTGCGGCTCCGGAATGCTACTGTGTTCGTCGACAGCACCCCACGTTGGCGGGTGAGTCCGGAAATGAGGGAACTGCCTAATGGGGTCTTCAGGCGCCAGTACCCCCGGGAAGATTCCTGCCACCAGCAATACGGCCATGATGATCAGGGGGATTACAGGCCATCTCCGGAGAAAGTACCAGGCCTGCGACCCGAAGTTGCGTCCGGCTTTGGTCCTTGCTTCACCGGGGGCGGCCGGAACTGCTGCTGTTTCAGCTCCCGTCTGTGCTTGCTCAGTCAATATCAGTTCCTAGTCGTAGCGGATGCGTGGGTCGATGTAGGCGTAGAGGATGTCCGTAACGAACGTCATGAAGACGTACAGGATGGTCAGCATCAGGACGATCCCCTGGAGCAACGGGAAGTCGTTGTTCCGGACCGCCGTGATGGCCATAAGGCCAAGCCCAGGCCACGCGAAGATGCTCTCAACCACGACCGAGCCCGTAAGAAAGCCTGCAAGGATCAATGTGGAGGCCGTGAGCGGTTGGATCAGGGCGTTCCTGAAAGCGTGCTTCCAGATGACCTTCTGCGAGGCTACGCCCTTTGCCCTGGCGAGTTTGACGAACTCGGAGTCCAGTATCTCAAGCATTGAGTTCCGCGTGAGCCTTAGATAACCGGCCATTGCACCCACGCCGAGGGTGAACGCTGGAAGGACTACATGCTTGACGTCCCAGAAGCCATTACCGCGGCCGGATACAGGCAACCAGCCAAGTAGTTCTGCGACGACCAATATGAGGACGAGGCCCAGCCAGAACGCAGGCAACGCCTGGCCCATAAGGGCGAACGACCTTCCGAGGTAGTCGAAGGCTGTTCCCCGTTTGACCGCGGAAAGCACGCCGAGAGGAACTCCAACCACGGTGGCGAAGAGCCATGCAGCTGCGCCCAGGTGGACGGACGCAGGGATGCGTTCAGTCACGATGCGGCTTACCGGCTTCTGGTCCAGGATGGTCCGGCCGAGGTCTCCCCTCACAGCGCGGCCGAGCCACAGGAAGTACTGCACTACGACAGGATGGTCGAGATCAAGGGCTTCACGAAGCGCCACCTCCTGATCAGGCGTCAACCCGTAACCGGGCGTTGCGTAAAGCAGAAGAGGGTCGCCTGCCGCCCTTGAGAGGAAGAAGACCACACCTGTAGCGGCGATGACAGTAAGTACGGCGAATATCATTCGCCTGATGATGAAACGTCTCATGTGATTATTCCGGTCTTGATTCCCAGTTACGGGATTCCCTGGCCGGGCTGGCCGGACGGGACGTTATGCGGACGGTCAAGTAGGGTGGATGGGCGGTTGCCGCCTATTTTGGCAGCGAGTGTAACTGATTGTACTTAGCCAGTGGCGGATCCAAATGCTGGCTTGAGTAAATTTCAGGTTTCGTAGAGTGCTTGTGTGGCGGGACAGGCTGCATTGTGATGCAGCCTGTCCCGCTTTTGTCCGGCACTTTAGCCGAAGCTACTGGCCTGAGACTCTCTAGCGGAGTGTCAGGTTCCAGTAGCTACCGTTGGTTGTAGTGGCGTAGGTGTCCATCTCCCACGACGCGATCTTCTCCGGGTTGTAGAAGACGAAGTTCGGAGTAGCCACGACACCAGGCTGGAGGTTCCAGTGGTAGACGTAGTCCAGGTACTCGTCCGCAGCCTGAGATGCTTCTGCCTGGTCTTCCGCCGTGGCCATCCTGTTGTAGAAGTCCAAGATGTCAGGTGACTCAAAGCCACAGCTGAAACCGCCACGGGACAGCGATGTCTGCACGAGGCCCTTCGGGAAGTGCCACGGGTTTGACTCGTTGCCCTTGTCACACTGCGTCACCCATGGAAAGGTGTTGGTCCGTGCTACGACCGATGGACGGAACGCCTGGTACGCATGCTTCAATGCGTAGGTCTGAAGACCCAGCTCTGCCCAGTAGCCGGCCACGAGGTCAGCAATCTCGCCCCTGACGTTGGTGGCGCCATCCTGCGAGTAAAGCGAAACCTCAAACGCGTTGCCGTTCAACTGGCCATTGTCGACCGTCTGGTATGTGGCATCCAGGTTCGAGATGATGTTTCGTGCTTCCTCGGGGTCGTACGGGTACTCCCACTTTTCATCCCAACGTGAGTGGGCGGTGGAGAAGTACTGGACGTGGACCTCGCGGCCCAGGCCGGCAAGCAACGCGTCGTTGGCCTGCTGGCGGTCGATTGCGATGGCCAGCGCGTAGCGGACCATTCGGGCCTCTTCCATGTCCTCGGGGTCGTCAGGGTCACCGATCCATGCAAAGTCGGCGGCGTACGTCAAGCGCTCCAGCGGCTCGCCGGTCAGGGCGTGTTCCTTCTCCCACAGGTTGCCGGAGAAGAAGATGCCTTCCTGGTTTGCGCCGCCCGTGTCTGTCGTTAGGAACCCAGTGTCCCGCAGGTCCGGGGCGTCCTTGACCTCAACCGTGGTTGCGTCAGCCTCGCCTGTGCGGAGCATGGAGTTACGGGTTGTGGCCTCACCGATCTCCAGGATGGTGATCCTATCGGTCTGCGGCTCGAACATGTAGTGGTCATCGACCGCTTCCATAACGAGCCTTGAGTCACGCTCCCACTCAACGGGCTGGTACGGGCCGGTAGCCACGACGTTGTCGCGAGCCCAGTCTGCACCATTCTGGTCGTAAGCCTGCTTGCTGAACACTACGAAGGACTGACCTGAGTCGTTCAGGTAGTCAAGCGCCCAGGTAGCGTCGTAGTTCACGAAGTCGAACTCGATCGTGTACTCGTCCACGACTCGCCACTCGCCCCAGAGGCCGGCGAAGTCACCGGACTGGCCATGAATTGAGTCAAGCGTGGTTGTGGCGTTGGCATCGTTCATGCTGAATGCCACGTCTTCAGCGGTAAGCTCGCCGAAATCGCCGTACTGGTCATGGAACTGGATGCCTTGCCGAATGTTCAACGTTGCGCCGGAAAGGTCATCCGCCACATCAAAGCCTTCAGCGATCCACGGAACCACTTCATCGTCTTCTGAACGACGGAACATGGTCTCGCCGATGCCATAGTAGTGGATAGACTCCTGCGCCTGCGCCCTGTTCAGGCCGTTCTCGTCGCGTACGGCAAGGGCGCCAAGCACGACAACAGCCTCACCGGCTGGTGACTCCGGCGCAGGCAGGTCTCCGCCATTAGAAGGCTGTGCGGTCGCCGTGGCGTCGCCGCCGGGCGTTGCCGTCGCCGGGTCACCGTTGTCCGGTGTCGCCGTCGGGTCCGCCCCGCCGTTAGTCGGCGTGTTCGTCGGTTCAGTCTGCTGCGTGGGGGTCGGCTCTTCGTCGCCGCCGCAAGCGACAGCGGCGATCATTGCCCCTACAAGCAGTAAACCCACGAGGGGTTTCAAATGAAAAAGCTTAAACAATAGTTCCTCCTCAGACGCGCGGCGGTCCATTAGCCGGACCTTTAAAAACCGCTGCCCCGTTAAACGGGCCGATTGCATCAAATAGTTTTCGTCCCCAACGGATGTCTCATCGACCTAGCTGCTCGCCTACCGGTCTCGCCATGCACGCAACCGACCGGCCAGACGCCTGAGGCTTCCGTTGAAAAACTGGCCGAGTATAGGATTATCCCGCGGCCAATGTCAAACACGAAGCCGTGTCAGGACGTGATACGTAAAGCTTGACCCAAATGGCTCTTTTGATCCTCCAAATCTCCCGCGGAAGTGGCCAGTGGTACGCACCGCACCGAGTAAAAACCTCTCAAAATGGGCACGGTTTTGAATCTGTTCCGTTACCAAGTTGCCATGGGGCTGCGTTAGCCGCGCATGCCTGGCCGGCATGTTTGGGGGAGGGTGGCCCTATACGACCCGGTGCTGAATACGGCCTTCCAGGAAACAGAGCACGTTGTCCACAGCCATGTCCAGACCAGCGCGCAATGCCTCTGCGGTGGTGGCCGCGGTGTGTGGTGAGAGTATGACGTTCGGCATGTATCGCAAGGGACTGTCCTTGCTTAGAGGCTCACGTGAGAACACATCCAGCGCGGCGCCAGCGATTGTTTCGTTCCTGAGCGCTTCCGCCAGCGCCGCTTCGTCCACGAGCCCGCCTCGGGCAGTGTTAATGAACAGCGCGGTGGGCTTCATCTGGGTGAACTGCTCTGCGCCGAACAGGCGCACGTTCGGCTCTATAAGGCGGCCGTGGAGTGAAACCACATCCGACGCCTGGAGCAGTTCCGACAGCGGGACGAACCGGACCCACTGCGGGCGGCTGAACGGCACTTCTCCATCAGCGTGCAGTGAGACCGCCAGCACCTCCATGCCGATGCCGCGCGCCAGCCGGGCGAGCTGCATGCCGATGGCACCGGTGCCGACGATGCCCATTGTTTTTCCAGCAAGCTGGGTGAGTATGCCCCGGGGCCATTCTCCCTCGCGTACACGTTGATCAAGTTCCGGGATTCTCCTGGCAAGGGCCAGGGAAAGGGCCAGAGCGTGCTCAGCAACGGCGTCCGTGGCGGTTTCCGGGGTGTTGGTGACGGTGATGCCCAGCCGATGGGCGGCATCCAGCGCCACGTGGTCTGTGGCGGTCCCCCAGAGGGCCAGGTGCCTGAGGCCGGGGGCGCTGGCAAGCACGTTGTGAGTGAAGCGTGTGGACGACCTGATGCTCAAGACGGTGTGGGCGCTCCAGATCCGTTCGTCCAGTTCTGACTCTGCCGAGGGGCGCGACGTGTATACCCTGACCTTTACACCGGGCGTCCTGCTAAGCCGGGCGTGCGCGAGCGAGTCGCTGAATACCGGCGGAAAATCATCCGGTACGACCACTTCGTAACTGGCGCTGTCGCCGGGTTGTGGACGGGGAGTTTCGGTCATCTGAGAACCACCGGATCAAATTGAGTTAAAGGAAAGTGGTGCGGGTGCTACCATTCGGTCCGGCTGCCGCATCATGTTCATTGTCCATCTTCAATCATAGTGACGAAAGTGCGTTATCTCATGGCGAACGTTGACGGAGCGAAGGATGTTTGAGGTGTCAGCGTGCGCATGGTGCCTTGGCGGAGAGCCTTCTGCCGCGGTGGCTCGCTTAAAGTACTCGGGGTTTGACTACGTGGACCTACGGCCTGACTGCTGGGATGGCATTCCGGATGCTGGCAGCCTGGCCGGCATGGGCGTCCGGCTGGCGTGTGCCGGCATCACGCCAATGAGGATGGCGCCGGGCATATCGCTGTCGTCACTCGCAACCGAGGATGCTGGCCGTGCCCTGCCCTACCTGGCCGGCGCCATACAGCGAGCCTCGAAGCTCGGCGCCCGCCGGGCGTACATGGTTACGCCGCCTGAACGGGTGGGCGGCCGGCCGGAGTACGTGCAGTCGCTGCGGCGCCTGGCAGACGAGGCGGGCGAGGTTGGCGTGGGGCTGTGCGTGGAGCCGCACCCGGGCCGCGCGTTGAGCGACTACACGGAGGTGATGAGGCTCCTGGATGGCGCCGGTTCCGACAACCTGTACGCGCTTCTCGACCTTGGCCACCTGTTGATCACCGGGGAGGACCCCGCCGCCACGGTGAGGATGCTCGGCGACCGCATTGGGTACGTTCACATTGACGACAACGACGGCAAGGCTGACAGGCACTTTGGCCTACTCGAGGGCGTGCTGAAGCCTCATGTAGTGGATTCATTCCTGGACGCCCTTGCAGCGGTGGGATATGACCGTCCGGTATCGATTGAACTGAGCCGGTCGCTGCCTTCACCGGTTGCATCCCTGGTTGCGTCGCGTGACTACATCACAAGGTGGGGCGAACGGCGGGGCTAATCTTTCCGTTTGCATTGGCCCCTGGTGCTACGATTAGACACCAGCGCCGCTTCAACAGGGTGCGGCCTTAATGGTATGGAGTCTGCTGTTGGCCCGAGTTCGAGTGATGTACTGGAAAGAGATACCGGTCCAGGTCCAGGCCGAAGATGGCGATGGCCAGGTGTCGCTGCCACTGGACGCTCGATTCCAGGAGGCGGCAGACGCCATAGCGATGCTTGATGGCAGCGCAGGGAGCGATGAGTACCTGGACGCGTGGGAGTGGGGCGCCTTTGAGGAGGCTCCGGGCACGGCGGCTGAGGCGGCTGAGGCCCGCGCATCCTTATATAACGAGCGCATCCCCGGAGACTTCGTGGCCCGGATTCGGGATATGCACAGGGATGGCAGCAGGGACCCACGGCCGGGCGCAATAGATGCCTGGGCGGACGAGCAGCAGTAGCGAGCCGCTTCGGCGAATGATCCCCGACGATGGTGGATGCCGGACGTGAACGTAACATCATCAATGCGATCCATTGCTCAGTACAGCACCAATCGCACACGCGAGCATTTAATTAAGGAACGGCTGGCAACTTGAGTAGCACCACGGGCGAGGCAAATGGAATTTTAGAGCGAATCGCCGCAGGCGAGACGCTGATCCTTGATGGGGCGACTGGCACCTATCTCCAGAACAACGGGCTGGAACCGGGCGGCTGTCCCGAGATGTTCAACCTAGAGCATCCGGCGGTGATCCGGCAGATGGCAGCCGACTACTTTGCAGCCGGGTCAGACATGGTGCTCACGAACTCGTTCGGCGGCAGCAAGTTCATGCTGAAGAAGTACGGGCATGGGGACCGGGTCAACGAGCTAAACCGCCTTGCGGCCGAGCATGCGAGGTCGGCGGCTGGTCCGGGTCAGTTCGTTGTAGGCTCCGTTGGCCCCACCGGCGAGTTCATGGAACCATTGGGGACCGTGTCCGAACAGGAGATGTACGAGGCCTTCGCAGAGCAGATCACAGCGCTGGAGGAAGGTGGCGCCGACGCCGTGGTGATAGAGACGCAGATGGCGTTGGAAGAAGCCGCACTGGCCGTCAAGGTGGCCCGAGAGAACACGAAGCTGACCGTGATGTCCACGATGGTCTTTGACCTGGGGCCGCGCGGCTACTTCACCATGATGGGCATAACTCCCGAACAGGCGGTCGAGGGGCTCCAGGCCGCAGGGGCGCATGTGGTCGGCACGAACTGCGGCAACGGCATTGAGAAGATGATCGAGATTGCGGGCAAGATGCGGGCTGTCACAGATGGTTACCTGATGGTGCAGTCCAACGCCGGCATCCCGAGCATAAAGCAGGGTACGATTTGCTACCCGGAGTCGCCGGAGTTCATGGCAGAGCGCTACAAGAAGCTGGCTGCACTGCCGGTACAGATACTCGGCGGGTGCTGCGGCACCGGGCCGGACCACATCCGGGCGCTGGTTGAGGCTGTGAAGGGTGGATCCAAGGCGGGAGCGACAGTTTAGCGGGGTAAGATGAGATGACACAGACCGCACAGCGGCCGAGGGTCGCTGACATAGTCAAGAAGTACGGGCACTGCCTTGAGCTCGTCTCAATGGACCCGCACTTCCACGAGATCAGCGTGGGCCTCTTCATAAAGGGCCGGCTGATGACCGTGTGGAGCTTCAGCACCATAGAGGGCGTGGAGGACCGGCTGAGGCAGATTCGCGACCACCTGGTGGGGCTCGGCGAATTGGAAACGGTTGAAGGCGTTTCCAACCAGTTGATGTTCCCCACCGAATATATCCTGGAGATGCCGCTCAAGTTCCTGTTCAAAGAGGCGGTCGAGGGCGACCCGAACAGCCCGCTGCCGAGTGGGCCGATCTCAGCGAGCGACAACAAATCTCGACTTACGTTCTTCCTTGAGGGCGAACAGCAGGAAGGGCGTTACGTCTACACGGTGCGGGCAGAGGGCGAGGCGAACAGGCCCGAGATGCGGGTACGAGCAGTGGTGGGCGGATTCATGCGCTACGCCCAGTGCGAACGCGTTGCCCCGGATAAGTTTGTCTTCCCCGGCGGGGCCAGGCACGATGGGATCGCCCGTCTCCTGCTCACGTACGCCCGCAACGTGAGCGCCGTTGACAATATGCTGAAGGCCAGTGAAATGGCCGGGCAGATGACGACTCAGACGCTGGGGTTCTCACAGACATAGACGGCTGACCATGCGTCTGTCATTCATATCTTCATGGAAGCCGGAGAAAAGAGGCGGGAGTGATGGTTTCAGCAAAGCCCATGACGCCAAAGGAGCGGGTGCTCAACGCGCTTGCAGGGAAGCCCGTCGACCGGCCTCCCGTAGCCAATCCCACAAACGTTGCCACAGTAGAGCTGATGGACCTGGTGGAGGCTCCGTTCCCTGATGCCTGTCGCAGCGCAGAGTTGAACGCACGCCTGGCGGCGACCGGCTACACCGAGCTGGGGTTCGACTCCATTGCCCCGTACTTTTCCATTATCCAGGAGTCTTCTGCACTAGGCTGCGACATGCAGTGGGAGCAAAAGGACAACTGGCCTACTGTGAGGATGTCGAACCCAATCTGGAAGAGCGCGGATGATGTGCATATCCCGGCCAACTTCCTGGAGCACCGGGACACAAAGACCATCACAGACTCGATCCGCATGCTGAAGCAGGAATTCGGCGATGAGGTGGCCATCATTGGCAAGACGATGGGGCCATGGACGCTGGCCTATCACGTCTTTGGCGTGGAGCCGTTTCTCCTGGGGACGGTTGATGATCCGAGTGAAACCATGCGGGCCATGGATGCGTTGAAGGAAATCACCGTCCTGTACGGCCAGGCGCAGATCGACGCCGGTGCGGATGTCCTTACCCTGCCTGACCATGCCACGGGAGACCTGGTAAGCGGCGAGTATTACCGGCGGTTCCTGCTGGAGCTTCACCAGGAGATGGTGGAGCGCCTGAAGGTCCCGTTGATCCTCCACATTTGCGGCGCAACGGTGGACCGCATGCCATATATCGCCCAGACCGGCATGGCCGCTTTCCACTTCGATTCCAAGAACGACCCACAGGAGTCGATGGACGCCGTGGCAGGCGGCATACGCCTGGCGGGGAACATAAACAACCCGTCTACTCTCTACGCCCGCGGGCCGCAGGAGGTGCGGGCCGAGGTGTACAGGGCGCTTGAGGCGGGGGTCCAGATTATTGCCCCTGAGTGTGCCATCCCGCTCAAGACCAAGCTTGAGAACCTGCTGGAGATCCCTGCCGCTGTGCAGGATTGGGCCGCTGAGCGCATGGACCTCTGATCCGTGCCGGTCTGGCGAACGCCGGAAACCGGCGTTCTGCCGCGTCATGCGCCGGAATATGGCGCGAGAATAGTTGTTTCTGTGTACGTGCAGAGTGCGATGAAAGGCAATGAGCCGGGCATCCCCCGGATCCGTGAGCAACCATGCCGATAACCAACGAGGGCCTTAAGAAAGAGTTTGAGCATGTCACCCGGCCGGGTGAGCAAAAGCATATTGGCGAGGGGCTGGAACGAGCCGACTCGCTGATGCAGGAACTCGCATACCAGTTGATCATCGGCGGGCACCTCGAGGTGGACCGCCTGACCAGGGAGGCCCTGGACAACGGCTATACAGCCAACACCATCCTTGACGACGGGCTGCTCAACGGCATGGCCATTGTGGGCGTGAAGTTCCGGGACAACATCATATTCGTCCCCGAAGTGCTGGTTGCAGCGCGTGCAATGAAGGCCGGCATGGCTCACGTGGAGCCGATCCTGTCAGCGTCCGGCGTCCCGCCCATAGGCACGGTGATTATGGGCACGGTCAAGGGCGACCTGCACGACATCGGCAAGAACCTCTGCATCATGATGCTCCGCGGGGCCGGCTTCGTTGTGCATGACCTTGGCGTGGATACCGCTCCCGATGAGTTCGTGGATGCCGTGGCCGAACATGAGGCGCAGCTTGTGGGCATGTCTGCATTGCTCACCACCACCATGCCCAACATGGGACGGACGATAGCGGCATTCGAGGAAGCGGGTCTCCGGGATGAAGTCCGCATAATGGTGGGCGGCGCCCCTGTTACCCAGGAGTTTGCGGACGAAATGGGCGCAGACGGCTACGGTGAGAACGCTGTGGAGTGTGTGGACAAGGCCAAAGAGCTGATAGTGCTGCTGAAGGAGCTGCAGGGGGCCTAGACGGAGTGTCATTCACTCCGTAATACACGCGAGCGTCCAAAGATCTGCTGATGACCCATCCCGACGACACCAATCCACAGGTTGATCCGGAGCGCCTCAAAGCGAGCATGAACCGCCTGTTCGAGATATACCGCGACATCTCGACCAAGGCTGATGAAGTGGTGAAGAACCGCTGCCCGTACAAGAACGCCCAATCACGCTGCACAGCGAACTTTGGCTGCAGGAACCAGTTCTTTACCAAAGACCAGGCAGCTCAGCCAGTTTGCGCAGGCAGCGACCACATCGACTACCGCAGCGCGTGGGACATTTGACCGCTGCCGACCGAAAACGATGTGAAGGTTCGGCAGCCTCTGTCTGTAATGCCGGCGGTTTCCCCATTCTGCTGCAAGACTTTTAACCCGAGCGAGCAATATCTGAATGAGCCCCCTGATTCATGGCGATGAGCGGCTGGACCTGGTCGCAGATAGATCCCTGTTTGACTATGCGGATACGCTCAGTGTGCGCGTCCCCACCTCCTGTGGCCGTACAGGTGAATGCCACGAGTGCATTGTGGAAGTGCGGCAGGGCAAGGACGCGCTCTCCCCTCTGACTGACGCGGAGTCGTTCCTGCGAGGCACCTACCGCCTCGCCTGCCAGGCCCGAGTGGTTGACCCTGGCGCTGACGTGGAGTTTGCCGTCCTCCGCCGCCAGCCGCGGATACTGACGAAGGGTGTGCGCCGGGACATCAAACCGGAGCCGTTGACGGTTCAGCGGGACGGCGGAGTGTTCTTTGATGGGCCGGACGGGCCTGTGCGCCTGGATGACTACCGGGGCGCCATATATGGCCTTGCGGTGGATATCGGCACCACCACCGTCGTGATGAACCTGGTCAACCTGGAGAACGGCGAGACGGTGTATACCGCTTCCTTTGAGAACCCCCAGCGGTTCGGTGGGAGTGACATCATGAACCGCATCTCGTATGACGCCGGCAAGTTTAAGGGCGAATTGCAGGCAGTCATGCTGTCGTCGATCAACTTCGAGGTCGGGGACATGTGCCGCCGCCTCAAGGTACGGCGGAGGCAGATATACGAGATGGTCATGGTGGGCAACGCCACCATGCGCGAGATATTTTTCGGGTTTGATGTGCAGTCGATTGGCCTGAAGCCCTACAAGTCGATGGTCGAGCAGGAGTATCTGGACGGCAAGCGAAAGACCACCGCGCTGGACCTTACGGCCGGCGAGCTTGGCGTGCGGATTCATCCGAAGGCAAACGTGTACGGCGGGCCTCTCATTGGCTCCCACGTGGGCGCTGATGTCTCCGCAGACCTGCTGGCGATTGGGATGGAAGAGGCTGAGGAGCCTGTCGTGCTGGTTGACGTCGGCACCAACACAGAGGTTGTGGTTGGCACCAAGGACCGCATGCTGGCGGCGTCCTGCCCTGCCGGCCCAGCGTTCGAAGGCGGCGAGGTCAAGTACGGCATGCCCGGTTATGACGGTGCTGTGGAAATGGTGACGCTTGGTGATGACGGCCTGTCCGCATGGCGAACCATCAACGATAAGCCGCCGCAGGGTATCTGCGGGTCAGGGTTGATCGACCTGCTGGCCGAGCTTCGACGGGTCAACCTGATGACCGAGTTGGGCCAGTTCGGTGACGGCATCAAGGAGTTCACGTTTGTGCCAGAGGTTGGCCTGACTCTGTCGAGGGCGGACATATCTGCGCTGGCGCAGGCCAAGGCTGCGAACTACTGCGGTCAGTCCATTGTCATTCGCGAGTATGGCCTGCCCATCAGCCAGTTCTCGAAGCTGTACCTGGCAGGAGGCTTCGCCAACTACGTGGACGAGCGAAATGCCGTTGCCATTGGCTTTATAGCCAACGTGCCGGCAGACCGCATCGTCAAGGTGGGCAATGCTTCCCTGGAAGGCGCGACGATCATGCTCATCTCCGGTCCCAAGCGGCGCGAGATTGAGGAGCTGGTGAAGACCATCAGGCACATCGAGCTTGAGACGACGCCTGACTTCTTCGACTTCTTCGTTGAGGGCTGCCAGTTCAAGCCAATGGCTGAGCCGCCGGTCAAGCCTGCCTGAGCGCTGTCTTCTGATGCTTGGGCAGTTTCTATGCTTTTAACTCGACGCGCAGCCGAGGTGAGGGCAGGTGTGCCTGGGGTTAGATGCCTGCCCTGGACCGGCCGAGAACGTCAGGGTTGATGAGGTTCTCCGGGCGTTCGCCGTTTAGCACCCGCGCCACTTCCCGGGCCGTGCGCTTTTCAAGCTCCAGGGTGGAGGCCTGGGAGAAGAAGGCTGTGTGCGGAGTAATGATGACGTTCTCCTGCTTCAACAGCGGGTGGTCTGGCGACGGAGGAGTGGGGTCTACTACATCAAGCCCCGCGCCTGCCAGGTGTCCGCTGGCCAGGGCGTCGGCCAGGGCGTGTTCATCAATGAGGCCGCCGCGGGCGCAGTTGACGATGAATGAGCCCTGCTTCATTCGGGATAGTTGGTCATGGCCTATCATGCCGTGGGTCTCTGGCGTCAGCGGTACGTGGACTGAGATGAAGTCGGATTCAGCCAGCACTTGGTCCAAAGTCACTGCCTGCGCGATGCCTGCCTGTGTGCCCGGCTCCAGCATTGGGTCATATGTCAATATGTGCATCCCGAACGCTGCCGCTTTCTCCGCGACGGCCCTGCCGATGCGGCCGTAGCCGATTGTGCCCAAGGTTGCGCCACGCGTCCTGTGCATTGGCTGGTTCAACTGCACGGACTCCCAGCCGCCCTCGCTAACTGCGCGGGAGTGCGGGACGAGCCTGCGGTTGAGGGCCAGGATCATGCCGAGAGCGTGGTCAGCGACTTCGTCTATGCAGTAGTCCGGGACGTTGGTGACCACGATGCCCTGTTCGGTGGCGGCTGCTATGTCGATGTTGTCCACGCCTATGCCGTAACGGGCCGCTACCCTGCACTTCGTTGCCGCGCGGAGGACGCTGGCCGGGACTTTCGCGAAGCAGAACATGATGGCGTCTACGTCTGTCGCCAGGCCTGCCAGCGTCTCTTCATCTGTGTCTGGCGCAACGACAAGCTCAATGCCTGCGGCTTCAAGGACCTCACGCTCGGGGTCCAGGTTGGGCCATACGTAATCGGTGATAAGTGCTTTGCTGCTCATGACGCCACAGGATAGCCGCGTTGCGTGCGTTGGGCTACTGCATCAGCGTGATCTATCCCTGCCTCAACCTTGGGGAGTAGTGAGATTAGGCCTTGACGCCGCCGCCGCTTTGACTTCATTCAGCCAGTGGCGCATTTCCGTGGCCGCGCCCTCCGGAAGTGCGCTGGCGCTATACGCCGCATGTGATGCCAGGTCTGCGAGGCCGGTCAGCGCCGCAATGTGCCCCATGGCGTGCGCCTGGGCAGCGTTTACGTACTGATGGAATGACTCGGCAGGGCCTCGCCTGCGGAAGCCGCTGGACTTGAGCATCTTTTCGAGGCGTGTGAACCCGGCGATTACCCGCCGGCGCTCCTGCCCGTCCACCTGGTCATAGCGCATAAGACCGGCGCCGTAAGCCAGGACCTGGCGTTTGCGGTGTGTGAACCACCACCACAGCGCAGCGACAGCACCCAGCACGGGGAACATCAGCCCGATGATGAGGCCGTGTTTCATCAGCGCATCCATCGCATTTCGAAGACCCTGCGGAGCGCCGTCCATGGCATCAGCCAGGTTGTCGCCCAGCCGGTGTTCCAGCAAGCTGCCAAGCACGCCCGGCGGAGGTTCGGTCACGGAGTCCGGCGATGGCAGGCCCGGACGTGATGAAGCGTCAAAGGGCACCCAGCCGCCGCGCTCGAAGAGAATTTCCGCCCACGCGTGCTCATCGGCGGACGAAATGGTGTTTGCGCCTGAGTAAGGGTTGTATTCCCCCGGCAGGTAACCGGTGGCGACGCGCGATTGCAGCCCCGCCGCACGTGCCATGATGGCCATGGCGCTGGCAAAGTCGATGGCTGACCCCGGAGCATCCCCGGCCAGCAAATCCCTCATGTTTGTGCTGGATGCCAGGGGCGATGAGCTTTCGAGGTCATATTCCAATCCCTGCAAGAAGGCGGCGATGGCAGCCGCCTTATCGAAGTCGGTTGCGGCGCCCTGCGTCACTGTTTCTGTCAGTGACCAGATATCACCAGAATCCTGGGGCATGGCATCATATTCGTGCGCCATCCAGTCTCCCCGGTCCTCGCGCAAAGCTTCGGCGGAAGTCTCCGGCCTGGCTGACACCACCTGGTACGTGGAGCCAGCAGCAACGTCAGGGTTCCCCGTGCGGTCCCTGGCTACCGTCAATCTCCGCGGCTCGTAACCGGTGAGGATTGTTCCTCCAAGGTCCTGCTGGACGAAGTACGTTTGCAGGTAACGCAGATCCTCGGAATCACCCGTCCGGTTTGAATAGTTGGAGGATGAGCGCCTCCAGTGCTCCGGCAGCGTTGAGTACCAGCGTTCATTGCCCCCGCCTGAGTCCGACACATACGTGTCGAAGACCTGGTTGCGCCAATAGCTGGATACTGAGCTGCGGACAAACGCGACAGTGCCCTCCCCCGTTTCTCCGGGTGCAAGGCTGTCGTAATGAAGGTAGCTGCTGTCCGGCCAGTCCAGTGATGGGTCATATTCCTGGGCAGGCGTTCCGTCCGCTCCGGTCCCCGGCCCGCCAGGCGTCTGCTGTCCCGCTCCACTGTTCAGCAGGTCTTTCGCCGACGCCCGCGCCATTTCCGCCTCCTCGCTTCCCTCCGCCCCGTTGAATGGCAACACCGCCTGCTGCTCGGACTGTGGCGTCTGCGAGGTGCTCCACGGCAGCACGAAGAAGGCGATGACGGATGACACTACCAGTGCGGCGCCGACCAGGCCCCAGAAACCGAAGGCCGCCGCCCTGCCCTTGAACCAGGTCATGGTGGCGCCTGCCGACTGGTCTGTGAAACTCGACGCCGCCATGAAGCTGGTGACTATGACCAGGTATCCAGCGAGAAGCACACCGAAGTCGTTGCCGAAAGCAAGCTCCGCGGCGAAGAGCATGATCAGCCCGCTGAATATCAACTGCGTATAGAGGCCTCCCCGGGTGCGGGCTTCAAAGGCTGAGGCAGCGCCGGAGATCAGCAGGAAGTGCGCTACGGGGATTCGCTCGCCGCGGATCGCCAGCACCAGGTCGTGGCGCATCCAAACGCCGGCGGCAATGATGATGATGGCTATGACCACCGATAGCAGTGGAACCCTGCGTCGGAGGTTTCTATACGCCACGGCGTGGCCCAACGCGACGGCCGGCATTGCCAGAAGCGGGATCAGCGGAGGAGTGCCGACGTAGAGCAGGCATCCCGCGGCCCACAGTGAAGCCAGCAGCGTGAGGACGCGAACCCGCACTGACGCTTCCGGCTGGTCAGAAAAGACCTTACGGTATATCCCGCTGAGCGCGAAGCCGGTGCGGCCCTGCATGCGTGGGAGACGAGCCCTGGCCATCATGCTGCGACTGCCCCCGCATCGGGTGAGATCGTCACGACCGGACGGACTCGTGCCCCTTCGCCTGACTCCAGCCCGGCAATCGCATCATCGATTGCCCCACGTCGGCAAACCAGCACGGCACTGCCTGCCTGTTGCAATGTCAATACGGCTGCCGCTGCAGAATCGCTGCCAGTGAATCCTTCGAACAATACCGTCGCCACGGCAACGCCGCGTCGTGAGAGGCCTGCAAGAGCGGCGATTGCAGAGGACTGGCCGGGCGTGGTGAAGGCGAGGAGTCGCGCTCCGGGGCCCAGTTGTGGAACGACTGTCTCAAGCCCAGGCGCACTGTCTACGGGTTCGAGAGACGCCAGCTCATCCATGAAGTCCTGCCAGTTGGAGCAGGCTGTGCCAAGTAGACCATTGGCGGCTAGGCGAACGTCGCCTTGCTGGCGGATGATTGGCCGAGCTGCACTGGCGGCGAGGCGGGCCGAATACTCCAGGGTTGTCTCGGCGCCTTCCCCCAAAATGATAGACGTATCGATGGCGACCGTGACAGAACGCTCGGACCAGGAGTCGAACTCCTTGACGGTGGTACTTCCTGTCCTGGCCGAATTCTTCCAATGGATGCTGCGGTACGGGTCGCCTGCCACGTACCTGCGGGAGCCAGCTACTTCGGTCCCCGTCCTGGCGCGGTTGCGCCCTTCCGATTCGCCCATGACCGCTTCGAGGAGGCCGACTCGGTCGATGTGCCGCCAGGCCGGGTATACGGTCAGGCTCTCCGGTCTGCCAAAGGTGCGTCGTCGCCTGAAAAGGCCGAACGGCCCATTGCTTTCGAGTGTTACGGGCTCCAGGACATGCCTCCCGCGCCTTTGGAAAGTCACCTCTCCCATCACATTCGAGGTTCCACGCGCACGCACCCAGCCCTTGAGGAACCGCTGGTCATTGCGAACCCCGTTTACCTCTGTTTCGAACCGGGCCAGCAACAGGAACCGTGGCAGCCACCAACGGTTCTCAACGTCGATGGCGACTGGCGCGGAGGTGCCCTCCACAGGACCGGAAAGGCCGTCGCCGCCTTCCCGAGTGGGCCGTTTTAGGATTCTGCTGGCACTCAACCCCGGCATTGTCAGCCAGGGGACGGCCAGGGACACAAGGACAATGCCCCACAGGACTGCATCGGCCAGGTGAACCCAGCCCACACGCGTCGTGCTGGCCAGGAAGAACACCGCGATAGCCGTGATTATGAACCCAATTCCGCGCCGGGTTATCAAGACACTGCAGCTCCGTATGAGGGACCGCCGGACCAATCATTGGCAGGCATCTAGGCGGGCACCCGTACCGTTTCTAGTATGTCCGTCACCGTCGCAGGCGCCGAGGCATCTGATCCGGGATTCAGCATGAGCCGATGGGGGATCACATGAGCGGCAACGGCGGAAACGTCTTCTGGGATCACGTATGGGCGACCTTCAAAGGCAGCCCAGCATTGCGCCGCCCGCTGTAGCGCAGCACCTCCACGGGGGCTGAGGCCGTAGCGAACTACTGGATGGGCGCGCGTGGCCCTGGCAATGTTTACGATGTACTGGCGGACGAGGCGTGTTATCTCCACGCTCTTGACCGTGTCCTGCATTTCGACTACTCGCGCCGCGGTGATCACAGGCACAGCATGCGGCATGCCATGCTGCGACCGCTCGAGTATTTTCATCTCCTGGTCCGCGGTTGGCATTCCCATGCCAGTGGAAATGAGGAACCTGTCCTTCTGGGAATCCGGCAGCGGGAAGGTACCGTGGCTCTCGGAGAGGTTTTGCGTCGCTATGACGAAGAATGGCCGCGGCAAGGGCCTTGCCTCACCATCCACGCTGACCTGGAACTCAGCCATTGCCTCCAGGAGGGCCGACTGGGTCCGTGGCCCGGTCCGGTTCAGTTCGTCTGCCAGGACTACATTGGAGAAAACGGGGCCTGGAACGAACTCGAACCGGGACGCCTGCACGTCGAATATGGTGGTGCCGGTAACATCTGAAGGCAGCAGGTCAGGGGTGAACTGGATGCGCTTGAAGTCGCAGGCGATGGACTGGGCGATGGTCTTGCCCATAAGCGTCTTGCCCACGCCGGGCAGGTCTTCGAGAAGAATGTGGCCCTCTGAGAACAGCCCTGCCAGCGCCAGCCGAACCTTGCTCTCAGCGGTGACAACAACATCCGCGATGCTCGCGGCGAGGCGGTCAACGTCATCGGAAAACCTGGCTGTCTCGGCGGCACTGGGCGGGGCCTGCGGGAATCCCGGCGCTTCGGATATCGGGAAAACGGAGTTCAAGCCGCCTGCCTTTCGTGCATTGTTAGCGGTGGCGTGACCCGTGTGCGTGGGACGGCACCTTGATTGTGGGCTATGCCCCGGCGGCGGATCACAGCATCCCGGTCCGGTGAAACGGCTCCCGGCCAGTCGCCCCGAACCCGGTTGTTGCTTTTCCGCCGCCAGCGCAGTAATTCAATGTTGCAGGCCGCGGCGAATAGGTCGTCAGGATTCGCACGCACCGGGGCATCGGGTAATCGCTCATGCCAATGAGGTGGATGTCCACCATTGCCGGTTGCCGTGGAGCGGCGCATGTGTTTCCGCTAGTGGGCGTACGAACGGCGCTACAACCTGCGGTGACAGGGCGTATTCTCTCGGCCATTCATGAACAGGTGGATGATTCCTTGAATGCACAGTCCGGAGGCAGATATGTCCGTGGGAAGCGATGTGCGGGAATGGGCGGCCAGCGCCTGGGAGGGTGGAATAACCAACGTGGGCTGGTTCTGGGCCGTAGTCGCGATCATCCTGAATGTGCTGGCGACGTCGCTGATCGTGGCCGCTGTTGTGGAGGGGGGCCAGACGGAGCGAGTGCTGAACAGGGTAGCCCTGGCTGCGCTGATACCGGTGGTGGTGCTGGTCTCGCTACAGGTGCCCTACCGTGGCCAGCGGATGCGGGCACAGCGGCGGATTGGAAGCGCTGCGAACCCGATTGGCGGAGGCGGGCGTTGAAGCGGGTGGTCACAGCCCGGCACCGCCCATGAATGACCGTGAAAAATAACGACGTCCAATGGTGCAGATCGCGCGTTGGAACCGATGACTATCGGAGGTATATCGGCCCTTTAACGTTTACCGGCGAGTTCTATACGGGCGCCGATTGCGGCTCGTTCCGTTTGAACTGTTCCAGCATTGCGCGAGAGCCCACCACCACAACGTGGGACTTTGCGCGCGTCAGTGCGACGTAGATTAACCCGGCGCGTACGTTCTCGCTGAATTCCACCAGGACCACTATGGGCCGCTCAAGGCCTTTGAAGCGATGGACTGATTCGTGGCACACGCGTCCATGCGTCGGAATGGGCGAATGCTCAAGCAGGAACGCGCCCACTGTCGTCCTGGCGCCGAAGATGCTCTTGGGTGCGGAACACCCGGAAAGAATTACGATGTCCTCCGCGTGGACTCCCTGCTTATTGACAAGCCTGTGCAGGGTGCGACTGACTTCACGGTGCAAGGCGGATTCCGTTTCGGCCAATAAGTACTCGACAGGTTGTCCGGCCGGTCCCTTCGATACGAACCGGTCTCCCGGGTAATGCTTTAGCGCCTCTTCATGGATGGCCTGCGTGTTGCGGAGGTTCTCATCCAGTGGGAACTGCTCCATGCCGGCCGGTAATTCAAGCTCCCGGCTGTAAATGTTCTGGTGGTCGTCCATGAACGCGTACAGAACGCCGTTTTCACGTTCCTGCAGCGCCAGTTCCAGGGCGGGCCACCAATCAGGGGCGAAGTCCTGCGCTTCATCCACAACTATGGCGTCAAAACGCCGACCGGGCATTCTCTCCAATGCATCGACGAGCATCTCAGGAAGCGTGATGTCATAGAACTCGCGTGGGTGCGGCGCAGCCATGTCCGGCACGTCAAGGCCAGCTTCCTGCACAATTTCCACGCACAGGCGATGAAACGTCCACGCGTGGAACGGCGTGTTCAACGCCGAGGAACGTCGCTCCAGTTCATCTGCGAGCGGACGGTTGTAGCACACCAACAGAGTGTCAAAGCCCTGTTCTGCGAGCTGGCGCGCCTTTTCAAACGCCAGGACCGTTTTCCCGGTTCCGGCGCCTCCCCGGATGAGAGCCCTCGGCCGCCCGGATATGAACCTCAGCAGGCCATACTGCTGTTGGGTCAACTCGGCGAATCGTCGCTCATGGTCGAGAATTGTCGCCCCGAGGGACACTTCAATTTTGATGGTGGGTGCGAGGGCAACTACCACGCGCTGAATGTTGTCGGCTCCCAGTGGAACCGGCGGCTCATCGCCTGCCCAGTAGCAAAAAAGGCTGGAGATACGTTGTGGCAGTGACTCCATCTCTCGCCTGTAAAGAACAATCTCGGGTGGAGCATCAGGGCCAAGGTTTGGGATCTTCGTGGTAGTGTCCGGCAGCACTATGCCGTGGGCCATAGTCACCTGCAGTGGCCCCCAGCCCGGCAGGCTTGTCAACTTACGGCGCAGATACTCCTTGGCCCTGATCGCCTGGGATACAGGACTCATGACGGTTTCAAGCTGGCCGTTTGGCAGGCGAGCAAACCATGTGCCGGATCCGCCACCCACTTCCAATGCGCCGCCTTTCACCTCCAGCACTGCAAGGCCGTAGTCGGGATGCAGCACTACGAAATCAGCTTCACCAGCAAGCGGCGGCCCAGATGAGCGCTTTTCCAACCACGCGACTGAGTAGAGAACCGTGTAGTCGCCAGGGAGGGACCGAAGCGCCTCATAAGTGACAGCTTCTGCATGACTGCCGTGCTGCTGTGCTATTTCAGCGAAGGAGAATTCAGGTATGAGGCGGGCCATTCAACCTTCGCTTTCATTTCAATCTGCGTTGTATCCAATTTTGGCTCAGCGTTTCTGGCCCACCGGCCATAAGCACAGGCCCTGCATTGATTCAAACGGTCATGCGGCAGATGGCGCAACCGTGCATAACCGACAAGGCATCGGCGGCCAGCGACATTTTGTGTGCCCTGCGAACGATTGGGTGGCGCCATAGCTCAACTGCCAAGCGCGCAGCGGCGGACCTGGCGCATGGTACCGGATGCCGGGGGCAACGCTTCTGTACGGTATTTGGCCGGATGGCTGGAGATTGCTTTGAGCACAAAAAAGCCCGCCCCTGTTAACAGGGGCGGGCTTGAATGTTCATGGAGCCGGCGCGGGCCGAAACCTTATCAGGACATGGTCACATGTTGGGCTATGGCAATCCTCAAGAGCCGCTTTCTTTCTTGCGGGCCAGTGCAATCACAGCCACTGCGCCGCGTGCCATTGCAACGCCAACAACCGCACCAATAACCCAGACCCACCAGGCCACGGACGAGGCAGATTCAGGTTCGCCCGGGATTTCAGCACCTGGAGTCGCAGTCGGGCCTGCGGTGGCAGGCGGAACTATTGTTATCTCCCCGCCAGGTAAGACGATCACCGCCTGTCCATCTCCTGGTTCCGCAGTGACATTAACCGGGGCACCAGGCGCGTCTGGAGAGGTGTGGGGATTGAAGTTGGGGCTGGCGGTGATGAGCCTCCACCTCCGCCTCCCCCGATGTGGGTGTCGCGGTTGGGGTGGGAGCAGGTAGTGCAACCTGTAAGCTGCCTACAGAAGCCGACGTTACCTCTGTTCCTGCCTCGTAGAACGTCGTGCGGAAATCCTCATCCTGGATTACCTGCAGCAACGGGTCGCCGTTGCCGACCCTCTCCATGACGAAAGTCATGACGGTTCCGCTTGTGTCAGTTGGCCCATCCTGCAAGGAACACGCGAAAACAGTGGCGGCATCGCTCAGCACTCGCGCTGCGGCGGTTGAACTCCCGCCTGAATAGAGATCACCACACTGGGGATCCCTGATCTCAACCACTGCAACATCGTGAACAATGCCCACCTGCCCGGTGCTTGCTGCGTCCACCAACTGTGGGGCCCTGCCCGCTTCTGCCTTCCCTGGGCCGGGTCATGGCCATGACACCCAGGATTTCCGGCCTCTCCGCGAGGTCGGGCAGCAAGTCAACTGGAACGTATGCCTCCATGAGTGAGTCCCACGCGTGGTTAACCCATCCGCCGCCTTGCTCCAGGAATGTGGTGATTTGGTTGGAGTTTTCCTTGAGAAGGATCATCACGCCGACAGAGCCTTCGTGGAAGAGCAGCGTCTGTGATGCCGTCTCGTGCGAAGCCGCGCCTTGCTGTTCCACCAGGGCGTTTAGCTGTGGGGCCAGTTTTGGATATTTTGGGTCGGGAGGCGACCATTTGTGGGCCGGAGCATGCACAGCGGCGCCCGGCACTTCGCCAAAGGCCGCAGGTACCCCCACCGCCGGCGAAGCCAGATAGCAGTGCCATCGTCAACACAATCCCAGTCCTTGGGATGACGTGCCAAATTAACCGAAGCCGGTGGATATGCGGCTCCTTCACCCAGTCAGGCAATAAGCGGCGAGTTCCATGTGGCTGGTGGCGCACTAGTCATGATGACGGGCGAAAACGCCTGGGCCAAGACTGTCACAAGAAGCCCAGGCGAAATTCAAGTTGGCCTGGTTGTGGGCTCAGAAAAGGTTTCTGGGGATGCTCTCCGGCGCATGGTCCTGGTGTGCACGGATGAACCTGCGTATGAGGTCCTCATCGAACTCCTCAAGGTGCAGGACACGCCGCCATGCCGTCACCGCGATCCTGGATTCCATGTCCGGGTACGGCGATACTACGAACTGTGCAGGGTCACGTGGAACCAGTTCGATGAGTTGCTCGACAAGCTCATCACAACCCTGTGGACAGTTGTAGTGAAGGCCAATACCGCCGTGCTCAAGGTTGTGAACCAGGGCCTCGTCCGGGATCACGTGGTCGTAGAATCCCCAACGAACCGGTGCACCATCAGGGGCTCCCTGCACAGGTTCCGTGAACCAGTGTGGTCCTGAAGTTGCCGGAGTGGTGCTGTACGGAGGATGGCTGGCACCGACGAGTATATGTAAGGCCCCGTCATCCGGAGCCTCATCCACTACTGGTTCGGGTGGAGTGCTGTCACACGCCATACTGACCATCAACATGGCGAGTAGGATCGCGCCGAAGAGAGCGCTTGTCCTGTGCCAAGCCAACCTACTGCGTTGTTTGCCGCGTACATGCATTGCATCAACTCTATTCTTTGGAGGGCGCGGGAGTGCGATATACGCAGTGCGCCTAGAACTCAGTCTGTCTTCACCGCGGTCCGGTTGCGGCCGCGCCCGATAATTGCGTTCGTCAGTGAATGGCCTGATCGGAAGGCATGGCGCCACGTCCTTCAAGCCCGTGCTGACCTCAGGATACCTGCGACCACACCAACAACGGAAGTGATGACATCATACGCGGCGCCCAAATGCGGGACCGGAACGTTACCAACCCTGGTGGCCTGAACGTTCAGCAACTGGCAAGACTTTGCATGAAGCACAGCCGAAATTTCCGGCGGGTGGTACTGGCGGGACTAGCAGATGATGCCGACGCTCCTCAGGGGCGCGTGAAACCTGGCGGCAACGGCTGTTAGTGTTGCTCACGTGTTGATGGTCCACCGCATGTCGCTCGAACCGGGCTTTGCTGTGCTGCCGGGACGTGTTGTCCTCCAAACGCTTGATTTTGAGTTCGTTCGCGTCAAGCCGCGGTAGAACGTCGATGCAGAGTACTGGCCACAAATGGTCGAATGTGTATGTGGCCGCAAGCCAACCCGAAGCGCGGCGATGGAAGCACGAAAATAAGGTGATTCGCCTGCCTTCGCGTGGCAGCCCACACCTACACCAAACCCGTATCCACCGGATAGCACTGGCAGCATCATCTTCATGCTTCTACATTCGTGAAGGTGAGTTTGAATCTGGCGGGCAATCGCGGGACATCATTCAATCTGCGCGGTGAGTCCGGCACTTAAACAATCGATGACTTTGAGATACACAACCGCGGTGGCATGATGTCACCGGCCGCTGAACGTTCCGAGTCCGGAATGAGCCAGCGGGGAACACCAGCATGCGATCAGACATTCGACGAAATCTTGGCTTCCTTTTTGCCGGCACCTTTGCCCTGGCTTTAGCGCTGGCACTTCTTGCGACGGTTACCTGGTCACCCCAGCCAGCCGCAGCGAGCGTGACAGGCGCTGACGTGGTGACCGTCGCCGACGGCGATTGGTCAGACACCTCCACATGGAGCACTGGTGACGTACCCCAGGCAGGCCAGTCTGTAGAAGTAGCAGCGGGCCATGTAGTCACTTTCGACGCGGACGCTGTGGTTCAGCGGCTGGACATCTTCGGGGTCTTGAAGTTTTCCCGGACCACGTCGACCCGGCTGGAATCGCGCGGCAACATCATTGTTCGAGAGGGTGGTGAGTTGCTGGCCGGCACGCCGGACAACCCGCTGCCGTGGAACGTGGACGCTACGATTGTTTTCGACGTGCAAAACGGAGAAGACTTCGTTGGCGGGGCGATGTTCGACGAATCGGACACCGGCCTCTGGGTTTTCAATGGCGGCCGATGGGAGTCCCACGGCGCTCCGGTGGAACACACCTGGACAAAACTGGCAGACGATGCGGTGGCTGGATCAGCGTCAC
Organism: Dehalococcoidia bacterium; assembly: GCA_040878005.1. Classification (GTDB taxonomy): domain Bacteria; phylum Chloroflexota; class Dehalococcoidia; order Lucifugimonadales; family Lucifugimonadaceae; genus JBBDMW01. The sequence goes on from JBBDMW010000067.1 coordinate 32,172, forward strand.
TGGTTGCCCAGGGAGATCTAACCGACTGGCCTGTCGGCGGCGACGTGCTCATCACCGCGACTGGCAGGAACATCTCTCAGAGCATTGGCACGACCGACTTTCCGACTGAAGATGAAGAGCGGCAAATTGTTGCAGTCACCGACCAGGGCGACGGCACGACGCTGGTGGAGTTCGATGCACCGCTGACCTATGACCACTCCGGGTCGGGTGATGCGCGGGGTGAAATAGCGCTCTTGACCAGGAACATCGTCGTGACGTCCAAGACGGACCAGCGCGCCCACACGCTCTACATGTGGGGCTCGCATGGAGCGCCTACGCACACCCAGTTCAAGAAGCTGGGGCCAGACGTATTCGGCAGGTACCCGATTCACTTCCACGTCATGGCTGAGACGTCTATCGACAAGGTCATTCGCGGAAACGTGATCTGGGACTCCCTGAACCACTGGCTGGTTGTTCACAACTCCCTGGGAACGCTTGTCGAAGAGAACATCGGTTACCGGGCCCTCAGGACCGGCTTCTGGCTTGAATCGACAGGCGCCGGCGAGATGGGCCCCAAGCCCATGGGCAACACGTTCATCAACAACCTGGCGTGCAAAGTGAGTTCGTTTAATACAGCAGACAGGCGTATCGGCGCCTTTTACGCTGAACGTGAGAATCACTTTATTGGCAATGTAGCTGTAAGCGTCAATGGTTCGACTGAAAGCAGTGGATATCACTGGCCAGAGGCGAGCATTCAATCTGCTGGGCACACGTTTGTGCAGAATGAAACGCACTCGAGCGCTGCTCTAGGATTATTTGGTTGGCAAAATACTGGCGATTACCACATCGTGGACTTCACCACATGGCGCAATACCGAAGGCTTGAAGTGGGGAGCGTATCTCAACAACGTTCAGTTTCATGGACTCAATTCATTTGGGAACATACACGCAAACTTCCGCGCTCGCGGCAACCGACCGTTCATCCAAGACTCGGTATTGAAGGGGGAGGCTGACTACCCCACCGAAAACGGCTTGTTCATAGACTTTTACACGTTGCCCCCAAGCCCAAACAATCCTGGTAGGACGTACCGCAACGTGCTATCAGACCACGCAAATTACGACATAAACCACTTGAGTCAAGTGGATTGCCAGCTCAGTGGAGAGAAATGTACTCCGACGTTCAATGCGATCGTTGGCACGTCGTTATTGTCTGACAATCCCATCCGATTTGGGAACGATTGGAAGACCTCCGATACGTACTTCGATATCCAGAACTGGGGCGGCGTCCGTTCAGATCTGCCTACGTCCTTTCGGCTGACAAGGCCAGATCAGCCAAAGCCATCTGAGAACGCGTTCTATGATGAAGCATTCGATGCCTGGGTGGACCCTGACCATGCGGTGCCTACCGAATGGCCGCTGCCCCCGACTATTGAATGGACCAGCACGCCGTCCTCACTGGGTGATTCACCGGTAACCTTTGAGGTCGACGCCGAAGGACTTGACAACGGGGTCGGAGACATTCAGTTCTTCGTGGATGAATTTGAAGGTGGTAATCCGTGGGTATCGGAATACTTCCCAAATTCCGACCTTGGCGGTAAACCAGTTGCTGTGTTGGACAAGGCTGATCTCAAATATCGATTTGGGCTGGAGACGCCTCCAAGGGGGACGCTCAACCTAAAGGCGTCTGCATTGCTGGATCTCCTACCAGACGGCAATTGGTCAGCAAGATTTACCCGGACATTCACGACTACAGGTGGCGACTATCTGTTCAAATACGGTGCCAATGATGGCATCAGGCTGTACCTCAATGGGGAGTTGATCAAGGACCAGTGGTCTCTTTCATCAGCCTGCTGCTCCAAGTCCGGCACCGTCGAACAGTCCCTGGATGCAGGCGAACACACCGTTACGGTTGAATTCTTTGCCAAAAGCGGGGACCGAGCGCACGTGTCGTTTGATATGTACCGAGTGCTATCAGGCGGAGATTTGTCAGGCACGTTCACGTTTGATCCTGCGGAGTGGCCGCGGAAGTATGCTCGCATCTACGCTCGTGCGTACAACCCGACCACAAGCCTGTACGCCTACACACCCGTGCTCACGTACCGCAACCCCAACTTCGTGCTGCCTGTACCAGACGACTCGGACTCGTCGGGGACTACAGATGAACCAGGAGCTTCACCAACGCCCTCGGCCACGCCGGCAAGTTCGCCCATTGCCATACCGACGGAAACCGCGTCAACCACTGAAATGACGGTCGAACCAGAAGCGGATACGTTCGTTAGGGACGGTGTTGCGGCGGGGGAGAACTTCGGTGAAGAGCCTGATCTGGTGGTCAAGACTTCAGACAACGGATTCAACCGTCACAGCTTCCTAAGGTTTGAACTGTCTGGTATCAGCGGTCCTGTGACCAACGCACAAATCACCCTTTACCCGTTGACTGTTGGAATGGAAGAGCCATTCGCAAACCAGGCCTCGCTAGTTTCCAGCGAATGGAACGAAATGGCGATGACGTGGAACACGAAGCTGGATGGTGGCGATGTAATAGCCACATGGGATATTTCCGGCACTAGTCCGATCACGTTCGATGTCACAAACGAGGTGCGAGCCGCCCTGTCCGAAGGCAACAAGCTAGCAATAGTTATCTCGGCTCCTACCGATGCCGGTGCAGGAGCGTGGGTGGCGTATGGGTCGCGTGAGCACGACGGAGGCGGGCAACCTGAACTGGCCATCCAGATGTCAGCCGTACCTGTAGCCAACGCGGGTGAAGATCAAACGCTGGTGGATACAGATGACGATGGATCTGAGACGGTCACTCTCGACGGCTCTGGAACGGATGATCCGGGAGATTTGATCTCCAGTTACGTGTGGACGATCGGAGACGTTGAGATAGGCACCGGCATTGCGCCGGAGGTCAATTTGCCGGTAGGTACCCACTCAGTGGTTCTAACTGTCAACGACGGGCTGGGTGGGAGCACCACCGACGAGGTGACCATCACTGTGGAGCCTGCCGCTGAAGAGGTGGCGGCCACAGAAACTCCGTTTCCTACGGCGACACCTGTGGATTCTCCCACTCCTGTGCCTACTGCTACTGCCACTTTGGCACCTACGGCAACGCCTCAGGCAACAGCTACTCCAACGCAGACGGCTCCGGTCTCATCTGCACCGCCACCCCCACCATCAGGCGGCGGCGGGTCTTCCTCGCCTGCTCCCACGCCCACACCCAGCCTTTCCGTACCCACGTCCCCACTGAGGGCAGTAGCTCAAGCCGGTGATGAGGTAGCGGTGTTGACGTGGGATCAGCCGTCAGATAACGGTGGCAGTGCCATATCTGGTTACAGGGTTCTCGTGATCCCGACTGGTAAAACCATTTCGGTCCAGGGCACCGATAGGAGAACCACCATTACCGGCCTTGAGAATGGTGTGGTTTACCGGTTCCAAGTGTCTGCGGTCAACTCTATCGGGATGAGCAATGCATCAGCTCCATCCAATGAGGTGATTCCGGTCGGCCCGACTCCAGTGCCGACTCCAGATACTGAGCAGATGCCGACACCCACACCAACCCCTGTGTTCTCGGCGCCGGAACCGCCACCGACTCCAGAGAAGACTGCCGACGTGGAACCTACAGTGGAGAGCACGCCTCTCACACCGGCTGCCACGCCAACTTACATACCGACTCCAAATGCACAGGCTACTGCGACACCGGTTCCTGTGGTTGAGCCGACAACCACACCATCACCTGAACCCGGAGAATCGGAATCACAGACTCTGCAACTGACGCCAGGATGGAACCTGATCTCGTTCAACGTCTCACCTACTGATCCAGACATCAGGACCGTGATGGCGTCCATTGAAGGGCAATACACAGAGGTGAGCACCATCATGGGAAGCTCGGCCGTTGTGTTCAGGCCGGACCGGTCCGATGACCTGAACACACTGCGAGAGTTGGACACCATCCACGCTTACTGGATAAGGGTGGTCAGCGAAACGACTCTGACGATTGAAGGGACGCAAGTTCACAAGTCGTCGCCAATTGAACTACACGAAGGGTGGAACATGGTCAGCTACAGGCCAGCGACGCCGTTGCCTGTAATAACTGCTCTTGGCTCGATATCCGGCAAGTATGACGAGGTGCGAGGGTTCGAGGTCGAAGGGATGTCTTACTTCCCGATGATCCCCCGGGAGCTCAATACCTTGAAAACCATGCATCCAGGCCTCGGCTACCTCATACACGCCACGGAGGAAGCTGTACTCATCTACCCGTAGTAGATGGTTCGGCAAGTCACATGAACAAAGAACTGACACGAAAACGAATGAACCGCAAACGGGCCGCCACTGTTGCGATGACCATGGTCGCATCCGGCACGCTTATTGCCGGCGCAATATTTGCGGCGCCACTGTGGATCAACCCGTCAATACAGGTCGAACCGACGCAGGTCGTCACGCCTACGCCAGACACATTCGCCGGTCTGGGGAGTTCTTTACGATCGCGCCCAATCCCTAAGTATGAGGCATCTGTGTCACTTGCCCCACCAATCATAGCTGGAGCGCCGCAGGCGCCTGACGCTCCAGATCCGGAGGAGATACACAGCGCTCCTGGCTCGCTGCAGGTTAACCTCTTCCCCGCTGAGCGTGATGCGATAGAGCGGGACCCGGTACTTGGTGGTACCGCCACGCTGAGCCCAACCTACAGTTGGGTCAACGCGTTCAGCATAGAAAGCACGCTTGACGGCCAGCCGCTGCCCGTGGGGGCCGTCGTGGCCGCGTACGATCCTGAAGGAATCCTAACCGGGCGCGCCGTAGTCCAGTCTGAAGGCAAGTATGGATTGATGGCAATCTATATGGATGATCCGTCAACCCCGGAGGACGAAGGCGCGGTTCCAGGAGACCAAATCAGGTTCGAGATCAACGGCATGCCGGCGGTGGTCCTGGGCCCTCATAGCCCGGCCTGGTCCTCGAATGGTGCAGTCCTCATGCTGAACCTGGCTGCGAACAGTCGCCTGACCGGAGCGCCGTGAGGCATCCCCGAAGTGGATTTCGGGCGTGGCTCAGTTCTTCCAAACCTGTATCCGCTTTAAACCTTGCCCTACAACTTCGCGTAGTCGCCGACCGGCCTCCCTGGATCCTGTCCCATACCCGGCGTGGGACAGGTGTTGCAGGGTCTTGGGCTGCACATAGTTCAATACACCACCTGCCAGCGTCGCACCAGCAGCTTCCAGGCTTTCTACAGCCTCAGTAATGGAGTCCTTGGAGGAGTATCCCACTCTTGCAACCAGCACAACTGCTCCAACGCTCTTCGCTATGGCAGTTGTTTCTGAGAATCCAAGTACCGGAGTGCCATCTACCAAAACCACGTCGTAGTTCTCGGTTGCCTGATCCAGGAAGGTGGACAGGCCCCGGCGCGAAACAAGTTCCACCGGCTGCAACGTAGTTTCTCCGGCGGGCAGGAAATCCAGTCCTTCCGCGTGGACAACATACTGAGCCGGATCCGTGCCATCAGACAGCGCGGTCGCCAATCCCTTGTAATCTTGAGCGTTCAAAATCAATGAAGCGTCAGGCTTCCTGAGGTTGCCGTCAACCAACAGTATGTTCAATCCCCTCGACTTTAAGGCACGCGCCAGGTTTATCGAGAGCATGGTCTTGCCTTCGCGGGCGTGGGCGCTGGAAACCATTACTGTACGCGTTCCACTGCTCATGTGATCGGCTACTCGACTGGTGGCGAGGTGTACAGCCTCAGCAAACACTGAAGCCCCGTCGTCGGTGACCTCAGGCGGATGTGGATTACCCTTTGCCAGGCCACGTGGCAGTACGCCCAACATCTGCGGCCCGAAAATAGCTCTAAAATCGGTCTCCCGGCGAACCTTGCGGTCAAAGAAATCTATCGAAATCGCTCCGACAGACCCGACCACCAATCCACCGAACATTCCGAGTAAGATTCTGAGGCTGGCGCCCCCTGCGATCGATTGAACAACTCCGCTCGTACGCAGGGACACTGAGGTGTCGACTATTGATATCCCAGTTTCCTGTGGTTGGAGCAACAATGCATCCAACTCCCTTCGAGCGGCAGCCAAACCGTTCTGCCCGGCGCCGTTGCTGCCCCCGAGTTCAGGAACTCCGGCCGCGAGAGATTGGGCGAGCGTAGCGGCTGTACTGACCCGTTCTGTCAGCAAGGTCGGGGTAAGGTCGCCATCGAAAAAGCCCAAGGCTGACAAGGCTGTAAGGTCTTGGACCAACGCGTCCAGGCTGGTAGCCGCTGCACTAGACCGAAGGCGTGTTTCCTGGACAACCGCTGAAACCTCCTCGACGTCGCTGGACTCGTCAATTTCCTCAACGCGTTCAGAAATCAGGCGGTAATTCATCTCACTGGTGGTCATACGATCACGCAGCGTCATGACGTGTGCCAACGCCTCGACGTGGTCCGACAGGTCGGTGATCGTGCTGGCCGACCTGGACAGCGGCGCTGTATCAGTTGCCACCAGGTTTGAGTCAATGCTCGCAGTTATCGCATCACCGGCTTCGGCCAATATGGTGGCGCTGCGCTCCGCACTCTTTGAGACGTAACTCCGGTTGACTTCCGTTCCATCCGCTACGTCGATGGCTTCGGCCACCAATGACGCAGTCCGTTCAATCCGTTGGGAATCATCTTTCAAGCGAGTCGCCAAGGTATCAAACTGGCCGGCGATGCCGCCGCCAGAGGGAGGTGTGGCGCTTTCCAGTGCTGAGGCCAATCTGGATGACGTGTCCCGGATCTTCGTTTCGGCCTGTATGATCGCCGTGTACAGTTGTGCGCTGGTGGTCGATTGACGCAAAGCTCCCAACGACTCCACCGCACTGTTTAAGGTGGATAACGCCCCGTTCGCATGGTTAATGAGCAACTGACGGTCTGAGTCGGTCTGAGCCCCATCATCAATTGATGTCTCTATGGCGCCTACTACAGATTCACTGGCGGACGCTACCGCGCCTATGCGCCCGCGAATCCTGAGCAATGTGTCTGTGACTGAGAAGTCTTCATCTGTCGTTGTCTCGGTGGCCGCTGTCAGACTCGAGGCGCCGTCACGAATCCTCGCCTCCGCTATCAATATCCTGCCTGCCGCAGTCGCAGAGGCCCCGGATGTCCGTCGTATTTCGGCTATCTCACCCGCAATCAAGTTGAGAACAGTGGCATGCGATCCAATTTCATCCAGTGTCGCCTGCCATGCATTGTTGCCCGAAGCTGACCCGTTGGATTGAAGCTCTGTCACTGCCTGTTCCACAGAGACAACAATTTGACTGATTTGACTACGCAGCGGATTAATGCTCGTCCTGAGGCTCGATGAGGAGTCCGTCGCCGTATCCAGGTTAACCATCGCCGTCCGCAGGGTTGCGGCCGCCTGTTCCAGTTCAGTGATGCTGCTTTCGAATTGTCCGCCTCCACCGGATTCGCTCTGCTGCTCGATGACAACAGTCAGCAAGTCAGCAATATCGTTCAATGGTTGACCTGCCGCATCAAGAGCAGCCGCACTGGAAGTCAGGTCTGCAACAAGCTCAGCGTTCGCAAGCTGTTTGCTCCCCTGCTCGGCCTCATCTCCAGCGCGTCCGAGTGCCTCGGCCGAAGCTTCCAGCATGGCGAGCAGCGCAGCCCCCGGCTCAACCTGTCCGCTTTGGGGCCCGCCAGCGAGTCCCCCGGCGATTTCTTCAATTGATGTTGACGAGATGGAGAATTCCAAAAGTTGCAGTTGCTCTGCACCACCGCCAAGGATATCCACAATGGTCGCAAGTTCACGTGAGAGGCTTTGAAACGAGGCGATTGTGCCGGGGGTGACTTCTGAAGGCGCCTCAGCGTCCCTGATGCGCTGCTCTAGTGCGGCAATCGCTTCTTCAACTGAACGTATCTGCTCTTGCTTGAGAAAGTCCTTGTAGGCTTCAACCACGGCAAGTGATCGACTCTCGGCCAACTCCGGGGTGGGACCCCGGAGAGTAACTTCGATTAAGTCTGTTCCCGCTATAGAACGAACGCTTATTTCGGCAGCAAGTGTGTCGGCAAGGGCGCTAACGCTCGGTGATCCGGCTGTAGCCTCTCCACTTGGTTGAGAGTCATTTCCCTCGGCATCAGCGACTTCTTCCACTTGTTCTCCAGACTCTGGATCCGTTAGCAGGCCCAACGCCGCTCTTTGCAGGACTGCGCTGCCGCGTATCAACTGTAAGTGAGTTTGAATACCTCGATCGGCCAGGCTGCTGCCACCCAGGAACGCTAATGCGGGATTGTCCGGTATGCCGCTCTCTGTATGGCCCACCCTGACGGTTGAAATGGCCTGGTACTCCGTGGAAGGCTCAGTGTTACTGGCCTCCACGAATGCCATAGCTCCAGCTATAACCACAGCGATCGCGGTGGTCGCCATTATCAGCCACTTGCGCCTCCACAAGGAGCGCCCGTGACGAAGTAAGTCGAGTTCGTGTTGATCCATAAGAGTTGGGATATGGCGGCAGCCGCCCGACGCGACTGCCTCAGATGATCATGCTGTTGAGTGAGTAACGAGGATGATTAGTAGTGGCCCAGGCTTCCGTCTACCCGTGCCTGGTGCATCGCCAGTCGCAACGACAAGATGCCAATTGGCAGGAGCACAATGGCGTATATCGCCAATGGGATCAGATCGGACGCCAAGTCTGAAATCGGATAGCCCCTTAGCAGGGACAGACGCATTGCTTCTATGGCATGTGTTTGAGGCAGCGCCTGGGCGACCGCCTGGAGCCACCCAGGCAGAACGTTAACCGGGTATAAGGTTCCGCTAAACATTCCGGCTGCCAGGACCAAAATCGCGGTGAATGGGTCACCCTGCTTGAATGCCAGGGTAAAGCTGGCGGCGAACAGGCCAAGGCTCCCCATTACCATCACCGTCAGCCCCAGCGTCAATACAGCTGCTCCTACATTCGCATTACTGAATGACAAGCCCACTACTATGAATCCGCCCAGCACATAAACGCATAGAAAGAGGGTGGAGCGAATGAGTGGGTACAAAGCCCAGCCGAATAACATCGTCGAGAGCTTGGTTGGCGTCAACAGCAGTATTTCCAGAGAGCCCGTGACCTGGGCTGCTCTCAATGACCCAGTAAAAGACCTGAGCGCAGTACCTGAGTAACTCACCACCATGAGCCCGACTATCAGGAATTCGACGTAGCTTCCGCCATATTCCTCTATGGCATCGACATTAACATTGTTGAACAGCCGGGCCATAAAAAAGATGCCTATCAACGGAAAAGCCAGACCTACGCTCTGCATCAGGAATGCAAGCCTGTAACTGCGAGCCTGTTGCCAGTCGCGCCATAAGAACGAATAGAGTTTATCCAGCGTCAATTGGATGACTCCGAAATTGCCAGGATGACGTCAGTCAATGAACGTTGCTTCTGACTGACATGGGTGACTCGCCCACCAGACTGAACTATAAGTTCGACCACCTGCGGAATGTGAGCCTTTGGGTCATCCACGGAAAGCTCAAGGGTGCTTTCTGGCCGACCGTTCGGAGGAGACAAGGCGACATCATGCACCCCGCTGACCCGTTGTATCTTCAAGATGGCATCGGCCGGCAATGTATCCAATTCGATGTGGTAAAGACTTCGGTTTATCAGCTGTTGACCTACCCGGTCGATGGTGTCCGATGCCTTGATGAGTCCCTTGTCCAATATGGCTACTCTTGAGCACAAGTAGCTGGCCTCTTCCATGTTGTGAGTGGCAATCAACACGGTTCGTCCCAATTGACTTATCAGGACGTCTTTGATGAACGCCCAGAGGCGCCGGGCGCTTAGTGGATCAAGGCTGCGGGTTGGCTCATCCAGCAGCAGTATGTCCGGGCTGGCCAAGAGGCCGCGGGCGATTGCCAGGCGGTGCTTCATGCCGGTGGAGTACTTCATCACCGGCACATCAGCGAATTCCTCAAGGTTCACGATGGTCAGCACTTCATCAACCATACGGCGGTTTTGACTTCTGGGAATCTCAAAGAGGCTGGCATAAAACTTAAGGTTTTGGCGTCCTGTAAGCCGCCAGAAGAGGGTGCGTTCCTCGCCCGTGACGTACATCAGCTTCTGTCTGATTCGTTCCGGGTGGCCGGTAACGTCAATTCCGCCGATTTTCACCGTCCCAGCAGTAGGGAGAACCAAGCCTGTCAGGATCTTGAGCAGAGTCGTCTTACCGGCGCCGTTCGGGCCCAGGATTCCAAACGCTCCACCGGCAGGAACGGCCATTGATACACCGTTCAACGCAAATATGTTCGACCGTCGCCAAAACAAGGCGATATCTTTATACCCGGATATTTTCGGGAAACGTTTGTGCACGTTTTCCAGTACGACTACATCAGTCAAAGGTGACACTCCCAAAAAATCTATTCGAGCACACCAAGCACAGCCTCAACTGCTGCATCGGTGTGATCAAATCCACTTGGATAACTCAGCTGCCACACAGGCACTTCACCGCTCAAACGCGATGCGAACGCCAGGTGCCGGCGCACAGCCTCCGGAGGTAGAAACGGCAGGCATACGGAATTGTCGACAAGGGAGCGTATGGCCTCCATCCTGTTGACTTTTTCCAGTTTCAGAGGAGAATCATTCCTTGAGCGCGTTAGCAGAAACAGCGCGGACACTGGGACTGGATCAGTCTGAAATGACGCCCAAGATCCGTCGATAGCCACGCGATGTTTGCCGCCGCTGAGCGAATCCGCCTTTGATATAGACAATCCCTGCAAAGTTCCGTCTATGGATTCAGTTGACAATGAGGTGTAAGGAAATCCTGGTTGAGCAACAAAAGGATCTCCAGTTATTGCCAGTACGTCGTCAGTCAGAAACGGATACCCTGTTGTTATGAAGCGTGCCGCCAACGTAGATTTGCCGGTGCCAGGCTCAGCAATGAACGCTATAGCGCCCTGCTTAGTAATAACGGAACTGGCATGAAGATTCCCAATGCTCTGCATGTGCAACGCAAATGATAAGACCGTGCCGTACAAAATATTTTGTATCCAAGTGATATCTTTTATATTTTTCATTTCACATCGTATATATTTGCCTTCATCAAGAATCAAAAAGTCACATCTCCCATCCCAACGGAGTAAATACCCGTTGGTCAATTTAAATGTAAGTAAGTCACACCCCACGTTTGTGGAATGGCGAGTTAATTGACGAATTCCATACGCTGTTACGTTAAACGTTTCTCTAACTACTGAGATATGAAATTCAATGTCTCTCCCAGTAAACTGACTGGGAGTCAGTTCAGGCAGTGGCAGCATACTGCACAGGCGCATGCCGTAAACCGAGTAATGCCGGTGTGGCCTGCTGCCTGCACTCGAAACTCCGTATAGGCTGGTTCCGGTTGGATTTTCTAGGGTAGTCATGTTGTCCACAAGTTAATTGAACATGCAGGAGATGCGGGGGCGGTGTAATCCGGCCCCGCATCTCTATAAGCCGGCCATGTGAATACAGAACTGCAGCCATGGCTGCAGTTCTTGTTCGTCAAGCCATCATTCCCATTAAGGGACGATCGATGAGGCGCGCTCGCAGGACTCATGGTTGGGGTCTATCGTGCCGGCTGGGCCGGTGTAGTCCCCATTTCCATTTTCCAGGTATACGTCCTTTCCAGCATTGTTGCTGGCGCCGAACGCAGTATCAGAACCGATGCTGCATTTCACGGCGCTCGCCGTGAGGGCAGCAACGCTGCCGTACTTGCGGAGCTCTGGAGCTTCGTATGTGACTGACATCTTAATCACCTCCCTTCTAAGTGACTAATTGCATGGGAGACCGCTAGGATCCCGATCAGAGCGCACAACCAACGAACGGCATGAAGTCCACTAACAGTGGGCGTCAGAGGCCATACGATTGATCACACCCTGCAAAATAGGTGAAGGACCTCCGCGGAGGTCAAATGCGTGCCATCAGTACGAGGCCGGAGCAGGCACGTCAAAAGTCGGGCGGGCGCACAATTGCGTCCGGTTACGAAAGAGTGGGTTGGTCAGATAAGTGCGGTGTCCCGGTGCGTACCGGGACAAACGTCACACCAAGAGCGGAACCGCTGAGGATTGTTCAGCCTTGAGGTGTGCCTCAGGAAACGGGTTAGAAGACCTCAACCAGTTTTCAGTTGTGAGCGTCCAGTAGAGGCTAGACAAGCCTGACCGGCCGTTATTACTGCCCCGGTAAGCCGCGTATGCGTTGCGCAGAGCATTTGGCTGCACAACTCCGATCTCCTCCAGGCAGGACTGCTCAGTCAATTGACGAAGCCTAGGCGCCTCTTCTATTGACCATCCCCGCCTCACCTGGGGGCCGAAAGCACCGTACGCGCCTCGATTCAACAAAGAATTCGGGAGAATGTTCGCCATGGCCTTCTTTAGCATTAGTTTCTCCCTGCCGCCCTGAACCCGCACAGTGGGTGGAATCCGCATCATGAACTCCACGATGCGGCTGTCCCAAAATGGATGACGCATTTCAATGCCGTATGAGGCCGCACGCCGGTCCCAACCCACGAAAAATGGTGTGCAGCCACGATGCTGCACGTAGTTGGTGTCCCGATACTTGTATGCGATCTGAGCGTCCAGGCGTTCGGAGAGACCGGTCCGGCGCACGAAGTCCCGGTTGAGCCATGCGGGTATGGCGCCATTGACGCCGCCGGTCAGCCGGCGTCTAATGCCAGCCGTGACACCCCGTCGGAGATTGTGCCTTGCGGCTCTCCTGTATGCAGCGGTGCCATTCTTGTAATCCTGCCAGATGGTCCGCAGTCGCCCGTGGAACAACCAATCCCGCAGGTACAGCATGTTGCCGGCTGAGAACGCTTCGTCGCCGCCTTCACCCGACAGCATCACGCTGATGCCATCTTCTTTCGCAACCTGCAATCCCCTGCAGTTCATGGCCTCCAGTGGAACCAGGAATGGCTCGTCCAGGTCTGAATCTCCTGGCGTCGGTTTGAGAGCCCAGAGGTCGTCGACTTGAACACGCTTGAGCTCAATCTGATACCGATCACTGACTTCTTCAGCGTACGGACCTTCATCCAATGTGGCGCTGGAATATGTGAAGTGATACCCCTTCAAGCCTTGAGTAGGGGCCACTTTGGCGGTCTGGCGAAGTGAGCCAGCGACTGACGTCACTGAACTGGAGTCCAGCCCACCACTAAGGAAAATGCCGACGGCTGTTGCGCTTCTGAGCCTAGATTGGACAGCACTTGAGAACAGGTCGTTGAAGTGTTCGAGGTACTGGCGTTCATCGCGGTACCGGATCGCATCCGCCGGATCCGGGTTCCAGTACTCTTCAACCTTGAGCCCCCGCCGCGTTATGAGTAAGGCGTTGCCGCCCTGGAGCCGCTTAATTCCGTCATAAAATGTCAAATCGCCATAAAAGGGGCTGCCCGACAGGTACATGCCCAGCATCAACTCGTTGAGCTTCCGCGGTACGCCCGGATGCTGAAGAATCTGCCTGATTTCCGTAGAAAACACGAAGCGCGTACCATCGAAGTAAAAATGAAACAGGCGGACCCCCACCGGATCACGAGCGCAGATCAACTGTTGCTCCCTGCCATCCCACAATGCGAACGCAAAGTCTCCTATCAGGCGCTTCAAGAAACCCTGGCCCCACGCAGCGTAGGCAGCCAGCACAATGTCTACATCAGTCGAACGAGTCGATACCTGAGACTTTGACCGTAGCTCCCGTACCAGTTCCTCCCGGTTGTCCAGGCGGCCGTCCCAGACCAGGGCGTAGTTGCCATCGTCCAGGATGACAGGCTGGGTCTCATGAGTTGATTCAGGAGTTGTGCAGAGTTGTACATGCCCCAGGCCCACGGAACCGTTGGCCCAGTGCCCCGTGTGATCAGCCCTCCGGTGACGAACAGCCCCTGTCATTGCACGGAGCACCGCCTCGTCGGCCGGCCGGCCGTCAAGGTAATAAACGCCGGCTATACCGCTCATAAAGGCGATCCTGTCGCGTTGGGGTGAGAGATGCTCACCAACGAGCTATGCCCCTTGATCGACAACTTTGGCCAGTCCATCGTGTTCCAAGGTGTGAAGAAACCGCATCATGTCATTGATCAGCGCCTCATCGGACACCTCGTAGCGAGCCAAAATCGTTTGGGCTATCTCGTTAAGAGGCCTGTCCTGTTTAAGAAGAACCCAGATTCTGGCGCCCACTTCATTCAGACCGTAGTACTCACCGGTCTTGATGCTGAGCAGCACCACTTCCCCGTCCAGCTCCTGGAACAGGACGTCAGGGGAAAGCTCGACCTTGAGGTATTTCAGAGAATCGATAGTCAACGCAGTTTTCAATATGACCTCCTCCAAGCGCATGAACGTCATGCGCTAGGGTTAGCAAGGGTTCAGGACAGGAAGGAAACGGCAGAAGGGCGTTAAGGCCGCTCATATATGGAATGCAGCCACCTGTCAACCGCCAAGTCCGCTTTGAGCGCGCTGGGCCGGCCGCCGCCTTTGATCAGCATCTGCAGACCTTCACCCAACCGCACCACGTACATCCAGAGTCCTTTCAGGCCTCGTGCGGATGATCCGTACCTGTGGAGCATGTAGTCCCGGCTCGGAACTAGCCGGCGGAACATGGCCCACAAAAGGACTCCCAGGTTGTAGCGCTTGCCAGGCTTTACCAACTCGTGCGCAACGAAGGGGTCCGTGGACAGGATTCTTTTTGCAGCAAACCTCTGTAGGTTGGAGTCGGTATCGTGTCCTGGCCAGAAACGTTCCAACACAGCATCCGATACGGGTGCATCCAGCAACTTGTGTGCCAAAACAACGCTGCACCCTACCGGGCCCATGAGCTTGTAGGATCGAAGCGTGTCGAACAGCAATTCCCAGTCGATCTCACGCTCATACTGGCGAATGGTTTCGGCGATGTCAGCCAACTGCCCCAACGCCGCTCCGCTGCGAAACCGCCTGTCCAGAAAGAAGTTGAGGGAAAGGTGAATGATGAGATCCTCAGGCCCCAAGACTTTCACTTGCACGTCCGCAATCATCTGGTCACGGGCCCGATCCCAAAACCCTGATATGTTGAAGTGAAGCGGGCTGTCCAGCCGCACCACGTGGCGGTGAACCTCGACCACAGTTGGCTTATCCACTCCTATCAATACGGGAAGGTGCCTGTGGTTTTCCTCCGTGTCTTCATGGTCTTCTGGATTGCCGCCTGGCGCGTAGCCCATCCCGCCAATGATTGACTGTGCTTCGTGAGCCAGTTCGTGCGGAACCAGGATATCCAGGTCCGCCATCGGCCGAATACCTGGGTCCCGGTAAACCGTCTCCGCCAAAGCGGCGCCCTTCAGTACGATGACCGGTATGTCATGCTGACGGAGAGTGGAGAGTATTCGTGACAACTCCTGCCGGAAGTACATCCGGCGCACTGTGTTGCGACGGTGAAGAATCTTCAAATCCTCGATGACCGCCGTAGGCACCATGCTGGCATAGGGCTGCTTGTTGAGATGGACGTACAGGAGCCCTTCAAGCTTCTGCATCTGCGCTCGTTCAACCAGCGATTCCCATACCACCGGACCACTCAGCGCACGTTCCAGTTCAATGTGATCGGCGGGACTCATTTCCCTGCGGGCGCATGCAATTAGCACCCGGTCCTCAACCGGTATCTGCAGCGTGAAGCCGCCATTGGTATACGTTGTTATACGACTGCGGCCGGTGTTCATGCGTCTTGTGCCCCTGAGAGAACCATATCGGCATTGAAGTTGCGGGCCGAATCGTTCTGTCGCAATGGAGTCACCCGTGGAGACTGGTACGTGGAAACGATGAGTTTCAGACAGGCCACGATGTCATCTCGCTGACCTGTCGCTACAGCATTTTCGAGAGCCTTGAGACGCTCTTCAAACGTCGAGTTTGGTAATGCTCCGGTTGCCTTGGCCACAAAAACCCGATTGTGGCACGTGGCCGAAGTGCCTTCCTCTGCGCTGAGAATATCCTCGAATAGTTTTTCTCCCGGGCGTATACCAGTGAAGACTATTGGAATGTCTTTGTCGGGTTCCAGTCCGGACAGCTTTATGAGCTGGCGTGCCAGGTCCAGTATCTTCACGGGCTGCCCCATGTCCAGCACCAGCACCTGTCCATTTTCACCCATGGCTCCGGCCTGCAGCACCAGCAGGACAGCCTCCGGTATGGTCATGAAGTAGCGTCGCATTTCAGGATCGGTGATAGTTATCGGTCCTCCCCTGGATATCTGCTCCTGGAATATTGGCACCACGCTGCCGCGGCTCCCGAGTACGTTGCCGAACCGGACTGCAACAAAACAGGTGGTTCCCTCACTTCCCACCTGTTGTATCGACGCCTCGGCTGCCCGCTTCGTGGCGCCCATGATGGACGTCGGATTCACTGCTTTATCTGTTGATACCAGGACAAATTTACTTACGCCCCATAGCCGGGCAGCCAGGGCGAGAGTGTGCGTGCCCAGTACATTGGTTTGTATTGCCTGATCCGGATGCTGCTCCATGAGCGGGACGTGCTTGTAGGCCGCTGCGTGGAAAACGATGTCAGGCTTAAACTGCCTGAACACTCGCTCCACCTTCCCAGCATCCCTTACATCTCCCACGACAGGCTCAGTGACCAGGTCAGGATATTCTGAACCAAGGGATCGCATTACATCGAACACGCCAGTCTCGTCCTGGTCAAACGTCACCAGGAGTTCTGGCGAGAATCTGCCGATCTGCCTGCATAGCTCTGAGCCGATCGATCCCGCCGCCCCGGTCACCAGGACTTTACGTCCCCGTAGGAGCTCATTGACATGGACGGTATCTATTCGCACAGGGTCGCGTCCGAGTAGTTCCTCTAGTTGAACATTCCTTACGTCCCCAATCCTGACTTGTCCTGTCAGGAGTGCTCCCAGCCCGGGCACCACCTTCACCTCCCTTATGCCGGCCTCGCGTGCCAGGGCCACTGTCTCCCTCACCACCGCGCCGGGGGCCGAGGGCATGGCCACCCACAGCTCGTCGGGCCTGAGGGATGCTGCGAGCTGCGGGATGCGGGCCCTCGGGCCGATGACCCTGACGCCGTGGATGGTTGTGCCCTGCTTCGAGGGGTCGTCGTCTATGAACCCGGCGGCCTCGTAGGAGACGCTGACCTCCTCCCTGAGCCCCCGGGCAAGCTGCTCGCCAGCGCTCCCGGCGCCAACGATAAGGACGCGCTTTGCGTCGCTGTTTTTCGATTCTTGTTTCCACTCCCGCAGTGCTCGTTTGGAAGAACGGAAGCTTGCAAGAAGAAGCAACCCAAAGATGTAATCCAGAAACATGACCCTGAACGGTAAGTCTGGTCCGCTTCCGGCATGGTGAATCACCAGCACTGCTCCTGCGAAAATGACGCTCCCAATCAACGTGGCCCGTGCCAGCCTGGTCAGGTCCCTTACGTCGACGCTCTGCCAGTGGATATCGCACAGATGGAAACCCAGCAACAGCGGTATCTTGATCGCGATTGACAACCCCAGTAGGAAGGTTAATTCGATTGCCGTGATGCGGGCGCCTACCGCTGGGGCAGCGATTGCCACGGCAAGGGTCAGCGAGACTGCGAACAGTGCTGCATCGGATGATGCAAACGCCATTCGCCTCAGGCGCGGCTCGCGTGCGACAAATAATTTGAAACTGCGCAACCGGGAGTTGCCAGCAGAAGAAGTCAGCAAGAAATGAACTCCAACGGCCCTGGCTTAAGTGCCAGGTGTGATACGTGATCGGAAAAGCAGCCCAGCAGCCTTATTGAACAGTCTGGATCGCTTTTTTGAGGGAGTCGAGTGTGTATTGGATGTCGTTGTCTGGGAGGCGTGTGTGGAATGGGAGGGCGATGGTTCGTCCTGAT
>JBBDMW010000068.1:0-49817 GCA_040878005.1 Dehalococcoidia bacterium
GAGATGAGCCTGCCCGCGGTCTCCAAGCATCTGAAGGTGCTGGAGCGCGCCGGCCTGATTTCGCGCGGCCGTGACGCGCAGCGAAGGCCGTGCCGGATAGAAGCCAGGCCACTGGCGGACGCCAATAGTTGGCTGGAGGGCTATCGCGAGATATGGGAAGGCAACTTCCAGCGCCTCGACGCCCTGCTCGATGAGTTGAAGGCCCAGGAATAGAGATGCGGACACACCAAGCGCCGGGGAAGAATCACCGATGAACAATATGGGAACGCTGGATGTAACCACACCGTCCGACCGGGAAATCGTGATGACGCGCGTCTTTGATGCGCCACGCACCCTGGTCTTCGATGCCTGGACGAAACCCGAACTGGTCAGGCAATGGCTGACTGGGCCGCCTGGCTGGACCATGGTGGTCTGCGAGATAGACCTGAGGGTGGGCGGCCACTACCGGCATATGTTGCGCAATGCTGATGGCGCAGAGCTGGGATGGGGTGGCGTCTATCGTGAGATCGCCCCGCCAGAGCGGCTGGTGACCACCGAGTTGTTCGACGAGGATTGGACCGGCGGCGAGACGCTGGTGACGCTCGTCCTGACCGAGGAGGGCGGGAGTACGACGGTGACGATGACGGTGCTCTACTCATCCCGTGAGGCACGCGACGGCGCGATGAAGACGGGTATGGAAGAGGGCATGGTCATGGGTTACGACAGGCTGGCAGAACTGCTGGCATCGATGATGGCTGAACGTGGTTAGCAGAGCAGTGCGTGGACAAGATGGGGGCAATTTTTGCCAGGGCGTAAGCCCAGCCGTGTGGTGGGACAGACGGACTCAGGGCGTGTGGAACTTCCAGTGGGAGGTTTTGGTGTCATTGTTCAGGCGGCGGTCCATCTCCAGGAGGAGCGGGACCATCAGATCCAGCGCTCGGGCCGCGCTGAGCGGCCCGCAGTCGACGGGCCGGAATCCCAGGTCTTCTATTAACGAGTTGAGGATGCCTTTCGCATACTGGTCATCGCCACAGTAGAGCACATCCCGCTGTGTGCCGGTGGTATCTACCGGTTCTGCGAGCGTCCCTGCGAAGTTGCCCTTGAACGCGGCCAGCACCCGCGCACCGTCGCCAATTGCTGACGCGGTCGTCTCGGCCCCGGACAGGCCGTTGGCCGGTTGCTGGTCAAATGGGTTGGTGATGTCGATCACTGGCTTGCCACGCAAAAGCTCAGCGTATCGGGCGACCAACGGGGCGACCTCCCGGTAGGGGATGGTTAGCACCACTGCTTCGCCTGCGGTGATTGCCCCTTCGTGCCCGTAGATTCGTGATTCCAGGCCGACGGACTGGTGAAATGGGTTGGTCTTCTCTGGCTGCCGTGACCCGAAGGCAACGAAGTGGCCGGCCTTCAGCCAGCCCCTGCCCAGTCCGGCGGCCATGCGGCCTGTGCCTATGATCGCTATTCGCATGGGACTGACTCCGTTGCTGCTGGTGTGGATGTTGCCGAGATGATACCCGGGCAGTGCCGTGGTGTAATGCCGGCCGCGATTTTCACAGCGGCGTGCCTTGATGGACATATGAGGCTGGTAAACTCCGCGGTGGCCGGTTGAGAATCCGGCGACATTCATGAATCACACGCGCCCGTACAGGAGTCACCACTTTGGACCAGGAGTATTTCCCGCTGCCAGGAACGCCCGTCGAGGAACTTGATACGCCGGCGATTGTCGTGGACCTGGATGTGGCGGAGGCGAACATAGAGCGGCTGCAGTCATGGGCCAATGAGAACGGTGTCTCTGTGCGGCCCCACGCCAAGACGCACAAGAGCCCCTACTGGGCGCACAAGCAGATCAGGGCAGGGGCGATAGGCGTCTGCGCGGCCAAGGTTGGCGAGGCGGAGGTCCTGGCGGCGGCGGGCGTCCCGGAGGTAATGATCCCAAACCAGGTAATAGGCCCGCGCAAGATAGCCCGGCTGGTGTCGCTGGCCCGCACCACGCGCATGATCGTTGCCGTGGACCACGCCGATAACGTGCGTGACCTGTCCAAGGCGGCTGCCGGGGCGGGAGCAGAGCTGGGCGTGATCATCGAGATTAACGCCGGGATGAACCGGTGCGGCGTTGAGCCGGAGGACGCGCCGGCCCTGGCGAAGGTGATCAACGATGCACCCGGGCTGCGATTCGACGGCGTGATGGGCTACGAGGGCCATACCGTGGCCATAAGGGATTTCGAGGAGCGCAAGACTGAGGCGCTAAGGGCCATGGACAGGCTTACGAACGCTGCGAAAGCCATACGGGCGGCAGGGATTGACGTGAAGATAGTATCCGCTGCCGGAACAGGCACCTACAACATCACGGGGACTGTGGAAGATGTGACGGAACTGCAGTGCGGCAGCTACATATTCATGGATGGCGACTATCTACAGGTTTTCAACGACTTTGATCCTGCCCTGAGCGTGCTGGCCACGGTGATCTCACGCCCTGCGCCGGACAGGGGCGTGATAGACATGGGCATGAAGTCCATGAGTTCGGACCGCGGCATGCCGGCAGTGCTTGGCGTGGCCGGGGCGACTGTGACCGGTCTCTCAGAGGAGCATGGCAAGCTGTCGCTGGAAGGTGAAGCGCAGAAGCTGCGCGTGGGCGACAGGATTCACCTGCGGCCGATGCACGGCGACACGACAATCAACCTGCATACGCACTATTTTGGGGTGCGCAGGGGCAGGCTGGAGGCGGTGATACCAATTCCAGGGCGCGGCAGGTTCAGGTAGTGCGCGGCGAGGTGATGCGGCCGAGCAGGCCAACCGGGCCGCGGAACAGGTTCCTGCGCCATGTGCTCACCGGTGCGACGGTCGGATTCGTGGCCGTTCTGGTGGTCGTGGTGGCCGCCGCCCTGGTGGCGGCGGTGTTCGTGGCGGTCATAGGCGCCGTTTTTGGATCGCTGGGAGGCGCCATTTACGGCGCGTTCCGGCTGTTGGCGGGGGCTGGCAGGCGGTGAACGGCTGCCTGTATCGCAAGCCCGCATGAAGTTCGCCGGGATGCGCTCTGACATGTGCTAGCCTGCTGTGTCTGACATTGAGGGAGATATTCGGCGAAACCTGACGGAGGCGGTTCATTGACCACAGGCAACAGGCGAGTTGGGATAATCGGCGCAGGCTTTGGCACGATGGTGCACGCCCCCGGATTCAAGTCTGAAGGGTGGGACGTGGCTGCCCTTTTCAGCCGCAACGAGGGGCGGGCGCGCAAGGCGGCAGATGCCGCGGGTGTGCCGGATATCTACACCAACGCAATGGAGCTCATTGAACGAGACGACCTTGACGCCATTGCCATAGCCACGCCTCCCGGCCAGCACCATGAGCTGTCGATCGCCGCGCTTCGGTCCGGCAAGCACGTCCTATGCGAGAAGCCATTCGCCATCAACTCGCATCAGGCGGCCGAGATGCAGGCTGTTGCTGAGGAAACCGGCCTGACAGCGATGGTGGCGCACGAATTCAGGCACACGCCACAGCGTGCGTACATCAAGGGGCTGCTTAACTCCGGGTACGTCGGTGAGTTCAAGATGTGCACCATCGAGCTGTTTTTCAACCGCGGCGTCCCGAAGACGCCGCCGCCGGTAACGTGGGCAGCACGCAAGTCCGAGGGCGGAGGGTTCCTTGGCGCTCTTGGGTCGCACTACATCGACGGCCTGCGCTACTGGTTCGGTGATGTGACGACCGCGGCCGGCCGGGTGGAGACCTTTCGACCGGACCTGACGGAACCTGCGACAGGCGAGGTTGTGAAATCTGAGACTGATGACGCTTTCTCGTTCACGTTGACATTCAAGGATGGCGGCACGGCGACCATGAGCGCGTCCTCTGCGCTGGCCCCGTCACGCGGCGCACGAATTGCGGTGATGGGCCTGGATGGCACTCTTTACGCAGAGCAGGATGGCCCGAACCCGGCTGAGGACGGTGTGGTGCTTGGCGGGCAAAATGGAGAGCCAATAAAAAAGCTTGATAGCCCGGCAGGCCTGATGCCGTTCTCTGACGACCGCGACCCGCGCCTCATGGCGTTCAGGCTGCTGGTGCGTGACTTCAATCGTGGCATCGATGAGGGCACCTCTCCCGCGCCGAACTTCACTGATGGCTTCCGGTGCCAACAGGTGCTGGATGCGATCCGCGAGTCTTCAGAGACTGGCCGGACAATAGCCATTTCCTGACGGAAACGGTCTGCGGCAGAGCAGCCGGTTGGCGCCAAGGGGTCAGGGCCGGGCCTTGATCACTGTGTCGAGGGCCGCGATGCCCAGCTTGATTACGTCCTCTGGCGGCGGCGCGGGCGTGCCGCCAGGGGAAATCATGGGTACGGCGCGTTCCAGGTCGCTGCGTGAAACCCAACGCCAGCCGTCCGGCGGCGGAGGCGGGTCGCTCACCGGCACAGTGAAATAGATGAAGTCTATGTGCTGGTGCGCGCCGAACTTCTCATCCACCACGTTCTCGATCATGACGGTGAACGGCGCGTCCACCTGTGCCAGGTTGCCAATCTCCAACTGCGGGTACGTTGGCGCTATTGCCACGTCCATGCCTGTCTCTTCCTGCACCTCGCGCAGGGTTGACTGCACAGGGTCCTCGTTTGGCTCAATGTGGCCGCCGGGCGGCAGCCACGCCTGGACTTTCCGGTGCCAGTGCAAGAGCACCGCGTCGTTGTGGACGACGAAGCCGGTGGAGACAAAGTGGCGAATCACTGGTGAAGATTCCGAAGAATGGTGGGAAACGGATTTGCGAAGCGTGCCTGACGCGAGTGAGGCCACCGGGCTGGGAGTTTGACGTCCCGGCCGGGTGGCCCCACTCGTTGAGATGCCCTGCCATAGGGCGCCCTACTTAAAGCAGGGCACCTCGGGTTCTACTAGATGACATATTCTGCGACCACCTCCTTTACTCTCGGACATGAGCAGGCGGAGACCTTGCCTCACGCCTGGACCACCCGCCGCAGCGGATAGTGCCGATATTCACATTATAACCAAAGATGCGGGATGAACGTTGCGTTGTTGTTACGCGGGGTTTCGTCGGTTAGGCCCGATTTGCATTTGTGCTGTGGAACGCTTGTGTCCCAAGAGGGATATGACCAGTACAGAATGGAACAGTATCGGTTGCCGGGGCGTCATGTATGGTAGGCCGCCAGAGTTAAGTGGATGAGTGAGTCGGCGATGTGCCACTGCGGGTGAGGGGAGCTTTTGATGTTAAGAGTGTTGTTACTGATGGCAGTGGCCGCCGTGATGGCTGTTGCCTGTGGGGTAGAACAGGGCGAGACGCCCAACCCTGCACCATCCAACCCTACAGCTACAGCTACGGCCGAGGTTGAGCCGGATGGGCCCTACACGCGGCTGCTGGCCCGCATTCCTGATACCGAAGAAACCCGGTGGTCTGTTTCGATGACGGACATGGCGGCGGTCCGTGACCTGGCAGGTGTGGACAGGCCTGGCGATGAGGCTGACGCCGACGACATGATGGACTACCTGGTCGCCCTGCATACAGCGGTATCTGACCGGGGAGGCCGGGGGCTGGGTTTCGAAGGCTGGCTTTCGGGCATGCACCAGGAGCAATTGTCCAGCGGCGTTTCCCCGCGTCCCTACCTGGCCTTTGATGCACGGGACGTGGACCAGGTGGTCGAGTACGGGGCTGCGCCGGGGCGTGTGGAGTTGATCCACGGCAACTATGCCCCGGAGGCAACGGACTCAGCGTTGGAGTCCTGCGATGAGTGCGAGGAGCACGAGACCGTTGAACATGCCGGGGAGATGTTCTACGTCTGGAATGAAGACGCTGAAGGCCAAGTAGCAAAAAGGCGTGCGCCGCCTGCATTCGACGAAGTGGGCAGGGGCGGGCAGGTACATGTGGGCGAGGGCTTCGTCAGCCGCACACTCTCCAATGACAAGATGAAGTTGCTGATCGACACAGCCGTGGGAAATAAGCCGTCCCTTGCCGACAGCGAGGACTACCTCCTCGCGGCCAACGTTCTTGAAGACAGCGAGACTGTCACTGCGATATTCTCGTCTGTCGATTACTCGACCGCCAACCTGCTCCAGATGCTCGGGAGCAGGTTTTCATCCCATGACAGCATCACGCAAACCGAGATCGAAGCCCAGATGTCTGCCGGGCCGTTGCTACTGCCGTTCAACATGCTTGCCTCAGGGATGGGATTCAGCGATGACGATGTATTCACGACGCTTGTGATTGTGCATGACACCGAAGCTGATGCAGCGGAGAACGCCGGGCGTCTTGAGCAGCGCATTGAATCTGCGGAGATGCCGTTGTGGCAGGTCATGGCGAGGCCGCCTGATGGCGAATCGGAACCGGTTTACTGGCGGGACAGGCTGGATGATTACGAGATCACCGCAGAAGGGCGGACGGTGATCGCCAGGCTGCAAGGTGCAGGCAACATGGACCTAACCCTCCTGCCAAGCGGGTTTTTTGGCGGGGTGTTGATTCCGCTGACGGTGCACGAATAGATACACGGGTGGGCGTGTCAGGCGCCGGGTTGGTCGTGAGATTGAGCCGCCAGCCTGCCCAGCACCTCCGGGTTGACCAGGACCTCCGGCCGTTGGCCGCGCAGCACGCGTGCTGCCTCTTGGCCGGCCCGGCGGCGGATTGTCTCCCAGCCGATTCTTGATGAACCGGCTATGTGGGGCGTGACAATCACGTTGTCCATCTTGAGCAGGGGGTTGTCCGGCTGTAGCGGCTCCTGCTCGAAGACGTCTATGCCCGCTCCAGATATCTCGCCGTCCATCAGCGCGTCTATGAGAGCTTCTTCGTCCACCACAGGGCCGCGAGCGGTGTTTATGAGGTAGGCGGTGGCTGGCATGCGGCTCAACGCCGCGGCGTTGATGATGTGGTGGGTGGTCTTGTTGTGAGGCACATGCAGGGATACGTAGTCGGCCTCCATGAACAACTCGTCCAGGTCCACGAAGCGCACGCCGTACTCAATCGCCAGCCAGTCGCCAACGTACGGGTCGTGGACGAGCACGTTCATGCCCAGCGCCCGGCACTTGCGGGCGAACGCCCGGCCTATCCAGCCGAAGCCGATGGCGCCCACCGTTTCTCCCCAGATGCGACGGCCAAGGCTGCGTGAGTAGACCTCTGCCCATCGGCCTGATGTCGTGGCCCTGTCCAGGCGCTTGAGGTCTCGGGCGCAGGCCATGAGGAGCGCCAGGGCGTGGTTGGAAACCTCTTCGCTGGTGGACCCGGCGATGTTTGTCACCATGATGCCCCGCTCGGTGCAGGCGTCGACATCCACGGTGTCATAGCCGTGGCCGTAGCGGATTACAAGGCGGCACCTCGTCAGCTGATCGATCATGCTCGCCGGCATGGGCGAATGATCGTTCAGGACTATGTCAGCGTCCTTGATGGCCTCGGTGATCTCGCCTTCGCTGCTGACGGCCACCGACACGATCTCGCAGTCGATGCCGGCAAGCGCCTCTCGCTCAAGGCTCAGCGGGCTTTCCGTGGCGTCTATGTGAACGATGAGCGGCCTGGACATTCTTATGTGCTTCTCCGGGCAGGGTGAATGTTGGGATCCTGTGACTCTTGTAAGTCAGCCTTAAACATCAAAGTTAGCTGTCACCGGGTAGTGGTCCGAGGCTCGCTGGGTGATGTAGTTGTTTATGACGTGGCACTCGGTTGCCGTGGCGGCAAGGTCCCCGGTTGCCAGAACGTAGTCTATCCGCCGCGGCAACTCGCCTTCGGAAGCAGCCACCACAGTGGGCTGGGTGCCCTCAGCCTTTTCGGGGTTGAGGGTACGGTACAGGTCTGTGTAACCGGCGCCGGTGAGCATATCCAGGAGCTGTCCGGCGCCGTTGCCTACGCCCATGCGGGCCTTGATATAACCCTGCATGGTCTCCTCTACCTGGTCAAAGCCGGGGTCGTCCGGCCGCACCGCATTGAAATCGCCCAACATGATTGCGGAGCGGTAGGCGGAGTGCAGGAACCTGGATGCTTCAGCAATGCGCTCAGGCTCGTTGTACGGGTTGAAGTGCACTCCAATCGTCCAGAACCGTCGGCCATTGAACTCAACGTGGAGGGCTGCTCCCGCGTTGGCGTTCGGGAACGCCAACGGCTGGAACTCCAGGGGCGCCAGGTCCGGGCGAATGAAGATTGAAAGGTGATACCCGGTGGGGGCGGGGGCCATAAAGCCGCGCATGCCCAGGGTCTGCTCCAGGTCAAACAGCTTGCGGTGGCGACGCGCTTCGAAGCCGTTGGACTCCGGCATGACGAGGATATGCGGCTCTATGGCCTGGATGGTGCTCAGGATGACCTCGGTGCGGTCACCGAGCGCCTCGCTCATCGCTCCTTCATAGATGTTGTAGGCCATCACTCGGAGTTCCACGGGTCAATCTCCTGCTGGGGGCGTTTGTGTTCACGCCAGTGTGCCTTATCCCAACCGGGAACGCTTCGTCTGCCCCTCCCGGACGTGATTCACAGGAAAGGGGCAGGCAAAGCGTGAAGCCTCACAAGTTAACGGGGTGTGGATGGGCCGAACCAGAGGGCTAGAACCAGTTCTTCTTGTCCACGACGTTTCGCAGCGGCTCCCCGGCGGCGAACTTGCGGCAATTCTCGGCAATGATCTCGAACCGGCGCTCATCGAGGTACGGACCGAAGCCGGCTGTGTGCGGCGTGAGCAGCACATTTGGCGCATCCCACAGCGGGTGGTCCTCGGGCAGCGGCTCGATCTCGTATACATCCAGTCCCGCACCGCTGATGTCGCCGTTGCGCAGGGCCGCGTTCAGGTCATCCAGCTTCACCGTCATGCCGCGGCCGATATTTATGAGAAACGCCGACTTCTTCATCAGCTTGAAGCGGTCAGTGTTCATCAGGCCTTCGGTCTGTGGCGTGTGCGGGATCGTCATGATGACGAAGTCCGCCTCCGGCAGCAGGCGGTCCAGTGCGTCCGGGCCGTGCATGTCCGCCACGCCTTCGGGCTTGTCCTCGCGCCGGGCGTCGATGCCCACCACCTTGATGCCGAACGATGCGCAGAGGCGCGCCGCCTCGCTGCCGATGCCGCCCACGCCCAGTATCAGCGCAGTGGCTTCTGGCAGGTGAACCACGCCAGCGTCCAGCTTCGTGGGTTTCCACTCGTGGTTCAACTGCTGCGGTATGTAGTAGTGGAACCCGCGGGCGAACGCAAGCACGAACGCCATGATGTGGTTGGCGATGTGGTCGTTGTAGATCTCGCGGAAGTTGGTCACCTGCACCGGGTGCTCCACCAACTCCGGGTAATAGTAACCAGCGGGCGGGGCCGCGGCCGGCGCCTGGAGCCACTTCAGGTTCTTTGCCTCCGCCAGGACGTCGGCCGGGATCGTGCCGAATGCGGCGTCAGCGTCGGCAATTTCCCTTTTCGCTTCCTCCATCGATTCGGGAGCGACAACGTTGACATCAGCCACGGTGTCAGAGAGCCGCGCTGCCCATTCACGCTGCCGGTCTCGCTGCGGGGGAAGAAACACAAATTTAAAGGCCATGAGATGTTCTCCGGATAGGATTGATTTGACGCCGGTCCTTGCTGGCAGATATTGCATCGTAAGGCATCGTCAAGCAAGCCAATGGTACCGCTCCGGCGGGCGCTGCAATCCAAAGGTGGGAACTGGCTGGATTGAGCAGGGAATGAATGTGGACGAATTCAAATACATGAATTTTGGGGATGCTTTCGCCATCTTGACGGGCCGGGGTTGACCGGTCTGCGACTATACTTCCTATATGAAGCGTTACCTCGGGAGGAAGACTTGAAGATAGGCGACTTCGAGATAACTCCACCGGCGCCGAAGCTTCAAGATGCACATTGCATTGCGATGCTCCGGCCGTGGGTCAACGTGGGCAACGTCGGCGCTATCGTGCTTGGCAGGCTCGCGAAGCTGTACGGCGCACAGGAGATTGGCCGACTGGCCCGTCCCGGCAAGTTTTATGATTTCACCAGGTACCGGCCGGAAATCCGGTTCGTCAACAGTGAGCGGACCATACGGGTGCCGAACACAGTGGCTATGGCGGCCCGGCGCGAGGACGGTCCTGACTTTGTGTTTCTCCAGATGATGGAGCCGCACGGCAACGCCGAGGATTTCAACGACTCTGTCCTGGCGCTCTTGCGTGAACTGGGCGTCAGCCGTTACGTGCTGATAGGCGGCATGTATGACTCCGTGCCACATTCCAGGCCACTGCTCGTGACCGGCTCTGCGAGGGGCTGGGCGCCGCCGCCTGACTTTGGCGGAGTGCGCATTGGCCGGAGCAGCTACCAGGGGCCCACCAGCCTGACCAGCCAGCTGACGGACCGTGCCCGCAATGAGCTGGACGTGGAAACGCTGAGCCTCATAGTTCACCTGCCGTTGTACCTGAAGCTGGAGGACGACTATGCAGGCTCCGCGCGGCTGCTGACGGCGCTGTCAGCCCTGTACGGGTTCAGCGAATCCCTGCCAGAAGTGGAGATGGGCGAGCGTCAGTACTCGCAGGTGACGCCTGCCATGGGGAACAACCCCCAACTCCAGGAGCTGGTGCAGAAGTTCGAGGCAGAGTATGACCAGCAGTCCGGCGACGCAGACATCGACCAGTTTTCCCTGTCTCCGGAGATCGAACGTTTCTTGGAGGACGTAGCCCGCAAGGCAGGGGAAGAGCCGGGCGACGATCAGTCCCGCGGCGACGAGATGTAACACAGTCTCGCTCGGAAGTCCCGGCGGACCAGGGATGCGACGTCCGGCCGGAAGTTCGGCCATATCCAGCTCCACGACCTTGCAGGTGTGCGAACATCAAGATACTATAGGGGGGTATAGTATATACGCGGTTACTGGAGTGATGAGATGCGTGGCTACACATTGAAAAAGGACGACTACCTCAAGCGGCTGAACCGCATAGAGGGACAGGTCCGCGGCCTGCAGCGGATGGTGGAGAGCGACACCTACTGCATCGATGTGCTCACACAGGTGTCTGCGGTCACGAAGGCGCTGCAGAGCGTAGCTGTGGGGCTGCTGGATGAGCACGTTCGCCACTGCGTGCGCGATGCGGCACAGAGTGATGATCCCGCCAGGGCTGACGAGATGGTGACTGAGGCCACCAGGGCAATTGAGCGTCTAATCAAGTCTTGATCTGTGTTCGCCGGGACCTGCCGGCGTTGGAGATCAGAAATGACCAATACACACGAGCACAACCACCACGGGCACGATGAGCGGGAAAGCACGGAGGCTGCCGCTCACGTTGACTCCGCGGCCGGGCAGGCCAGCCACGCGGGTCATAGCGAACATGGCGATCAAAGCAGCCATGGCGCCCATGCCAGTTCTGGAAACCACAGCGGTCACGCGGGTCACGGTGACCACGCGAAGATGTTTCGGGACAGGTTCTGGGTTTCGCTCGTGCTCGCGATCCCGGTCATTATTTACAGCCCCATGGTCCAGATGTTCCTGGGCTACACCCCGCCTGCCTTTCCCGGCGCAGACCTGGTAGGGCCGGTGCTGGGCACAGTGATATTCGCCTATGGCGGCTCGCCGTTCCTGACCGGCGGCTGGTCAGAGGCCCGGACACGCAAGCCGGGCATGATGCTGCTGATTGCAATGGCGATCACTGTGGCATTCGTAGCCAGCATGGCTACGACTTTCGGATACTTTGACCTGGAGTTCTGGTGGGAGCTTGCAGCGCTTATTGTGATCATGCTGCTGGGCCACTGGCTTGAGATGAGGGCAATCGGGCAAGCACGCGGGGCTTTGTCCGCTCTGGCGGAGCTACTGCCCGATGAAGCTGAACGAGTCACAGACCACGGTGTGGAGACTGTGAAGATCTCCGACTTGGCGGTTGGCGATGTTGTCCTTGTGCGCTCCGGTGGACGGGTTCCGGCTGACGGCACGATCATCGAAGGCGCAGCCGAAGTTGATGAATCGATGGTGACAGGCGAGTCACGCCCTGTCCCACGTTCGGACGGCGACAAGGTGATTGCGGCAAGCATTGCAACGGACTCGTCCATACGGGTCCGAGTGGATGCCGTGGGTGAAGATACGGCCCTCGCCGGAATCCAGAGAATGGTGGAGGACGCGCAGAAGTCCAGTTCCCGTGCGCAGGCCCTTGCTGACCGAGCTGCTGCGCTGCTGTTTTATGCGGCCATCGCCTCGGCGCTGTTGACCGTGGGCGTATGGACCGCGTTGGGGCAGCCCGACAGCGCTGTGACAAGAACCGTGACTGTACTGATCATTGCCTGCCCGCACGCGCTGGGACTTGCAATACCGCTTGTCATATCCATCTCGACGTCCATGTCGGCGCGCAACGGCATCCTGGTTAAGGACCGGCTGGCGCTGGAGCGCATGCGCACGGTGGACACGGTGGTGTTTGACAAGACCGGCACGCTGACCAAGGGCGAACACCGGGTGACCGGCCTGTCGGCTGGCGGCGATGAGGAGCGCGTTCTTGCGCTCTCAGCCGCCGTCGAGTGGGACAGTGAACATCCGCTGGCACGCGCGGTCGTCGCTGCCGCCAGGGAGCGGCAGGTAGATGTTCCACGTGCCACGGAGTTCCGGTCCATGACGGGCCGTGGTGTGGAAGCGCAGATTGACGGTGTGCCAGTCGCTGTCGGCGGACCTGCGCTGCTGAATGAGCGCGGCCTGTCTGCGCCGGATCGTTTCAATGACGACATCGACAAGTGGAAGGCCCGCGGCGCAGCGGTGATGTACGTAGTGGAAGGCGACCAGGTGATTGGCGTTTTGAGCCTGGAAGACGAGGTGCGGCCGGCGTCACGCTCTGCCGTTGACCAATTGCATGCGCTCGGTGTCCGGGTCGTGATGATCACAGGCGATGCCCGCCAGGTGGCAGATGCTGTTGCGGCCGATATTGGCATCGACGAGGTGTTCGCCGAGGTGTTGCCGGAGGACAAGGACTCCGCCGTTGGCGAGCTTCAGTCCCGTGGTCACATCGTGGCGATGGTGGGTGACGGGGTGAATGACGCCCCTGCCCTGGCCCGTGCAGATGTGGGCATAGCCATTGGCGCAGGCACGGACGTGGCGATGGAAACCGCCGGAATAGTGCTGGCGTCTGACGACCCACGTGGCGTGGTGAGCATCAGGAAGCTCTCACAGGCCAGCTACCGGAAAATGTTGCAGAACCTTGGCTGGGCGGCCGGTTACAACGTGTTGGCCATCCCGCTGGCAGCGGGGGTGCTGGCATGGGCAGGGTTCGTGCCGCCGCCTGCGGTGGGGGCTGTGCTGATGAGCCTGTCGACGGTGGTGGTGGCGCTCAATGCTCAACTGCTGCGCGGAGTTGATCTGCGTCCCGAAGCTGCATAGTAGAAAATCTGCAAGCAGCGGCTGCCAAGCCACTTGTGATTGATGGAATGGCAGCCGCTGTGTCTTTTACGGCTTCTTGACCTCCACGTCAGAGATGCGCTCCACGTATCGGAGGATCCCTGAGTGGTCCAGGCCGCCGTCCCCGTGAACCACGAGCGAACTCAGCACCTGCTGGAGATACGCGGTCAGGGGAAGCGGCATGTTGAGCTCGCGCGCCGACTGCATGGCGTTGTTGATGTCCTTGTAGTGCAGCTCAATGCGGAACCCGGGCTTGAAGTTGCGGTCGCACATCATCGGCGCCTTGGCGTTCATGACATTGCTGCCGGCCAGGCCGCCCTTGATGGCGTTGAACACGGTGTCAGGGTTCACGCCCGCCCTGGTGACCAGCGCCAGCGCCTCGGCAAGGGCGTGGATGTTGCCGGCCACGATGATCTGGTTTGCCAGCTTGGTGGTGTTGCCCGCACCGTGGGCGCCGCATAGGACGTGCGACTTGCCAAGCACCTCAAAGATGGGTGCTGCACGCTCGAAGTCATCAGCGTTGCCGCCCACCATGATGGCCAGGTCGCCTGATATGGCCATCGGCTCACCGCCAGAGACCGGCGCATCCAGGAAGTTGACGCGTTTTCCAGAACACTCTGCGGCGATCTTCTGAGACACACCGGGAGCGATGGAACTCATGTCAATGACCAGGTTTCCAGATGATGCCCCGGACAGCACGCCGTTTTCACCGAGGATGGCTTCTTCAGACTGGGGGCCATCCTGCACCATGGTGATCGTGATATCTGCGTTCGAGCCCACCTCGGCGGAGGATGAGGCGGCTGTTGCGCCTGCCTGGACTACGTCTTTCACCTTGTCATTGTTGTGGTCGTAGGCGAATACTTCGTACCCGGCTTTCACCAGGTTGATGGCCATCGGCTTGCCCATGATGCCGAGACCCACGAATCCAACCTTCTCCGGCATTCATTCCTCCTGAGGTGAATTTTTGTCCTGTGCTGGGATTTATCACGGCTGCGCTGCCCAAGAGCCGCGGTTGAGTTCCCGGCATGTTACTACCGTTTGATGGCTGATTCCCGGCGTGCAGGGGCTCAATGGAGCGCTGGCGTCCAGGCGAAAAGCCTAGCCGTCCTTCCAGAAACGCTCTTCCTCGAAAGCGTAGCCAGACCCTTCGTACCGGGCCTTTACATCCTCAATCATCTGCGGGTGTCCGCAGGCGTAGATGATTGTGTCTTCAGGTGAGAGGCCGTACTCCCCAACGTACTTCTGCACCAGCGTGTTGATGCGTCCGATCTCACCTTTCCACGGGGCGTTGCGCGGCTCATCCGGACGGCTGCATGAGGATATGAAGTGTATGTTTTCATGCTCTGCCGCCATTTTGCTGAGCTCTTCGTCGTAACCGAACTCATCGCAGTAGCTTGCGCCTTCCAGAACGTAGAAGTTGTAGTCGCCGGCCGGCTCCTCAAGGTAGCGCCGCAGCATGCTCACGTACGGCACCACGCCGGTCACGGTGGACACCATAACGTGGTTTTTGAACTCCGGCTTGAAGACGAATATCCCCTTGGCGCGCGGGCGTAGTGTGAGCGAAGCCCCTTCACCCAACTCGTAGAGAATGGGGGTCAGGTTTCCCTCTGGGGGCGGGACAAGCTCCACGAACAGCTCAATGTCAGGTTCAGTGGGGGATGAGACGATGGAGTATGGCCGTTCAATCCCGCCCGCGCCTATAGTGCAGTACTGGCCGGGTCTGAAGTTGAACGGCTCGCTGGGCCTGATCCATATCTTCCACAGGTCGTCTGTGAGGTCTATTCTCTTGACGATCTCTGCGGTGATGAACTTGCCCTTGAGCGCCGTTTGAGATTGTGCCTGTGCCATGACTGCTCCCCGTGTACTCTGCTCCGGTGTTCCATCACAATCCGGACTGGTGGGCCGCGCGCGGTGCAAGGGTAACAGGATGGCCCGCGACGCACCTGTTATGTCCGCAAGCCGCCGCCAGTGGGCGGCCGATGGTAATATCTCGCTGCGGCCAATGTTGGCGGCCGCGTCAATAATGATTCTCAACATGGCCGGGGCGCTGCTGTCCCGGTGACTCTTCCCGGGGGGATTCGATGGCCGGTCCAGGTCCAGGTGTAGCGTACAGCGTGACGATCCGTGCTGAGTATCCGAACATGCCCGGCATGCTTGGCAGGATCACATCTGCCATTGGCGAGGCAGGCGGCGACATGGCGGCCGTGGACGTGGTTTCCACGTCTGGCGGCAACATGGTGCGTGACTTCACGGTCAACACTTCCGGAGTTGACCATGGTCAGAAGGTCATCAACGCCATCAACAAGGTCGAGCATGTAAAGGTCCGCACGGTCTCTGACCCCACGTTCCTGCTGCACCTTGGCGGCAAGATAGAGATGCGGAGCAAGACGCCGGTCACCACCAGGGAGGAGATGTCCAAGGCATACACCCCCGGCGTGGGCAGGGTCTGCATGGCCATCCATGACGACCCTGAGGCGGTGTGGTCGCTCACCGGCAAGGGCCACACGGTGGCGGTTGTCACGGACGGCACCGCGGTGCTGGGGCTCGGTGACATAGGCCCCGAGGCGGCCATGCCGGTGATGGAGGGAAAGGCGCTCCTGTTCAAGGAGTTCGGGGGTGTTGACGCCTGGCCCATCTGCCTGGACACGAAGGACCCGGAGGAGATCATCTCGATAGTGAAGGCCATAGCCCCCGGCTTTGGCGGCATAAACCTCGAGGACATAAGCGCCCCCAGGTGCTTCGAGATAGAGGAGCGCCTGAAGAAGGACCTGGACATCCCGGTGTTCCATGATGACCAGCACGGGACCGCGGTGGTGGTGCTGGCAGGACTCATCAACGCTCTCAAGATTGTCAAGAAGAAGCCGGAGGACCTGAAGGTTGCCATTGCCGGCGTCGGCGCAGCCGGAACTGCATGCGCCAAGATACTCATGAGCTATGGCGTTACGAATATCACCGGGTTTGACAGGCAGGGCTCGCTGTCCCGTGGCCGGGACTACGGAGACAACGTCTCCAAGCAGTGGTTCGCTGACAACACGAACCCGGACAACGTCACGTGCACCCTGGCTGAAGCCCTTGTGGGGGCGGACTTCCTGCTGGGGCTGGCCGGCCCGGGGCTGGTCACTGCGGATGAAGTGTCCAAAATGGCGGACGATGCAATCGTGTTCGCCCTATCGAACCCGAACCCTGAGATATGGCCTGAGGAGGTCCCGGACAACGTGCGGATCATGGCTACTGGCCGCACGGACTACCCGAACCAGGTGAACAACTCGCTGTGCTTCCCCGGCCTGTTCAGGGGCGTCCTGGACGTACGGGCGAGGGAGATCAACGACGAGATGAAGGTGGCGGCCGCACAGGCCATCGCAGCGGTCATACCTGACAATCACATTTCGGAGGACTTCATCATCCCGAGCGTGTTTGACCAATCGGTGGCCAGGAATGTTTCCCGCGAGGTGGCCAGGGCCGCCCAGGAGACAGGCGTGGCACGCAGGCGGAAGCGGCGCGGCGACCAGATTTATGCGACATTCCGGATCAGGTAGCTGATGGCAGACTCCGCCAGTGACGTAATAGTGATCGGCGCAGGCATAGTCGGATGCGCCACCGCCTACTTTCTTGCCCGGGAGGGCCGGCAGGTCACGCTGTTCGAGCGGGACGCTGTGGGTGGCCACGCGTCCGGGTTCGCCTTCGGTGGGATCATTCCTTCGCTGGGCGATGTGACACATGATGCCGCAGGCCCGTTGTCGTCCGCATCAGAGCGATTACATGCTGAACTTGGGGAATCGCTGTCTGCGGAGTCGGGAGTCGACTTCGGATACCGCCGCAAGCCGGCAGTGATCCTTGCGCTGAACGATGCCGATGAGTCTGCGTTACAGGCAGCATCGAGTGCCCTCTCGCGGGATCCACATGCCAACGTGCGCTGGGTTTCCCGCGGAGAGCTGACGCATATTGAGGCCAGGGTTTCAGAAGTGGTGCGCGGCGGCCTTTACGTGGGTGACGCTCACGAGTTGGACCCGCACAATTTCACTATGGCGCTTTGGAAGGCTGCGGAGAAGTTGGGTGCGAGGCAGGTGGCATCTGATGTTACCGGCCTTGTAACAGCGGACGGCCGCGTGACGGGTGTGGAAAGTGGCGGAGAACGTCACATGGCAGACGCGGTGGTGGCTGCCGCAGGACCCTGGACCGGCGGGTTGCTTAGCACGATTGGCGTAAACATTCCCATTTCACCACTCAAGGGCCAGATACTTCGCATGAAGGCGGATGATCCGCCCATGACCGTTTCCCTGTGGTGGCGTGGCGATTACGCCACCACAAAACCGGACGGGTTGATGTGGATCGGTGCGACTGAGGAACATGCTGGATTTGACGAGAACCTGACGGACGCAGCGCGTGATCAAATTTTGTCGTCAGTTGTTGAGGTCCTGCCTTACCTGGCAACGGCAGAACTGGTGCGCCAGACTGCCTGCCTGCGCCCGGTGATGTCTGATGGCCTGCCAGTAATTGGTCCAATTCCCGGCATGGATGGGTTGTACGTTGCTACTGGCGCAGGCCGCAATGGAATAAAACTGGGGCCAGGCATGGGACGGGCTGTGGCAGACCTGGTGCAGGGCAGGGCGCCATGCATAGACGTCAGCCGACTGGGGGCTGATCGGTTCACTGGGTCGTGAGGCTGCCTTTCTTCAAGCAGCCGAAGGACGAACCAACCCGCCAACTGCGCCTGGACATGCATGACCGTCCTGTCCCGGTAAACGCCGATCACCTGGAGCCGCTTGCCAGGCAGTTGATATCGCTTCATGCACCGGGGTTCGATCTTCCGCCACTGCGAATCTCTGGCCGCATGACGAGGACGCTGGGCTCGTTCGCCCCGTCACGTAAGACCATCACCCTGAGCGCAAGGCTCCTTGCATTCGGCACCCATGATCAGCAACGGCAGGTCTTGCTGCACGAATTGGCGCACGTAATTGTCCATCATCGGACGCCCAATGCCAGGGCTCACGGACGGGAGTTCCGGGACGCCTGCCAACTGGTGGGAGCAGATCCGACGCGCTTCGTAGATGTGCCGGTGAGCAGTTGGGCGGGCAGGGCGCGGCATGCGTTCAGGTGTCCGTCATGCGGGGCGACCGCGCTACGCAAGAGGCGCGCCAAATTAGTCCGGTGTGATTGTGGACAGCGCGTTGAGCCGCGACGTTGGGCACTGGTGGCGCTTGATCCCAATGGCGGGCAGCGTGTCATAGCTGCGCGTGGGGCTCGCCGGCGCAAATAGACGTCGACTTCGGCTCCTGCCATTTAAGCTTCGGATTCGCCTGGTATTTGCGACACCACTGTTCATATTGGCGTCAAAATGGTTTAATTTGATGCAATCACCAGGGTTCGATAAACCGCGCCGACGTTTAATTTTAGGCCGTTGCGAAACTCATTTGCGGTTATACAGCACTACGTACTGGCAAGATGAATGAGTGTAAACCAGGTGCGTACGCCGTTAGGCGATGCGGCTTCAATTAGAGATTAACCACCGTTGATAAGGTTGTTTAAGCGCCCACATAATGCAGTGCGATCGCCATTCCGCATTGCTGTGCTGATTACGGGCGCATACCTATTAGGCGGCACAGCCTGGATCTTGTTCTCGGACTGGTTCATTGGCAATGCGCGTGTATGGCAACCAGGCTTTCCTGATGGCCAGACCATCAAGGGCCTCAGCTATGTGGGGGTCACGGGTGTGGGCCTCCTGCTGACGCTTCGGTGGATTTTTGTGGCGCTGCGGGACTTGCTTGAGGAGAGCGAGCGGCTTCATGCTTCACTGGAGCGTCAGCTGGCGGAGAGCTCCAGCCTGGCTGAGATAGGCAAGGTCATCAGCTCTTCTGTCAGGATTGAGGAGGTCTACGAGCGGTTTGCCGAACAGGCGAGAAAGCTCATACCGTTCGACCGAATCGTCATCTCGTTGATCAACAAGGAGGATGGCACCGTACACGATGCCTATGTGGCAGGAAAGCCGATAGTGGAACGGTCTGCGGGCGGCATTTACCTGCTGAATGAAACCGTAAGCGCCGGAGTCGTGGGGACTCGCCGCGGAATGGTTCTGAACAGCGAAGCTCTTGAACAGGCCACGTCCAGGTACCCGAGGTTGATGTCTGGCGAGGAAACAGGTCTCAGGTCAATGCTTGTGGTCCCGCTGGTATGGCAGGGAGACGTCACGGGAACCCTGCAGCTCCGGTCACATTTGCCATCGCCATACGGCACTCGAGAGGTCGCGCTCGCTGAGCAGATTGGGGCGCAGATTGCAGGCGCCATAGCCACGGCCGGTTTCTACCAGGCTGCACGGCGCGAGGCAGAGGTGCGCAGGGCGCTGGCCGCCATCGGTCTGGCTGCCAGCCGCGACCTTGACCTGAACCAGGTATTCTCCAGGGTGGCCGATGAGCTGGACCAGATTATTCCGAGCGACCGGTTGGTGCTGACCCTGAGAGACATCAATGGCGGGCCGCTTCGAATTGTCTTCAACCGGGGAATTGAGCTGCCGAACAAGCCAGTGGGATCAGAAGCTGAGGTGCCTGGCGTAGAACCGGGCGTGTGGCGGACAGAACTGCGCTCGGATCTCTCGGGGCTGCATGATTATGAGATGCTGAAACAGGCCGGCCTCAAGTCATGGATGGAAGCGCCCATTGGCGCGGAGGCGGCTGGCGCCATTGGTTACATAGGGTTGTGGAGCAAGATGTCGTCTGCCTATGCAAAAAGTGATCTGGAGTTGCTGGAGCGTGTTGCCACTCAAATAACTCCCGCCATCCAGAACGCCATCGCGCACGAACAGGCGCTGAGTCTTGCGGAAGAGCGGGAGCGGACAACCCGCCTGGAAGCGCAGGCAAGTGAGTTGGAGCGGGTGAACGAGGCCAAGAGCCAGTTCCTGACAACCGTGTCACACGAGCTTAAGACGCCTCTCACCAGCATTACGGCGTTTGTGGACATCCTTTCGCATAACCAGGGCAATAACCTGTCGGAACGTCAGCAGCGTCAACTAACCGTGATTCGTCGCAACGCCAGCCACCTGAACGTGCTGATAAATGATCTGCTGGACATATCTAGAATTGAGTCCGGCCAGTTGGAAGTGTCCCCCAGGGATTTCGACCTGCGCGATCTGGTCCGGGACATGGCTGATAGTTTTGGGCCTGTTCTTGATGAGAAAGGCCAGTCGCTGGATGTGCAGGTGGAACCGGGCGACTTCCGCCTGCATGGAGATCCGGATCGAATTGGTCAGGTCTTCTCAAATCTGCTTATAAACGCGTCAAAGTATTCTCTCGATGACACCACGGTGGAGCTCCAGGTGTCAGGCGACCCAACACACGTTTACGTGACCGTGCGGGACCATGGCATTGGAATCTCCGAGGAAGACCAGGAACGTATCTTCACGCCGTTCTTCCGGGCAGATGATCCAGTGACGCGGTCCGTTTCAGGCGCTGGGCTTGGGCTTGCGATTGTCAGCCGGCTGGTGGAGATGCATGGCGGGACGGTGAGCCTTGAGAGCGCATTGGGGGCCGGCTCAGCATTTACGATCACGCTGGGGCGGTGCATGCCCGGTTCGCATACCGCGTTGGAGTGACACACGCGGAGAGGCCCGGCTGTTTGAGCCGGGCCTCTGTTACTTCCAACGTGGCAGTCGGCGCCCCCGATTAGACTTCTCGGAACTCGCCTTCTACGGTGTCGTCGCCACCTTCGCCATCGGAGGATCCACCTTCACCGCCCGGCCCCTCCTGCGGTCCTGTCTGCTGGCCTGCGTAAGCGGCCTCGCCAATCTTCTGCAGTGACTGCTGTAGCTCACTGGTGGCAGAATTTATCGCGCTGGCCTCAGAGTTTTCGTCGGCGAGCAGGTCACGTACCGCCTTGATTTTTTCCTCGACCTCACTCTTCAGATCCTCTGCGATATTGTCACTTTGCTCACGTAGCAGCTTCTCCGCCTGGTAGGCAGCGCTCTCGGCCGTGTTGCGGGCCTCTATCTTCTCCCGGCGCTGCCTGTCTTCTTCGGCGTGCGCCTCGGCGTCCTTGATGAGACGTTCCACCTCATCCTGCGCCAGGCCGGACCTGCCTGTGATGGTGATGTGCTGTTCCTTGTTGGAACCCCGGTCCTTGGCGGATACGGTCAGGATGCCGTCAGCATCGATGTCGAAAGTGACATCGATCTGTGGCACGCCGCGCGGGGCAGGCGTGACGCCGTCAAGCGAGAATCGCCCGATGGACACGTTGTCCCTGGCCATCTCGCGCTCACCCTGCACCACGTGAATCTCCACGCTGGGCTGATTGTCCGCCGCAGTGGTGAAGGTTTCCGTCTTTGAGGTTGGGATAGTCGTGTTGCGCGGGATGAGAGACGTCCGCACACCTCCCAGGGTTTCAATGCCCAGGGTCAGCGGGGTGACGTCCAGCAGCAGGACATCCTTTACCTCGCCCTGGAGCACACCTGCCTGTATGGCGGCTCCGATAGCCACAACCTCATCCGGGTTGATGCTCTTGTTCGGCTCTTTGCCGAATATCTGCTTGACCTTCTCTATCACCGCCGGCATGCGGGTCATGCCGCCCACAAGGATAACTTCGTCGATATCACTCGAAGACACCTCGGCGTCCTTGAGCGCCTGCCTGCATGGCTCCACGGTCCTCTCTATGAGGTCCGCAGTCAACTCTTCCAGCCTGGCCCTGGTCAGGTTCATCTGGAGGTGCTTGGGTCCAGAGGCGTCAGCAGATATGAACGGCAGGTTGATCTCCGTCTGGGTTACCGATGACAGCTCAATCTTGGCGCGCTCAGCTTCAACCCGCAGCCGCTGCAGAGCCGATGGGTCATTGCGAAGATCTATACCATTGTCCTTCTTGAACTCGTCAGCCACGTGGTTGACGATTCGCAGGTCAAAGTCGTCACCGCCGAGATGTGTGTCTCCATTGGTGGACTTGACTTCGAACACCCCGTCCCCGATCTGGAGAATGGTGATGTCGAACGTGCCGCCGCCCAGGTCATAGACGGCGATTGTCTCGTCCCCTTTCTTGTCCAGGC
Organism: Dehalococcoidia bacterium; assembly: GCA_040878005.1. Lineage (GTDB taxonomy): Bacteria > Chloroflexota > Dehalococcoidia > Lucifugimonadales > Lucifugimonadaceae > JBBDMW01. Next base: position 22,276 of record JBBDMW010000068.1, read on the forward strand.
CGTACGCCAGCGAGGCTGCGGTAGGCTCATTGATGATACGCAGGACTTCCAGTCCCGCTATCTGCCCTGCAACCTTTGTAGCCTCGCGCTGGCTGTCGTTGAAGTATGCGGGGACGGTGATGACTGCCTGCTCGACATTTTCGCCCAGCTTTGCCTCGGCGTCTTCTTTCAGTTTGCGCAGGACCATGGCTGAGATTTCGGCGGGCGCATGCTTCTTTCCGTTGAGCATGATTCCCACGCCGCCGTTGTCGAGCTTGGCCAGCTCAAATGACACACGGTCTGTGTCCCCCTGCACTGCATCTTCGTCGAACCGCCTCCCGATGAAGCGTTTGGCAGAGTAGATGGTGTTCCCGGGGTTTGTGATTGCCTGGCGCCGCGCCAGCTCCCCCACAAACCGTTCCCCCGTCTTCGGGTTCACGGCCACCACGGAAGGCGTGGTACGCCGACCTTCCTTGTTTTCAATGATTCTTGGCTCACCGGCCTCCATCACCGCCATTGCGGAGTTGGTTGTGCCGAGGTCGATTCCAATTACCTTCGCCATTGCTTATCAGGCCCCCCTGTGGCCCCTGCCGCGGGATTCTCCCGTGCTCTATAGAACACCTGACTGGGTGCGGATTCTCTGGACGTTTGTTGCCCGCAGGTTTTGACCCTCCCGGAGAGTGTGCTGTGCCGTTGTGAACTCCACGGCGTTGCCCTGCCTGCGGGCTGCTCATTGATAGTTGTACGGCTACTCGCTCGCCTCCGGCTGATCATCGGGCGGCGCCACCGCAATAGCAACCTGCGCCGGTCTCACAATCTCACCGCGATGTTTGTAGCCCGGCCGGAGCTCTTGGATGACCGTGTCCGGGGGATACTCTGCCGTTGGCGTTGATACGAGCGCCTCATGCTTGTGAGGATCAAACTTCTCACCTGCACACTCAAACTTCTCAAACCCCTCAGATGCCAGCGCCGAGGCGAAGTTGCGCTGGATGGCTCGCACCCCTTCCAGCCAACTGTTGTCCGCCCCCTCAGCCGCTGCGGGCGCAAGGGCCGCCTCAAGCTGGTCAATGACTTCAATGATCCTGAGGGCGAACCGCCTGACGGCCCTGACCTGGGATTCTTCCTGCTCGCTCTGGACGCGTTTGCGAAAGTTGATGAAGTCAGCCTGCGTCCGTTGAGCCAGGCGCTTGAATTGATCCTTCTCACGGAGCGCTTCGGAGAGTTCGTCGACGGTTCCTTCCTGGTCTTCGACGGAGTCGCCAGCCCCAGCCTCCTGGCCCGGTTCACCGTTCATCTCCTCAGCCTTTTCTTCCCTTTTACCGGGTTCGCTCACGCAGTTCCTCCATAAAATTCACCAGCAGGACGTTGCCTGTGGTCAATCAGCGCCGACATAAGCCAGTATTCTCCTCAACTCAGCGGCGGCAACCTTCGCTGTCCTTGAGCCTGCCACTTCTCTGCTCGCCTCCAGGAGCTCGACGATGCCCCTGATATGCGGCACCAGCTCCAGCACCAGGTTCACACCTGCCAGGTTAAGGCCCTTGTTTTCCGCCAGGGTGCGGATTACCTTCAGGCGGGCAACGTCCTCCTCAGAGTAAAGGCGGCGTTGGCCGTCTGTGCGTGAAGGGCTCACCAACCCCTCACGGTCATATTTCCGCAGGGTCTGCGGGTGCATGTCCGCCAGCCTGGCGGCCACACTGATTACATAAACGCCGGTGATTCGCGGCCTGGCGCCCCTGCCGCTTCCGCGTTCAGACACTGCTGGCTCTTGTCGATTTTCGTCAATGACGTCTGACCGGTTGAGCACCTCCGCCAATAATTGATTCAGCGCTTCCGATCTCATCCATACTGCGCTCCGGGCAGTATGGCGGTAACCGCCCCCACTGGAACGGTTTTGCACATCTCCAGTCACAGAAACGTCACCCCTGACACGTGTGGCAGTTGAGTCCGACTCATCAATAACACGTATTGAATACTAATAATTGATATACTGCATGTCAAGTTAGCAGCTGCTTTAGTGCGGTGCGTCTGGCCGGGCTGGAAGATTTAACAAAAACGTTACGAATTCGCTTTCGGATATATGGACTGCGGGCAGAATGCGTAGTAGTATACCCGCCCGGTCAGATAGCGCATGTAGACGAATCGGCTGGATTCGTCAGCCATCAAAGCATCTGGACCGAAAGCGTAAACGCCCTGACCCCGGATGGGGCAGGGACGAGGATAGGAAACGGAAATGCTTTACCTTAAGGCTTGCCCGAGGTGCCGCGGTGACGTGAAGCTCGCACTCGACATGTACGGCAAGTACCTCGAGTGCCTGCAGTGCGGGTACACGATCGACTCCAAGGAAGAGGCTGCGAAGGCAGCGTCCGAGTCGAAGACCGCAGCTGCCTAGGTCAACTGGCACCATGGTCGACGGCCCCGACGATTCCGCCGGGGCCGTCGTATTTTAGCCGGATGAGCGGATCATCATGGCGGTGGTTCAATAGTCGAATACGCCGACTTCCGTTGCTGTTATGTCTGCCTCAGGCACGTTCTCCTGGGCGAATTCGATAACCCTGTCCAGAAGGCTGTTCAGAGTCTTGAGGTCGCCGCTCACAGCACTTATGCCAACGGTCGCCGTCTGCCACACGTCCTGCGTGTCTACTTCAGCTACGGCCACGGCGAACTTGTTACGCAGGCGCTCCGCCAGGGAGTGCACTACCCGGCGCTTGCCCTTCAGTGAGTTGTTTTCGTAAAGATGCAGGGTAAGCCTGCATACGCCGACGTGCATCAAGACTCCTAATTGCCAGGCATGCCCGAGACTGCCCCAGGGCCGAATCCTGTTTAGGCTCTATGCCGTCTAACTGCAGTGGCGCCTCGCCGTCCGCACATGTAGGCGGCTCGGCTGAGGAACCGGCATGCCGGTTCACGCCGTCGGCGGCGTTCAGAGGAAACAAAATCGTAATACGCCAGATGTTCCAGAGTAGCATTCGAGCCGGTTGGTCCGTTGCCCGTGCAAAGTTGATTGTGATATAAGGCACACATCAAAGAGACACACTGGTTCGAATCACCTGCGACTACTCCCTTCCCTTATGACTACAGCCGCATCAAGACATAACGAATCCAACGGGCAGCCTGTGCAAGAAGAAGTGCCTGAAGTAGTTATCCAGCGCCTTCCATTGTACGTCCGGGTGCTATCGCAATTTGAAAAAGATTCAGTCGACGTTGTGAGTTCCGAGCAACTGGGCTCCCGTCTCCAAATGACGCCAGCGCAGATTCGCAAAGACCTCTCCTACTTTGGGCGCTTCGGCAAGCAGGGGCGGGGGTACAACGTCCACAACCTGGCCACCGAGCTGCGAGGCATCCTGGGGCTGGATGTCTCCTGGAACGCAGCGATTGTGGGAATGGGGCGCCTGGGTCGTGCCGTAGTGGCCTACCCCGGGTTTGAGCCCGAAGGCTTCCGGATTGTGGCAGCGTTTGACGGTGACCCCACGGTGGTCGGAGGCTCAGTGGGCGGACTAAGGGTGCAGTCGATGAGTGAAATTCCTGCGACGGTCAGGACCCGCAACATCAAGATTGGCATTGTTGCTGTGCCCGCGCACCACGCCCAGCAGGTGATCAATACCCTCGTGGCCGCCGGGATCAGGTCAATCCTTAACTATGCACCGCTCTCGCCCCAGGTTCCCCCTGGCGTCAAGGTGCGCGGCATCGACCCGGTGCTAGCCCTGCAGTCCATGACCTACTACATGAAGTAGGAGTCGTGAGCCGCGCGCATGAGCAGCATGAGCCCCACCCTATTTGTTGGCCCCGCCGGGTTTGAGGATTTCTAGAAGCCTGTCCGCGATGATCTGCTCCTCCCCATCCTGCACATTCACCATGACCAGGTTGATTTCATCGCCGTATCCGCCGCCGCCGACGTATATGGGCGGATCGCCTTCCATGAGACGCTGCCGGATTTGTGCCGGTGAAGGCCCGCTCCAGTCGCTCTCGAAGTAGATCACCGGCTGGGGGCCCTGCCGGTTGGCGTTGGGGCCTTCCATGACCACCCGCAAGCCCGGGATGCCCTTCAGCCTGTCCTGTATGAGTCGGCCCTTCTGAGTCCAGTCGGCAAGTATGGCCTGCTCGTCTGACTCCAGGAACAGTTCCAGCGCCGTAGTCATGCCCACGATGGACTCCTTGGAAACTTTCATCCCACGAGCGATGCCGGCACGAGGGCTGTGCAGGTTGAGCGAGTTGACGATCGCCGCCTCTATCAGTTCCTTGCGTCCCGCGAGCAGTCCTGCGTTCTGCGGCCCGCCGATGCCTTTGCCGCCGGATATGCCCACAAGGTCGGCGCCCTGCTTGATGAACTTTGTAAGGTTTTCCATTGGTGGAACTTCAGCGGCAGCGTCCACGTACACCGGCACGCCGTAGCGGTGTGCAATCTCGCACAGTTCCGGCAGTGGCAGCCCCCGGCGTATGGATGGGCCGAAGATGGTCACGATAGCCACTGTGCGGTCAGTGATGGCCGCCTCCAACTGGTACGGCTTCGCTCCGCCCAGCATGCCCCATTCCACCAGATGTGCCCCCGGCACCTCGAACGCCATGTCGTACCTGTTGCGCTCGCCCTTGAATATGAGCACCTCATCCTTCATGCCGGCCGTGTTGGGGAGTTGCTCCACCTTTGCTTCGTCGGTACCGGTCATGCATGCAGCTATGGCTATGGTCTGGCTGGCAGACGCCCCGGCGGTCACAAGTCCCGCCTCTGCGCCGCATGCCCGCGCCACCACCTTGCCGGCTGCGCGATTCAACGCAGTCATGTCTACGAAGGCCGTTGCGGCTTCGTCCATGGCCCTCAGCACCTCCGGGCGCATCAGGCTGCCACCGAGGGCTGTGACCCAACTCTGGGCGTTGATGACCGGCTTTATGCCCAGGCGGGCGTACGGCTCCGGTATGCGGTTCGGTGGCATGTTTTTCCCTTCCGGCAAGTGATTGTGAACAATCTGCGTCGTTTTATACCTTTGGCGCAAGGATTTCCAGCCGCAGCCGGGCGATTATCGCCTCCTCGCCCTGCCGCACGTTAACCATGGCCATGTTGATCTCATCTTCGTTTCCACCTCCGCTGGTATGCGTCACCATGTCAGAGTCCTCCCTCGTGAATCGGGCGACATTGTCCGCATGCGACGCCCCGGCGGATTCGTCAACAATCATCGGCATGCCGTGCCGACGGTCGCGTGTGGTTGATCGATTTCGACGAAGTGGCTGTCGGCCTTCTCCATCGCAGCGGACACCTCGGTGCATGAGGCTACTCCCGAGGCCGGTGACCCAGCTCTGGGTGTTGATCACCTCCTGGATGCCCAGCCGGTCATATATGACTGGACCTCTACGGGCAGTCGGCACGGTTTTCTCCGTTCATTGGATGGTTTGACCTGGTACGGGTTTCAATTGATTGCGCAAACACATGAATTGCCTGAACATCTGTCGGTCGGCCTGACCCGGTGGTTCCGCCAATGCGGACTGCGTCTTCCAATCAAACATGACAGGAGCCAGCAAATGGAAATTGAAGCAAAGCTGAAAGAACTGGGTGTGACATTGAACCCGCCGCCTCCGCCAATGTTTAGCTTTGTGGGCGCGGTCACTACCGGCAACCTGGTCTTCGTCTCCGGTCACGGGCCCAAGCTTGAAGACGGCACCTTCATCTCTGGCCGGCTCGGCGAAAGCATCTCGGTAGAGGATGCCCAGGCCGCCGCCCGGCAGGTTGCCATCTGCATGCTCCAGACGTTGAAGGGTCACATTGGCGACCTTGATCGCGTAAAGAGGATCGTCAAGCTCCTTTGCATGGTCAATTCCACACCGGATTTCAGGGAGCAGCCGCGCGTTGCCAATGGCGCCTCCGATTTTCTTGTGGAGGTCTTTGGAGACAAAGGGCGGCACGCCAGGGCTGCGTTCGGTATAACGTCGGTCTTCGAGAACATCCCCATTGAGATAGAGATGATCGTGGAGATCGAGGCTTCCTGATGGAGCGCTCCTGCGAGACGCCCGGCTCTTGGTGCCATGGCCTGGGTACCTGGTTTGGTCCATGAATCCGGCCTAGATTTGCCTAAGGCGAGGGTCGAGGCGGTCACGCAGCCAGTCCCCCAGGAAGTTGAGCGCCATTACCGTCAGGAACAGGGCCAGCCCGGGGAAGGTCGAGGTCCACCAGGCGGTCTGGAGATAGTCCCTGGCATCGGCGATCATGTTTCCCCATGAGGGGGTCGGCAGCGGGATGCCGGCTCCGAGGAAGCTCAGGGTGGCTTCCGCCAGTATCAGTTGGCCCACCTGGAGCGACGCTATCACGGTCACTGTGCCCACAATGCCGGGCATGATGTGCCTGACCAGGATCCTCAGTGTGGATGCACCCATGACCCTTGCCATGGCCACGTGGTCAGCTTCCTTCAGCACAAGCACATTCGCCCGCACATTTCTTACGAAGCTGCTCCATGCCAGGAGCGCGAGCAGCCCCATCACGATGGGGACGCTTGACCCGATGACGATGGCCACAATCAGGGCCAACAGGAGAAACGGGAACCCCATCCAGATGTCCACGGCGCGAGTGATTATCTCGTCAGTAAGCCCTCCGAAATAGCCACTAATGATGCCCAACGTGGTCCCCACAACCAGGCCTGCGGAAAGGGCGATTGCCATTACTGCCAACGAGATCCTCGCTCCGTAAAGCATGCGGCTCAGGAGGTCTCGACCAACGTGATCTGCGCCCAGCAGATGGCTGCTGCTTCCGTCCACAAATGACGGTGGCGCGTTGCGGTCTGCAAGTGATTGCCGTATTGGGTCGTCGGGGGCCAGCCACGGTGCGCCCAGTCCCATGATCAACAGTATTGTGAGGATAAAGACGGGGATGACTGGCCAGCGGCGAACGAACTGCCAAGACGATCCGACGTACCTCACGCGGGCAGGCCTGTCCTGGTCCAGGGGAGTGGTTGTTTCTGCAACAGCCATGAAGGTTGTTCCTCCTCAGGACAACCGGATCCGGGGATCAAGGTAGGCATATGCCACGTCGGCCAGGAAATTCAGCACCAGGAACGCCAACGTCCACAGCAGCACGGTCGCTGTCAGTGTTGGAAAGTCGTTGTTCCAGACCGCCTGCACGGTCAACTGCCCGACGCCCGGCCAGGAGAAGACCCGCTCTATTACAACCGTTCCGGTTATGAACCCGGCAAGGGTTATTGCTGCGAGAGTTAGCGGTTGGAGTATTGCGTTCTTGAAGGCGTGCTTCCAGATGATCTTCTGGTCGCTCACGCCTTTGGCGCGGGCCAGCTTGATGTACTCCGAATCCATAACCTCCAGCATCGCTGAGCGGGTAAGGCGCAGGAATGCGGCGGCCGGCAGCCATCCAAGGGTGACAGTCGGCAGGATGAAATACTGAAGCTTGGAAATTAGTGGGGCATCGCGCGACCCTGCGGTGCCGGGTGGCAGCCAGTCCAGCATCACGGCGAAAATCAGGATTCCCATGATCCCCACCCAGAACACTGGCATCGCCTGGCCGAATAGCGCGATGGAGCGCCCCAGGTAGTCCCAGAATGTGCCCCTCTTTATTGCCGACAACACCCCTAGCGGGATGCCCAGCATGATGGCGAAGACGAACGACGTTGCTGCCAACTGGAGAGTGGCGGGGATCCGGTCCCTCAGCAGCGTCGCCACCGGAGTTTCAGTAGTAATGGTGTTGCCGAGGTCGCCCTGCAACAACCTGCCCATCCACATGAAGTACTGGATCACCAGTGGCCTGTCCAGGCCGAGACGCTTCTCCAACGTGGCAATTCGCTCTGGGCTCATGCCATAGCCGCCTGGCTTCGCATAGAGAAGCATCGGATCACCGGCGACCCGGGAGAGGCCGAATACCAGCATGGTCGCGGCAATCAGTGTGATTACTGCGAATATCAACCTTCTCAAAAAGTAGCGCTTCATCCTCAACCCTCTGGGGCAGACCCGATGCCGAGACTTGAAGGCAACTCATGGCGCCAGTCGCTCGGCGCCATGAGTTGCCTTGATGGCCTTGTTACAGGCCAGTTCGTGTTCTGGCGTGCGGACACGATGTTCTGGGGTGAGTTGAAGGAGTTACCCAGGTGCATGGGCCATTCGCTGATCGAATTCGGGTTGGCAAAGTAAGCCTGGGGCACGCTGACGTAGCCGGGCGCAATTGCCCAGTGGTGCATGTACTCCAAGAGCTCGTTGTTGATGTCGATCCTGGCCTGTACGTCTGGCTCTGACGCAGCAGCGCGGTACCATTCCAGGATTTCCGGTGATTCGTTCCCGCAGGCGAAGCCGCCCCGTGTCAACGTGGTCATCACCAGGCCCTTCGGCCAATCCCACGGGTACGATTCTTTACCATCGTCACAGGAAGTCAGGAGAGGCGTGACGGAAGTTCTGCCGACAAGTCCCGGCCGGTAGACGGCGTAGGCGTATTTCAGCACCTGGGTTCTGACTCCCAGGTTGTCCCAGAAGCCGCCAATTGCATCGCCAATTTCACCCGCTGGTCCTTCACCGCCTCCCAGCTCCGGACCAATGAAGAGCGGTATCTCAAACCGGATATCGCCTGAGCCACGGGGGTACCCTGCCTCGTCAAGAAGTGCCTCCGCTCCTTCCTCGTCGAACGGATATTCATACTGAGGATCCCAATTTGGGTTCTGGGTACTGAAGTACTCCACGTGCACGGGAGTTCCGATGCCGCCCATGACGTGCTCGATAATGGCGTCTCTGTCTACCGACATGGCCAGAGCGGTACGCACCAGCCGGGCCCGCTCCATGCTGTCCATACCGTCCGGCGGCTCGCCGAAGCCGGGGTCGAACGGGTTGCCAATCCATGGAATGCTGTTCACGTATGTGCCGTATTCCAGCGGTTCACCCGTCAGCGCGTTGGTCTCTTCCCACAGGTTGCCCGGGAAGAAGACTCCCTGCTGGATGCCCTGTCCGGCGCTCACTGGCAGGTAGCCCGCATCAATGACCTGGGCATGGTTCTTCGGATCAATGAAAGCGACATCCGCGTCGCCAGTCTGAAGCATGGCCATCCTGGATGCTTCTTCTGGTACGGCCAGCATCTTGAACTGCGTTATCTCGGCGTCTTTTCGCCAGTGGTCGTATGGAACCGCCTCATACGTGCCTTCCAGGTCCTCGATGTGACTCACAACCTGGAAAGGGCCAGTCCCGATGAAGTTGGCCCTCATCCACTCTGCGCCCATCTCATCGAAAGCTCGTTTTGAAGTGGCGATACTGGTGAGGCCGCCGGTTGCCTCCTGGTTCAGGAGGTTGCTCGCCCAGCGCACATCAAAGTTGTCGAAATGTGCCCTGATCGTGTAGTCATCCAGGGCCTCTACCGGCGTGTCCCCGAACAGGGCGGAGAAGTTGGCAGCACTCGCCGCTATCGACTCCGGGTTAATGGACGGGTTGGTCCGGTTGATGACCCAGGCCATGTCCTCGGCAGTCATCTCTCCCCAATCACCGTGGAACTGCACTCCCTCACGGATGGTGATCGTGACACTGCTCAGGTCATCTTCAAGTTCCCATGACTCCGCCAGCATGGGTGCGTCCCAGTCGTCGCCTTCAGGAGCGAACAGGCTTTCACCAATTCCAAACTGGCGTGCTGGGAACATTGGAAGGTCAGGCAAGCTGCCGGGAGAGCCGGTCAGGGTGACGTCAACCATCGTGATCACACCCAGCTCATTCTCGGGCTGTGGCAGATCAGATCCACTTGATGGGGTTGCCGTGGCGGTTTCGGACGGTCCACCGGGGTCGGCAGTCGACGTCGGCTCACCAGAAGGATCAGCAGTGGTAGGGGTGGCCTCTGCGGAGCCACATGCGACCGCCAGGCTGATCAGTAAGCCAGACAGCGCCACGAGCAGGGGCATCCTGCGTAGCGACAGCGCCTTCATATTCATCACTCACACTCCGGGATCGACCAATTAGGTCGACGTATTACGAGATTCGTACCCGATGGGACTCAGCATGACGTAAATGGTCCCAACACCGCCACCACATGACATGACGCGTCGGGACATTAGCACCGGGTGTATATGATGTCAATCAGATGTTGCCGATGATTTGCGGCACTGTGACGCGTTGGTCGTTCGGCGAAAATAGCTGGTCCATGGCCTGCCACGGAATTGCCATTAACGAGGACAAGCGTCCGTGCCCGGCTTGAGTACGGCTTACTGGGCAAAGGCACTGGAGAATGGAAGTTTCACGGCTGAGCAGAGTGAGCGAACTGCTCAGGGTGCGGGACGCTGGTGCTACGTGTACAGGCGCATTGGCCACAGCATGCCTTTGCCGTGGTGACTCAGGCGGATGCCGTTTGCGCGGACGGCCGCAGAGTGGCTCAGGCGGTATGTGCAGTAGCTGAAGTCGAGTCAGTCCCTGCGGTTTAGCTCGGCCCTGAGCGCCTCTGCAACTACCTCTGCCTCTCCCGGCTCAAGTGCAACCGGACTGACGTAGATCTCGTCGGCGTATCGCCCCACGCCAACGTGGATTGACGGCGACTGTGATGCCAGCCGCTCTTGAATGACAGTGGAAGGGGTGCCGTCCCAGGCGTCTGTGTAATAGAAGACGGCCGTTGGACCCTGCCGGTTGGGATCTCCGTCCTCGACCACCGCACGGACGCCGGTCATTCCATGCGCCGCATTAACGATGGTGTCAGACCACTGCCGCCACGTGGCCCACTCCTCTTCATGGTCCATCGAGACGAACCGCTCCAGTGCAGCCAGCAGACCCGCGATCTCTTCTTTGGCCACTTTGCACGCCCTGCCTACAGAAGCGTGCGGTGACATGTTCAGCCTTGCCGCCTCAACCAGGTCAGCGCGGCCAGCCAGGATTCCTGTCGACTGTGGCCCGCGAACCCCCTTGCCCCCTGAGAACGTCACCAGGTCAGCGCCTTCGTCTATGTACCTGGTGAGGTTATCGGCTGGGGGCAACATGGCTGCGGCGTCGACTATCACAGGAACGTCTCTCTCATGCGCTATTGCCACGACCTCGCGCAGTGAGAGATCACACGACATCCATGGCCCGAATATGTAGACAGCCGCGGCGGTGTTGTCGTCGATCGCACTGGATAGCTGATCGCTGGGGCTGCCGTCTCCACTTCCCCATTCCTTCAGTTTTGCGCCGGCTGTCCGGTAGCAGATCTCAAAGCCGAACCGGTGGTTTTTGTGGATGAGAATCTCATCCTTCATTCCGGTTGTGTCTGGCAACTGGAGAATTCGCTCTGGGTCGGAACCCGCCATGCATGCGGCCGCTTGCACCAGGAGACCGGCCGATGCACCAGCGACAACGAGGCCGGCTTCGGCGCCTGTGTACTCTGCGATGCGTTCGCCGGCCCGTATGTTTAGCTGATGGAAGTCCACGAATGTGTCAGCAGCTTCCTGCATGGCTCGTTGAACCTCGGGCGGCATCCTGCTTCCGCCAAGGATCGTCACCCAGCTCCTCCCATTGATCACCCGCTTCAATCCGAGCTGGTCAAACTGTGCGGAACCTGTCGTAGTCATGGATTCCAAGCTGCTTTCTGAATCGCAAGCCATGCAGGAAGTGGTCACGCGCTGCGCTAATCTACACCCAACGCGGCGGCTTGTGCATTTAGGCGTGGGAGCACTCCAACATCAGATGGAAACTCCGCGAACTGGCCGTTGCCTGGCCTACCGGCAAGCGTTGGACTGCCACTCGCTCCTGCCCATACTGCCGGGGGCATATTGCCTTCGCAAGGGGCGTCGCAGTAACAGAAGAACCGGCCAAAGGTATTAGCGCCGGTGCTGCTTTTAGGCGTTATTGCCGACGGATGCTCGGGGCTAGGTTGTTAAAGATGGCACCGGTGGGCCGAACGGAGGCGGAGGGTGGCACGTACACGTCTGGTGATTGGCGTATTACTGCTCGGCGTAGGCCTGGGCGGTTTCTTTGACGGAATTGTGCTCCACCAGATTCTCCAGTGGCACCACATGTTGTCTGAGGTGGAGCCGCCGACCAGCCTGTCGCGTATGGAACTGAACGTCATGGCTGACGGGCTATTTCATGCTGCCACCTACGTTGCGACTGTTGCAGGCGTGGCGCTGGTGTGGAGTGCCGCAAGAGGAACAAGGGGCACCACATGGTCGTGGCACATCCTCGCGGGCGGCCTTTTAGCCGGTTGGGGCCTGTTCAATCTAGTGGAAGGGGTCATCGACCACCACATTCTCCAGGTTCACCATGTGCGGTCCGGCCCAGATGAACTTGCCTGGGACCTTGGGTTCCTGGCATGGGGAGCAGTGATGCTGGTCGTCGGCGGACTGCTGATGCGGTCGGGACTGGAAGGGCTGCATCAGCGTGAACATGCCGATTCAACCGAACCCGCCGACACCCACCGTACGGCTTGACCCTGTGCCAGCAAATTGCCGTAACTGGGGCGCAGTAGAAATTTACTGCGCCGTCTGGCGACGACCGCGGCGGTCACGTTGACGGCGGGCCGTGTTCACCCTGATCTGGGCACGCCTGAGAGATGTAAGGGCCCTCTCAAGGTCTTCCTCTGCGCCGCGTGATTGGATCCGCTCCTGCGCCTGTCGCATGGCGGCCTCTGCCCGCTCGATGTCAATCTGCGAGGCCTCTTCGGCAGCGTCGGCAAGGACAGTCACCTTGTTGTCACTGACCTCGAGGAACCCGCCGAATACAGCCAGGTACTCTTCGTTGCTGCCCTCGCTGATCCTGATCTCGCCAGCATCCAGTGTGGTGATTAAGGGAGCATGGGAGGGCAGGATGGCCAGTTCGCCAACCTCGCCGGGAGCGACAACCAGGTCTGCCTCACCGGAGAACACCTGGCCCTCAGCGCTGACTATGTCTACCTGCAGCCTGCCCATGTCTTACCTTCTCCGTAATGCGGAGGCATGGCTTGCCATGCCTCCGCCAGGTTGGTGTGCGGCGGAGGGAAGGAGCGTGGCCCTGGCCGCACACAGATCGACGTAGCTAATTCCTGACGCGGCAGCCTAAACGGCGGCCATCTCTTTCGACTTCTCCACTGCCTCGTCTATGGTGCCCACCATGTAGAAGGCCTGCTCCGGCAACGAGTCATGCTTGCCGTCGATGATCTCAAGGAAGCCTCGTACGGTCTCGTCGATGGATACGTATTTGCCCGGGATGCCTGTGAATACTTCACCAACGAAGAACGGCTGAGTGAGGAAGCGCTGGATCCTCCGGGCCCGGGCCACGATCACCTTGTCGTCATCGGACAGCTCTTCGACACCCAGGATGGCGATAACGTCCTGGAGGTCCTTGTAGCGCTGCAGTATCTGCTGGACGCCACGTGCAGCCCGGTAGTGGTCTTCGCCCACGATGGCCGGCTCCATGAGCCTTGAGTTGGAGGCCAGCGGGTCCACAGCCGGGAATAGCGCCTGCTCTGCCAGCGAACGCTCAAGCGAAATGTTGGCGTCCAGGTGCCCGAACGTGGTCACGATACCGGGGTCTGTGTAGTCGTCAGCCGGCACGTAGACCGCCTGAAATGACGTAATGGAACCGTCCTTGGTTGACGTGATGCGCTCCTGCAGGTCACCCATTTCAGTTGACAGGGTGGGCTGGTAACCCACAGCAGAAGGCATTCGGCCCAGCAGCGCCGAGACTTCCATGCCAGCGAGAATGTACCTGTACACGTTGTCCACGAACAGCAGTACGTCCTGCTTGCCCACATCGCGGAAGTACTCCGCCATGGTCAGGCCAGTCAGGGCGATACGGGCGCGGGTGCCGGGCGGCTCGTTCATCTGGCCGAACACGAGTGCCGTGCTGTCGAGCACGCCGTACTCCTGCATCTCATGCCAGAGGTCGTTGCCTTCACGGGAACGCTCGCCCACGCCGGCGAAGACCGACACGCCGCTGTGTTCCTGGGCAATGTTACGGATGAGCTCAGTAATGATGACCGTCTTGCCGACTCCAGCGCCGCCGTAAGCACCGACTTTTCCGCCCTTGGCGAATGGGGTGATCAGGTCGATGACCTTGATGCCTGTCTCGAGGATTTCGGTGGTTCCGCTCTGCTGGTCAAATGCTGGGGCAGGGCGGTGAATGGGCCAGCGCTCTCCATCTGCAACGGGTCCAAGGTTGTCGATTGGGTCCCCGGTCACATTGAACAGCCTGCCAAGAGAGGGCGGGCCCACGGGGACAGCCACGGCCTGGCCGGTATCCACTACCTCCACACCGCGGGCAAGGCCGTCGGTAGTGCCAAGGGCCAGGCATCGCACCCAGTTATTGCCCACGTGCTGTTCAACCTCCAGCACCAGGCGTTCACCATCGATCTGCAACTCCAATGCGTTGTAGATCTCCGGCAGTTCCTCCGGTGGGAACTCCACGTCCACAACGGTGCCGATAATCTGGACTACTGTGCCCTTTGTACCCTGCGCCATCAGCGGCTCCCTATATCGCTGTCACATTCGAGCGCCGCCTGGGCAGCGCCGTATGATCTAGCCTCCAACGGCGGCAACGCCGCCGACAATGTCAAGCAATTCTGCGGTGATCGTCTCCTGGCGCGCCTTGTTGAGGGCCAGCGTCAGGTCTTCAGTCAGATCGTTTGCGTTATCAGTGGCGTTCCGCATCGCCACCATTCGGGCGGAGTGCTCGCTCGCAATCGCTTCCAGGATGGCGTGGTAGACCTGTGTCTCCACGTAACGCGGGACGATGTTCCCAAGCACCCCGGCCGGGTCTGGCTCATATATGAACTCGGCGTCCGCCTGTTCCTCTGCCGGGCTCGAATCCTCTGGGTCGGCCTCTGCCGGCTCAACTGGCAGCAGTGTCCGAATTACCGGGCGCTGCACAGCGGCGTTGATGAACTCCGGGTACGCCAGCAACACACGGTCAGCGTTCTGTTCCTCGTATTCATCCATGAGCATGCGCGTGATGGACACAGTGTCTTCTAGGGACGGCCGGTCGCTCACGGAGAATGTAGCCCTAAGGTCCTGGCCCGTGCGAATGATGAACGTCTCTCCCTTGCGGCCAATCGCCACCGTGGAAACCGGCGTGTCCGAAGAGCGAATCACCTCGCCGGCTGCGCGGTTCATGTTGCTCACCAGGCCGCCGCAAAGGCCGCGGTCCGGCGTGATCAGCAGCATGACGGTCTTCTCTACGGGGCGGTTGGACAGCAGGGGAATGGACGGGGCGTCTTCCTCGAAGTCAATGTGCGCCACGAGGTCCGCCATGACATCGCGCATCTTCTCCGAGTAGGCACGCCCGTTGACCACCATTTGCTGGGCGCGCCGCATCTTCGATGCAGCGATGAGCTGCATGGCCTTGGTCACCTTGGCGGTGTTCTGTACCGAACGGATGCGGCGGCGTAGTTCTCGGGTGCTTGGCATTGACTGGGCCTACAGAGTGACGGTCTGTTTGAAGGCCGTGCCGGCCTCTTTCAGCTTGTTTTCGATCTCTTCGCCAAGCTCACCCGTCTCGGCAATGGTCTTCAGGACATCCGGTAAGTTTGCCGCAGAGTACTCGTACCACGCAGCCTCAAACGCCGAAACCTTGCTGGTCTCCACATCATCCAGGAACCCGCTGTTCGCCAGGAAAAAGATCGTGACCTGGTTTTCAAAGCTAACGGGCGCCGACTGGATCTGCTTGAGCAGCTCTGTGTACCGCTCACCCCGCTCCAACTGGCGACGGGTGCCTGCGTCAAGGTCGGCCGTACCGAACTGTGCGAAGGTAGCCAGGCTGCGGAACTGCGCCATCTCAAGCTTGAGGCGTCCGGCCACCTGCCGCATGGCCCTGCGCTGGGCGGAGCCTCCGACACGTGTCACTGACAGGCCGGCGTTCACAGCCGGGCGTATGCCGGCGTTGAACAGGTCTGGCTCCAGGTAAATCTGGCCGTCCGTAATGGAGATGACGTTCGTCGGGATGTAGGCTGACACGTCACCCGCCTGCGTCTCGATGATCGGCAGAGCCGTTATGGAGCCGCCGCCATACTCGGGCGACAGCCTTGCAGCGCGCTCAAGCAGGCGTGAGTGCAGGTAGAACACGTCACCGGGGTAGGCTTCACGGCCGGGCGGGCGGCGCAGAAGCAGGGACATCTGCCTGTACGCCCAGGCGTGCTTGGTCAGGTCGTCGTAAACAATCAGCACGTCCCGGCCCTGCTCCATGAAGTACTCGCCAATGGCGCAGCCTGCATACGGGGCAAGGTACTGGAGAGCGGCAGAGTCCGATGCGTTTGCTGCGACCACGATGGTGTGGTCCAGCGCACCGTTCTCTTCAAGCGTCGTGACCGTGGCGGCGACCTTGGACGCCTTCTGTCCAATGGCTACATAAATGCACAGTATGTCGCTGTCCCGCTGGTTGATGATGGCGTCTATGCAAAGCGCCGTCTTGCCAGTTGTGCGGTCGCCAATCACCAGCTCACGCTGGCCGCGGCCCACGGGCACCATGGCGTCCACAACCTTCACACCGAACTGGACAGGCTGGTTCACCGACTGCCTGGTTACCACACCGGGTGCAATCTTCTCAACCGGCATGAGCTTGTCCGTCTGGACGGAGCCCCTGCCATCAATCGGGCGTCCCAGGGGGTCAAGCACGCGTCCCAGCAGACCTTCGCCCGCCGGCACCTCAATGACGCGGCCGGTGCTCCGGACCTCGTCACCTTCTTTGATTCCCTTGTAGTCGCCCAGGACCACTGCACCCACGCTGTCCTCTTCAAGGTTCAGCGCCAGCCCCAGCACATCGCCGGGGAACTGGATTAGCTCGTTCGACTTGACGCCGGAAAGGCCATGGATACGGGCAATGCCGTCGCCGGCCTCGATGACGGTGCCTACGTCGACCATCGTGAGTTCGCCGCCGAACTCCTCGATTTGCCTCTTGATGACTGAGGCTATGTCCTGTCCTCTAACCGCCATCAGGTCTCCTCTGCTATCGCGGCCCGCTGGCTTTCGTTACGCCTGCCGCCACAGTGCCGGTCATTTAAATGCTCTACTCAATTTAACTCAATCCCACTTCGAGTTGTGCCCGCAACCGGGGAGAGAGTCCGTCTATTTGCCGCCGGGCCTTCACACCTGCCCGCGGGTTCCCTAGGTACATGTATGTGACGCTCAGGGGGCTGGGCGTATTGACCCTCGCCCAATCACGCCACGGCAACCTCCATAGGCCTGTCCGCGAGTTCTCGTCGCAACGAGCGCAGCCGGGTTCTGACACTGCCGTCGATCAGCCTGTCGCCCACCCTGGCGACAATGCCGCCGAGGATGCCCGGGTCAACCCGTTCGACTATCTCAACCTTCTTCCCGACCATATCGCTGAGGTCGCTGATAACACGATCGCGGCGGGCATCGTCCAGTGGCACCGCGGTGACAACCTCTGCCCGTGCGATTCCGTTCTTTTCGTCAGCCAGTTCGCCGAAGTGTTCCACAATGCCGGGGAAGACACGAATTCGTCCGTGCAGCACCAGCAGCTTCACCATGTTGCGAATCAGGGGCGCTACATCGGGCAGGAGCGTGGTTATGCCGTCCAGCTTGACCTTCTCAGGCACCTGGGGCGCATCCAACAAGGCCAGGAAGTCCTGGTTGTCCAGGATTTGGGCAACACGCGCCAGGTCTTCCTGCCATCGATCCACACCCTCATTTTCAAGGGCAAGTTCGAAAGCCGCCTGTGCGTACCGCCTGCCTGTGGCTCCAGCCATTCCTAGCTAATCTCCCCGTACAGCAACTTCAGTTCTTCCTCTGGTCCAAGCCTTCAGCAAGCACACGGTCGATGAGCTCAGCGTGGGCCTTGGCATCGAGCGAACGCTCAACCACCCGCTCCGCAGCGGTGATGGCCAGGGTCGCAAACTGCTGCCGTACCTCTTCTATAGCCGAGTCCCGTTCACGTTCGATAGCTGCGCGGGCACGGTTGAGCATTTCCTCCACCTGCGCCTGCGCCCGGCTCTCCTCCTGCTCACGGAAGCGGCCTGCCGCCTCACGGGCTTCTGCGATCAACTTCTGACCTTCCTGCCGGGCGTTGATCATCTCCCGCTCCACCTGTTCGGCAGAGGAAGCAGCTTCCTCCCTGGCACGGTTCGCCGCCTCAAGGCTCTCCTTGATCCGGTCTGAACGCTGGTCCAGCATCCTGATGATCGGCTTGTAAAGAAGCAGGTACAGGATTGTGAACAGGATCAGGAAGCTGGCCAGTTGAGTCAACAGGCCAGATAGGTTTATTCCAAGATCCCCCATGGGCTCCCCTCAAGATCCCCGGATACTTTACGCACGCCACTCATCGAGCAACGTGTGCTGATACCCGGCGCCGGATTAAACGAACAGAATGATGATCGCCACAACAAGGGCGTAAATGGCGATGGCCTCAGCGAACGCGATAGCCAGAATCATGTTCTGCTGGATTGCGCCGCGAGCTTCCGGGTTCCTGCCCAGCGCTTCCATCGCCTTGCCGGCCAACATACCGATACCAAGCGCCGGACCGACTGCGCCAAGCGCAATGGCGACGGCTGCTGCAATAGGCGTGAGATCCAACTGAATCCTCCCAAATTTCCGTATCTTCATTTCCCGCGGAGTCCGCCTCTGCGGGGTGGTCACTGCGCCACGGACACGCCGCATGGCGCCACCGTTGGCCGATACCCAGTATTGTTGCCGCCAGTGCGTCTGCATTCCGGCGGAAGTTCCTAGTGGTGCTCCTCCGCGTGATGTTCTTCATCACCGTGGTGGGTCACCGCCATCACTCCGAACACCAGCGTAAGCATGGCAAAGATAAACGCCTGGATGAGCCCAACGAACAACTCCAGGCCAAGGAAGGGAATTATCCCCACGAGAGGCAGAAGGAACGCCATGGCGAACAGCAGGATCTCCCCGGCGAACATGTTGCCGAAAAGACGGAATGTAAAGCTGATGGTGCGGGCGAGTTCTCCAAATAGCTCCAGGATGCCCACCGCCAGCATGATTGGCCCCTGTTTGAACGGGAAGAACTTACCGGCGTACGTGCCAATGCCCAGGGCGCGAATTCCCCAGAACTGCACGGCGCCCATCGCCACAATGGCTATGGCGAGCGTAGTGTTCAGGTCCGTGCTTGCGCCACGGAAGTACGGAACCAGTATCCCGGCCGTCTGACCTTCAAGCTCCGGGTAATCTTCTGGCGCCTCACGCACGCGGCTCTCGTGCAACTGTTCTTCGAGCGCATGGACGTCTGTTTCGTTGACATCCACGATGTTCCTTAGCGGAACCTTGGCCTCTTCGCCCCTGCCGAGGTTAATGGTCTTGAGGCCGCCTTCACCGGAGAAGACCACGAACAAGTGGTCCGCATTCTCCTGGACCACTTCCAGCAGGGCCTGCTCCTCAAGGGCATTGTGATCAACAGCGCCTTCGGCTTCAGCCTCCAGTTCATGCACCCGGTCTTCAACCCTGTGATGAATGTACTCTTCCACATTCTCCACGCGGCCAACAGAGCCAGCGCCGGGGAGAATGCCAATCCAGTTGGAGAAAAGAACTACGAGGAAGATGGTGAGGACGAGGGGAAGGAATTGCCGGCCAGAGGGACCGCCCGCCGCGCCGTGGGCAAGGCCGTCGAAGTATTCAAAGATAGATTCAAAGACGTTTTGAAGCCGGCCGGGGACTTCGGTCATTCGCCGGGTTGCCAGCCATGCCAGCAACACCAGCACGATGCCGGCCATCCAGAACATCACTGTGGTGTTCATCAGGTTGTAGCCGGCGATGCTGACTACGGTCTCAGCGGGAACCTGGATATGCGGTACCGGGCCGCCTAGGAAGCCGAGCCCTACGGATGCGCCAAGAGCGCCTCCAGCAACGGATAGGACAAGCGCGGCCACTGCCAGGAGCAGTACCACGAGGATTTTAGGATTGGAGAAAAGACTCCCCACCGGCGAAAACCTGTATCCCTTACCAGGGGCCCGTTAACGGTGCGGACCCTGTCACCTTCTTGATCTTCCAATCAACCGCAACATTCGGACCATGCCTATGAATGCTGCCAGGACTCCAAGGACAATCCCCACGAGAGTGAGAACCGGCCGTGTATCCAGTTGTCCGTCAAGCCAGTAGCCGCCCAGGGTGCCTATCGCCACACTGCTTGCCACATACCATCCCACGCCAGACACCTTCGCCAGCAGAACCGCTGTAGCCGACAGGCTATCACGCGACCCCGTCCCAGGCGGTTCAGTCCCGCCAGTGGAACCTGGCTCCCCTGGCTGCTGCGAATCCGGCGGCTTCGGCTCTTGCGACAAGGAGGCTTTCCTGCTCGAAACGCGATTGTGGACTTTATCACAAGTTGTCAGCGCGGGCGACAATTTTCAGCATAAACCTTGTGACCCAACCGGCGCGGCAGGGCCCCGCTTTCACGCAGGGCCCTGCAATCCACTCTCAATATGCTGAACCAGCTAACGGTCGCCGGACTTGCCCTTCTCGTCGCCCAGGTCTCCCAGGTCCAGGGACTCAATGAAGTCCTGGAACGCTGAGAGCTTTTGCAGCTCGTCCTTGTCAACAGGCTTCGGCTTGTCAAGCGAAGAGCCGCCAGGTCCCGCGGCGGTGCTCTCGGTGCCGACTATGGCGCCGCCGCTCTCCTTGTCAAGCTGCACGCCGGCCTTTTCAAGCACTTCATCCTCTGCATAGATGGGCACCTTGGCTCGCACGGCAAGCGCTAGGGCATCAGACGGACGTGAGTCTATCTGCACAGTCTGGTCGCCCATGCTTACCTCGATCTTGGCGAAAAAAGTGTCGTGGTCAAGACCGGATACAAGGACGTGATTGACGGCTGCGCCCAACTCGCCAATTACGTTGTGGAGCAAGTCATGTGTTAGGGGGCGCGGCACTGAAACATCCTGCAGCCGCACCGCGATGGCGTCAGCTTCAGCCGGGCCAATCCAGATGGGCAGATACCGGTCGGAGCCCTTCTGCTTCAGGATGACAACGCGCTGATAGTTCAGCAGGCTGACGCGGATGCTGTCGATCTCCATCTCCATCATGTTGGAGCAGCCTCCTGAAAACTCCGCCGCCTGTGACGTTGTACCGTCACACAGCGACGAACGGTGTATTCGTAGCTTAGTACCGCCACTCTCGGACAGTCAACGAAGCGGGCACACATGAAACGGTCAGTCCTGGGTGTCCCCGCTGCCAGTTGCGGCAGTTCGGGCGATCATCCTGCGCTCGACCTCACGACGGACCAGCATCACCCTGCGGTCGCAGGTCAGACATTTCAAGCCTATGTCCGCTCCTATCCTGTATACCTCCCATTCCCGGCCACCACACGGATGCGGTTTCTTGAGGGTTATACGGTCGCCGACGCCAAAAGGAGTGCGGTCTGCGGACGGCATATCAACGCGACCTTAACAGAAGTCTATCCCACGACGGCCTGGAGCGCGTCGTTGATTTCATCACGCAACTGCCCGGCCGCTTGAGCCGCCGCCTTTGCGAACCCGGTGGGACTGGCCGAGGCGTACAGGATGCCGCGCGAAGAATTTATGACCATGCCCCTGCCGTTTTCATCTGTCCCGGCCCGTGCCGCTGTGGCGACGTCTCCGCCCTGCGCGCCGACGCCCGGTACGAGAAATGGCAAACCTGGGTGCGTGCTGCGGAGTATGCGCAACTCTTTCGGGTAAGTCGCCCCTACAACGAGTCCCACGTTGTCGTTGCCTCCCCAGCGCTCAGCGGCCTGTGCCACCCGCTGGTAGAGAAGCATCGAGGTTCCACCTGAAGTCACGTGCAGGTCCTGGAGATCTCGGGCGCTTGGGTTAGAGCTGCGGCAGACGATGAACACTCCCCGGCCGGGATACTGGAGGAACGGCTCTACCCCGTCCGCGCCCAGGTAGGCGACCAGCGTAACCGCATCGAAGCCCCACACCTCGAACATCGCATGGGCATACGCAGCGGCCGTGGAGCCCACATCGCAGCGCTTGGCATCGCCAATGATCACAGCGTTGGGGGCTGCATCACGAATGTGCTGCACGGTCTGTTCAAGTGCCTTGAAGCCGTCGATGCCCAGTGCCTCGTAGAACGCCATCTGCGGCTTATAGGCGCAGGCGAACTCGCTGGTGGCGTCGATGATTGCCCTGTTGAACTCCGCCACGTCCTTAACCGGCATGCGGGCCGGGTCTGGATCAAGCCCCACGCACACGAGGCTGCCGGTCTTGACCGCAGCAGCGTCCAGTCTCTCGTTGAAAGTTTTCATTGTGCGCGCTCCGAGCTATGCATTATGTATCGGCCCGGGGTGCAATTATCGCATGGAGCACAGCCCCAGGATGTAGGCTGCATATAGACAGTGGTTTTCATACGTTTGTCAGCGGGACGTGCTTGATGCGGGAACCGGTTGGTAAAAGTTCAAAGCGCCGCAATGGTGCGGGGCCTTCCCGCCCGGCCAGTGCCGCCGGGCGCAGCAGGCGCAGGAAGTATCCCTCCAGCGACCAGCTAATGGAGGTATATGAACGTCTGCTGGCTGCATATGGTCCGCGAAACTGGTGGCCGGGCGACGGCGATTTCGAGATCGTCATGGGCGCGATCCTGACCCAGAACACGTCATGGAAAAACGTGGAGCGCGCGCTCACGCGCATGCGTGAATCAGGCATTTGGAGCTTCAAGGCGGTCCATGAGGCTGACCTGCCGGTGCTGGCAGATGCCATACGCCCGTCCGGTTACTACAACTCCAAGGCACGGAAGCTGAAGGAGTTCGCACTGGTGGTCATGGATGAGTTTGATGGCGACGCCAACACGCTCTGGTCCCTGGAAACTGCGACGCTGCGGGAGCGCCTGTTGGGCATCTGGGGAATAGGGGAGGAGACTGCTGACGATATTGTCCTTTACGTGGCGGAGAAGCCTTCTTTCGTGATTGACAAGTACACGCGGCGCATCGTCGACCGGCTGGGCTGGCGGGTGGCCGGGGATAGATACGCGGACTACCAGGCGTTGTTCATGGACCGCCTGCCTGTGGACGCGCCGCTGTACAACGAGTACCACGCCCTGTTGGATGGCCACGCAGCACGTACCTGCCAGACCTCTCCGGCCTGCAATGCTTGCTGCCTGGCGGACCTGTGTCCCACGGGGCAGGGACCAGTATAGACAGGTAATTGACAGACCCAGGTACCGAGACGCTTAGGTTGTGTCGGCATCCAGCACAGCGATGCTGCTCGTCTTGAATATGAGGAAGACCTCGCTGCCCGGCCCGATGCCCAGCCCTTTCACCGATCCTTCGGTAAGCTCGGCAATGACCGGCGTACCGATATCGACTGTCGCGAAGGCTCTGCCTCCTCCTCCGGAAACCTCCGTAACGCTCCCGCGTATGACGTTCCGGGCGCTGATTCCGTCAACCGGGTGGTTGGCAATGATTATTTCGCTTGCGCCGATAGAAACAACCACCTGCTCACCTGCAGTCCTGCTCCCGGCGGGGGCAACCAACTCAACATCACCGACCCTCACGCGGCCAGCGGTGGGATCAGTGACAGTGCCTGCAAGCAGGTTGTCCATGCCGCCGCCTTCGTGGGACATCCCGGCCGCCGACTCCAGGAGCAGGCGGGATGGCCGGTCGAACGCCGCCACGCGTCCGTCTTTCAACAGCAGGGCGTGTGATGCCAGCGCCAGCACCTCGGATATTGAGTGGGATACGTACACCATTGGGATGCCCAACTCCCGGTGCAAGCGCTGAAGGTACCCGGTCACGACGCCCCTGAGCCGCGCATCCAGGGAAGCGATCGGCTCGTCCAGCAGCAGGAGCTCTGGGGATGTGGCCAGGGCACGGGCCAGTGCCACACGCTGCCGTTCGCCGCCGGACAATGTGCCGGGGCGCCTGTCGAGCAGCCCGTCTATCCCCAGCAGCGTTATCACGTGGCTGGGATCCACCCGCCTGCGGGATGACGGCGTTAGCGAATGCCCATAGTCAATGTTCCGCCGTACCGTCATATGAGGAAACAAAGCGCCGTCCTGGTAAACGAGGCCGATCCGCCGTTTCTCGGGCGGCACGTTCTTGGGTGGCTTTGATGACCACAGCACGCGCTCATTCAGCGTGATCTCCCCGTCGTCTGGCCGTACCGCCCCCGCAATGCAACTGAGCAGCGTCGACTTCCCAGCGCCGGAAGGACCGAACACAGCCGTGATGCCATCGCTGAATGCGCCGGAGGCGTCCAGCGTGAAATCGCCGCGGGTCGCCCGCAACCGGAAGCTCAGCGTAGCCGCCGGGTCTGGAGGGGAAGGGCGAGCGCCGCCAGGCGCAGACCTGGAGCCTTGGGATTCACCGGCGGTGTTCAAGACCGTGATCTCCCTGGACCTGTCACTGAATCGCTCGTGCGCGACAGCAGGTAGTTGTGAACCGCCAACGCAACTACCGCAATCACTATTGAGATAAGGGCCAGCCGCCATGCTGCGTCAGTGTCGCCAGTGGATATACGGGTGAATATTGCGGACGGCACTCCCTGGGTGCGCCCCGGGATGTTGCCCGCCACCACTATCGTCGCCCCGAACTCGGAGAATGCCCGCACGAACCCCAGCAGCCCGCCTGCCAGCACGCCGCGATACGCCAGCGGCAGCGTGATGGTGAAGAAGACGCGCCACGGCCCTGCTCCAAGACCTCGTGCCGCTATTTCATAACGTGCATCGACACCGGCGAGGGCAGCGGCAAATGACCGGACGACGAGCGGAAAGGATACGACCGCCGCAGCAAGGGCGGCAGCCACCCATGTGAATACCAGGCTGCCGCCGAACACGTCTTCCACAAACCGCCCGACAGGGCTGCGGCTGCCAAGTCCCCAGAGCAGCACGTACCCCACGACGACCGGGGGGAGTGCGAGCGGCAGGGAGACTATGACGTCCAGCACGAAACGCCCGCGGATGCGCCGCCGCACCAGGAGCCACGCCGTCAGAAGACCGAGCGGCAGTGATATGGCGGTGGCCAGCGCTGCGATTCGAAGAGATAGGAAGACGATGGTCAGGTCGGATGGCATGGCGCGGGTAGTCTAAACGTGTCTGCCTGCGACCGGGCGCTTGTCGTCATGGGCTGCGAGTGGCGAAGGCAATATGAACTCGATTGTGGAAGTCATGCGTGGAATCTATGCGAGAACGTTGTTTTCAATCACCTGTGATAAACCCGTGGCTGCTGAGGATTTGCCGGGCAGAACCGCCCCGGAGGAACTCGGTGAACTCCGCTGCCCGGGCTGACCGTGGACTGTCATTTATGACAGCGGCAGGGTAGATGATCTCCGGATGACTTTCGGCAGGGACTGAGAGGACCGCCCGGACCCCGTTCGCTGTCATGGCATCTGTGCGGTAAACAAGGCCATAATCGGCGCTTCCCGATGCAACGGCCCCAATCACTGCCCGCACGTCCAGCGTCGCAACCAGCCGTGGCTGCACAACGTCCCAAATGCCGGTGGCCTGCAGCGCGGCCTGTGAATAGGCGCCCGCGGGTGCGAGGGCGGGGTCTGCGATGGCGATCCGGCCACGTTCGGCTTCGGCCAGGTCAGCCACTTGCTGGAGATCCATGGCGTCCGGACCAGCCACCACGACCAGTTCGTTTCGCATCAGCGTCACAACTTCGTCGGCGGAAACCAGGTCAGCCTCTATAAGCAGGCGCATTGGCGCTTCCCCGGCGAAGATCACGGCGTCTGCGGGAGCTGACAATCCCGCCACCTGGTTGGCGAGAGCGTTGGAGCCTCCAAAATTGAAGTCCACGCGTTGCCCCGTGCCTTCCCTGTACGCCTCGGCGGCCTCAACGAGGACGTCCGCGAGTGAGGCTGCTGCAAACACAGTAGGCGGACTCTCATCCCCCCCCGTTCCGCAATTCGCTGAAGCGGCGATCAGGATGACCGTGGCGCAAATCCATACCAGCGCCGAAGACGCTCCTGTTCGTAAGACTTTGGGGTGGGGCCTCATATACTGCTAGTATCCGCGTGCAGGGACATTTGTTACCTCTGGTAAACTTGTGTTAATCCGGCCTCACCGGATCAATTAACTTATCTGGCTCGGCGCTTACCACTGTGGACCACATTGGCGGCATGCCCGCCGGGGAGTGGACCTTGGTCACAAACTCAAACGAAGAATACTCGTTCAGCGCCTTCTCAAGCCTGCCGTTCTACACAGGGATTAACTCCCGGTTGCTTGACCTGGCTGAAGTTGGCAAGCAGCGGCGGATCATCGACCTCGGCTGTGGCACCGGCGGTGTCACCAAGCTGATCCTCGACCGTCTGCAGGCGGCTCGCGAGACGGTCATATATGCAATAGACCACTCGTCAATTGCCCTGAGAGCGGCGGTGACCGACCTGGGCGACCGCCGGGACGCAGCGGTTCGCTTCGTCCAGGCGGAGGTGCAGCAATTATCCGACGCTGTGCGGGAGCAGGTGGACGCAATCGTCTACTGCAACTCAATCCACTACGTGCCGGATAAGGAGCAGTTGCTCCGGCAGATCCGCGTCAAGCTGGAGCCGGGCGGGATCTTGGCCTTCAACACCTCGTTCTTCGAAGGCTCGCACCCGCCGGAGTCCCACGAGTTTTACCGGCGCTGGATGATGAAGTCGCTCCGCATTCTCAAGCGCGACCACGGCATTATGCCGGACAAGTCGAAAAAGGTTGAAGCGCGTGTCCAACTGACGCCGGAGGAGTACGAGTCGCTCCTGGAGCGCTCAGGCTTCCGCGTGGTCAAACAGGAGATAGCGCAGGTGGAAGTGCCTATATCCGGCTGGCATCACATCAGCGGTTTCAGCGACTGGATCGAAGGCATCATGCCTGGGGTGCCGCTGGACAAGGGCCGGGAGTCACTCCAAAAAGGCCTCGAAGAAGTCTGGTCGGACATGAACCTCGAAACCGTCCCCCGGCGATGGATGAGCGTAAGCGCCGCCAGGACATAGCCGGCAAGACGTAATGTCACTTTTGAAGGGGCCTGTCATTCGACAGGCCCCTTTGTTTTGCGCAACGGCGGTTGGGCGGGGAGGATGGCGTCCTCCGGCAGGACAGCCAGGCGGTCATCCACTCCAACCACTGACTAAACTCCCGTCACCCTGTCGTCTCGACCGGAGCGGAGAGACCTGGTGTGGATGGGGTTTGGGCGATTGTATTTCGCAAACGATCGATACGGACGGCAGCCCATCCCTTCCTCCAACCAAAAAACTCCCTGCCACATCTTCTTGACAAACAGAACATACGTACGTATATTGAAATAGAGGGACAGAAAAAACTGGCAAAAGAGAAAGACAGTGGCGGGCAAAGGCGGCCCAAGTGCTCATGGCCAGGTACAAGACTGCACAAGCCTTAATCAAGCCACCGACTCAAAAGCCATCACCCCTCAAAGCCCCGGGACTACCTAACCTACCAACGCCACGAGTTTCCTTGATGAGGAGATGAGGATCAAAACCATGACCACCCCAACACACAACCGCGCAAGACCACCAACACAACCAGCCTGATCATCCCCACCAACCCATAGCCCTCCGCGATGTCGTCTCGACCGAAGCGGAGAGACCTGGGGTGGTGAGGGGTAAATGGCCGCTGACAAGCGGCCACACAACGACCGTCAAGCCAGACAACACGAACGCACTGCAGGGCGTCCGTCAAGTCCAAACACCAGCACCCCTGACCGAGCCGTCAGGCGAGCCTCGAAGAGTGTCCGAAGCCGAAGGCAAGTAAAAACAAACCAAACGGCTGCTGCTGAACGGCAGACCCCTTGGGCAACCGGCACATGGCAACACA
>JBBDMW010000069.1:0-15110 GCA_040878005.1 Dehalococcoidia bacterium
TGTACTTCCCATAGACGTTGTTTACAGTCTTGAGGCCGGGGTTGCCCCTCTGATGCCGCCGTGCGGACGCTGCTCATTGTAGTAGCGCAGGTAACCGGGCAGCTCTGCCAGCCGCTCGCTGTTTGAAGTGAACGGCCTTGAGTAGGCCCACTCGTTCTGCAGGATCCTGTTGAACGCCTCAGCCTTGCCGTTGGTCTGTGGGCGGTACGGACGGGTGCGCTTGAGGCGGACCGAGTGGGACTGCGCAACGTCAGCGAAGGCCTGTGAACGGTAGTTTCCTCCGTTGTCTGTGAGTATGCACTTGACCGTGACGCCCCTCCATGCGAAGAAGCTGAGAGCACGTTCGAGGAACCGGGCTGTGGTCAGCCCCTTTTCATCCGGCAGAGCCTCTACATAGGCCACTCGTGAATGGTCGTCGATGGCCACGTGCATGCAGTCCGTCCCGAGGGACCGCTTCGAGCGGGGCCCCGAATGAGTCTCTGCAAAGCCCGGTGCGAAGCGCTTGCCTCCTCCGTCAGGCACCCTGCCCAGCTTCTTCACATCCAGGTGCAGCATGTCTCCAGGGCGGGCATGCTCGTAGCGGACGATCTCCCTGGTTGTCCTGTGCAGCCATGCCAGGCGTGAGAGACCGGCTCTTCTCAACACGGCGTAAACGGTGGAGCGTGCGATGCCCAGGCGCCAGCCGATGCGGTGCGGGCCCCAGCTGCGCCCCTGCCTGAGGGAGTGGATGGCAAAGACAAGGCGCCGTGGTGTCAGGCGGGGGCTGGTCCCGGGCCTTGAGCTGCGGTCGAAGAGGCCGGGCCTTCCTTCCGCCCTGTACCTGCCAAGCCACTTCGAGACGGTGGCTCTTGAGACCCTGAACTGCCTTGCCACCTCGGCCTGGGGCCAGCCGGACAAGACCTGTTTGACCATCTCAAGACGTGCGCGGACCGTGAGCCGGGCATTACCATGCAACACTGGGGAACCTCCTGTCGCTTACTGTTTTTGCATTTACAGCAGCAACAGTGAGGTTCCCCAGCACCTGCTAACAACCTCTGTGGGAGCTACAACTACCTGTCAACGCGGACTGTTGAACTGACCTTGCACACCCTGGATCTGCGACTGGCGTTGGGGCTTGCGCCAGACGTTCCCAATCTGGCATCAGTTGAGTCAATGCATGTACTGGCGGAGATCGCTGCACTGCGTGGCCAAAGTGCCGATGTCCTGCTGGCCCTGTCTGGACGCCGCAGCCTGGCGAACGGGTTCTCGCTGCTTGGGTAGCCAGCGGCGTTGAATGCACGCCTGGAACTACTAAGGTTGCCTGCGCCTGTGGTAGATTCCTGGCGGTCGACAAGTGGTGTGGCTTTGCTGGCGCATGGGACTATCACATGCAGCCTGGCTTGGAGCGGGTCACGAACCCGTTCGATGGAGCGCATCGATGAACACCGAATCTAGGGGCGCCCGGCTGCTTGAGCAGCTTGGCGTAACGCCAATAATCAATGCCGGCGGCCCAAATACCCAGCACTCGGGCAGCCGTCCAAGGCAAGAGGCGCTCGACGCGATGCTGGCAATGGCGGAGGTGTTCGTCCGCATCGAGGAGTTGATGATCAGCGCAGGCCGTGAGCTGGCACAGATGGTTGGCGCTGAGGCCGCCACCATCACCAGCGGAGCATCAGGAGGCCTTGTGGTACAAGCGGCTGCCGCCATGGCGAAGGATGATGCCGGCGCGATCAGCCGCCTGCCCGACACAAGTGGAATGCCGAATGAGTTGATCATTCAACGCTCGCACAGGTTCATTTACGACCACCTGTACCTGGTGCCTGGCGCAAGATTCGTGGAGGTGGGCGATGCCTCTGGCTGCACGCCGGAAGAATTAGAAGCGGCCATCACCAGACAGACAGCAGGGGTCATACACCTGGAATCGCCGTTCAAAAACCGCGGCAATGTGCCGCTGCCGCATCTGTCGGACATCGCCCACCGGCATGGCCTGCCTGTACTGTGCGATGCGGCGTCAATGCTTCCGCCACGCGCCAACCTGACGAAATTCCTTGATGAGGGGGCAGACCTTGTCAGCTTCTCAGGCGGCAAGGGCATACGCGGCCCGCAAAGCACAGGGATTCTGCTCGGTACCGACGAGTGGGTGGAGTATGCACGCCTGAACAATGCGCCATACCCAAACATCGCCAGGGGACAAAAGGTCTCCAAAGAGGAGATTGCCGGCCTGCTGGCTGCAGTCAAAGCGTTCGTCAGCGAGGATGAACAGGCGGAGACTATCCGGTACCGTAGGCAGATGCAAATGGTGGTTGACCAGGTGGCGGAAGTGCCGGGCATACAGGCCGATGTTCAGCACAACTACGACCACTACATCCCGCACGCCGTGATTCAATTCACAACCGCGTGGAGAGGGCCGTCAAGCAGAGAGATCATGTCCCGCCTGATGGAGGGCAGCCCGCGCATATATGTCTCCGGCTATGGGCCGGAGGAAGCCGTATGGGTTGACCCGCTGAACATCCAGGAGGGCGAGTTGAAAATCGTGGCGGAAAGACTTAGGCAGACGCTCGTGGACGCGTCGTCAGAATAACAATTCATGGCAGCGGCAACGCGCGCCAGGCGGGAGATACAACGTGCCGAAATTGGCTGGCAAACATGGCCTGTTGAAGATGCTGAGGGCTGAAGGCGTGGAGTTCATATTCGGAAACCCTGGCACCAGCGAGGCCCCGATCATGGACATCATGGGAGAGTACCCGGAGCTGAACTATGTCCTGGTCGTGCAGGAGGGCGTGGCGATCGGCATGGCGGAGGGGTACGCACGTGCCACCGGGAACGTGGCCTTTGTCAGCCTCCACATAGACAACGGCATGGCCAACAGCCTCAGCCTGCTGATTGACTCGAAGTACGCCGGGACACCCATGGTGGTGACAGCAGGCAACAAGGATGTCCGCAAGATGGCCGAGGGCCGCAGCGACCTCGCAGAAATGGCCCGCCCCTTCACCAAGTGGAGCGCGGAGGTTACCCATCCTGAGCAGTTTCCATCCATGATCCGCCGAGCGTTCAACGAAGCCCGCACTCCACCGACCGGCCCCGTGTTCCTGGCTTTCTCCGCAAACTCCATGGATGACGAAGCCGAGATGGACATTATCCCGTCCTCCCAACACTTCACCTCTCCACTGCCTGACCCGGCGGCCATTGAAATGGCAGCGGAACTGGTAGCCCATTCGGAAAGGCCAATGCTGATCGTCGGCGACCGCGTGGGAGAGCATGGCGGCGTTGAGGCGGCTGTGAAGCTGGCGAAACAGACCGGCGCCAGGGTATATGGCCACGGCAGTGCCGCAGTGAACTTCCCGACAAGTCATCCGCAGTGGCTTGGAGGCCTGAACGTCCGCACTGCTGAGGCCGTGGATGCCATTCGTTCTGCTGACGTGATCGTCGCTGCAGGCGCGCCTGTCTTCGACGATTTCTTTTACCAGCCGGGCCAGTTCGTGTCGCCGGAATCAAAGCTCATACACATAGACATAGATCCCGGCGCAATAGGCAAATCTGAGCCTACCGATGTGGGAATCCTGGCCTCGCCAAAGACCGGGCTCGAACACCTTGGTCATGCAGTGTCGAACAGGATGACTGGCACCCAGGTGGAAAGTGCGCGCGGGCGAATCGAGATAGTCGCATCGGAGTCACGGGCACAGGCGCAACAATTTGAAGAGGCCGCCCGCAAGGCATGGAACGCCCATCCAATGGGGCCAGCCGCAATGGCGAAGGCGCTTGCTGATTCCCTGCCCCGCGACGCAGTGATAGTGAATGATGCCGTCAGCACGTCTGGACAGATTAATTCTGCCGTGCGTCATGATGGACCCGGAACCTACTTCGGAGCGCGAGGCGGGGCGATTGGCTGGGGCATGGGGCTTGGAATGGGTGTAAAGCTTGTGAATCCCCAAAGGCCCGTTGTGACGGTGGTGGGTGATGGCAGCGCAATGATGACGGTGCAGGCGCTATGGACGGCAGTCAACTCAGGCATTCCAGTCGTCTATTTGATCTGTAACAACGCGTCATATCGAGTACTGAAAGTAAACATGAATCATTACCGGCGCCTGACCAATCAGCCGTTGCCGGAAAAATACTTCGCCATGGACTTCCCCACACCATTTGATTTCGCCGCCATAGCGCGTGGCTTCGGCGTTCACGGGGTGAGAATTGAGAACCCGGATGACCTGGGACCTGAACTTCAGAAGGCGATACGCTCTGGCAAGCCCGCGGTGCTCGACGTTGTGATCGACGGTGCGGTGTAGCTGCCTTGGCCGCACCTGAAGCCGCAGTTGTGCTGAAACGTAACTCGCGCATCACCACGGAATCCACCTGCCGCATGAATCTGCCGTTCCGGTTACGACCTCGACTGCCATCGAAACGGATGGAAGCTGCTCTGCATGGCCGATTCGCACAGGCAACCCTGTCGTTTCGCTCTTTCGGACGCTTATGGGTTCAAGATGGCGTCCCCCGGGCAGGCATGTTTGCCGGAGCCCCTGCACACATGGAGGCCATGTGAACGAGGAGCAGACCAGGCAGGCCAGGCGGTTCATGCAGGGGGAACTAAGGTCAGCGGCCATATTCCACACCCTCAGCAAGATCGAACGCGAACCCCGGCGTGCAGCGACATTCCAGCGCATTGCGGACGGCGATATGCGCCATGCTGCCCGCTGGGCCGCTTTGCTCGGCCTCGGAGCGCAGAAAACACGCCCGGCGCGGCTTGGCCCGGCGTCGCTCCTATTGCACTTTGTCACCCGTGTATTTGGAACGTCACGCGTCGCCAGGTTCATGGCGCGTGGTGAGGACCGCAATGTCCGCCGGTACTGGCAAATCACTGAAGCACAGGACATGGCCCGTGAAGAGGTTGAGCACAGCCAGGCGCTGCGTTCGATCGATGGACAGCCCGCCGCCGATCGACCGCTTCCACACCCCGAGGGTGGTCTCCTGGCAGGTGAAGGCGGAACGCTCAGGGCCGCAGTACTGGGGGTCAACGACGGGCTGGTTTCAAATTTCAGCCTTGTCATGGGTGTGGCAGGCGGAGTGACGAACCCGGACATAGTGGTGCTGGCGGGTGTCGCCGGACTGGTGGCCGGCGCATTCTCAATGGCTGCCGGCGAATACGTGTCGATGCGCTCGCAGCGTGACGTATTCGAGAATCTAATTGAGCAGGAACGGACCGAGCTCGCCCTGTGGCCAGAAGAGGAACGGCAGGAGCTAGCGGAGATATACGAATCCAAGGGCCTGACGGCGGAAGAGGCTCAGAGGGTGGCAGCGCGGATAATGATCAGGCCGGACGTGGCCCTGGATACACACGTGCGGGAAGAACTGGGGTTGGACCCGGACGATTTGGGCTCGCCATGGGGTGCGGCATTCAGTTCTCTCACGGCTTTCACCGCCGGAGCGATAGTTCCGATCGCACCTTACCTGCTGGGCGCTGGCGACCTTGCATTCAGCCTCAGCGCCGCATTTAGCGCGGTTGCGTTGGTTGTGGTGGGAGCGGGCCTGGCGTGGTTCTCGGGAGTCAATCCTTTGTGGGGTGGCGCAAGGATGCTCATGGTAGGCGGCGTGGCGGCCGCCGTGACCTTCGCCATAGGATCACTGATAGGAATTGCCGTGTAAGGCCGGCACTGCCACGCTCGGGGCAACGTCGCAACTGATGCCGACTCACCAGTCAAGCGCCAACTGACCATGGATTGGCCCCGAATGCACGTGCCACGCCGCGCCTTCGCTTCCTACGCGGCCTTGCGCCGCCGTCGCCTGACCGGGCGGTTCGTCAGGGCAAACAGGACACGGTCTTTTTCAAGCGCAATCTGCAGGCGCTTCCCCGCTATGCGGGCCGCATAGGTCAGCCGGGACCTTATCTTCTGCGGCGTGTCGCCGGGGCCCAGGACGATCGCCTTGGCTTCGTGCGGCTTCAACTCATCAATTATCGACAGCAACTGCTGCGTCTCAGGAGAACGAACACGTCCTCGCTTGGACGCGCTGCTAAGTTCCTTTATATCCACGTCAACGATTCTCATACCTGCCCCCGAACTTATCTTTTCAACATTCGCCAGCCGAGCATATCAGTAATTGTTCAGCATACATCATGATTCGTACCAATCATTCGCACAACGGCTGCGTAGCGCTACAGTTGCAGTTAAGTATCACAGCCTCATTCGGTTTGAACGACGGCCCAGCGCCTGTTCGTTTGCTTAACCTGTACTGGGAAAACCACGGTTTCTCAGTTAGAGGTAGTCGCCAGTGGAACCCTGTTGGGTGACACTCAGCACCTGTGGTTGCTAACACCCCACGTCGCGGCGGAGAACCCTGATGCGCACTCCCGTGGTTTTTTGGAAACTGTAGAGCAAAATACGTAACCAGGCCATCGATGTGCGATTCATCGATGAAAAACGCCTGTTACACATCGAAAAACCACACCTGATTACCACATGACATAGGCGCGGTCCTTTCACCCAGCCAACACTGCTGTAAGTGCGGCTGGGCGCAATCCACGTGGCGAGGCTGACGTTCCTGGGCCGCGTCGCAATGTCCGCATTTGGTTTGCCGCGATAAGACCTCGTTAGAGTTTCGCAATTCCGACATTACTCGCGCTGTACATGGAGTGCTGTTTTCACGGGCAACATCAATGAAACCGATCTCCCCCCTCACCCCAGGAGAATCTTTGGCATTTGTTTCGGAGGCTGAAGATCAAATCCGGCAATTGAATAGGCAACTCGTGTCGTTGGAACGGGACGCCAGTTCAGAGTTGTTTAGCACGCTCTTGAGAACTATCCACAACCTCAAGGGGTCCGCTGCCACCGCCGGGCTATCCGATGTAGCAGAATCAGCACATTACATGGAAGACCTGTTATGCCGGATCCAGGATGGCGCCGACCCGGCCAGTCCTGGCTGCATCGACATGCTGCTGTGGCGCCTTGCACAAATAAACGCCATGGTTGCCCAACTGCGCGATTCCCTGGCAGACGATCAATGGTTGGAACTGCCCTCAGGTGGCACGGGCAGAAAAACCGTTAGGGCGCCAGTCTTAATGGCCGCGTTTCCTCACATGATGAGTGACCTGTCAGTAAGGCTGGAGAAGCCCATAGCCTTCCGCATGGCTGCTGGGGATTGCGAAGCCGATCCCGTAACCGCAAAAACTATTGCCGTCGCACTCGTCCACCTGCTGCGCAACGCCCTGGATCACGGGATTGAGCGCCAACATGTCCGCCTGGCATCTGGCAAACCGGAAACCGGGACTATCGAGGCCACGATGTGGCAGGAAGGCGAGCTGGCCTTTGCCCGAGTGACAGATGACGGCCGGGGCATCGATGCGGAACGGATCACCGCTGCAGCGGTGAAAAAGCGCCTCATCAGCCAAGATTCGGCAACAAGGCTTTCTCACGCGGAGGCCATCGACTTAATTTTCCTTCCCGGGCTGTCTACACGGAAGACCGCGACGGTGCTCTCCGGCCGCGGCATTGGCTTGGATGCCGTCAGGGCCATGATTCAGGCCATCGGCGGAAAGGTCGATTTAATCACCGAGCCCGGCAAAGGCACAACTTTCACCCTGTGTATGCCGACACAGTCCCTGAACACTCCGGCTTCGGTCCAACCCGCTTTCCATCCTGGACATCAGGACGTTGCGCGAAGCGCTGTACAGGCAGACTCGCCCCAGTAAGGATTTGTTCACATGGCGACAATCATGGTCGTGGATGATGCAGCGTTCATGCGGATGCGGTGTTCGAAGCTTCTGAGCGATAACGGCTATGAAGTAATAGAGGCCAGTACCGGGGGCGAGGCTGTAAAGCTGTTCCAGATGGCAAACCCTGACGGCGTCCTGATGGATGTCACCATGCCGGACATGGATGGCTTGAGAGCGCTCCAGGAGATCCGGGGCAAGTCTCCCGGCGCCCGGGTGGCCTTGATCACGGCCATGGGACGCGAATCCATAGTCAGGGAAGCCATGCGGCTTGGCGTCAACGATTTCGTGGTCAAACCTTTCAGCACAGAGCGTCTCCTGGCAGCGGCGCGCAAGCTGGCAGGAAGCGGAGAAGCATCCGTCAACCCGCGGCCAGAGGGCCAGCCGTGAGCCCAGGTCTCTCTGTTCTTGTAGTGGACGGTTCTGTATATGCCCGCATGGCATATGCGGGGCGTTTGACGGCCCATCCCGCTGTCAGGGCCGTGGAAACCGCCGCCACGGGGGAGCAGGCCATCGAAAGGCTTCGCATGCATCAGCCGGACGTGGTCCTGCTGGATGTGCACATGCGCCGCATGGACGGTGTCCAAGTCCTGGAACGCATTCTTTCAGAATTCCCTGCGCCAGTAGTCCTGCTCGCAAACTCAACTGAAAACGACGCGAGGGACATCATCACCGGTCTTGAACAGGGCGCAGTGGATTACCAACTCAAGCCCCCCTCAGATGAGCAGTGGGGACAGGATGACAACCTGCAGCGACTGGTCGACAAGCTTGCGGTCGCTGCAACGGTGCCCATCAACAGGCCGGGAGGGCGACCGTACCTGGTGCCATCGCATCATCCTTTAAAGGTCCCCCCGTGTGCAGACAGGCCAGGTCGTGTGGTCGTAATCGGCGCTTCCGTTGGCGGACCCCGGTCATTGATGTCATTGATGCCGGACCTCTCACCGGATCCCTCCACCGGGTACCTGCTCGTTCAGCACATGGACGATTTTCTTAGCGCACCGATGGCCGCCCACCTGGACCAGCAAGGGCCGGTTACCGTTCGTGAAGCCCGGCGGGGCGACCGCCTGGCCGGCGCAGGAGCGCTGCTCGCGCCTGGGAGGCAGCATCTTGTGGTAGCAAGCACGGGGGAGGTGGACTTTGCCGAGGAGCCATCTCATCAACGCCCGCGGCCGCTCATCGATTTGACGATGGAAACTGCGGCGAGGGCGTTTGGACCTGCTGCCATTGGCGTGATTCTCTCAGGCACAGGCACGGATGGCATCACCGGCGCCGCTGCCATCAAGGCGGCAGGCGGCACTGTGATCTGCGAAGACGAGTCTACCTGTGCGGTCTTCGACACTTGCAGGAGTGTCATTCGCAACGGGTATGCTGACATAGTCGTTCCCGTAACCGGCATTGGAAACGAAATCGCAGCCGCTTCCAGCCCGTCCGGCCACGGCACGAGGCATGCGGCTGGTACTCACACAGGTTGGAGACAGCCTTCACGCTGAACCGCACACCTCGGGTTTCTCATCAATGGTGATTAGCCGGGTCGAACTGCCCCGGCACGCCTGCCACGACCGAAATTGTCTGCCGGCTTTTACTCCGGACTGTGAACAGCCACATGGAAGAAAACGAGCACGTCCTGTCGCAAGAGGAGATCGACGCCCTTTTGGTTAGTGCAGAGACTGATGATGAAACTGCGCCTGTAGAACCGTCAGCGGACGCGGCTGGACAACAACCCGATGCGGAGCAGGCCTCAGACGACGACGGCGAAGCCAGCACCGAAGAAGTTCCTGAGGGTGACGCCGGCGACATTGCAGGTGAGCCCATGAACCCGGCGCCCGCCAAGGCACAAGAGGATAAGACCGGTGAGGTTGCCGCCCTGTCTCAGGGCCTCGGTAAGGCACTTGCCAGGATCAACGCTCTCGAAAAAAAGATGGACATCCTAAAAGACAAGCTAAAGGGGACAGCAACAGGCCTGCCCAGGAAACTACCGGAGCGGCTGTCCATACTTGAACAGGGAAGCGCAGCCTCCCCAACGTTCAACCTGTATCACAAGTTCACCTGCGCCTCATGCGAAACCAGTGGCGCTGTCCAGGAGCGAGTCCGCTGCGGGAACTGCGGCAAGGAAGGCTGGTTCGGCAGGAAGAGTTCCGAGTAAACGGATCAATCACCTGCCATGGCTGCCCGTCATCCGCCGAGCCAGCACCACTGCCACTCCAATGATTAGCGCCGCCACCAGTATGACGATCACCGCCTGGACAATCTCCGCCAGCAGCATGACAGATCCAATGCCCACCAGGATCAGCAGCAAAACAGCGGCCAACAAGTACACAAGCACTTCGCACCCCTCCCATGCACCATGCGCCAATCGGCCGGAGGCCCCCAACCGGCATGCCTGCGGCTTCAGGCTCAAGAATGAACTGGTGGGGAGGTCCTTACAACGGCCAGCAGGTTGATTAGGCAATTGCCTCAGGAGTGAAAAACATGGAAGCGTCTGCACCGGAAGGGGCATCAAAGGGGCGCTTGCTCATTCGCGCTAACTCGCTGCCTCTTGCAGGGTCGATGTGCAATGAGGGCAACGGCTCGCGTTTAGAGCAATGGTAGACACACAGAACGGACATGCCGTGAAGCTGCGCATGGCAACCTCGTAGCCATGCCTGCACATCGAATCCGGAAAATGGTCGGGGCGGCGGGATTCGAACCCACGACCCCCTGGTCCCAAACCAGGTGCGCTACCGCTGCGCTACGCCCCGACTGCTCGACTTGGCCATTGTGCAGCACCCAATTGTAGATGGTACCGCGTCTAAATAGCTCATTGCGCCAGGTTGACCGGCAAAATGCCCCGATACGGCTATCCGCGAAAGTCTTCAGGCTGCCTTTGGCCCTGGCCATCTTGGAGCACCCACGCACAAACTCTTGCTCAATTCCTGTTGTTAAAGATGAGGGCCAGAGTGATACTTAAATGTAGAACTTCCAGAACATGATCGAGGGTATTCTGCTCCCGGTCATCGCGTGATCGCCATCCTTTTGCACGCGCCGCACGGCGCAGAATACCTTGTCCACCGTCACCACTGCCGCGCCCAACGTGGCGGAACGCCAGCCAGTCCGACGCCTCCGCCGCGGCCATCCCCTGGGAGTCCTTCGCTCCAGGCAGTTCCGAAAATACTGGCTAGCCGGATTCTTCAGCTTCATTGGCTTCGCCACGCAGATGCTGGCGCGCGGCTGGCTGATGAACGACCTGACCCATTCGCCTTTCATGGTGGCCATGGTCCAGGCAGCCATGATGGCGCCGATGTTCTTCCTTTCACTTGTTGGCGGTGTCCTCGCAGAC
Organism: Dehalococcoidia bacterium; assembly: GCA_040878005.1. Classification (GTDB taxonomy): domain Bacteria; phylum Chloroflexota; class Dehalococcoidia; order Lucifugimonadales; family Lucifugimonadaceae; genus JBBDMW01. Next base: position 10,995 of record JBBDMW010000069.1, read on the forward strand.
CGCGTCGACCGCAAGCAGTTGACCATTGCGGCAGACGTGGCATCGCTTGGCGGGTACGCCCTGCTGGCCATGCTGGTAGTGACCAGCGTGGTGCAGCCGTGGCACATCATTGCCATATCAGTGTGGAACGGCATCGGCTTCGCCCTGTCCATGCCAGGCAGGCAGGCGCTGGTGAGCAGCGTAGTGCACCGCGAACAACTGAGGACGGCGGTTGGCCTTGCGGCGACCACGTTTAACAGCTCTCAGATAGTGGGGGCATCCGTCGCAGGCCTCATGATTGCCAGCATTGGCACAGGGTGGACTTTTGCCGCCAGTGCGTTAGTCATGCTTCCCGCCATAGCCCTGTACGTTTCATTAAAGCCAAACCACATGCCGAAGCGCGTTGGCCCTCCTGAGTCCATCATGACCAACCTGCGCGTGGGCTTGAGGTACACAGCCGCCGACCCAACGTTGCGGCTGCTCATGCTTGGCGCCCTTGTCATCGCTACAACTGTGGGCCCGTTCCAGGCGCTGCTGCCTGTGTTCGTGACTGATGTATACAACCTCACGGGCGGAGCGCTTGGAATTATGGTTCTTGTGGCAGGCATTGGCTCGTTGACAGGCTCGATAGCCATCCTGTCCATAGGCGGCAGAGTGCCCCATGAGCGGGTCGAGATCCTTTTCGGCCTCATAGCGGCCGTTGCGCTCATTGGCTTCGCACTATCTCCGTGGTACCCGCTGTCCGTCGCGCTGGTCGGCATAACGGCCTTCGCCATGACTTCTTTCATGGTATCCAACATGACGGTGGTACAGGTTGTAGTGCCGGACTCGCTGCGGGGCAGGGTCATGAGTGTCCGGTTCCTGGTCATCGGCTGTCAGCCCCTTGGAGCAGCCGCCATTGGCGCAGCCGCTGAGGTCTGGGGGCCGCCCACGGGAGTGGCCCTGGTGGCAGGCATTGGCGCACTGGCCTTTCTTGTCGTGCAAATCACCGGAAAGGCCGCGGGACACAAGGCGCCTGTCGCCTGACGCCATCGGGATATACGCAGCGAAGCCGTATAGACTGGACAAATGGCGCAGACTCGGATCGTCGCTGACCTGCATCTCCATTCCCGCTTCGCCCGCGCAACAAGCCGGAATCTAAACCTTGCTGCCCTGGCGTCTTCGGCGCGCGGGAAGGGCATCACTCTCCTGGCAGCGCCCGACTTCACTCACCCCGCCTGGCTGGAAGAAATGCGCGGCGAGCTGGTCGAAGATGGAGACGGAATCTATGCGGCGCATGGCGCAAGGTTCATGCTCGCCACCGAGGTCGCATGCAACTGGCAACAGGGTGGCCGCGGCCGGCGTGTCCACATACTGGTGCTGGCGCCAGGCTTCGCTGCGGTGGACCGCTTCAACAAGGCTCTCGACCGCGTTGCGAACCGAGAAGAGGACGGGCGGCCGGCGCTCGGCATCTCTGGGCACGACCTTGCGCTTATGGCATGGGAGGCGGACCCACGATGCGTGATCATCCCGGCGCACGTGTGGACGCCGTGGTTCGGACTCTACGGCTCCAAGTCCGGTTTTGACTCACTCGAAGAATGCTTTGGTGACGTGTCGGACCGCATCAAGGCAGTAGAGACGGGGCTGTCCAGCGACCCACCCATGAACTGGCGAGTGCCGGACGTTGACCGCATGAGCATCGTCTCCTTCTCCGATGCCCACTCGGCGCCCAAGATGGGCCGGGAACTGACGGTGCTGGACGCTGAATTCTCATACTCCTCTGTTGCTTCTGCGCTGGAAGGCAACGGCGTACTGGAAACGATTGAGTTTCACCCGGAGCACGGCAAGTATCACTTCGACGGTCATCGAAAGTGCGATGTGAGGATGACGCCCGCCGAGAGCGCGGCCGTGAAGTACCGGTGTCCCGTATGTGGACGCAAGCTGACACTCGGCGTGCTTCACAGGGTGGAAGAGCTTGCGGGCAGGCCGCCACTGCAAAGCAAGAGCCGGGGCAGCCTCGTGAGCGGTCCCGCGGACAGGCCGCCGTTCAGGTCCCTGGTACCACTGCAGGAGTTGCTGTCGCAGGCGCTTGGGGTGGGAACAGGCGCCAAACGAGTGACGCGAGCCTACCACTCGCTGGTGGAAGAGTTGGGCGGAGAGTTGGATGTGCTGATCTCTTCGGAGATTTCTGACATCGAGCGCATCACAGATTCCACCGTGGCCGCAGCCGTAAGTGCGGTGCGTGAGGGCCATGTTGAAACAGAACCGGGCTATGACGGGGTATACGGCTCGGTGAAAGCAATCATCTAAAAGACGCCCGCAAAATGGCCCCTGCCGGTAATACACCGGTAAGTGAGATGGCCGCAGACTGACCTCATACCGGCAATAAACCGGCGGCGGCGGGACCAGGAACCGTACCGCGGTGAGGAGGTCAGGATGATTATCTTCAAGTCGTGCAGACGCTGTAATGGCGACCTGCATTTGCGGCGGGACACCTACGGTCCACACCTGACCTGCCTCCAGTGCGGCTTCGTCCGGGACTTCCCGGTCCGTTCCCAATCAGAGTCTGACGCGGCCGCTTCAATTCCCATACAAGATGATCAGCGTGTCCTGGTGAGCAGCCAGGCGGGTGGTGTGTGATGCCAGAACCCACAGAGCCGTTTCTGACTCCGGGGGAGATGCGGTGGAGGTTTGCCTGGGCCATAGGGATGACCATCTCCATGGTGGCTTTCCTGGCCGGGCTGATCATATAAGCAGGGGCACGCGGTGACGTGCCCCTGCTTTGTCTAACTCTTCAGGTCGTGCACAATCTTCTCGCACGCCTGCATGTAGATTGTTGCGTCGACGTTGATCGACAGGTACTGCACGCCAAGGTCTATCAGCCACTTGCCCATCTCAACGTCCTTGGCGTAAGAGCCAACTGCCCTGCCCTGGCCGCGGGCCTTGTCAGTGGCTTCCTTGAGCGCCGCCTCCACCTTTGAGCTTCGCACATCGCCGGGGACGCCCAGCGACTGTGAGATGTCATAAGGCCCCAGGAACAGCACGTCTATGCCGTCAACCGTCATGATCTCGTCCAGGTTGTCGAGACCCTTGCGGCCTTCGATGTGGACAACAATCATGGTCTCTTCGTTCTGGCGGTCCGTGTGATTGTCCCCGCCGTCCTTGAAGTAGTTCCCCGCCCTCGTGAATATCGAAAGGCCGCGCTCACCCAGCGGCGAATACTTGGCGGAATGGACGACCTTCTCTGCGTCCGCTATTGAATTGATCTGCGGCACCTGTACTCCGTCCGACCCAATATCCAGCGCCCTGAGGATCAAGCGCTCATCGTTGTCCCCCACGCGGATGATGGGCGATACGCCGGCGCCATGCGCGGCTATGACAAGGTCGGTGGCGGTCTGCATGTCAACTGGCCCATGCTCAGTGTCGATAATACAGAAATCGATGCCGGCATAGCCGAGGGTGTCGACCATGGTCATGGAGGGCACGATCACAAATGGCCCGACGACTACGTCGCCAGCCTGTAGACGCTTCTTTAGATTGCCGCGGTTCGGCATGAACAACACTCCTCGTCACAGTTCTTATTGCAAGGCCGCTCCGGCCCATTCAACTGGGCGAACGCCGGGGCACAGTGTAGCTGCTTTTCACGAAGGCACGGAATCGCCCGCCCATGAACCGGCGCTCCGCCTGTCGGCGTCAGGTACCATCGGGTGTTGATGCCTGGACAAAAACAAGACTCTCCAACCAACTGCGGCCCAGGTTCCAGCGAGATCATTTTCCTTGGGACCGGCACATCAGAGGGCGTGCCGCGCGTCACCTGCCTGGTAAACCCGGAGCTGGGTTGCCGCGTGTGCCCTGACGCCGTGCGCCCGGGATCGAAGAACCGCCGGCGGAACACGTCGTTGCTGATCCGCTATTCACACCCGGACGGACGCAAGCGAAATATCGTCATTGACGTGGGTAAGTTCTTCTACCACTCCGCCATTGAATGGTTTCCACGGTATGACATCCGGACGCTGGATGCGGTGGTGCTGACGCACGCCCACGCTGACGCCTCTGGCGGACTCGATGACCTGCGCGACTGGACAAACAACGGGCAGTCCACAATTCCCATCTACCTGCGGGAACAGGACCTCGACGTAATCTCCAAGACCAACTATT
>JBBDMW010000069.1:15210-49475 GCA_040878005.1 Dehalococcoidia bacterium
ATTCCCATCTACCTGCGGGAACAGGACCTCGACGTAATCTCCAAGACCAACTATTACCTGGTGGACCAGAGCCAGGTATCCAGCGGCGGCACAGTCGCGCAGCTTCAGTTCAAAGCCATAGATGAGAAGCCGTTTGAAGTTGAGGGACTGACTCTGACCCCGCTTCCTGTCTGGCACGGCCGGCCGTTCACATGCTTTGGATTCCGGTTCGGGGACGTGTGCTACATATCTGACGTGTCGGAGATACCTGGCGAAACCGCCCGCCTGGTGGAAGGCTGCGGCCTGCTCATACTCGATGCGCTCCGGCCGGAGTCGACCCACGGCTCCCACTTCACCATCGAGCAGGCGATAGAGCATGTCCGGCTGTTGCGCCCAAAGCGCACTTTGTTCACGGACATGGCGCACGACATAGACCACGAGCCGGTGGACCAGTGGCTCCATGGTCTGAAGAAAAGCGATGGCCTGGATATTCGGCTGGCGTATGACGGTCTGCGCGTGCCGGTGGATCTTTAGCGTCAGCTCGTCCTTCGCCTTGTCGTGGCGCGTCGATTAGTCCCCAAAAGGACAGGGTGCGCGCCGGGCCAACGCAAAAACCCCTCCAGATGCGCCGCGTGGCGATTCCATGCGGTTCCGTGTACAGGTCTTGGGATATTGCTCATCGGCGTGTTTTTCACTCCTTGCAGCCCGTGGCTGCGGCACGATAAAAGCTAATTCCCCAGCGCCGCCGGGAAACATCGGCCACCGCCGCGAAAATCAGGGCTACTGACCCCCAGCCACGTAAAAGGGGGCGCTAACTTGGAGGTATAGATGAACCCGGAGCACGTTCAAGTTGTACGACGGGGGCACAGCGCGATCTGGTCATGGAAGACTGCCAACCCGCAAGACTGCCTGGACCTCAGCGACGCTGATCTGTCGTATATCGCTCTCTCGCGGGCCAACCTGCGCGGGGTGAACCTGCACGGCGCAACCCTGCGGAACGCAGACCTCAGCGGGGCGAGTCTCCAGGGCGCAGACCTGGGCGGTGCAGACCTTTTCGGCGCAGATTTGAGCGACGCAGATCTCACAGGGGCGGACCTGCATGACGCCGACCTGTCCGGTGCCAATCTCCGCGGCGCAAATCTTCATAACGCCAGTCTCTCCAATGCGATGCTCATTGGCGCAGACCTGGCGGAGGTAGACCTGCCTGACGCTGACTTGAAAAATGCCTACACAGGCAGGGCCACCGTGCCCAGCACCAGGAGAAACAGCGCTGTCCTGTTCGGATACGTTGACAGTGGCTTTCACCCGGCGCCACCGAAGGCCCTCCTCCACGCTAGCTCGGCGCCCATCATGTGAAGCCCGCAACGATCCAGCACCGCTCCCATGGAGACGCGGTGCTCATGAGGAACCGGCCTGTCACGCACCACCAGGAACAGGGGCAGGGAGAATATGAGCATGAAGGCGAACGCCTGCCAGAACATAGCGCGTATGGCTTCAAGGCCTTCTCACCCAGGGGCGTTGAGGATGGGCGAGGCGATGAGAAGCGCAACGGTTGCTCCCGTGTAGCCGACGCCAATGCCGGCTCCAGAGACAATCCCGGGACAATCACCACCAGGTTTCAAGTGTAGATAAGTGCAGCGCTGCGGGTGAGGCCCGTGCAGCACACGAGGGACCGTGCCGGCCGCGCGTCCTGAACGCGCGCAGCATGAGTGCTGGAGCGTGCATATCGGACCTGACTAACGGTTGAGGAAATCAGGTGCCCAGATCATCTGGAGATGTCGACTGGCTTCGATCCGAAGACATTCGTGGAGGACTGAATCCCCTGCATTGGGCGTGGCGTCCGTCGTCCAATCTCGCCAACGGACCTTGGCATTGATAGGAAACCCGGACCTATTCGTGGATGGTGAGCAGGGGAGAGATCGTCGGGTGCTGAGCCAGCATGTCCAAACCAAAGGCGGAGTGGTACAGGCGTGCAACAAGAACTGGTCCAGATGTGCCAGTTTCAATCCGGTCTATCGTATCGGCCCAGGGTTGCCCGTCTTCTTTCAGTCTCGCCTGAACCCGGCTCACGAGCCTCTCGACGTTGGTGACTGCGGTGGCTGCGTCATCATGCAGCAGCACAATTGCGGTGAATCTCTCTCCGCCGGTCGCTCCAGACCCGGAGGCAACAGCGACGAACTGCTCAAGGAAATCTGGCTGGCTGGCGTTCTCGGTGGCCTGAGCCCGATCCGCTGCATCTCGATCAGCGTATGCATCGCCAATGGCTAAGCTGGAGAAACTGATCAAGCCTCCGCTGGCGCCCGCGGAGGCCAGACCGCGGATGAGCGTTGTCACCTGCTGATTGTCTGACAGAGAGGCAGCGTCGCCAGCCGTTGCCGCCAATGCCGCTTCAATGGACTCGCAGTTCCTCGAACGGTAAAACAGTATGGTCCAGAATTGCCACGCGCCGACCGAATATTGCCTGTCCGCCTCCGAAGAACGATGGCTGCTGCGACCCAGCCCCGGTTGCTTCCCACTTGAGAAAACGCTGCCCGGCCTTTGCTGCTGGATTTTGTCACCACAACAGCAAAGCGGATGGCCCCCATCACCTGTCAATAATCTCTCTGGAAACTACGGCTACCTGGCCCTGGCAACCGCCACACCCAAAAAGATCCCGACAATGAAACCCACAGCACCAGAAACCACAGCCGCTGTCATACCAGCCATACTGGCTGCTTGCGTCGCTGCCTGGCCGGCCTGGGTGGCTGCTTGAGTTGCCTGTGCCCCTGCCTGTGTTGCCGTCTGCACAGCCAGGTCCCGCTTCACGGTCTCAACTTCCTGTCGCAGATCCGTCTCGTTAGCCACGGCAGTTTCTCCGTTCACTGGTGTATCTCCTCAGTGCCCCTGCTGGTGCGATATAGCTAACGTACATATTTGAAGACACCGCGACATCCTCCCAGAAGACTCCGCGACATCCCCCAATTGAGTTAGCCGAGATTTCCGCTCGCCCACTCTCGGCTAACTCCAACGAGACGAGAGGAGGGTGAGGACACTCTGCTGCGGCCTGCGAGTTGTGGATCCGGCGCCACTGACTCATCACCCCGATGCAGCCAGGAGCAATGATCCCTGGGTTTCAAGTGTAGATACAAGCAGAGTTGCCGGTGAGGCTCATGCAGCACGCAGGAACCCTGCCAGCATGCGCCTTGGAAACGCACGTTTGCATCCTTGAGTGCTGGAGTGTCCGTGTCAGGTTCGCCAATGGATGAAGGGGGCCAGCCCCCAGGGTCACCGGGAGATGCGGTTCAGGAATAGTTCCGTCGTGAACTCTGTGCAGGGGCGCCCCGTGGGACAGCCTACCCAGGCGTTTTCCGCCCGGTCGACTGCCCATGTCGAGCCATTTACGTTGGCGATGGCTTGCCTGAGTAGTGCCTCAGACTCGGTGGTCCCGGTGACGGCGTCCGGGAGCCAGCCCTGCTCATTGCCGGTGTGCAGGACCACTATTGCCTGGCTGTCATTGAACTCGCCATGCAGTTCGACCATGTCGCCGTACTCGCCTTCATGCACCGACCGGCTTTCCGTAGTGAATCCAGCCTCGGCCACATCGGCCTCTGCGTAGACCGGATCACCAGAGCCGGCCCGTGACAACGCGATGTAACCAACCACCAGGAAGCCAATGAGTACGACGATGACCCAGACAGCCGGTTTATTTTCGAAAATGCTTTTCGGAAACATGACTCGGCGGTCATATTACGACACATGTGGTAGAAGATACGAGCCAATCGTGAAGCGGAGCCTGCTCCAGGCGCACCTACCCTCTGCCCTACAGGCCGACACTAATATCGCCGGGCACGTGGTCATCCATCTCCAGGCCCAGGTTTCTCGTGCTCGGGAATCCGGCGGCCAGATCATCCCAGAACCCGTCGAGCAGCGCCGCGGGATAAACCGTGATCTGCCCAAGCTGTGACCGCGGCACGTAACGCACATCCTGTATGAAGTGGCTATACGGTCCCTCATCGTCGTTTGAGCCGACAATCAGTTTGCCCTGTACACGCTCAGCCGCGAGAAAAAGCTCAATGTGGTGCGTGTCTGTAGCCCGCTCTATGAACTCACGGATGTAGACAACCTGCCTTCGCAGCGTCACATCCAGCCCGGTTTCCTCAAGCGTCTCGCGGCGGGCGCACTCATAGATATCCTCATCGCCCTCGACACCCCCACCGGGGGGCACCCACCACTCGCGCCCGTCCTGCACCTCCTTCACAAGAAGGATGCTATTTCCCTCTGTTATCAGCGCCGCCGCCCTGATACGGTGCCTCACGCACCTGCCGCCTGCGCATGGTCCCACCCACCACCTGTCCTGGGGATGACAGAACCAGCGTGTAGCGCTCTCGACCCTTGCCATCAACGGAGCAAAGCCCCTTGTCGGACAGGTTCTAAGCGAGGGCTCTGAGCGCGATCACGCCACAAAGGATCGCGACGACGAGGGTGATCGAGCCCCCGACCCGGCGCTCGACGGGATGTGGGGCAGCCAAATTGCCGATGGTGTTGAGGATGAGGAAGCCTACGATACCCCACATTGCCCAGAAGACGACGCGGTCGTTCAAGGACCCGATGCCAATGACACCTGCCTGGGCGAGGACGATCCCGGCGGTCAAGATGAGGATGACGCCGTTGATTGCCGCGATCGCACGAAACCCGGGCGAGAGCACTCCGTCCTGAGTCGGGGTCCGCCCGCCGAATGTTGCTTCGCCAAGAGGGAGCCCCAGCGCCAGCGCAGCCTGGAACACGGCGATCCCGGCAATCAGGACGCCCGCTCCAACAGCAACCACCTGAAGATAGGTTGTTCTAGTTTGCTCCCATGACTACGGAACGAGGAAGAATATGCTCAGATCGCGTCGCGTCTCTGAACCACGATGATTGCGGCGGCCGCCGGGACGAGGCCCCACGCGGCGAGGGCAGCGAAGGCGGCGAGCAAACCTGGTCCTTCGCTAACGCCGGATATGACGTTGACGATCGTGCTGGGGACCCAGTTCGCGTCATTGAGGAGCTGCACGACCAAAGGGGGAGTGACGATCAGCAAAAGCACGGCTCCGGTGACGGCACCAGCGCTGTTGCGCACCATGGCGCCGACTCCAGCGCCGAGCAGCGCTCCCGTGGCGCCGGCTAGTGCTGAGGCGCCAACTACCTGGGCCACGGCGCCAACCGACAGGAGCAGATCAAAGTCGACCAGCGGCAGTGTGATCATTCCTGCCACGATGGTCAGTCCGCCGCCTACAGCGCCTAGGACACCGCCGGTCAAGAAGACGGCGGCAAACTGCGCGAGCATCGCCTGGTGCCGTTGCGGCACCGTGAGGAACATGGGAACAATGGTGTGGTAATCGTATTCACGAGCTGCGACGATTGCCCCGAGCAATCCGGCGATCATCATCGCGTTTGCTCCGAATGCCAGTAGTGACCGCTGGTCTTCTGCCGTGGCGATGAAGCCTTTGGTGCCATCGGCGTCAGTGCCGACCAGGATGGCGGTAGCGGTGGCGCCACTGATCACGATAAGGATCGCAAGGAAGGCCCATGGCATTTTCGTCGTGCTGATCTTGCGTAGCTCGGCTCGCACAAGCCGTAACCACCTCATTGAGACACCGCCTCTTTGTCGTTACTGTAGAGTTCACCAGACGCGTTGTCGCCGGTCCAGCCAAGGAAGAGATCTTCCAGAGAGCCAGACTGCGTGGTCAACTCGTGCAGCGCGATTCCGGCGACGTGGGCCCGGTCCCCGATTTCCGCAGTCGGAAGACCACGGACGAGTAGTGCGCCATCGTCGCTTACTTGCACAGTACCGCCGATTGACTCCAGCAGTGCCCTCAACGGTTCAGGGGAAGGTGTCCGTACTACGGTGGCAGCCATCATGAGGTCGGAGACGGTGCCGCTGGTGACGAGTCGACCCAGATGAATGACGACCAGATCGTCCGAGAGTTGCTCCATCTCGGCTAGCAGGTGGCTGGACACGAAGACCGTATTGCCCTCGGCAGCCCGCGACCGCAGCAGATCACGGAGCCACCGCACGCCGCCAGGATCAAGGCCGTTGCCGGGCTCGTCCAGCACCAGCACGGGCGGGTCACCGAGCAACGCTACCGCAAGTCCCAGACGCTGTCGCATGCCCAATGAGTAGCCGCCGACCTTACGATCAGCAGCGCCTGCAAGCTCGACCATCTGCAGCAAATCGTCGACACGTCCGGAAGGGATGCCTGAGGCGTCGGCCAGGATACGAAGATGGTTGCGGCCACTGCGTCCGGGATGGAACGCGTTCGACTCAAGGACAACTCCCACCGTTCGCACGGGATCGTGTAGGTCGCGGTAGCGCTTTCCGCCGATTGTGGCTTGGCCACTATCGGCCGACGCAAGATCCAGCAGGATCTTCATCGTGGTGGACTTGCCGGCACCGTTAGGGCCAAGGAAGCCGGTGACTCGTCCCGGTTGAACCGTCAACGACAGGTCCTTGACGACCACGGTTTTGCCGTAGTGCTTCGTAACGTTGTCTATTTCCAGCGCATGCATGTGCCCTTCCTCTTCCATTGGCGGAACCTGGCACCTTCTCTGGCAGTGCGGAGCCGCAGCAACGCCGGACGCGCAGTCTAGCAGTTCTCGTCGGCGTTCCCCCCAAGCCAAGGGCCAAGGTGACGCCCTGCCAGGCAGCAGCGTAGGTAGGATTGGCATAATTCCTGGCTGTCGTGTGAGCGGACTGCGTGAGCACAGATGCGATTTTACTGATCCGAAATTCTGTACCTATGATCCGGTAATCCGGCCTCTAGAGTCATGTTTCAGCTTGATATTGCGCTGTCTAGCTAATCGGCGGCCGGGGATGCCCCGGTTGTCTTCCCGTTCCTAACATTGGCGATGATCTGCTCAAGCTCATCAATGACGCCGGCAAACGCACCCCTGCCCTGCGATGTGGCCCAGATCCATGTCCTTGGGCGTTTGCCATCATACCCCTTGTCCACCGACACGTAGCCGGCGCGTTCGAGCATGGACAGGTGGGAACTCATGTTGCCGGCCGTTAGCGGCACAAGTTCCCTGAGGTCGCCGAAAGTCATTTGCTCACCTACGGGCAACGCCGCCAGGGCGGCCATGATGCGCAGCCGGGCCGGCTGCTGGATAAGCGACTCTGCGTCTTGCACGTGTTGCTCCGTCCCGAAGTGCAGCCATTAATCCAGGGGGTGGATAGGCTCCGCAATCCAGGGGGTGGATAGGCTCCGCGGCATGGAGTTGGGGGAACTCTCAACAACACCGCCGTCGTAGGCCACCAGGCCCAGTAATGCCACTGCCACGGCCAACAATATGACGCCGCCTAATACCATTGCCGCAGCTGAAATGCCCTTGAGGACTGGGTCGGCGGCGCGGCGATAAGCCACTGCGCCGCCTACCAGCAATGCGACGGCGATCGCCGGGGCCGAGATGGGGATCAGGAATACCACGGCGATGGCGCCAATCAACAAGAAGGCGGCGCCCCACGGAGCGCTGACGCTTCGGCGTTTCCGCGTGTCCTGCATGATTCGTTTAATGTCCGCTACTTCACGGAATGCCCGGTTTTGTTCCATGGCTGGCCCTAAATCTCCTTTGGTTTCTTCGCAACATCATTCGCCTGTTGAGAAATGCCTGTGACGGTGCATAGATAGATGAGCCTTTTTGAGCGCCTGCATCCAGCCCGCCTCGTTGCCAGGCATCAGGCTCAGTCGGCGCCCCTCAAAAACATCACTCCAGCAATAAGGAAGATGCCCACGAGGAAGAGCAGGACGCCCAGCGCTATGGCGACCAGCGCAATCCTTCGGGTGGCAGGAGCATCGGTGCGGCGATAAGCGACTATGCCGCTTGCGAGCAATGGGATTGCAAGCGCCGGCGCCAGGAACGTGATGAGGAATGGCGTCTTAATGGCAACTATCAGCAGAATGAAAAACACCGCAGCGATTGCAGTGATTAGCAAAATCGCGCCGGTTGAAAGACTCCTCGCAAGCCGTTGTCTACGGGAGCTTTCCATGATGCGCTTTATATCTGATACTTCACGAAACGCCTGATTCTGGCCCATGGCTCGTTCAACTCCTTTCGTTTGCATTACAAAATACTTTGTGATTTGGTACATGTCAAGAGCGATGAGCACCCAGGCCGATCCTGGTGTCATGCCCTTCCAGTTCGCCCTGCATCGTTGAGCGCCTGCCCGCAAAGACTCCCTGCCACAACCTCTTGACAAACAGAACATACGTACGTATATTGAAATAGAGGGACAGAGAAAACAGGCAACGAGAAAGACAGTGGCGGGCAGTGCGGCCCCAGCGCCCATGGCCGGGCACAAGGCCGCACCAAGCCTTAATCAGCCACCGACTCCCAAACCTGTAGTCTCAACTCCCTTACTCTCTACCGCCCATGCGTCTCGACCTATTTTTGTCTCGACCGGCCCCCGAGCCGTTAGGCGAGCCTCGAAGAGTGTCCGACGCGAAGCAAGTACAAACCAGAGACCTGGGGAGGAGAGGTCTTGGCGATCCACTTCATACTCCCACGTCCCACCATCCACCATGTCGTCTCGACCGAAGCGGAGAGACCCGGTCGGGTGCGGGGACAATGGCCGCCAGCGGCGGCCACACCGCTTACCACCAACACCCGAGCCGCCACATTGTCCGAAGCGAAGCAAGTAAAAATCGGAGCCTCGAAGAGTGTCCGATCTGCGGCCGAGACTAAAGGGCAACGTCTCAGATACCGCTCAACTCCAGGGTGGCGACAGTGGAGTGGTCCAGGTCAAGAACGCGAATCGCGTGGTTGTTTGTGTCAGCCACGAAGATCCGGCTGTCTGCCATTGCCAGTCCCGCAGGCTCGTTGAACGATGCGCCGGGAGCCGGGCCGTCAGATGAGCCCTTGGTCCCGTGGCCGGCGACGGTCGTGACACGCAGCGTGTTGAGGTCGATGGATTTAATCCGGTGGTTGTAGGAGTCGGCAATGTAGATGGTGTCACCAGAGACGGCTATGCCCTGCACATGCTGTAGCTGCGCCTCTTTGCCCACGCCGTCACGGTCGCCGAAGTCGAACAGGCCGGTGCCCACCAGCGTCACCACCCGGCCGCCATCGCCCATCTTCGCCGCCCGCACCGAGCTTGTTTCGCTGTCGGCGAAGAACACGTTGTCGCCGCTGACGGCCACGCCGTAAGGCTGTGCCAGGCGCGCCTTGTCACGAGGGCCGTCAACGATGTCTTCTCCTCCGTCCCCTGCAAAGGGTTGTATGAGATTGGCGGCAAGGTCCAAGAACCACAGTTGGTGGAAGCCCGCCATGGCGATGTACAACACGTCATCATGGAGCGCCAGGTCATACGGGGAGTTGAGGGGATTGGCGAACGGCTCGCCGCCGGTGTGGCGATAAAGCGACTGCTCGCCAGTGCCTGCGATGGTCGCCACGGTGCGGGCGGCAAGGTCCGCTTTGCGGATGGTGTGGCTGCCTGCATCCGCCACATAAAGAATGTCGCCGTCGACCGCCATGCCCTGCGGGTTGTCGAACACGGCGGCATCAAACGGCCCGTCTGCACTGCCCGCCTCGCCTGAGCCGATGACTTCGGTGACATGTCCTTCGAAATCGCTGACCAGCACCCGGTGGTGGTTGGAGTCGGCAATGAACAGGCGTCCTGTGCTCGCATCCGCCTCGATCTTTCCGGGGAAGGCGAGCGGCCTCTGCTCGGCCTTCTCAGCCTCAAGCTGGTAAGGCAACAGTCTGCGGTCAAGTACGCCCTGGTGGGCAAACTCGGCGATCATCTCAGCGACCGTCCGGTCCATCGCGTCGAACGGAAATTCGCCTTCGTGTCGGCCGATCACCCTGCCAGTGGGGTCGATAAACATCAGAGTTGGCCACGCCCTGACTGCGTACGACTGCCAGACAGCAAAGTCACGGTCGTTGATGACCGGATGCTCAATGCCATAGCGCATCACGGCTTCACGGACGTTTTCGGTTTCTTTCTCAGTGGTGAACTTTGCCGAGTGAACGCCAATGACTGCCAGGGTATCCCTGTGCTTCCGCTCCAGCTCCCGCAACTGCGGGAGTATGTGCATGCAGTTGATTCAGCAGTACGTCCAGAAGTCAAGGATTACGAGCTTGCCGCGCAGGTCAGACATCGAAAGTGGCGACTCGACGTTCAGCCAGTCGAGGCGCTGCGGGAACTCGGGAGCGTTCACCTTGCCGGCGTACTTGGTCGTCATGCGGATCCTCCGGAGGGTGACAATGGGACGTGTTTCAATTGTGGCACACTTGCAAGGTGCGGCCTGAGGACATCGGGAAGATTGCGAGGACGTTGGAGGACATTGCACGGAAATGACAGCACAGCAGCCAATCACTGTGGACGATCCGCGGCAGGCGGCCCGGGAGTGGTTCGCCAGGCTGAGTGAGTATTGTGCGGCAGTTGATTACGAGAGCGCCAAAGAAATCTTCGCTGATGATGTAGCGTCATTCGGTACGAAGGCAGACATTGTCAGTGGACTGGACCCGCTGCAAAAGAATCAGTGGGAAGGCATATGGCCAAATATTGAGAACTTCAAGATCGACCTCGACAGCGTGCGGAGCGGCGGAAACGGCAGCGTGGCATGGGGCGCGGCCGTGTGGACCTCAACGGGATTCGACCAGGACGAGCAGCCTTTTCACCGTCCCGGCAGGGCCACCGTTGCGCTTGAGAAGCGCGGCGGCAGGTGGCTTGCAGTGCACACGCACTTCTCACTGAACCCGGGTACGCCTGCACGCACGTACGGGCGCAACGCGTAAGCGGTTGCAGCGTCAACTCTTTGTGCGCGGCCCGGCAACCATGTACCGTGGCTGGCCGTACTGGAAGCCTAGGAGTCACCAATCGTATGCAATGCCCCACGTGCGGCAATGAAGCCGTTGAAGGTGCAAGGTTCTGCAACCGCTGTGGGACAGAGCTTGGCCTGCGCTGCCAAGAGTGCGGAACGACCCTCCCGGAAGACAGCCAGTACTGCCATAACTGCGGCGCAGAGGTCTCCCGGTCTATGTCCGAAGGCAGCGATGGCGCTGAGACTTATCGCCAGGCGGACCCGGGCGCTGACGTCGTGGAGTGTCCCCGGTGCGGACGCATAAACAGCGTAGAAGACAGCTTTTGCTTCAACTGCGGGCTGCCCTTCGATGAGGTGCAGAGAACATTTGCGGAACCTTCCATGTCCGGAGTTGGGAGGCCGGCCGGCTTCTGGATCAGGCTGGGCGGGTGGATCATGGATTCATTGCTGTTGAGCCTGGTTGTGGCTGCAATCTGGCCCGCCATATTTGAAGGTGCCTATGTTGACTATGTCTCCGGTGAGCGATTAGGGACGGGATCAGAATTCACCTTCCTACTCGCCGTTAACGCCACGTACCACACATTGGCGGTTGGCATATGGGGCACAACCGTCGGCAAGCGACTGTTAGGGCTATGGGTGGTGCGGCCGGGCGGCGGCCGGGTTGGCTTGGGAGGCGCGTTCGTGAGGTACCTGGGCACCATTCTGTCCAGCTTCCTCCTGCTCATCGGTTACCTGATGGTCTTGTTCAGGAGCGACCGGCGGGCGCTCCATGACCTGATTGCCAACACGTATGTAGTCAGAAAGTAGCCAGGCAAGTTGACCGCAGCGGTAATTCTTGTAGCTGCGATCACGCCGGGCATTTTCTGGCTCTGGTTCTTCACGCGCGGGAGGAGCTACCACCCGCGGCCGCGCCGCCTCCTGGTGGGCACGTTCTTCCTGGGAGCAATGTCAACGGTGCCCGCGGGCTTGATAGAGTTTGCGCTGATACCGGCTGACTCATGGGGGGCGTCAACGGCCATCGGCGCGGTGGCGTTCGTGATGTTCTTCATCGTGGGGCCGGTGGAGGAGACCAGCAAGTTCCTGGCCGTGCGGTTCGGCGCTTTCCGGACAGGGTACTTCGAGGAGCCGCTGGACGGCCTTATTTACAGCACCGCAGCCAGCCTTGGGTTCGCTTCAGCCGAGAACGTGCTGTACGCGATCACGTACGGGCCAGAAGTGATGATTGTGCGCGGGCCCTTGAGCACAGTGGCGCACCTGGTTTTCGGAGCGGCGTGGGGCCTGGCGCTGGGACTCCGGGCACGCAGGCGCGGGTTCAGCGCCCTGACGTTGCTGGGGCTGGCGGGCGCGGCCATAACACACGGAGCATTCAACGTATCGGCCGCAGCGGGCCTGCCTCTGTTGGCCATTGCATTAGTGGTAATTGGCGCGCTGGTCGTGGCCCGCATGTACCGGTGGGCACAGCGGGTTTCACCTTTCCGGCTCCGCAGGAATGTACCGCTGGTGGCATGCCGTGTGTGCCACAACGAGTACAGGCTGGGCAGCAGGTTCTGCTCGCAGTGCGGCAGCCCGGCATCCGACGATGACCCGGCGTTGATATGCGGCAACTGCAGGAAGATAAGCCGCGCTGACGCCCGCTTCTGTGTTTCGTGCGGCGACAGGTTCGTAAAGCGGCCGTCCTGAAGATGCATGGGAAACCAGTTTCAGTTAATCACGGGCTCTGACTCGGCCCAATCACCTTCAAGAGGCAGCCCGTTGGCTTCCCAGTCAGCAATGCCGCCAGCATACCTGCGGACATTACTGAACCCGTTAGAAGTCAACAAGTGATAGGCGTATTTGCTGGCGGAACAACCCTCGTCTGAACAATAGACGACAATTTCGTCGGAAGGCTTGAGCTGCGACATGGCCTGGGGCGGGTCATTGATTTGAATGGAGCCCGGGATGTGTTTGACTTTGAACGCCCAGGCACTGAGAACCATCACCAGCTTGAAATCGTCTCCACTATCGATCTTCTTTTTGAGCTCATCTCTATCTATTAACTGCATCTGCCGGTCTCCTCTTCGTGATGATTCCCCCGATGGTTTGCTGAGGTGAACCATCCCCAATTGCCGACTGTACAGCAGACGAGTATGCCAGAGGCAGCAAGTTGCGGGCAGGCATTGCTACCCCCCTGGCATGAACAGCGGCTGTGTCCAAGCCCGGGTGCCGCGCGATGAATAGACGGTGGCGCGGATGTACACGTCCAGCCTTGAGGGGCGGTAGCGAGGCGCCAGGCCGTCTGCACTATCCAGGAGCTGCCCATGCTTGCCGGTAAAGACGGTCGTATATAGCGCCTCCCGCTCAGGTTCTATTTCCAGGACCACTTCGTGCTGCGTCATGCGCAGGTCCGACAGCGTGACTCCCGTGGAGGCGTAGAAGTCTCCACGGTCCATGGCCGACAGGAGGGCAGGCTGGGTGAAATCTTCAGTCCTGACCTGCACCCAGCCGCGGCCCGGATTGCAGCGGTCAAATAGAAACTCGCCCTGGAAGTGATGGGCGTCGTCCACGGCTATGCCCCACACCTGCTTGCCGGCGCTGAGCAGCCTGTCCCAAATCCCGACCGTGCTGGACCGGCCGCCGCCGCCTTCGTCGTTGGTCCACGGGTGGCCGTTGAATATTTCCATAAACGTGTAGCCATCGACCTGCCGAAGCTCCCGGTCATCGAACGCCCAGCGGAAGTTCGGATGGTTGATGGACGCCATACCGCCAGCCTCACGTATGCGGTCAACGTTCTCCTGGAGCACCTGCACGACAGAGTCCGCGGTGGACGGCTCCACCAGCCGTTCAACGCCGTAGCCGTTCACGTGAAGCGGCTTCTCACCGATAGCCGAGGTAATCTCTTCGCCACGCACAAGCAGCGGCCATTTTGCCTGTTCAGCAGGCGGCGCATCGAGGACGGTGAGGTGATTGTGGTCGGACAGCACCAGGAAATCGTAGCCGTGGTCGTGATACCACTCGGCCACGTGCTCCGGCTCTGTATCGCCATCGCTGTTGGTTGAGTGGGTATGGAGGTTGCCTTTGAACCATTTGAGACTGGACATGTATGGAGCCTGACTGCCTTGGGGCGTTGCCGTGTACTGTGAACCGGAGCTTACGGATGATATGTGCCGAGGGTTAAGACGAATGTTGACACAAAGCCGCGTCGGCCAGACACTCTGCGCTCATTACATCCTTAGCGGAACCTGGTGTTATGTCCCAGCAAACACATCCCGATTATGCCCCGGCGCGCGTTCTATTTCCGGAGTACTGGTCACTGGATGCCATGGTACGCGCGGAAATAGAAGGACTTACCGACGAGCAGCTCGACTGGGAATCCGGCCAGTGGGGATGGAGCGAGTGGAGCATTCGGCGACAGGTAAGCCACATGGGGTCGCTCGTCTACCGGTGGATGTTGGAACGCTGGGGTGACCAGGTATTCCCCTATGGCAGCGGCATCACTGACGAGCAGTACAGGAAATTCTCATCCGCTGACTTCGACCGTCGAATGGACGAACGGGAGTACTGGGACATAGCGGACATCGTGGCTGCCCTCACAGATGCCGTAAAGCTTGCCCGCCGCGTGCTGGAGATGGAGACCGTGGGATCACTGCGCGTCAGGCTGATCCCGCACAGGGTATCGCCCCAGTGGCCGCTCATGGTGCAGGCGCATCCCCGCGGCGTGGACCTCGGCGGCGACGGCAGGCCTGCGACAATAACGCTGGAGGCTACGTTCCGGCACATGTACTTCGAATACATTACGCATCTCTACAACATCCAGCGGCTCAAGCGGGCGCAGGGGCTCCCGGCCATCGTCAGGCTGCCGCGTGAGGGGTACTGGACGGTGCCCGGCTGGGATGTGAGCGAGCCGTAAGGTTGTCCGCAGACGCGGCTGGTTTTCAACAGCAGGATTTGGAGAGTCACAGTGGAGCAATCGAAACGGACGGTGCTGGTCACGGGCGGCGCAGGGTACCTGGCCGGCCAACTGTTGCCTGAGTTCGCCGAGCGCTACAGCCTGAGGCTTGTGGACGTGGTAGCACGGCCGGCGACTGATACCTCGCCAGAAGTCTTCGCTGCTGACATGACCGACCCCGACACAAGCACATTCCGTCACCATTTCGACGGTGTGGACACTGTGATCCACCTTGCATACAAGAACCCCGGCGGCGTATGGGGAGATGCCGTACCGCCGTTCGAGCGGTTCCCCATTGAGATGCAGAACATCCAGATGGCGTACAACGTTTTGCAATGCGCCTATGAGGCTGGAGCGAGGCGCGTCCTGCTGGCAAGCTCAAACGCCACTACAAGCTGGACCGAGCAGAACCGCATCCATACGCGCAAGCAGGACATGATCCATCCGGAGGCAGCCCCATATTCGGCCACGTTCTACGGGTGGGCTAAGATCTCATACGAGCAGCTGGGCTTCCTGTTCGCCAACGGCAACATTGGCCGCCAGCTGCAGGTCGTTTCGATGCGCATCGGCGCGCCAAGACCGATCCCGGTGGAGTCGTACAACGGTGACATGCGCCGGTACAAGCGTGACCTCGGGGCGTATGTCAGCCCGCGCGATCTACGGCAGTTCATGGTGAAGGCCATCGAGACCGAAAACATTGAGAACGAGGACGGCATACCGTACCTGCCGGTGTACGGGGTGAGCGACAACACCCGCCGGTTCTGGGCGCTGGAAAGTGCCCGGCGAGTTCTTGGGTTTGAGCCGGAAGACGACTCCGAGGTTATTTGGGCGGATGATATTGCCCACGCGTTGACTCAGCCTGACGGCGAGGCGAGTCCGGGCCGCGTCGGTCACACGCCACCACACGCCTGATCGGACGCGGTAAGGAGAATCAAGGAAGCCATGGCGGAGAAGCGAAAAGTTCTTATCACGGGTGCGACCGGTTACATCGCCTCGCAGATGCTCGATGAGTACAGGGAACGGTACGACCTGACTCTGGTGGACGTGAAGAACACCGACCCCAAAGGCAATGAGGTCGCGGATGTCGTCATCGCGGACCTGTCCGACCTGGACCGCGCTTCCTACCAGCCGCTGTTCGACGGTGTCGATGCGGTGGTCCACCTGGGCTACAAGCGCTCCAGTGCCGGTGGTGTTTTCGGCGACGCAGTGGCGCACATAGACCGCTTCGATGTGGAGCTTTCGAATGTGCAGATGGCCAACAACGTGTACCGTGCCGCATACGACGCTGGGGTACGGCGGATGGTGGTGGCAAGCTCCAATCACGCTGCCGACTGGTATGAGCAAGCTCTTGTCCACCAGCGCCTGAAGGATGTGGTATCTACCACAGACCTGCCAGTCTCCGACAACTTCTACGGCTGGGCCAAGGCTGCGTATGAGTTGCTCTCATGGCCGTACGCCTGCGGCAAGTTCGGCCGAAAGTTGGAATTCGTGCATGTGCGCATTGGGTTCACTCTTGAGATCGACGTAGAGGGTCTGGAGGGCGAAGGGCCAGGCGTGCCGCCGGCCATGACAGGCATGGCGAACTTCAAACGGTACCTCGGGGCATATCTCAGCCCGCGCGATTTGCGGCAGCTGGTGAGAAAAGGGATTGAGACTCCCGACATAAACGACAGAGACGGCGTGCCCTTCGTGATCGTCTACGGAATCAGCGGCAACACGCGGGCGTTCTGGTCGCTGGATACGGCCCGCAACGTGCTGGGCTATGAACCGGAAGACGATTCCGAGGTCAGGTTTGCGAAAGACGTTCACCGGTTGCTGACCGGCAAGGGCGCCGGCGTGGCCGGTGGGCGAGTGGGAGTTTAGAGAGGCGGCGTCGTTCGGATCAGGAAAGGCCCCGTGTCACCCCAGCAGGACCAGTGCCCACACGACCACTGCGTTCACTATGGACAAAAAGACTGCGGCGGAGCCCATGTCCTTGGCACGCCCGGACAGCTCGTGAAACTCCGTGCCAACACGGTTGACCACCGTCTCAATGGCCGAGTTCAGCATTTCCACCACCAGGACAACGAGTAGCGATCCAATGAGCAGCGCCCGTTCGACTCCGGTGTCGCCCAGCCACAGCGCCACTGGAACGGCGACGGCGAAGATCACAAGCTCCTGGCGAAACGCCTCCTGGTGCCTTACCGCGGCCATTAGGCCCAGGCAGGTGAACCTGACGGCGTCCAGGAGGTGTAGTGGGCCGTTTCGACTGAACTTCTGCATGCTGCAAGCGCGTTCCGGTGGAATGAGCGGCAAATCAGCGTGAGCATACCCTGATGTGGCAGGCGCAGGCGTTACTGTGCGGTTACCGGTTCAGCGGCTGCCTGCCAGTACCATCCCAGTACGATCAACGATATGCACGGGTCGCACGTGCGAATGGCTAGAAGTCGTATATGGACAGTTTGCGACGTTCCAGCCGTTCCTCGCCAACCTTCTCCTTGACCTTGTCGAACACGTCAAGGTCCCACTCGCCAACGAAGCTGATCGCCGTGCCACGCTTGCCCATGCGGGCGGTGCGGCCGATGCGGTGAACGTACTCTTCCACGTTCTCAGGCATATCGTAGTTGATGACGTGCGTGATGGTCGGGATGTCGAGGCCACGTGCGGCCAGGTTGGTGGCGATCAGCATGCGGAGAGACCCATCCCTGAACGCGGTCATGACAGAGTTGCGGTCTGACTGCGACATGCCGCCGTGGATGCCCTCTGCCGGGTACCCCTCGCTCTTCAGCCCGCGAGAAAGGCGGTCCACGCCCACCTGCATGCGCCTGAAGACCAGCGTCTGGGCGTCTTCGGGGACATCCCGGAGAATCTCCAGGAGGGCGTCCGGCTTATCGCGCTCGGCCACCTCGTAGTAGATCTGGTCCACCTCGTCCACGGTGTCCATGCCGGCAAAGCCGGATACAAGCTGCACCCAGACGGGCTCATGAAGATAGCGGCGAATCAGCCGGAGGATGAATCCCGGGATGGTCGCGGAGTACAGTGCCGTTTGCCGGGACTGCGGCGTGTAGCGCAGTATGTACTCCATGTCGTCAGCGAAGCCGATATCGAGCATTTCGTCTGCTTCGTCCAGGACGGCGAACCGCACATCGCCAAGGTCCAGCGTGCGGCGGTTCATGTGGTCCTTTATGCGCCCCGGAGTGCCCACGACGATAGGGGCGCCGCGCTCAAGGGCGCGTATCTGCTTGTTGATGGGCTCGCCGCCGTAAACCGCGACCACGTTCACGCCGCGCCGGCTGCCGATCCTTGAAATCTCCCTCGTTACCTGCTGCGCCAGCTCGCGAGTAGGCACCAGCACAATGGCCTGCACCCGCCGGGACGTGGGGTCAACAAGCTCGCACATTGGAATGCCGAACGCGGCGGTCTTGCCAGACCCGGTCACAGCCTG
This sequence comes from Dehalococcoidia bacterium, assembly GCA_040878005.1. Taxonomy (GTDB): domain Bacteria; phylum Chloroflexota; class Dehalococcoidia; order Lucifugimonadales; family Lucifugimonadaceae; genus JBBDMW01. Next base: position 33,317 of record JBBDMW010000069.1, read on the forward strand.
GGCGACAACATCGTGGCCTTCGAGCAATGGCGGTATCGACTGGAGCTGGATCTCAGAAGGCGATTCGTAGCTTATGTCTTCAAGGGCTTCAGCGATGGGGGCGGAGATCGCCAGGCCACCCCATTCAACGTTGCGCGGCAGCGGCCCACGCTCGGGGGCAGGCCTGTTTTCTATATCTTCACGGTCTTCACGCTCAACCAGCGCTTGAGCAGCCGGCTCTGTGACCGATGTGCGTCCGCTATCCTGCGATTCGCCCGTGCGCCTCCGTGACTTTCTCGATCCACGGCGGCGGCGAGGCCTGTCGTCCTGGTCGCTGGTGCGGTCCTGTGATCTTGCCTCTCTGCGGTCCTGCTGCGGAGCAGTGCCGGCAGACTGGGATTCCTGGTCTTCTGCCTCACCTGTGCGGTCGTAACGGCCGCGACGGCGGGACCTGCGCCGGGAGGCATTGTCTGCAACAGCATCGGCTGATTGCTCATCCCGTGGCGATTCTGCTGTGCGAGAACGTCGCGACCTGCCGCGATCCCCGCGAGTGGAATCACGCCGCCTGCGATCAGGTTCCGAAGTCCTGGTGCGACGATCTTCATCCCCGCCGCTGGTGCGCGCTGGGGATGATGGAGAAGCCTCGCCGGCTACGGGAGCCTCTGAGCGGTTCTTGAATGGAAGCAGGGAGCGTAACCGCTTAAGCGCACTCCTGCGTTGGGTATTGTTCGAGTCTGATTTATCTGGCATTTAGTGTTACGCGAATTGTATGAATAATCACGTGAAGCTGTCAACGAAATTCGTAACTGGCACAAGATGGCGGCAGCCATGCTGTAAATATGGAACTCCACTATCACGTAGCGGCGGCATCATGCAGTTCAAACTACTCCCATGCTAGCGTGCGAGTCATGGATACGCACGAGCAATTCAAGGACTCTGAGCGGCGAACCTTCACACTGCGGCTTGCACTGATAGCAGGTTCGCTTGCTATTGCGTCTGTCTTGCCCGGAGCGGAGTACCCGGCCGCGGCCGTCCTGGTGCTCGTAGCGATTTACGCGATATACATTGCCGCGGTCAAACTAGTGCTGTTGGACCGCTTCCGGTCGGACGCATGGATCTACGGCATGCTGGCCGCCGACACCATCCTGGCAGGCGCGGCCCTGATCGTATTCGGCCCGCTCAGCCCGGCACTGGCCCTGCCCGCCTTCAACGTTGCGTACTATGCGCTATTCCTTGGCCGTCCGGGCGCTTCCACAGCGGCAGCCGCAGGACTCGCCGCCGTGCTGGCCGGGGCGGTGGTCACGCCCGAAACAGGCGTGGTTGTTCCAATGATTACGTCTATCGCGACGTTCGCCGGTGTGGCTGCTGTGGCCGGACTGCTGGCGACAGACCGTTTCAATGAGCGCGCCCGCCGGGAAGAAATCGAGAGTCGAAACGTGTTCGAGGCGCGCTCAAGCCGCGTGCTCTCGGGCATCCTGCACATGTCGAACGCAGGCAGCGATGCCGAACTGTCCGATGCCATTGCCGACGCTGCGCGCAGCGCAACCGGCTACCCCGCGGCGGTGACTCTGCTGAGCCGCAGCGGCGACGGCTCACTGGTGCCTGCCGCGTGGAAGCTGGATCAGGGCGAAACGTTGAGCCGGAGGACGGCGTCGGAGTCCCTGGACGGCGAAACGGCAGCAGCTTCCGCAGCCCGCCAGGGCGCGGCGGTGGCAGTGGGGCCGGGCGGCATGGACGCCTTGAGCCTGCCGGAGTGGGCCAGGGCGTACGGCTACAGGGCGGCGATCGTTGCCCCGATCACCCGCGGCCTGGAGATGATGGGTGCTGTATACGTGCTGAGCAAGGATGCCCGGCCGGTTGACCTCGCCGACCTGGAACAGATGGAGCTTGTGGTCAGCTTCGCCGCACGGCTCCTCACCAGCCACTCCGCCGGAGCGCCGTTGCACAGTGCGGCACGCGGGCTGGACGACATATTGAGCAGGGCCGGACGAGGCGGTGAGGCACGCGCAAAGCCGCCAATTCAAATTCCCGGTATCAGCCTGGACCCGCACAACGAGCGTTCCGAGATAGCTAGCGTAGGCGTTTCCCTCTCCCGCACCGAGTTCTCGCTGCTGTACGTGCTCGCCGCTTCAGCCGGGACAGTCGTGGACCCTCAGACACTGCTCAAGGCATGCTGGGAAGGCGACTCGGCGCCGAATCAGAACGCCGTGGACGTGACTATTTACCGCCTGCGCCGGAAGCTTGCCCGCGTGCCTGAGGGCAAGGACATCATCAAGACAGTCCGGGGCAAGGGCTACATGTTGACGTCGCCGGTGCCGGAGGCAACCTCGCCGGCTGGACGTCCGTAAGGCTGGCCCACGCGGCGGCACCTTTCTGACGGCGGCCGGCCATTTTCTCTTCCCCATCTGCGGTAAAAGAACTTGAAGGGCAGAGCCTGCGGCGGGGGCTGCAGTGCCCTGCCCTCCTCAAGAAGCGCCGTCCAAGGTGTCCGCCCTGGACGGCGAAGATGGTTAGCCCATCGACATCAGCACCCCGCCAGAGCGGCCGCGCTCGCCGGCCACCGCAGGCAGGGGCGTGAACACGGAGGGCTCGGCGACGGGTGGCGCTGCCTTCTCCGCGGCAGCCTTGCGAGCCTTCATGCCTGTGGCGATTAGCGTCACGCTCACCGCTCCCCCTGACACTTCGCTTCGTGTCACGCCCATGAATATGTTTGCGTTCTTGTGCAGCCGCTCACGCACAAGTGACACGGCATCAGTGACCTGGCCTAGCGTGAGGTCGAGGCCGCCGCTCACATTCACGATGGCCCTTGTCGCAGATTGCAGGTTAAGGCCGTCGATCAACGGCGACTCAAGCGCCGCCTCCGCTGCGACGCGCCCGGCCTGCTTGCCCGTGGCCTCAGCGATGGCCATGTGGCCGCGGCCGCCGTCTTTCAGGGCTGCGCGCAGGTCGGCGAAGTCCAGGTTGACCGTGCCGGTGGACGAGACAACTCCGGCAATTGCCCTGACGCCGGTCCCCAGCACTTCGTCTGCCCGTGCAAAGGCCTCATCCACTCCGAAGGAGCCTTCAAGGGTCGCGACCAGGCGGTCATTGCCAAGGGCCAGCAGGGTGTCCACGCTGCCCTCCAGCCGCTTCAGCCCTTCACGCGCCAGCCTGGCCCGGGCGTCGCCCTCGAACTCGAACGGCATGTTGACCACGCCCACGGTCAGCGCACCGGTGCGCCGGGCCAGGCGTGCGATCACCGGGGCTGCGCCGGTGCCAGTGCCGCCGCCCATGCCAGCGGCTATGAAGACCATATCGGCGCCAGCAACCGCCTCTTCAAGATTCTTGACGTCTTCCTCCGCGGAACGCCGCCCCACATCGGGGTCGCCGCCTGAGCCCAAGCCGCCTGCTGTCTCGCGGCCAATCACAATGCGCTCCGCGTTGTTGATGCGGTTCAGCGCCTGCTGGTCAGTGTTGACGCACACAACCCTCGCGTCCCGGAGCCGCTTCGCCATCCGCGCCGCTGCGTTGCTGCCTGCGCCGCCCACGCCAATGACCGTTATGCGCACCTTGCCGGGCACCGCTCCGGACACCTGCGAGTGCCTGCCCTGGGACTTTACTGACTGCCCGTTTTCCATCTCGATAATCTCCTGTCGTCCAGCGCTACTTGTGCCCAGTCCGGGCCTGCCCGTCGTTGCTGATTTCGTTTCCCAAACGCCATGCCGGGAAACCTGTTACACATACGCTAGCACGTTCGTTCGAATAACGCCTAGGGGGTTTTGCACGGATTTAGCACAGTTGTACGTTTTCATTGCCGGGGTGCCGGACGATACTGTTCGGACACGAGTGATGGAGCGGATGGAGCAGGAATGAAGTTATGGCTACGGAGCCTCTAGGGCTGGAAAACCGGGGCGATACCACGAGTCCGCAAAGTGGCTCGCCTGGAGTGTCATCGGTAAAGCGGCGCAGCGAGACGGACCTGACCTACTCCCTCAAGTGGGCCGCATGGGAGTGGCTGTACCGTGAAGCCGGCTGCCGCGCCGTAGCTTTCGAGGTGCGGCTTGAAGGCCCGTCGGGGCGGGTCGCTGACGTGGTGGGGCTGGGACCGAAGAACCTCGTCTACGTGGTGGAAGTAAAAGCCTCCCGCTCAGACGCCTCAAGGGATAACAACAACACCGGCGCGGTAAACAGGCTCAGAGAGAAGGAGCGGGCGCTGGACGAGGCAGCGGAGTTCACCACAAGCGTGCTTGAAGCTGCGGCCAGGGCAGCACGCCTCAAGGCGGAGGATGACTGGGCGGATGATCCGGCATACCGCCAGGCCGCAGGCGACCACCAGCGGACGGCCAAAAGGCGCGCCGCCCACGCCCGCCGCATGGAGACGCTCAGCATAAAGTTCTACGACCCGGCGTTCCTGCGAGTGGCCGACTGCCATTACATCATGGCGCCATCGGGCCTGGTCCGCCCTTCGGAAGTGCCGCCGTTCTGGGGCCTCCTGGATGAGCGGCCGGCGGTGGTCGTGCCGGCGCCGGTGAAGCAGGTGAGGAGGGTCACGGCACACGTGCTCCGGGCCATCGCCAGGGCGAACACCCGCGACCTGATGACCGCCTGCGGGCGCAGGCATGAGATATTGCCCGAAAAGATGCCGCACAACCCGATTGACGACGGGCCCGGCCAGGAATAATCTGCGCGGGAACCGGTGAAATTGCTCCCGGTTTAGATCCTCCCCACAGATGCTGTTTTAATTGTCAGCATAGAGGGCCGGAACCGCACTCCGAAATCGACCCCTGGGATTTCACGAACACGTCTTCGGCGCGTGATAGCGCTGGAGTGCTCGGCCCCGCTCACTGCGCGTACCCGGCGAAAGCGCAGGTGAGCCACCCCGATCTGCACGCACAGTATCATCGCGGCCTGTACGTACGGCGTGAAGCGCCAGGTCTCGCTTTCGACGCGGCCCGACACAGGCCAGTTTGACCGTGACCCGCGGATTTGGCGGGCAAGGAGAAAGATGAGCGAACAACCCCCCGGACGTGCCAATGGACAGGACCAGCAGCGTCCTCCGCGGGGCCGCGGCCAGCCAATCGGCCAGGTCCAGAGCCTCGAAGAGCATGTCAGGCCGGACTGGTGGGGGCAGATATTCAACGCCACCTACCTGAAGACCGACGCCGACGTGGTCGAAGACCCGGCGATAACTGTCGCGGAGACGGACGCGCTGATCCGCGCGCTGGGCTTGAAGCCGGACCACCGGATCCTCGACCTTGCATGCGGCCAGGGCCGGCACTCCATTGAGATGGCCCGGCGGGGCTTCACTGCGGTTGAGGGGTTGGACAGGTCGCACTACCTCATCCAGCACGCCCGCAAGGACGCCCGCGCCGCCGGTGTCCAGGTGCGCTTCCGTGAGGGCGATGCTCGAAAGCTCCCGTATCCCAATGACTCGTTCGACCGCGTCATACTCGCAGGCAACAGCTTCGGCTATTTCCAGTCCGCCGATGATGACCAGCGGGTGCTGCGTGAAATCGCAAGGGTTCTCAAGCCCAACGGCGCGTTCCTTATAGACGTCGCAGACGCGCGGCACCTCCGCCGCCACCTGGATCCGCGCTCGTGGGAGTGGATAGACACCCGCCAGTACGTCTGCCGTGAGCGGTCGCTCTCGGAAGACGGCAGCAGGCTGACCACGCGCGAGATCGTTGCCGACATCGACAAGGGCGTGATCGTAGACCAGTTCTACTCCGAGCGACTGTATGACCGCGACGACCTTGAGACCGCTCTCCGGAACGCCGGTTTCAAGGAGATCCAGTTCCACGGGGAGCACAAGCCGGAGTCCGCAAAGAACCAGGACACCGGCATGATGGGCCACCGCGTCGTCATGACAGGCCGCATAGACAAGCCGTGGACCCCGGTCAAAAAGCCCGCAGGCGCAGGCACGCGCAGCGTCGCTGTCGTGCTGGGAGACCCGCGGCGGCAGGACCTGGTCAAGCCGGGGGCGGTGTTCGATGAGGACGACTACCAGACAGTAGACCTGCTGCGCTCGGCCCTCTCCAAGCTGCCGGAGTACCGGTTCACCTTCCTGGACAACCATGACACGCTCACCCGCGACCTTGCTCGCCGCGCCAGCTCCACTGACCTGGCGTTGAACCTCTGCGACGAGGGCTTCCGCAACGACGCCCACCAGGAGCTGCACGTCCCGGCGCTGCTGGAGGTGGCAGGCGTCAAGTACACCGGCGCGGGCCCCCAGTGCCTTGCGTACTGCTATGACAAGTCGCTGGTACGCGGCGCGGCGCGTGAGATGGGCATCCCCGTGGCAGAAGGCGGGTTCGTGGATGTGGGCGCAACCACCGTGGACCTGCCCTTTGGCTTCCCTGTCATCGTCAAGCCCAACTTCGGCGACTCCAGCATGGGCATCACGCAGAAGAGCGTGGCCACCAACCGTGAGGAACTTATGGCTGCGCTGGCTGCGGTGAAGCAGTTCGTAGGGTCGGGGCGACCCGTGCTGGTGGAGCAGTTCCTGCCGGGCAAGGACCTCAGCGTGGGCATCATCGGCAACCCGCCGGACGGGTTTCACGTGCTGCCCATCACAGAGGAGGACTACTCGGCTGTGCCGGATGACCTGCCGCAAATCTGCGGCTACGAGGCCAAGTGGGACCCGGACTCGCCGTACTGGGGCGTCAGGTCCGTGGCGGCGAAGATTTCCGAAGCGGCCGAGACGACGATGATCCAGAGCTGCATCAGGCTCTTTGAGCGCCTGGGCTGCCGAGACTACGCCCGCTTCGACTGGCGGCTTGATGCGCACGGCACTCCCCGCCTGCTGGAGGCCAACCCGAACCCAGGGTGGTGCTGGGACGGCCACATGGCCAAGATGTGCCACATCGCGGGCATAACGTACCCGCAGATGCTGGGCATGATCCTGGCGGCGGCGGAGCAGCGGACCGGCCTGAGGCCGCCCGAGCCGGGCCGCATACACCGGCCCATCTCGTCAGCGCCGGCAGACCTCGAGGCGCTGAAGGCGTTTTAGCTAAAGGTTCGGCAGCGGACTGGCTGTCGAACCTTAAAAGGGAGCAGGCCGATGACTCTCCATCGCCTCCCGGCCGACTTCGTCTTCGATAGACCTTGAAACTGGGAGGTTAACTCGGACCATCGTTCCGTCGCCAGGCTCGCTTTGCAGATCTACAGTCCCACCATGTAGACCAACTATGTGGCTGGTGATGGCAAGGCCGAGCCCGGCGCCGCCAGAGTGCTGACTGCGCGACCTGTCAACCCTGTAGAACCGCTCAAGAACGCTGCTTTGCTCGCTTGCTGGGATTCCAACGCCGGTATCGCAAATCGAGACGGTAACGCGGCCTGTATTTTTTGCAGCAGTGATCAATACCTTTCCGCCAGGACGGTTGTAAACGATGGCGTTATGTACCAGGTTGTAAAAGGCTCGTGCCAAAAGCCCTCCATCTCCGAGGACTTCGGCATCCAGATCGCCCAGTTCAACGGTGACCTTACGCTCTGCGGCAAACGCATGGAGATCAGACTTAACCTCTTCTATCAGCGGCCCCAGGACCACTGGCTCCCCGAGGGGGACATCATCGTCGGCGAGCAACAGGAGGCTCCGTGTCAGGTCTTCCAGCCGGACCAGGCTCTGCTGCATTGCCCGTAGAGTGTCCCGGACATCACGCTGCCTTTCACCGTCGTCTGCGAGGGCAACCTCAACAGAGGTCTTGAGGATGCTGACTGGTGTGCGCAATTCATGGGCAGCATCGGCAACGAAGGAGCGCTGCCGGTCAAACGAGTGCTCCAACCGGTCCAGCATCGTGTTGAACGCGAGCGCCAGGCTCCTGATCTCATCATTTGCCTCCGGTACCGGGACCCGCACTGCAAGCGTGTCTGGCTTCATCAGGCTTACTGCTCTGTCCAGTTCACGAACGGGTCGCAACCCTCTGCGGACGGCCCAGTATGCCGCCATGCCTACAATCGGGATAGACAAAGCCAATCCAGCGATGGATATGGAGCGGACCTGTTCAACAATCGTGTTGCCGTAATGCTCGGTGGAGTGGATGGCCCCTCCGCCAGGTTCGAGCCGGGACGTCCCACTCGGAGGATCGGTTACCAGGCCGTTGATCACGTCGGGCAAAAGATAACTGGAGGCCAACACCACGAAAAGCACCAGGATCAGGTTCACAAGCACAGCCGCGGCTACTACGAATAAGGCGGCACGTACGTGCAGGCCCAGCTTGTGACGTAGCGGCAATAAGGCAAGGGGAGCGGTTCGCCCTGCGCGCAACGGATTTCTAATCGCGTCCACCTTCAAGGCGATACCCCCTGCCTACCACAGTGGTTATGTAACGCGGCGTCCTTGGGCTGTCCCGGAGCTTGCGGCGCAGGGAGTTGATGTGGGTGCGCACCACGTTCGTGAACGGGTTGACATCATCGTTCCATACATGTTCGAGGAGCTCTTCCTGGCTTACAACTTCACCCGGATGCCTGATCAGAAACTCCAGGATGCTGAACTCCTTGCGGGTCAACTCCATTCGGCGCCTACCCTGCCACACAGTGTGGCCTGCCGGGTCAAGCTTCAGGTCTCCGGCGGTCAGCGCAAGTTCCCTGGAACGCATGTCTCTCCTGAGAAGCGCCCTTATCCGCGCCCGCAGCTCACCGTAGTCAAACGGCTTGACCAGGTAGTCATCGGCGCCGAGGTCAAGCCCGGATACTCTCTGTTGCGGTGCGCTTCTCGCCGTAAGAGCCATTACCAGCAATTCCGGCCTGTCGGCCTTCAATTGTTGAAGTACCGACAAGCCATCTAGCACAGGCAGATTCAGGTCAAGGATTACCAGGTCATATTCATTTGCCGCGACCAGTTTTAGCGCTTGCCCTCCGTCGCCCGCAACGTCAACTGCGTAACTCTCCCGCGACAAGCCTCTCGCGAGTGGAATTGCGAGAGCACTCTCATCTTCCACAATGAGAAGTCTCAAGACATTAACTAGCCTCAAACGCTGGTGTATCTCAAAGACGGATGATGTCATTCTTCGAGATACACCAGCCATAAATTACCTTCATCGGTGCTGATCATACCGATCAGAAATTACAGCCTCCGGCACTAGAGTTCCTCCAGCATTCAGAGGATGTTTCATCATTCATGCAACCCATTGATGAACAACTGAAGCCACAGTCAATCAGTGGAATGGGCCTTTTCATAATCCGCACGGGTTTTGTAGCAGATTGTCTCACCCAACTTGGATGCCCGCTCGCCCGGCTGAACAGGATCGATGTACTGGACAGTCACGGCACAGTTGCCGGGGCCGTAGTTATCAGCCGGCCCATCAAAGGCACTGAACCCTATTAGCGCGAACGCCGGCAGAGCAAGCAAGCCAAGCACCACTCCAATCAAAAGGAACCTTTTCCTTCGGTAGGTATGTGGAATCTTCAATTCATTTCTCCTTGACAGGCGGGTGACGCCAGCGCGGCATATATCAGGACCGGGAAGGGCAAGGCGTATCCCAAGGCTTACCGGTCTGCAAGCAACCTAGCAGGGCGGGTATAAAGACTCCGTTAAGTTTCAAGGTTTTGACCCGGCAAATTCAGGAAAATTTATAGACGCTGCCAGTTTGTATACCGTCTCTCAAGGAGCGCCCCCTTCCCGCTGCGTACAAACTCATGTTCACCTGTGCCGTTGCTTTAGGGGGAACGAGCCGCTCGCTGGTCCCGTACAGCCCAGCCTTGAAACAAAACCGGTTCTTTATCATGGGCGGCTACATGGCTCGAAGGCTGTAGAGTCTGGCTGCTGGTCCCTGGCAGAGATGGATCGTCTGCCGCGGGCGGGGCTTCACAATGATGAGCGGGATGTCACCTGGTGGACGAATTGGAACTGGTTAACGCGGCAATTGACGGCGACAAGCGCGCGTTCTCGCGGCTTCTGGCCTCCCAGGCCGCGCAAGCCTACCCGGTTGCACTCGCCATACTGGACAACCGGCATGACGCGGAAGACGCTGTCCAGCGCGCCATGGCCGCTGCGTTGAACAGCCTGCCCGGCCTGCGCAACCCGCGGGCATTCAGGGCATGGTTCCGCCGCATCGTCACAAACCAGGCCCTGGGCATCCAGCGTAAGCGGCGCAACGACCTGCCGCTCGACGGCAGCATACACAATGTCGCCAGCATGCCGGTCGACCATGAACAGTCGATGGACATCCTCGCAGCAATCGAGGCCCTGCCGGACCCTCACCGGGAAGCGATACTCTTGTATTTCTCCGGCCTGAAGACACGGGAGATGGCTAACGTCCTGGGACGGCCGCACGGCACTGCAACCAGGATCCTCAGCGAGGCGTACAGCATGCTCGGCGCCATCCTTGGACCAGACTATGCCCCCCGGAACAACCGCCATGAGACATGAGGCGCAGGCCAGCCGGATACCTGACCTGCTGGCAGGCAATATCAGCCGGTGGCAGAAGTGGCGGCTCAACCGTCACCTGCGGTCCTGCGCCCAGTGCCAGGGCGAGCTGCAGCGGTACCAGCGCATACATGACGCACTGGCGGAGGCAGTCCCGGCATACCTTGCGGAGAACGGGCCGAGCGATGAGTTCATGGAGCGCATCCACAGGACAATCGCGGCGCACCCCGGCCCGGCCAGGGCCAGGAAATCCCCGCGCATCGCCAGGCTCGCCGTACCGGCGGCGACTGCCGCACTGGCGATGATAGCCATCGTGATGGCATTGACGCTCACAGGCGGCAACGGGGCGTCCGCCCTGTCACTGGCCACACCGGTCAGGGGCACAGTCTCCATCACCCAGGGCGGTGCGCCGGTGGCCGACGGCGAGTTCGCGTATGTGTCGCCACAGCGTTGGGAGCGGTCAATGACACGTCACCGGGCCCCCCAGTCTGTCAGACATGTCACGGAAATCTCCTTGAACGGGGAGAACTTCGCCAGGAGGGCAGATGAGCCATGGCGGCGCATCGGCGGAACGCCTGCCAACTGGCAGCCCATCCCGGGCCTCGGCCTCCTGGCGCTGACCGAGAGCCTTTTTGACGCCGTCCTGGACCTTTACCAGTTGGAAGAGACAGGCGAGCGGGAGTTCCGGGGACAGCGGCTCACAGAGCTCACCGGCCTGGACACGGATTACGCGGTACGCATGCGGGACTCAATTCTCGCTTCCGGAGGGCCGGGACAAGAGGCTGCGGCCCTCTTCGACTTCTACACCGCCAGCCCGCCTGAGGTCACTGTCCTGGCCGATGACGAAGAGCGCATACGGGCAATCTTCATCAATGTGCCGCTGATAGACACGCCTGATCCAATGCTCATTGAAGTGGTGATCAACGAGTTCAACGCGGACGTCCAGATCACCCCTCCACTGCCCTGACCTTCGCCGGCCCCGCCCGGTACGGCCATCGTTTGAGCCGCCGTCCGGGTCCCTCACCGCCGCTGCATAAGCGATTCCGCCATTTCGCAGGGACGCTTTGGCTCAGCGCAGCACGAGTTCCTCGATTGTGAATTTTTTTGCGAGTCAAACGCCCTCCTGGCGCGTCTTTATTAGTGACGGATGAAAAAAAACAGGAGGGCTGCGCATGGGGAAGGGGGTGGTGATCCAGTCGAGTTGATACTACGGCAAGTCAGAAACCATGTTCAGAAGTTCAATGGAAGGAACACCCCATGAACTCAACACTTGACAAACGGCTTCACCGGAGGGAACTCTGGGTAATAGCAATCGTCATCATCCTGGGTATGAGCCTATTCGCTCTGTCAGAGATTGCGCGGGCATTGCACGACCCCCATCAAGATCCGGTCGTACAGGATTGGCATGGAGACAACCTGAGGGGGATCCGGGAGCATGTCGGGCACCCATCGGTCAATGTCTTCCACAGCTCAGCCACAAGCCAGTCATTGGATCAGGCGGACAACGTGATGAAAGCCGAGATTTTCTGGGCAGACCGCCACTGCTTTGCTGGCAGTTGCTGGTGGAACACCCATGATAATCTGGCCAACGATGATTACGACCGCAGTGTCAATACCGGCGCTCTACAATTCGAAGCAGACGAATGTAGGGATTACAAGTTTTACTCAAAACACTGGAATTTTGACTATGGCGGCACAACTGTTCACGACATCGACGAAAATGAAGGGGTAACGCCGTTCCTTGCGGGCTGCGCATAACCGCCACAAGCCAGACAAAGTGCCGCGAGGCGCATGGAATTGCTGTGTCCTCCGTGAGGACACCGACTGTTTCGTGCGCCTCGTCAAAGAGGTGAATTTATCATCACTGCGCCACTTGAAATAAAAGTAGAAACCCTGCAGAAAGACTATGGGCGCCGCTTCCGTGCGTTGAGTGATATTTCATTCAGTGCTCAAAACGGCCAGGTCGTAGGGTTGCTTGGTCCTAACGGGGCTGGAAAGACTACCACGTTACGGATTCTCTCCGGCCTGATACTAAGCTACAACGGCAAAGTGACAGTATCGGGAGAGAAGTACAGATCTGGCGTTTCGCCAAACCCGGGTTTGGTGGGGTCAATGATAGACGCTCCCGGGTTCTTACCCTACTTGAGCGGGCGCGAAAACCTGGCTTTGCTTCTTCAATGCGCCGGACAGCCTGATTCTGGCTTAGATGAGCTGATCGAGCGAAGTTCGCTGAAGAGCTTCGTCGACAAGCGGTATGCCACTTTCAGCCACGGTATGCGGCAACGTCTGGGCATGGCCGCTGCCACAGCTACCGGCGCATCGGTAATCTTGCTCGACGAACCTCTCGAAGGACTAGACCCAATAGCCCAGATTGAGGCCAGGGATTTCTTGAAGGGCCTTGCCCGTCAAGGGAAAACTATCATCATTTCCAGCCACAGGCTTGCTGACCTGGAAAAATTATGCTCGCACTTTGTCATTGTCAAAGCAGGACGTTCTATTTCTAGCGGCACCCTCGAAGATCTGCTTCAAGTGCGCGGTGTAGTCGTACAAGTAGATGTGCCAGATCAAGCGACGGCAATTCTCCGGGACAACGGTTTCCAGGTCTCTGCTTCAGGCGACGGTGGATTGGCCATCTCCACCACTTCTAACCTTGACAGAAGACGAATCTTGAGCCTGCTGGCTGTAGCGGGGATCGATGTAATTGAATTGTATTCACACCGGGACACTTTAGAAAATCTTTATATGGATTCTCTTTCCGAAGAGAAGTGAGGCGAATATGAAGACAGCCCTTCAATTGGCAGAATTTAATTTCACCAGGCGTAAATCTATCTGGCTATTGCTGACGTTGCCGCTTTTGCTGGCATTTATTAGCTGTTTGCTGGGGATCATACGGGCCAATGACAGTTTGCAAACTTTTCCTCTTGCCAAAGAAAGCATCCAAAATGCGGTGAATGATGGCAGGTTGACCGCTGAACAGGGGCAAGAGCGGTTTGATGCGCTACAGCAAAATGAAGATGAGCACAGAGAGCAATATGCAGCCCTGACGGCTCCGCGGTCGATTCAAGTGCTATCTCAGTTTATGGTCACAGGAGGAGCACTTTTTGCGCTGCTCCTGGGCATAACGGTTGCCGGCACATCATTTTCCACAGGATTCATGCGGACAGCTGTCACTGTCACTGCTCGCCGGCGGCGACTGCTGTTGCTCCATTTGGGCGGAGGAATAATCATTTGGTCCGGAGCAGTGATTGCCGTAGTCGTCCTGGGCTTGCTGGCAGGGTTCCTGGCTTCATCCTTGCTGACTGTTGCGGGACCTCCCTCAGCACTCCCCATAACTGACATTGCGCTGGCGGTCCTGGGCATTTTCCTTACTGGTGTCATGTGGATAGCAATTGGCACCAGCCTCGTGGTTCTGAGCAAATCCACAGTTCCGGCCGTCATCATGGGATTCTGCCTGCTTATAGGAGAGAATTTCCTTGGGCTTGCGAATGACAGTTTCCAGCAATGGCTTCCGACCTACGGAGCGGTCACCCTGGTCTCCAGTGGCGCTCCAAAGTTGTACAACGGCCTGGCGCTGGCAACCACGGCCTTTCCGAACGATCCTCCGACAGTCCCCGTCGCACTAATCTTGCTGACTGCGATAACTTTGGTCGCCACACAATTCGGACTCTGGCGGTTCTCGCGCGCCGACCTGGAATAAGGCCGGCGCAGCAACGGAGACGACAGGCGCCGGGGCGTCAGGCCACATCCCCGCGAATCTGCGGCCGCTCATGGCCCCATTCCTTCCTGCCAGTTACTTCAGTTGATAACCGGTCCTGCTTGATGATCTGGCAGGCCGAGGGTTCACAACCTTCCCGATTGTGAATTTTTTTGCGAGTCAAACGCCCTCCTGGCGCGTCTTTATTAGTGACGGATGAAAAAAAACAGGAGGGCTGCGCATGGGGCGAAAACGATTGTGGCTGCTGGCGCCGGTGGTGGTCGTTGCTATCGGGTGACTCTGCGACCACTCTGAGCAAGTGGCACAACTAGGGGCAACCAATGACTAAGCCGCCTTGTAGGCGCAGAACCCGTATGGGTCTGTAGAGGAAAGGAACCTGTCATGCAAGTGGTAAAACAGCGAAAATTCCTTGCATTGGGAATGCTGGTGGGGCTAGTGCTGATGGTCAGCCTGTTAATGAGTCAGCTTTCGGCTGACAGCAGCATCTCTGATCCAGGAACAGCGAAGCATATCGGCAGCACAATAGAGGCGAATGGCGTCAGCGTTACGTTGGAATACATTTCAACTGCGGATGACGTCACCACCCTGGACGTCTCCTACGGATCCTCGGACGGATCGGTCGTCCAGTTGCTTGGAACACCAAAAGTTGTGGCCGAGGATGGAGTTGAGTTGTCGATGCTTGCCTCCCGCACCGTTCAACAAAATGACAACGGCACCGGGATGCAAATGGCTTTCGACTTCCCCGCCGTATCAGAAGACTCTGATTTGTCCCTCAACCTCGGTTCGGTTGTGCGCTACGCACATGAGGTTGGATCAGACAGAATCACTCTGCCGGACAATTTCGCAGAGTCGTCGCCGGGCGATGGGCCGGTCCCCATTGATGAGGAGATCACGATCGGAAAAGGTAGCCACACCGTTACGTCGATAACCCGGGATGACGGACAGTTCGGAGGCTCAGACGCAAACCAGTTCTTCAACATCGAAGTCAGGCCGTCGAACGCCGCGGCGGCACGCCAGGTTTTTGCCGGCGGCGCTTCCGAGATGTCGGTGAAGGACGACCTGGGCAACCGGTATACGGTTGTGTCAGTATCCACCGCATTCGGCCCCGGAGATGAAGCGGTCGAAGCTCAGCGCATAGTTGTGGCCGGGCCGGTTGACCCCCAGGCAACGGCACTTGACGTGAAAGTCAGTCACTTCGGCGACATCATTGGGCCGTGGACGTACGTGCTTAACAGCGATTAAACGTCAGCATGGGATTGCGCGTGCAGGACACCGAGTTGTGTCCTGCACGCGCATCCGTTGTGATCACGTTAGAAACGAGGAAACCTGACTTGACAGGCGCTACCGTTCGTAGCATGCGAACACCCTTGCTTTTGGTACTGCTGGCTGTGCTTGCAGTCATGGCTTGCCAACGTGAGCCAGAACGGTTCGAGTTGGATATTTATCCCGCTGACTACAGGTCCACTGACCACGGCATTGCAGTGTCTATCGACACCATGAGTTTCCGGCCGGGATACGTGGTCAGGGAAGGGATGCTCATGAATGAAAGACAGGAGAGCAGGAACCCGGTTGTGAGAGTAGAAGGCACCATCACCAATGAAACCGCTGGCCCAGTGAAGATATTTCTCAGCGGAGAATCAGCACGACGTAACGCGACGTTAAAGGTGCCAACCGGGACTGATGCCCCAACTGATGCACCGGCGAGGATACATGTGGTTGGTGCCCAGCACGTTGAATCAACCACTGATGGTCAGGCGAGCGCGCACCATCGGCTTCCACCCAACACCGAATTCCCACTCTTGCTTGACGCATCAGTACAGGAGTTCAACGGAGTATCAGATCTCATCCTGCTGTTTGAAAGAGTTGAGTTTTCAGAATCCGGGACCGTTGAACAGCTAAGCTATCCCGGCATTGAACTTGGCGAGCCGAGGCACGAGGAGTTCGACCCATTTATGCCCGCCTGGTGACATGAGCAGGACAGGAAAGCTGGTTGCATAGCCCTCGGGGAATCCCCTGTCGCTATCACGGTTGTGACGGTCCTCACTGCTTGGGGTCGAACTAAGGAAATCGCAGCGAACGTCTAACCTATAGATACCTTGTTACGCTTAACGCAGTTCCGCACT
>JBBDMW010000070.1:0-48987 GCA_040878005.1 Dehalococcoidia bacterium
GTGCTCAGACTGGTTCAGCCCGTCCTTCCACATCACCGGTCCTCGTGAAGACCCGTCAGGTCCTCCCTCAGGCCAGGCGAAGGTCATGAAGGGCGGCTCGTACCTGTGTCACAGCTCGTACTGCAACCGCTACAGGGTCGCAGCCCGCAGCCAGTCCACACCCGACAGTTCAACAGGCAACGTGGGCTTCAGATTGGCCGCTGACGCCTAACCGGGGCAGCTTGGCTCGTCAACGTCCCGAGACAACAACAGGCGCGGCCCGTTCCGGGGGCTTCAGCCTGAAGAAGGTTATGGCCGCGCCAAACATTAGCAGGCCGCCCACAAACAGCACGCCCCGGTACGACTCCGTAATGTCATAAGCCAGGCCAGCGGCCACCGGCATGATCAGCAGCGCCGTGTTGTATATCGGCGCCAGCATGCCACGAATCGTGGCAAACTTGCGCCTCCCGAACATGTCGCCCACCAGCGCCCAGTTCAATGCTGCGCCCGCCTCAGAGCCTGCAAAGAGCAACAAGGCCAGGAAAGTCGGGACAGTGCCGTCAGCCACGATCAGCAACAGCAGGCTGGTCCCGGACGACATGTACAGGAATGACAACAGCACCTGCCGGTTGACGCGGTCGCTCAGCCACCCCATGAACAGGATCAGCGGTACGGCGAGCAGCGCCAGCAGGCCCAGCATGTTGGCGGCCGCCTGCTGAGACTCGCCCTTCCAGACCAGGATCGCTATGACGTGCACAAAGAATGTGCCGTGGGCCGACATCCTCAGCACGGTGCCAAGCGCAAGCACATAAAAGGCACGTGACCTGAGCGCCTCGCCCACGCTCCAGTCATCTTCGTCATCCTCGTAGGCTCCCGGAGCGGCGCCGGCTATCGTCTTCCGCTCTCGCGGAGGGTCTCCGTCCGGCCGCAGCCCCATGCTCTCCGGCGACCGTCGGAACACCAGGGCCAGCGGCGTGATCGCCGCCAGCATCAGGATGCCAACCCAGAAGGCCGCCGCCTCCCAGCCGTACCGCAGCACTGCAACCGAGAGCAGCGGCACCATGATTGCGCCGCCCAGCCTGAATGCAGCGCTGTTCACTGACATGGCCATGCCGCGCCGGCGTATGAACCAGGCGTTCAGCGCCGCAGTTGTCGCCTGCATGAACGTGGTGGAAGCGCCCACCGATATGACAAACAGGTAGACCAGGAGGAACGCGAGGTAGGTGCTGGTGCGTGACAGCCATATATAGCCCACTCCCACGAGGATGGTCCCGGTGATCATAAGCGGCCGCACACCGTACTTGTCTATGAGCCACCCGGTGACCGGCCCCATTAGTCCACCTTCAGCCCGTGCGAGGGCGAAAGGCAGTGCGGTGGCAGCGCGTGACAGGTTCAGGCTCTCCGAAACAGGCAGGAAGAATACGGCGAAGCCCTGCCAGTGAATGCTGCCGCCAAGGCTGTTTATGAGCCCGGCGCTGATGACGATCCACCAGCCGTAGTAAAACGGCCGCTTCTGACGTTCAGCCGCTGTCGTTCCCGTGACAGTCTTATCTGCGGCCCCATCGGCTTCCCTGGTTGCTCGACCCAAAAGCTTGTTCCCTTCTCAGCGGTTGGAGTCGTCTACACCTGGTCCGCCAGGTACGCTTCGCTGAGATCATGGCCCAGGCCGGGGCGGTCCGAAACGTGGAAAAAGCCGTCGCGGAGGTCCATGGGCGGGGTAAGAGCCTCGTTGTACAGGGGCATCTCCGAGTAGGCCACTTCAAGCCGATAGAAATTGGGCACGGTCATCATCACCTGGGCACCAGCTATCAGGGTGATCGGCCCTGTGGCGTCATGCGGAGCGATGGGCACGTAGTACGCCTCGGCCATCGTGGCAATCTTCTTCATCTCGCTGATGCCGCCGGTCCTGATGATGTCTGGCATCAGGTAGTTGGCCAGCCGGCGCTCCAGTATGGGCCGGAAGTCGTAGCGGCTGATCAGCCTCTCGCCCACGCATATGGGTATGGGGACCTGGTCCCTGACCTGTTCCAGCGCGTCATAGTTTTCTACTGGCACTGGCTCTTCAAACCAGCCGATGTGGTAAGGGGCCAGGCGCTCTGCCAGGCGAACGGCGGTCGGCACATCGTAATGACCGTGAGCATCGATCAGTATCTCGACATCCGGCCCAACAGCATCACGAACGGCAGCAACGATGGCAGCGCCCTTCGCCTCGCCTGAAGGTGGCATGCCGCCGCCGTGCTGGCGCGGCTCGTCCGGGATGAACCGCTGGAACGGGTCGAGCTTTATGGCCGTGTGACCGGCACTGACCGTCTTTTCAGCGGCGCGGGCATAGTCGCCAGGCGTGTTGCAGCCGCCAAACCAGCCATTGGAATAAAGGACCAGCTTCTCGCGAAACCTGCCGCCCAGTAACTCGTACACCGGCAGCCCCAACTGCTTGCCGCGGATGTCCCACAGGGCGATGTCCACTGCGCTGATGAGCGCTGTTGCAAACCCGCGGTTGCCCACGGAACTGAACATAGAGAACAGCTTTACCCACAGGTAGTCGATGCGTGACGGGTCCTCGCCCACGAGCCACGGCTCCAGGTGCTGGGCAGCACCGTAGACCATTGCGCTGCCAGGGCCGCTGGAGGCCTGGCCGAAGCCCGTGATGCCCTCATCGGTCTCGATCCTCAGGAACACCCACGGGTAGCGGGTTCCACGGCAGTGAAACGCTCGGACGGCGGAGATTTTCATTTGACTCACCCTACTATGCGAAGCCTTGCAGCTTCGGGATGATACTCCGCCTGGAACGTGGCGCGCCCACTCATACCGGACAAACGATCACTGACTTAGTTGGTAGTCGCACGCCCAGCGCCAGGGGCACCGTCCGCAATTACCCGAGTGGTGTCGGCAAGTCGGTGGCTTCTGCCGAAACGACATCACTCCAGGCTGAGTCGCCTGTATCGCCGCGGCTTTTCGCCCGGTAGTAGTAAACCGTATCCGCCGCCAGGTTCATGTCTGAATAGGCGGCTTCGCCCGCTGCCACAGTCGTTAGTTCCTCCCACGGACCACCCTCGCCGGTGATCGACCGATCAACGACAACGTGCGTCACGCCCTGTGGCACGCCGTCCCACATCAGTTGAATCATCAACCGATCGTGAACCGTCATTGCGTGGAAGTTACTTGGCGGGGCAGGCGACTCCGCGGTTGGAGTGGGTGCAGCAGAAGACGCACATCAGGATGCAAACACGGCGACGACCAAGGCAATCCACAGTGGAAAAGTCCTTGTCACAGGCGCCTCCTGAGGAGTGTTCAGACGTCATTTCAGGAATTCATGAGTTATAGACGATGCAACGGCACCTTAAGTTCCTACCCCTCATACGCATACTTCATGGCGGCGTCTTCATCCAGGTCTGTGCCCCAACCCGGCCCCTGCGGGATTTTCATGTGGCTGTTCTCAATCTCGGGAAGGTTCGTGAACAGCTCATCCCGCCATTCCGCCTGCAAGGGGTCCGACTCCATGATGCGCACATTTGATACCGACGCTGTCAGATTCAGGCTCTGGAATGTGGACAGGTGACCGTTGTAGTTGTGCGGCGCTATGTTCATCTCGTACGTTTCGGCCAGGTCCGCCACCTTCTTTGCAGCGGCGAAGCCCTGCCACTGCACATCCACCTTCACCGTGTCCATGGCCCGATGCTCAAAGAATGGCTGGTACTGGCGCATGGTCAGGTGCTGCTCGCCCGTGCATATTGGAGTCTTGGTGGACGCCTTGAGCTGAGCCAGAGATTTCGCATCCTGGTTGTCGATCTCCATCCAGAACAGTCTGTATGGCTCCAGTGCGCGCCCCAGCCTTATCGCGCCCTCCGTCTTGAAATTGACGTTTATGTCCAGGCAAATGTCCATGTCTGGGCCTGCCGCCTCCCGCATAATCGAGAGTTGCTGCACCGCGTGGTTCAGCAGGTCAGTCGACAGGTTCTGGTCGTGCGGCCCCATGGTGCCCTGGGAGATTGAGCGTGGGGGGTCCCCCGGGAAGACGATGTTTGTCTTGAACGCCGTGTAACCGGCGTCTTTTGCCAGTTGCACGCACGCCGCCACATCATCCCATGTGCGAAGTGGCTCTACTCCAGCGTTCTTCCAGGAGCTTGCGTGGTAGGAGGCGAGGTGTGACCAGTACACGCGCTGGTGATCACGATGCGGACCTCCCATCAGTTCATAGACCGGGACGCCGAGCGCCTTGCCCTTGATGTCCCACAATGCCAACTCAACACCGGCGATGGCCATCTGCATTGCGCCGCCCCACTGCGCACGGGTGAAGCGGTACATGTCCATGTAATGCTTCTCCACCGGACGTGGGTCTTTGCCAATGATCAGGGTGGACAGGTCACGCACCAATCCCACAAGCCCGTGCGGAATGTAGCCGTTGCCGAACTCGCTGTATCCGGTGACTCCTTCATCAGTCCGAATTACGCAGAAGAGCCACGGCCGGCTGAGGCCCCTGGTGACGATTGTTTCAACGCTGGTGATTTTCATCTGGCGGCTTGCTCCCTGGTTGCCCTGAGACCCGATCATTCCTGCCCGGCAAAAAGCTGTGAGGCTTCAACAGGTCCGGCATCGGCGCCGGAGCGCCAGCGGAAGCCTCTCAGGAAGGCTTTGGCGCATCGGGCGCCATCATAGCCGTTTTGAAGCAGCATGGGCATGGCCCCCGCTTGACGCCTACTGCAACTCGGTGAAACGGGAACGCCCACGGGAGATTCGAAGGCTCAAAGCCCAGGAGTGCGTGTAAACGTCAATGTACTTAATGCAGGGAGAGGGTACAATTGAAGGTGCTAGGGCAGGTTGTACTCCGCGATGCCGGGAGTTTTTATCCAGGCAATCGCGTTAGCCGCGGCACGGAAACGTGGGTTCGTGGCCGCTGCTTTAGATGAGACGCCGCCGTGAGGCGGCCCAATGAAAGACAACGTCCGGTTGCCTTTCCGCCTGTCATACCAGCAATACAAACCTGTCCTTTTCCACGCAATCACCAACTTTTGACTCAGCGCGCCCTGCGGCCGCTGTTGTCGCGCGCGTTGCGTGGCGGACCAGATTGAAAGACATCCTGTGACTACTTTTTCAGATATCAAACTCATCAAGCCAATACTGCGCGCCGTCAAATCCGAGCAGTACACGACGCCCACTCCAATCCAAGCCCAGGCCATACCTCCTGTGCTGGACGGACGGGATCTCCTCGGTGTAGCCCAGACTGGCACCGGCAAGACTGCCGCATTTGCCCTCCCCATACTCCAGCGCCTTGCCGAGACCCCGCCAAACCGGACAGGCCGCACAGCCCGTTGCCTGGTGGTAACGCCGACACGCGAACTGGCGATCCAGATTGGTGAGAGCTTTCGTGTCTACGGACGCCACCTGAAGCTCTCGCACACGGTGATCTTCGGCGGAGTCGGCATGAACCCGCAGGTCAAGGCGATGTCCCGCGGAGTGGACGTCCTTGTGGCCACACCGGGGAGGCTCCTGGACCTCATGAACCAGGGATACGTGCGGCTGGACAACATTGAGATCCTTGTCCTGGATGAGGCGGACCGCATGCTGGACATGGGCTTCATTGCAGATGTTCGCAAGATAGTGGCCGCTGCACCCGAACGTAGACAGACACTGCTGTTCTCCGCCACCATGCCGCCGGCCATAGCCCAACTTGCGCAGGGCATTCTCTCAAGACCCATCAAGGTAGAGGTGACCCCGGCAGCGACCACAGTTGAGCGCATTGACCAGTGGGTGCTATTCGTCGACCGCCCGAACAAGCGCGCGCTGCTGGGCGAACTGCTTGAATCGCCCGACATCAAGCGGGCGCTGGTATTCACACGGACCAAGCACGGAGCGAACCGGGTGGTTGAGCAGTTGGACAGGCGCAAGATTCACGCCGAGGCCATCCACGGCAACAAGTCGCAAACCGCCCGGCAGCAGGCACTGGAGAACTTCCGTGCAGGCCGGTGCAGGGTGCTGGTGGCTACTGACATCGCAGCGCGTGGCATAGACGTTGATGGCATAACCCACATCATCAACTATGACCTGCCCAATGAACCAGAGAGCTATGTCCACCGCATTGGCCGCACCGCTCGCGCCGGCGCTGACGGAGTGGCGATCTCATTCTGCGACGCCTCCGAACATGCTTACCTGCGAGACATCGAAAAGCTGATCAAGCAGCCTGTCCCGGTAATGGACGATCATCCCTATCCGGCGAAAGAGGCGCCGGCCGCCACCAAACAGGAACCGGCCCGGACAGCGCCGACGCGTGGGAATGGCATGAGAAGGCCCGCTCCCCAGCGCTCACGGCAGCAGCGAGACGGCAGGCAGAATAACGGCAGCGCAAGATCCAACAGAACAAGCCGGGCACACCAGCAAAGCCGCTAACGCGTTACGGGCGTGGCTGATTGCCACGCCCGTAACTGACATCCGGGAAATCACCTCAGCTGACCAGGGGTGATTCAGCGTTCCACGCGGACCTGTCGGACCAGCCCATCAAGCTTGCTCAACAACTGGTCCAGCTGCTCCATGCCTTCCGTGATCTGCGAGTACGCAGTATCAATAGGTTCCAGCAGATCAGCTATTTCCTCGAACGTATCTTCAAGGCTCCCGCCCTGTGTTGAGATGGGAGACCTGCCGTCCATGCTGCTGCCCTCATAGGCAGGCAGCCCTGTTGGCTCGACGTATTCTTCGTCTGAGATTCCACCCACCGGCGCGGCCACGGCGGCGTTGCGAATTGGCCATAGGACACACTTGATTCGCCTGCCCGTCGGCGGCTTCCACGTCCGATCCGGAAATACGACCAGCCGCCGTCCGTTATCCAGTTCCAGGTAGGCTATGGCCCGCTTCACGCCGGGCTTGTTTCGGTCCCACTGCATCTCAAACGTAATATCTGCTTCTTCCGGAATGTCAGGATTTGAGCCGGGATTTTGCATGTTATTGCCCTTCGTGATCTTGTTCCATTAATTGCAACAGCTAATTTTCAAAAAGCCTCAAGCTATAGTTCAATCAACTCCTTTTCACTGATTCCCGGGCCAGCCGGCCGTGCGGCACCATTGTAGCCGAGGGCGCTGGCGGCATTACAGAGCAGTCATCTTGTTGAAGTAAACGTAACGGCTCAAGCACGGGCATGTATAGCTATGGTGACGCATTTCAACGCCTGTGCTGAATTGCGCCAGTCCCTGAGGGGCTGTGCCGATGCAGCGCTATGCGCCACGTGAACACACGACCGCAAGCGCGGTTAAAATCGCCGAGTTCATGCCAGCCGTGTCAGGAGTCCAAATGATGATCAGTCGCCCGGTGCGACCAATGCTGACATGTTTGAGTTAGAGGAAGAGTACGAGCCTCCGGGCGGAAGCACAGCCAGGTACTCCCGCCACTTTTCATACCGCGCCGTAGTCACGAAGCGGTACTGGACGGCCGATTCGGCAATGCTGTGCGTGACGAGTTGGTCCGTCGCGGTCACCACTTGGAGATCGCGTCGCCGCACTACACGGCGTCCCCGCATGCAGAGCCGAACGGCATACTGGTTGACGGGGATGTGCTTAGATGTGCCGTGTACCCGGTCGCCAAACCCACGGTTGCGGCGGGATACTGACAGACACGACTGCTGCCTCGCGAGCCACAGATTTGCATTGGCTTCGCCAGCCGTGAATCATGGTAGGCGCCCCACCATATGCGCGACTTCAGAGCGTTCAGACGTCTGTAGCCGGATGCAACTTAATATGTCCCGGCACAGGCTAGAGCCAACGACCACCAAGGCGGAGGGGTTGCATGTTTTTCAGCGACTGGTCCCAGATCGTGCGAGTGCTGATCGTGGGCGGCCTGGCATACATCGCACTGATCGCGATGGTTCGCGTAGCAGGCAAGCGTTCACTTTCGTCCATGAACGCCTTCGACTTCCTGGTGACTGTTGCGCTGGGGTCGACGCTGGCCACCATCCTGCTTTCAGCAGACGTGTCGTTGGCCGAAGGAGTTGTTGCCTATGCCGTGCTGCTTGGCATGCAGTTGGCCGTATCTTGGCTTTCCGTGCGTTTCACAGTTGTCAGGAAGCTGGTCAAAGCGGAGCCGGCCCTCCTTTTCTACCAGGGCGAGTTCATGAAGGAAGCTATGAGTCGTGAACGCGTGACGCGCAGCGAGGTCCTGCAGGGCATGCGCAAGGCAGGCGTCTCATCCTTCAGTGGCGTGGCTGCCGTGGTGCTTGAGGCGGACGGCAGTTTTACAGTTGTGAGTGAAAGCGCGGAGGTATCCGCTTCTTCCCTGCTAGATTTCCAGCAATAACCAAACCAGCAAAGGCGATCAAATGAAACTTGAGGGCAAGGTGGCGCTCATTACAGGCGCAGGCAGCGGAATTGGTGCAGCGACTGCCCGGCTCATGGCAGCCGAGGGCGCGGCCGTCGCGGTTACTGGCGTACCGGCGGAAGGCGTGAGCGCGGTGGCTGCAGAACTGCACGCGGCAGGTCATCGTGCCGTGTCAATCCCTGCTGACGTGTCGCAGGCATCAGCCGTGAAGGATGCGGTGGATCGGACAGTCAACGAGTTCGGACGACTGGACATTGTGGTTCCGAACGCCGGCATTCAGCTTCACGACCGTGACGTCAACCTGCATGAGCTGCCCGAAGAGGTTTGGGACCGGACGCATGATGTGAACTACCGGGGCGTGTTCCTGACCTGCAAGTATGGCCTGGCGCAGATGGTCAAGCAGGGCGACGGCGGAGTGATCGTGATCGTGGCTTCCGTCACCGGCCTGAACGGAAGGTCTGGCAACCCGTCCTACATGACCGGGAAGACCGGCCTGCTGGGGTTGGGACGGTACATCGCCGTGCACTACGCTAAGCACGGCATCCGCTGCAACACGATCTGCCCCGGAGCGCTGGAACGGACGCCGAATCATGACATTCACCCAGATCCGGAAGCACGCAGGGAGCGCGCTGAGCAATCCATTCCACTTGGAAGGCTTGGCGCCCCGGAAGACATAGCGCCGTTCATAACTTTCCTCGCCACACCCGAAGCCGGTTACGCCACCGGGGCTAACTTCGTGATTGATGGCGGCCTGACGGTCGCGTAGCCGGAGTTTCATGAAATCTTCTCTGGCAGAGGGCTGTCGAAGACTGAGCCTTCTGCACCGCGGTGACACAATGAGTCATGCCCAACGCGGCGGTTCCGTGGCGGCTGCGTGCCTGGAAATCACACTTAACAGGGGATGTGCTTGTGGAATATGCAGAAGATGCACCGTTTGATGAATCACGAGTCAACCCGTTCAAGATGGCGCAACGGCAACTTGATGACAGCGTGGCCCTGCTGAAGCTGGATGCGGCCAGCCACACGATCCTCAGGCAACCGGTACGCGAGCTCTGGGTTTCTGTGCCAGTCCACATGGATGACGGTCACACGGAGATTTTCAGGGGCTTCCGAATTCAGTACAACGACGCCCGTGGGCCGACCAAGGGCGGCATCAGGTTTCATCCCAACGAAACAGTGGACACGGTGCGCGCCCTGGCTGCGTGGATGACGTGGAAGTGCTCAGTTGTGGATCTGCCGCTTGGCGGAGCAAAGGGAGGGGTGATCTGCGATCCCGGGAAGATGTCAGCGGGCGAGATAGAACGGCTGAGCCGCGGCTATATCGATCAGATCGCGCGAATGATCGGGCCGGGGAGAGACATCCCGGCGCCGGATGTTTACACGAATTCGCAGATCATGGCCTGGATGATGGATGAGTACTCCCGAATTTCCGGCGGCCACAACCAGTTCGGGGCCTTCACAGGTAAACCGCTGGGAATCGGCGGGTCCGTGGGCAGGGGTGACGCAACTGCGCGTGGAGGCTGGCACACCGTCCGGGAGGCTGCGGGCGGGCTGGGCATTGAACTGAAAGGCGCTTCATTCGCTGTCAACGGCTACGGCAACGCAGGGTTCTACGCAGCATTGATAGGACAGCAGGAATACGGCTGCCGAGTTGTTGCGGTCAACGACACGAGGGGAGGCGTCTACAACGAGGCGGGGCTAGACGCCCAGGCTGTGTACGAACATAAGGCAAGGACCGGCTCCGTTGCCGGGTTCGAAGGTGGGGAACCAATAACACCTGACGCCTTACTTGAGCTGGATGTGGCGGTCCTATGGCCGGCCGCTCTTGAAAACACCATCACCCAGGAGAACGCTCCGCGCATCAGGGCCAGGATCATAGCTGAGGCAGCCAACGGCCCGACAACACCAGAGGCAGATGATGTACTTTATGAGAAGGACATCCTGGTCATTCCTGACCTTTTATGCAACGCAGGTGGAGTAGTCGTTTCATACTTCGAGATGGTGCAGAACCATGACATGTATTACTGGACGGAAGCAGAAGTTCATCAACGTCTCGAACAGAAAATGACGACAGCGTATAGAGCCGTTGCCGTTGAATCGAAAGAACGTGGCGTGAACATGCGCCGCGCCGCCTACGTTGTGGCCGTGCAGAGAGTTGCAGATGCAATGAAGGCTCGCGGCTGGGTCTGAGGGTACCGATTGGGGGCAACTCGACTACAATCCGGTCACTCTACGTTTACATGCTGCTTACATCGTGGTCACAGATCGGTAACCATCGCCCCGTAACATGGTCGTAGCGGGCAAGCCATACAACCCTCCTCAGACGCGCAACAGGCACCCGCCAAAACTCAACAGCAACAGGGGGCGTACACGCAACTGCGCCCCCTGTTGCTTTTGCGCTACCAGCGTTCCAAGTCAACCCACAGGCCAGCCTTGCGCGCAGGTCAACTCTTTATCTCCAATCCGCCAAAGAGCACGGTCCCTGTAATTGTGAGCAGCGGACCAGATGATGGCACTGCTGCTTTGCGGTCATCACTCGATCCGCCGAACAGGGCCGTGGCACGCATATCAACTCGCCACTCGGGCGGCACCCCCCAAACAGGACGGTGACGTCCACCGTCGCCCCCTCCGTAGGCAAAATGGCGTCGCGCAGGTCGAGTTTTCCGCCGCCAAATATGGCGGTTACCTGTCCGCCAAGGAACTCCTCAGCAGCGAAGCGGCTATCGCCACCGCCAGCTATTGCCGAGATATTCACCGTCCCGCCAGACTCAGTGGCAGCCCGCTGGGACACGGGCGCCGTGCGCCTATACAACAGCCAGGCGCCGGCAACGATTATGAGGACCGGCCATAGTCGCCAAATGCTCAAATCTGTCACCCGGTCAATCAGCAGGAACGTCCCAACCAGCACAACCAGCACCGGCGCCAGATCCGCCCGGAAGCCCTGCGTCCACCACATCCATAGCCCCACGGCGATGATCAGCACCGGCCAGTAGGTGCCAATGAGATTGGTACCCTCGCCGAACACGTTCAACTCATCCAGCAGGAACAGGGTGCCTGCCGCGATGAGGATTATTCCCAGCAGGACCCGAGTGCTGGCGCCGTGCCTGTCCATTCCCTGCTCCACTCAATAGGAGGTTATTTCAGGAGGATGATAGTGCATCCCGCATGTGTCTGTGTGAGGGGTTGCGCTCTCAATAGTATGTCCTGCCATCCGAGCGCTAAAGAACCGCGTCTGCGACCCGCCGCAGGTACAGTGCCGCCAAAAGGGGTAAAGTGCGCTCTGCCAAACCCAATGGCAAATTGTCTTAGGGTGAGGTCGCATCAGGAATGCAGGAGAGAGGACGCATATGCTCGAACGATTCAAGGTACCGGTGGCAGACCGGATTTATGTGAAGCAGGAGCGCATGCGCGCTGCCACAGAGGCATTGTTTCGCAAGGTGGGTATGGACGATGAAGACGCCCGGACATCAACGGATGTGCTCATCACCAATGATCTAAGAGGCGTGGAATCCCACGGCGTCTCTAACGGCATGCGCCGTTATGTGCAGTCGTACTCTTCCGGAGAACTGAATCCCCGCCCCAACTTCAAGATCGTGCGGGAATCAGACACCACGGCCACCATGGACGCCGATGGAGCGCTGGGGATCCACGTCGGCCCCATGGCCATGAACATGACCATAGACAAGGCTGAGAAACATGGTATGGGAGCAGTTTCGGTATTCAACTCCGGACACCTTGCAGGATGCGGATACTACGCCATGCTCGCGGCGCAGCGGGATATGATCGGCCACTGTATGACGGCAGGCGGAGCCGGGCTTACTCCGCCCACGTTCGGCGCAGAGCCCCGGTTTGGCACCAACCCCATTGCGTACGCCGCGCCTGCGCGGCATCAGCCCCCGTTTCTGTTTGACGTGGCGACCACTCAGGTGGCGAACAACAAGATTGGCCTGGCAGAACGTGTAGGAGCGAACCTGCTTCCCGGCTGGATTGCCACCGAGGACGGAACGCCCATCATGGAAGAAGGGCCTGCGCCGGACAAGTACTACATGCTGCCAATCGGCGGCACACGTGAGAACGGCTCCCACAAGGGCTACGGGTTCATGCTCATGAACGAAATCATGTGCAACGAGCTGTCCGGCTTCGGCCCCGGGTTCCTCGCTGGCCGCAGGGGCGGCGGCCATTTTTTCGCTGCCTACAAGATAGATGCGTTCACCGACCTGGAAAAGTTCAAGGACGACATGGACACACTCCTGGAGGCCTTGAAGACTACAAAGCCGGCGCCCGGCCATGACCGCGTGTACTACGCGGGGTTGCAGGAAGCAGAGGAGACCGAGCAGAGAACGCGCGATGGCATTCCGTACCACAAGGAAGTCATTGAATGGTACAAGTCGATAGGCGCTGAGTTGAACGTGCCAATCGACCTGCCATAAGTGGGCGATGGCCAGGCGGTTCGGATTGTCCCAATGTGACCAGGCGGGCCGGCCAATGAGAATGGCCAGCGTACACAGGGGAGGCCGGATCTCCGGCCTCCCCTGTGGTATTCGCCTTCTTTTCGTTTACTGACTAAGGCTGACGCAGGCGGCGCAGTGTCTTCTGGCGGCGGTACCGCTGCTGGTAGTAGACGTGCTCGTCGTAGGTTCCTGGCTCGTAAGCGCCATCATCAGGCGAGCCCGGCAGGGCCGTGTTGCCGTGGCTCGGGTTGGCTGCCACCACGTCTTCGTCTATGTCCACACCAAGACCTGGCGCATTGGGCACCTCGATGTAGCCATTGACGGTTTCCGGGTGCGGCTTGATGACTTCGTAGCGAACCGGCACATCAATCTCCACCCGTTCCAGGATCAGGGCGTTTGGTATGGAAGCCAACACGTGCAGGGCGGCGTACTCGGCCACTGGCCCCAGCGAGCCAGAGTGGGGAGCCACCTGTATGTAGTGGGCCTCCGCCATGGCCGCCAGCTTCTTCATCTGGGTGATTCCGCCGATCCGGCCAGTGTCCGGCTGCACAACGTCAACGATTTCCCGCTCGATGAGTTGACGCACGCCCCAGATGTGGGAGTGCCTCTCACCGGCAGCAATGGGAATATCCACGTTGTCCTGGATGCGGGCCAACGCCTCTATGTTGTCCGGCGCAACCGGGTCTTCGTAGAACAGGAGGTTGTAAGGCTCCAGCGCCTTGCCAATAAGGATGGCGTCCTTTGTGGTGAGCCAGGGCGGGCCATGGGCATCCACCATGATGTCCATCTCATCGCCCACGGCCTTGCGAATGGCCTCTACCTTGTCTACGGGGTTGCCTACTCCGCCGGTCTTGACTCCGGTGATGCCCTTTTCCTTCAGTTCCAGCGCCCGCTCCGGTGTGCCGGCATGGCCATAGACGCGGATCTTGTCACGCATCTTGCCGCCAAGCAGGTTCCATACCGGTGTGTTCAGCGCCTTGCCCTTGATGTCCCAAAGCGCCATGTCTATGCCGGTCATGGCGCCTGAGCCAACGGTGCCGGTCATGCCGTTGCCCATTGTGGAGATGAGGATCTTCTGGGCGATCCGCTCGATGTCCATGGGGTCTTCGCCGATCAGCAGCGGCGTGATGTCATTAACCGCCGTCTCAATGACCCGCGGCCAGCCACTGCATTCGCCGATTCCCCAAATGCCCTCATCCGTATATATCTTCACAAACAGCCAGTTGCGGACGGTCCACCCGTGCCCCCTCCGGCTGCCGGTGGGCGTCGTGGATGCCCAGGCGTCCGGCGGCGGAGCGCCGACGTGCATAAGAAAGGTCTTAACCTCGGTGATTTTCACTGCTCTCAGATTCCTCCTGTGAGTAACTTCTACTCGGCTCATCTTGACGCGTACCGTCGGCATTGTACGCATTGGAACGCGCTGCGCCAGTGGTGGCCATCTCATTGCAGGCCACATGTATGTGAACGTTAACATATATGCGACGATATTCGTCATCAATTGAACTAATGAACCAGCGTTTGGCGCAACATGCGATCAACAATTGCCACAAAAGCCCCATGTTCATCTGTTGACTGTCATAAAAACTGCTACAATATCTCCTGTCAGGCAACGGAGCCGCCAGCACCGGCGCCCGGGCCTGACGGGGTACGCCCGACGGGCGGATGACGGACGACGGAAAACGATTTCCGTTGCTCTAATTTCCAACGTCAAACGGCGCTGTCGATGCGTCGCTAACCACCCGTAGCGGATCGGCCCCAATCCAGGAGCCATAGAAATGGCGCAGCAGCAGAAACCGAACTCCAAGCCTCAGACCGGCGCCCAGGCCAAACCGGCAGCCAAGCCAGCCGCTAAGCCGGCGATCAAGCCAGGCGTACCCAAGAGGTAACAAAGGCATCGGTTGACCGGCGCTGAGCCGGACTGCGGCCTCACCGGCCCCGGAAGTATCCGGGGCCGGTTCTTTTTTATCCGGTTCGCCCAGCAGGCCTCAACGCCCGCGGCTCGGATTTTTATTGCCGTTGCAACTGAATCGAGAAAGCACCCTCCGCATCGAACTCCTGAGAGCCATTGTCAATTGCGCTCGGTCCTGTGCCTTGGTGAGGCTTGTCCACCGGGGAATGAGTAATAAAACAGGACCTTCTCCGCCACCAACACCAAAGCGCCAACAACAGGAGCGATTCGATGAAGGTAAAGAATCTTGGGCATGTGGTTCTTCGGGTCAGGGACGCGGAAGCGTCAGCCCGCTGGTACGAACAGGTGCTTGGGCTGCATGTGACATACAAAATCCCCGGCAGGATGGTCTTTCTCAGCAGCCGGGATGACACATCTCATGAGCTGGCGCTCATGAGCCTGGGACCGAATGCAGCGGGGCCGTCAGCAGATCGCGTGGGCCTCTACCATATTGGATGGCAGTTGGAGAGCCTGGAAGACCTGACGGGGCTTCGCGCCCGGCTGGAAGAGCAGGGTGTCCGAGTAGCCGGGATCGGCGATCACGGCATCTCGCTGGGTGTTTACGTGTTTGACCCAGACGGCAACGAACTTGAGTTCTTCTACGAACTGCCACCGGAGGAGTGGCCCAGCAGTGGCGATCTGTTCACCGGGCATTTTCCAAAGCCGGTTGAGGTGTAGCCCCAACAGCGCGTCTCGTACTACGCTCTGAGAACGCAACGGCACACATTCCAAAGGTTTCGCGATGACTTAAGGCGACGCGCAAGGGATACCTTCCGTCATCTGCCCGCGCAACGTGGCAAACAACTTCGCGCGGGCTGCGCACTCGTCCCCCATAATGAGTTGACCGCCCCGTCTACATGTGGGCGATTTACAATCTCGAAGAATTGTGGCTCATCAATGGCGGTATCGTGAAAATAGTCTTCAGGTCAGCGACCCTGGTATTCGTCATGACCGGTTTAGCCCTCCTCGCCACCGGATGTTTCACAGGGGGAGATCATCCATACGACGTCAACTATGCATCCGTAGATGAAATAGTAAGTGATTCGGACCGCATCGTGGCAGCGAGGTTTGTTGAGGCGGAACAACAGACCATAGAGGAAGACACTACGGGGGATGGAAGTCCCGATTCTCAATTCATGGAGGTCTTCAGCCGCTTCGTGATTACACAATCGTTCAAGGGAAGCGCTCTCGCTGGCGATGAGATGGTTGTGGTCACGGGGCATGATCCTTACAGCGGACGCGTCCGGGACAGCGAAGGCGTAGTGCACGAGTTTGTGGAAGGGCAGGAGTACGTCCTGTTCCTCTATGGAAGGCGCCGCCCTCTCAACTACCCGCCGGATTACGGGAACATAGTCTGGTCACATACAGGAGAGCCAGGGATAGCTACTGTTGAGAACGGCCAGATGCATTTCCTGGCCACGCAACGCTATATGGACTACATGTCCACGATGGGTTTGCAATCAGCCAGCACCGATTCAGTTGCCCCTTTTGAATTGTCGCTTGATGGACTGAGGGAGATGACCGGCCAGTAACGGCACGGTCGAATTCACTCACGTTAATATCACGCCCCCTATTGGGCTCACCCACCAACTCAAGTGTTAACTTCGGTATCAAGGGAGGGCAGTCAGATGAAGCAGATAACCGCTGTCATACGTCCACAGAGAATGGCGCCGGTGCGCGATGCCCTTCTACGCGCGGGCGTGCATGGCATGACGCTATCTGAGGTCACCGGGTTCGGACGCCAGGGCGGCTCAGTTGAGGAGTATCAGGGCGTCCAATACAAGGTGGACTACGTATCGAAGATGCGCATCGAGGTCGTGGTAACGGACTCGATAGTCGAAGAAGCCGTCGCGGCTATCAAGGCTGCGGCACAATCTGGCGCTATAGGCGATGGAAAGATATGGGTCACGCCTGTGGAAGAAGTGCACCGTATACGCACTGGCGAGCGCGATGATGATGCCCTGACGTAGCCGTGCGGCAACCTCACCTGCCAGAAGCGCCTATAAGAAGAAGACGAGTCGCCAAGGCCGCGTAGATCGGCATCGTCTTGAAGATGGCTGCCCCATCTTTATGGAGCGCCGTGATCCGCGGGTCTGCCCCTCCGTTGTGCTCAGTAATACCCGGCCGCCTACGCCGGGTATTACTGTTTTGCCAACTTTCACCATGGTCATATGTTTCATGTATGCCAACTGGCAGATCATCTGAGAAACGTTCACGAATTAACTTCGTGGAAACGCGGGGTTTACATAAACTTCGCAATCACGCAACACCTGTGCAACCGCCGTGTAACACTCCGCCGGTAGCTTCTCCTGTATCGATCTCGCAAATCAGGAGGAAGCACGGGTCATGGAATATAACCCCGTCTATTTAGACATTGTATGGACGCTGCTGGCGGCGTTCCTGGTGTTCCTCATGCAGGCAGGATTTGCCATGCTTGAGGCCGGGGCAACCCGGGCCAAGAACGCGGCCAACATCATCATGAAGAACGTGATGGACGTGTCCATCGGCTCACTGGTGTTCTGGCTGGTGGGTTTTGGATTTATGTTCGGAGCGAATCCCAGCGGCTGGATTGGCACCGACAACTTCATGGTATCGGGAGCTGATCCGTCAACTGAGGATGGGTTGGTCACCTTCTCATTCTTCATTTTCCAGACGGTATTCGCAGCTACCGCGGCCACGATCATTTCTGGAGCGGTATCAGAGCGAACCAAATTCGGTGCGTATCTGCTGTACACCGTTGCCATCACCGGGTTCATATACCCAATCTTTGGCTCGTGGGTCTGGGGCGGCGGCTGGCTGGCTGAGCTTGGCTTCATTGACTTTGCCGGCTCAACCGTGGTCCACAGCGTGGGCGCCTGGGCAGCACTTGCCGGTGCAATCATCGTCGGTCCAAGAATCGGAAAATTCGGTCGTGACGGGAAGCCTCGTGCCATACCCGGCCACAGCATCACTTTGATGGCACTTGGCGTGTTCATACTGTGGTTTGGCTGGTTTGGCTTCAACGCCGGCAGCACAGTTTCCGGCAACACCGGCGCCATCGCCACCATCGCGGTGACCACCAACCTTGCTGCGGCTGCAGGCGCCGTGGGGGCCATGGGGCTGTCGTACTTCCTGTGGAAGCGCTTTGACGCATCCATGACTCTTAACGGCGTCATTGGAGGACTGGTCGGTATCACAGCGGGCACGGCCAGCGTCGGCCCAGGTTCTGCTGTAATCATCGGAGGCATCGGCGGTGTGGTAGTCGTGGGCGCAGTGATCTTCATCGAGAGGATCCTGAAGGTTGACGACCCGATAGGCGCAATTGCGGCCCACGGTTTCGCAGGTGCATGGGGCACGTTCGCGGTCGGCCTCTTTGCCCAGGGAGCGTACGGCACTTCCTCTGACATGGGCGCAGTCAACGGCCTGCTCTTCGGCGGCGGCGTCGAGCAGCTTGGATACCAGGCTGTTGGTGTAATCGCCTGCTTCGCCTTCGTGTTCCCCACTTCATTCGTGATCTTCAAGATCATCGACATGGTCATGGGCATGCGGGCCTCCGATGAAGATCAGATCCGCGGCCTGGACATTAGCGAGCACGAAGCTGCCGGGTACCCGGACTTCGCACCGTCGGTCGGCGCAGCTTTCTCTGGCACCACGCCGGAGGGCGGCGGACCGCCTACCGAGCCGTCTACAGCACCGGCGGGAGGCAGCTCCTAAAAAGACTTTCCCTTACCCAGGCAGTCCCTTGCCGGCGTCAGCGTTTACCCTGCCGCTGACGTCGGCAAGGGGCACATAGGGCGGCCGATACCCCAACACCGCTCACTCTCAGAACTAATACGAGGGCGGAATGACATCCCGGCAAACCGACCACGACAACGGCACAACTTTGGAACAGGAGCATGCGTTAATCACCCTTAACCACGACCTGTTCGTGGCTGAATGCAACGGCGACCGGCTGGAGCTGACGGCCCGTGAGTTTGATCTCCTGGCGCTGCTCATACGTGAACAGCACCGGGTCCTGCCGAGGGAAGAACTGCACCGGAGGGTTTGGAACACAGGCGGTTCCGGGTTAAGGGTGGTGGACACATACGTGTCAAGGCTGCGCACCAAACTAAAGATGGCAGGCCACCCGGGCATTGCAGTGTTGAGGAAACGCGGCTACCGCCTACTGGGAGCTGACGACGATTAGGACAGCGCAGGTTGTCAGAATTGACACCTCGTAGTTGATAAGAAGGCAATCGATGAAACAGATAACTGCAGTCATACAGCCATTGCGGCTCGGCCCTGTACGTGAAGCGCTTTCGCGGGCCGGTGTCACCGGGATGACTCTCTCGGATGTCCGGGGATTCGGACTACAGGGAGGGTCAGTCGACACTTACCGCGGAGTGGAGTACCGGGTGGAGTACGTACCGAAGATCCAGATCGATATAGTCGTGACTGACGCGGCAGTGGAGCCTGCGGTCGAGGCGATTATCGAGGCAGCACAAACCGGCAAGGTCGGCGACGGCAAGATTTGGGTCACCAGCGTGGAATCCGTATACCGCATCAGGACGCGCGAGATGAATGAGACCGCGCTCGCTTAGACTGTCCATACGCATTGACCAGTCGATGAAGGCGTGGCAGGAATCCTGCCACGCCTTTTCGCGGCCTGGATTGACTGGCGCACTTGCGGCGTCCAGAAGGAGAGCAGCCTGGAAGTTCACAATCCTGTCGCCGGTTTAAGAGCCAACCTGAGGTGATCTGCGCGAGACTTTGACACGTACACCTGTGTAACCGGCCAGTTAGCGAACAACGTCAGTTTTACATGCAAACATCAGCCAACATCGCCAGGCCATATGAACCGTAGGCACGCTGAAGTGCGCCAATCCGGTACATATGCCGTGTCAGCAGGCTTTGGCCACCTGGTCATTGTGGGGCTGATGCTGCTCGCACTGGTTTACCCAATGGCAGGGCCAGCCCTTGACCATCATTTTGCAGAGCGCATGCCTCATCACGACCATGTGGCGCTGAACGGGACTGGCCCGGAACATTCCCATGATCCCGTCCGTGGACACACTCACAACGCCGGCGATACTCAGGACACTGAATTGGCGGACGCCGTGCCAACGATTTCCTCTGACGCCAATTCGCACACGCACGCCCTCTCCATGGCCATCACCGACAGGCTGTCAGCCATGGCAGTGATTGCTCCAGGTGCGGCACAGCATTTCATGCCAATTAGAGAGACCGAGCAACGCCCGCTCGAATTCCTGTCTCACCCCCCGACCGAACCGCCACAGGCGTAGACATCCCGCTCTATGCCGTTTTGCGCGCGCCATGCGGTGGCCCTGCATACGCGCAGCGCCCTGGCGCGGGCAGATGCTGTCCGCCAGCCCTGACCAAAGGAGACCGTAATTGAAATTCTCGCCGTTTAAACGACTGTTCGCTGGCATTGCAGTAGCGATCATGCTGAGTGCAACACCCCTCGTCGCCGTTGCGCATGAGCAACGAGATGTGGATGAGTACAGCTTCGTCGTTGGCTTTCTAAATGAGCCCGCATATGCCGGGGAGCTAAATGGCGTGTCAGTGCGCATAACTATCCCAGGCGCTGACGAATCAACTCCAGCCGAGCCAGTGACTGGCCTGGAAGAGTCGCTGCAGGTTGAAGTGACGCATGTACCGAGTGAGGAAACAAAGATGATGGACTTGAGCCCCCGGTTTGGAGATCCTGGGCATTACGTGGCCCACATGCTTCCAACGGCTGAAGGCACGTACCAGTTCAGGTTCTTCGGAACCATCAATGGCCTGGAGGTTGATGAAACCTTCATAAGCGGTGAGGGCACGTTCGACAACGTCAACTCAGCGCGCTCCATACAGTTCCCGGTGGAATTGGCAGAGCCGCGGGAGATGGAGAACGCCGTTCGGGGGGCACAGGACGCAGCGATCGACGCTGAAGATGCCGCCCTGGAGGCGGAAGAAAGAGCTTCAACGGCCTCCACCATGGCGCTTGTAGGCATAGTGGCTGGCATCGCAGGTCTTGGCGCCGGCACGGGCGCACTGGTACTGGCGATGCGTAAAACTTGAGATTGATTCCGGCGGAGGCCACTGAGTGGCCTCCGCCGGGTGGTTTGGTGCATCTTGTCAAACAGATTGTCTTTACCAGCAAAACAGTTGCGATCGCTGGTCACGACCGGACATAACCGTGGCGGCATCCACGCACTGGTTCCTCTGCCGTTGCTGCACGGCGCGGCTGGCATTTGGGACGAACTCGTCGTGCTTGGCTTGTTCCTGGGAACAATCGGGTTCCTTGCGTTCCTGTCCTGGCGGGCAGGCAGGGACCGAAAGCGGCGGCGAGCGCAGGGCCGCGGCGGGAGCCGGGGCCGAGGCAAAGGCAAAGACTGATGAATCATCTACTTACCCTGAGAGGCTTCTCGTTCTTGCTGGCGGCCCTTGGCCTGATAGTTGCCAGCCTGCTCATCGGCACTGGTGAGGCGTCAGCTCACGCCAACCAGATCCGATCCAACCCATCGCCTAATGCTGAGCTGGAAACGTCGCCTGACCGGATCATTGTCTGGTTCAGCGAACCAATCGAGCCGACGTTCAGCAGGATGAACGTACTCGACTCAGCCGGCGACGAAGTAGACAACGGCGATAGTCGAGTTGACCCGGGTGAACCGACCGCGATGGTCGTCACAGTGCCAGACCTCTCTGATGGCACGTACACGGTGTCGTGGCGAAACCTTTCTACCGTTGACGGCCACACGGTGCGCGGGTCGTTCCTATTCGCTGTGGGCGAACCACTGGCCGCCGGCGGCGGCGTGGAAGTCGCGGATCAACCGTTGTTGCAGTCGCCATTCGATCCATGGATGCGGTGGGTGTTTTTCCTGGGCGCCGTGGCCTTTATGGGAGGGCTGTTCTTCGAACTGTTCATCTCAGGCCCCGTGCTGGGCCTGTTCGATACGGGCACAGCCGGAGGGCGGGTGGCACAACGCCTCTCAGGCCGCCTCACCCTGCTGGCCACGGCAGGCGTCATTGCAATGGCTGCCGGTTTGGTTGGCCAGTTGGTGCAGCAGGCGGCAGTGAACTTCGAGACGTCCGTTTTCCAAGTCTTTGGCGAGCCCATCCGGTCTGTACTGCTGGACAGCGACTGGGGCCAACTGTGGCTATGGAGAGCGGCGCTTGTACTTGGCGCAGGCGTGGTGCTGGCACTGGCAAGCAGGGCACGACAGCCATCAGATGATGACGAGGAGCCGGGGCTGCTGACCGAGTCCATGTTCGGCCCAGTCGCTTTACTGATTGGCCTGGGCATTCTCCTGCTGACAACCCTGAGCAGCCACAGCGCAGCAGTTCCCGATGATGTGTGGTGG
Source organism: Dehalococcoidia bacterium (assembly GCA_040878005.1). Taxonomy (GTDB): domain Bacteria; phylum Chloroflexota; class Dehalococcoidia; order Lucifugimonadales; family Lucifugimonadaceae; genus JBBDMW01. The sequence goes on from JBBDMW010000070.1 coordinate 21,999, forward strand.
ATGGCTGTGGCCAACGACTACGCGCACCTGGTTGCCGCAGCGGTCTGGGTGGGCGGCCTGATCTACCTGGCGGCAGCGTTGCCGGTTGTGCTGAAAGAGTCCGGCACAGACAGGCAACAGATCCTGGCGACAATAACGCCCCGATTCTCAGTCGTGGCATTTTTGAGTTCTGGCGTCCTCGTGATCACCGGCGTTTTCTCTGGTTGGCTACAAGTGACGGTGCCGGCTGCCACGGCGACTCCGTATGGCTGGACGCTGGTGGCGAAGATTGCCCTGCTGGCCCCGCTGTTCAGTCTTGGCGCAGTCAACTCTTTCTGGGTGCGCAGACAATTAGGCATCAATCCATCAGCCGGTTTCACCATGCGCCGCCTCGTGACTGCGGAGGTCGCCGTCGCAGCGTTGGTGCTGCTCGCCGTCGGGTGGATGACAAGCCTGGAGCCAGCTCGCCAGTACGCGTCACGCCACGGAATAGGCGTAGACACCGGGTTTCAGTTCAGTGACACGACCGAGGGCGCCACCATCAATGTTGACATGACACCGGCCCAGGTGGGCATGAATGACGTGTTGATCAACATTGAGGACCGTCGCGGAGAGCCAATCACGAACGCAGAGGATGTGCGTATCCGCGTGACGTTCGTCGAACAGGACCTTGGTGGAGAGTTCGAGTCTGCAGCCCCGCACGGCCCTGGTGAGTGGATTATTCATGACGTGCCAATGACCATCGCCGGCGTGTGGCAGGGTGAGGTGGTCGTCACCAGACCGGATGCGTTCGATGCCCGAACCGGCTTCCGGATGGAAGTCACATCTGCGGGAGCAACAAGCGCCATCAGTCCCTCTCAAGACGTAACGTTGGTGCTGTTCGGTGTGGAGTTGGCGCTCCTGGGCGCGCTGTTCATTGTTGGCGTACCAATAACCCGGGTGGCCTCACGGCCCCGAATCAGCGTGGCCGCCCCTGCCGCCGTGGTGATTGCCGTGGGCCTGGCGTTGGTGCTCAATGTCCAGGTGCTACGAGTTGGCCTCGCGGAAGATCGCTTCAACCCATTCCCGCCCACGCCGGATTCACTGGAGCAGGGGGGCGCGGTATACGCCACCCATTGTGCATCGTGCCACGGGATGGGCGGCAGAGGAGATGGGCCGGCAGGTGCGGAGCTTGACCCCCCTCCTGCGGACCTGGTTGTGCACGTCCCGCTGCACCCGGATGGAGAACTCTTCACCATTATCCAGGAAGGCGTTCCCGGCACCGCAATGCCCGCGTTTGAAGGAACGCTGTCAGATGATGAGATATGGCACCTCATCAACTACCTTCGAACGCTGGAGGAGTAACCGCCCGACGCAAAGCTGGCATATGCTCAGCCACGAGCACATTCTGCAAGGCGCCGGCATTCACAGCGACGGGCTGTTACCTGAGGTGCGGGTTACGCGATGGCAATTCCGGCCTTCGCGCACTCCCAGCGGACCACTGCCTCTGGCCTGTCTCATCGCGCGGCTTCTCAGCCTCCAGCTTTGTCTTCAACGAACCGAGGTATATCTCATTGGTTCGGTTCAACTGGGACCTGACCACCGCCCGCAAAGGAGCAGGCCGCACCAGAGCTCCCTCGACCGAAGACTCCATGACGATCCGCGTACGGCGAAAATCGCCATCGATCCTCATGACCTGTTTCAGTGTTGAGATCCAGAACTGGCCGGTCCAGCCAAACTCCCGCTCTTCGTCCCATGCTTCTACGCGTGCCGTGATGCCGAACAGTTTGCGCAGGCGCCATTTGAAAGACGCGGTACCGCCGCGTCGATTAAGCCAATATGATCCTGAAACGTCCTGGCGCCAATCTTCCCAGAGGTCAACCCTGCTCAGCCACTCCCAGATCTTCTCCGGCGGGGCGAAGATTTCGATCTCGTGCCGCACCATGACCGGTGCGCCCTGGTTTACCTGCATCGTCTCGCCTGCCGATCTGAAGCCTGGACGGTCAGCGCTCAATTCCCGGGTTCATCCCATGCAAGCCTGAGAGTAAGCATGCAGCGCAGCGCAGTCAATTCATAAGCGGCAACAGGCTCCGGCCAGGGACGCATCCGGCATAGCGCCACTGCCTCGCTCCGTCTGCCACATCACGGCGATTGCCCTGCATGATCCACGGAGCAAATTGTGATGGATTCACACGGGCATAGTGCGCTTCGTATACGTGCGGCCTGCGATGGCGGTGTCTTCCCTGTGACCTGCGACCACCATCACTCCTTCATCTATCTTCTGGGCGATGTCCTCGGGCGTGCAGCCATCCAGGAATGGGACTCCCTCCGCTTTCGCTGCAGCCAGCACCCGCGCGCGCGCCTCCACCATCTCCGGCGGGTACGGGTTGCGGGGCGCCTTCTTGTAGCCGAACGACATGCCAAGGTCGCCGGGGCCCCACTCTGCAAACCCGATGCCTGGCACCTTCATCGTCGCCTCGACGTTCGAGAGCGCGCGTATATTCTCTATCTTGATGCCGAGCAGCAACTCACCCTCGGGATTGAGCGGCCAGGCATCGGCCTTATCCAAATAAGTGTCGTCGTCAATGCCCCAGACTGGCGCCGCTGAGGGCTGGGCGCCCACGCCCCTGAGACCCGGCCCAAGGCCATCGCCCACACCCTGCTTGTGAATGGGGTACCGGCAGATCTCTACGAACGCCTGCACGGCTTCCGGGCTTTCGGCCTGGCAAAGGAGAATCCCATGCACCCCGCGGGCCAGGATCTGCCTGAACTGCCAGGCGTTGGCACGCACTATTTCCTCGGTGGACCCCTCCACCGGCGTCTCTACTATCACCGGCGGTGTCCGATGACCACTGTTGGCCGGCCCACCATCTGCCAGGCCGCGCATGTACTCGTCCAGGCCCGCCATGTTGAACGAGCCGTGCTCCATGCCTACGTTTATATAGTCAGCCCATGTCCTGGCGTCACGCCTGCCCGCTTCATACGTCAGTTCTGCACCGGTATGTCCACCCACGTAATAGATGGGCTGGCCCTGCTCAAGCAGTTCTACCGCACGGTTGATCCGTTTCGCCATGTTCATTTGCCCCTGGAATGCGCTTCTAGCCCGGCTCACGGCGGCAAGCTTACGGTCTCAGGGCCAATTGAGCAAAGACCACTTCATACTGGAGGAAGTGCAACGCAGCCATGATGAGGTAGGTGTAGACTCTCGCCGGTGAATTTTCCGGAGATGCCGGAGTAAGCATTAACTAAACCCGCCGCATCAGCATGGACTGAGGTGATAATGGCCAGGGACGCGACAGTTGGAGGTGCCGGGGACGCAGCAGGAACGTCACGAGGTGCGCCAGCTTCAACCGGTGCCGCAGATGCGCCGGAGCGCGAATCCATCCGCCTGATGATCGGCCTGTCGGCGGGCCACGGTGTGAAGCACCTGTGCCAGGGAGCGCTTCTCATCCTGATGCCCAGCATCAGGTCTGCGCTGGGCCTTTCTGACGTGGCCGTAGGCGGCATCTTCACAGCACAGCAGATATCCAGCGGAACCGCCAACGCCCCGGCGGGAATCCTGACCGATATGTTTCGCCGCCGGGTGGCGCTCATGCTGGTGGTCAGCATGCTCTGCGTCACCACCGCTTACCTCTTCATTGGCCTGACCCAGTGGTACTGGCTGTTGCTTTTGGCAGTAGTGGTACTTGGAACCGGCACATCTCTATGGCATGCCCCTGCTTTCGCCACCCTTGCCGCCCGTTATCCGGAACGCAGAGGGCTGGCAATGTCCGCCCACCTCACCGGAGCGCAGGTTGGGGATACCACCGCTCCGCTGGTGATCGGGCTTGTCCTGGGCGGATTCGCAATCTGGGGGCTCAGCTGGGCTGGGCTTGAGTGGCGAATGGTGGCGCTGCTGCTGGTGATTCCGGCAGCGGGCACGGGAGCGCTGGTGCTCGCCCTGTTCAAGAGCGGCGGCAACGGGGTGGCCGCAAAGGTATCGCTGACGGATTACCTGTCCGCGACCAGGCGTCTGTTCAAGAACCCCGGCGTACTGTCCATGGTTGCCCTCCACGCCACCCGGGGCGCGGCTCACCAGAGCTTCCAGATCTTCCTGGTGATCTATATGTCTGATGTGCTCCGGTACAGCCCGCTGATGATCGGCGTGCACATATCGCTGCTAACGCTGGCAGGCATAATCTCAACGCCCCTGATGGGCGCCCTGTCTGACCGCATTGGCCGCAAGCCGGTGATCATCGGAATGATGTCCACGCTGGCTGCGATAATCTTCACATTCACCATTTTCGAATCCGGGTGGCCCATGGCCATAGCGTTGGCGTTCCTGGGCATGGTGCTCTTCTCGGTGATGCCCATCATCACAGCGGCTGCCATGGACGTCACGGACAAAGGCTCAGAAGGAACCTCTATCGCGTTGATGTTCGCCGGCGGCGCAGTTATCGGAGCGTTCGCCCCAGTGGCCGCAGGAGCGATCAACTCCAGGTGGGATTTCCAGGGCGTAGTGATCTTTGCCGGATCAATTGCGACCATCGGAGCGCTGATTGCAATGATCGCACCCACGGTGCGGCGACGGGCATAGCGGAAGAACAACTCTCGCCCTGCGCGCATCGGGCCGCCAGCGCATGGGAACGCGCTGGCGGCCCGATAAGAATCCTTGGCCGGGTTGGGGTAGTGAACTATGGCTCAGAGTGATAGCTGCAAGTGAAGGAGCTGTCGGGACTGCAGCTGCAGGAGTCAACCCGCACCCGCGCCGGAACCAACGCCTTCGCCTTGTCACGTGAATGGGATCCGGTAAGAACACCCACTACGTCTATCTTGAGCAGCACCGCCGCTCCCCAGATGATCCCCGCCACTAGCATGAGACCAATCATTACGGCTTGAAACGTCTCCACTGGCCCCTCACTTTGTTGAAAGCTACGATCCCAGTCCTGCTCCAATGATCTACTGGGAACGCCTGGAGGTCAATGATCCCCATGGCCCCCAAGTGTCACAGCCCAGCCTGACCGACGCTCGCTTTACACCGCTGCCCTGCCAGGAAGCCATCAGATAACGTTCGTGTCGGTATCAAGCAGCGGAATGATTGCAGTCAGGGCGATTATCCCGGCTATCGCTACGAGCACATACACAATGCGTGTTGCCGTATTCATCCTGCCGAAGTCGCCAGCTCCCGTAACTGCGGCTACCAGGTCTACTCTGAACAGTGCCACGAGGCCCCAGTTGATTGCGCCTATGGCTGCCAACACTATGGCTATAACCTGAACGATTTCCATTGACTGAAACCTCCATGACAAAACATGCCGCCGACAGTCAAATCAATGCTGCCGACAGCGATAACGGGTGAATGGCGGCTGGTACTTTAGCCGAAAACCTTAACGGCCGTCTTTCTCGTCCAGGAGAATCCTCCTGGCTTCCGGCTGGCGAGCGCCTGCGGCCACCAGGACCAGGATGTCCCCTTCTTTCAGGCGGTTCTCGTAGTGTTCGGCGTCGGACTCTGAGATTCCCAGGCCGGCCAGGGCCCCGGCCAGACCTCCTGTCACTGCTCCGGTCCCGGCTCCTGCAAGAACGGCTGCTAGAGGTCCGGCCACTACCAACCCGATGCCCGTAATAGTCAGCGCCGTACCGCCAACCAAAAGTCCGGCTATGGTGCCGAGCACACCGCCTGTGACCGCGCCTATGCCGGCGCCCTTGGCAACGTCCTCACCGGCGCCTGACTCCCTGCCGACCTCTTCAGCCGTTTCGGCGTCCTGTGCGACAACACTGACATCGTCGGTTGTAAAGCCGGCTGCCATCAGTTCACGGACAGCATTCTCAGCATCCTGAGTGTTGTCATATATCTGGACTATGACGTTCTGGTAGTCCGTTCGCCTTCCGGTTGTCGTCATATCGGCGACTCCTTTCGATGGTGCGTATAGCAATACGCGCTTTACGAATCAGGCTTCGCGGCCGGATAAGCCACGTTCTGAGTTTGGGGATTGGCACAGTTGCCGGTAACGTCCGCCCGTGTGCCAGCCCGGGGATACATTTGGATGATTCGGTCAGCCTCGAATAGGATGACCATTCGAAGGCATTCGGGTGCAGGGCTTTGAGCGCGCTGGAGACAGTTGAGGCGCCACAGACGCATGTATAAACTGCGGCCACGCATGTCCATCAGGTTTCATGCGACCTGCAGTCAGGAGGATTTTGTTGCAGGCCATAGATATCCACGCGCATGTTCCAAGGCAGCCGGGGCTGGAAGAGTCCGGCATTGAATCCGGGCTTCGGAAGATGTTCAGGATGAAAGCGCCGCCACCTGATCCCACCGGGATGGCCGAGCGGTATCGCTTGGTGGATGCCATGGCCGTCATTTTCTCGGTGGACGCCGAAACAGCCACGGGAGACAAGCCTGACTCCAATGACTACGTCGCTGAAATCGTGAACGCCCATCCCGATGTATTCATGGGCTTCGCCAGCGTGGACCCGTGGAAAGGCTCAGCCGCCGTGGACGAACTGGAACGGTCAGTCCGCGACCTGGGACTGAGAGGCCTGAAGCTTCATCCCGTTCACCAGGCGTTCTATCCTGATGACGCACGATTTCACTCCCTCTTTGCCAAATGCTCCGAGTTGGGTGTGCCGGTCCTGATTCACACTGGGTACGCGGCGGCTGGAGCAGGAACGCCAGGAGGCGGTGGGTTCAAACTGGCACACTCCCGGCCAATACCTCATATCGACAATATCGCCGCCGAGTTCCCGGAGTTGACTATCATCATGGCTCACCCAGCGTGGCCCTGGATCGAAGAGCAGATTGCGGTGGCCCTGCATAAGCCGAACGTTTATCTTGACCTGTCCGGCTGGGCGCCGAAGTATATCCCGGACAGGCTGATACAGGAAGCGAACTCCCGGCTCAGGGACAAGGTCCTGTTCGGGTCAGACTATCCCTACATGCCGCCGGAGAGGTGGCTGGAGGAATTCGAGCAACTGGATATCCGCGACGATGTGCGCCCCAAGATTCTCCTGGAAAATGCGCAGCGGGTCCTGGGAATCACTGGAAAAGGCGGCTGAAATCTGTCACTGACCGCTTCCCGTCGCCACTGAAGCTGCGAACAGTCGAAGCGTGTGGCTGGTTACTTCTTGAGCAACCCTTGCTGCTTTAGCACAGTGATGACGCGGGCAGCACCGGCGTCTAACGACTCCAGCTCAGTGTCCACAGTCACTTCGGGGTCAATGGGCGGTTCGTAGGGGTCCGAGACGCCGGTAAAGTTCTTGATCTCACCGCGCAGCGCCTTCTCATAGAGCCCCTTGGTGTCACGACGTATCAGTTCTTCCACCGAGCACTTGACGTACACCTCCACGAAATCCTTTACGCTGGCCCTTATCTCATCCCGCACCTCGCGATATGGAGAGATGGCGGCCACGATGACTGCCACATCATTCCTGGCCAGCAGGCGCGCCACGTATCCGATCCGGCGAATGTTGATGTCGCGGTCTTCCCTGGAGAAGCCGAGGCCCCTGCTCAGGTTCTGTCGCACCTGGTCTCCGTCGAGCACTTCGACGCGCATGCCGGCCTGGAGCAGGGGCTCCTCGATGGAGCGCGCCAGCGTAGACTTGCCGGCCCCGGAAAGGCCCGTCAGCCAGACCACGAACCCTTTCGAGGGGCCAACGCGGGCTGCCGTTTCAACGCTTGGACGTGATTCCACCTGGGAGGCCACTGCGGCCGGGTCGTTGTTCATGCGTTCGCGCTTCACAATGATTGGAGCATAAGCGGATTGCTGAGGCGTACTCCTGCACCAAGAGTAAAGGTTGGGTGCAGAAATATGAGAGCCATCAGCATCATGCTAACCGGCCAATACGGTCCTCCGGTGGAAAGAGGTCGAACGGCCGAAAGCCTAGTAATGAGCAAGGCTCCCGTCAATCCGGGCCTGGTGCATAGCCTTTCGCAGCGTGAATATGCCTATTGGCATGAGGACGGCTGCGTATATCGCCAGCGCTCCAAGCCTTGGGGCAAGCTCAGGAATTGTGGAGCCCTGCAGAACGGCGAGCCGCATGGCCTCAATGGCATGGGTCTGGGGCAGCATCTGCGCCACGCCCTGGAGCCACGCCGGCAGTATTCCAACAGGATACAAAGTGCCGCTCAGCATGCCTGATGCCAGGACAATGATCGCCGTGAAGGGGTCTCCCTGCTTGAACACCAACGTGAAACTCGCAGCCACGATTCCCAGGCTGCCCATGACCATGATTGTCAGAAGAACCGTCACCACAGCGCTCATTACGTTGGCCCCGGCAAATGACAGGCCCAGGATAAACAGGCCGCCGAACATGGCAACGAACAGGAACAGCGTGGACCGCAGGAACGGATAAAGCGACCAGCCGAACATCATCGTCGGCAGGCTGGTCGGCGTAAGCACCAGAATCTCCAGAGTGCCCGTGACCTGCGCTGATCTCAGCGCACCCGTGAATGACCGCAGCGCAGTCCCTGAATACCCCACGATTATGATGCCAACAAGTGCAAATGCCGGGTAGTTGCCTCCGTACTCGTCCACAGGCGACACATCTACCTGGTTGAACAGCCTGCCCATGAAGTACAGGCTCACCAGCGGCACCGCCAGACCAACGGCCTGCATGGCGAATGAGAGACGGTAGCTACGGGCCTGCTGCCAATCACGCCATAGGAACGCATAGAGCTTGCGAAGGATCATCGGGAACGCTCCGACAACTCAACTATCACATCTGTCAGTGAGCCCTGCTGCTGGACAACCTGGCTGACACGCCCACCTGAGCGAACCAACTGATCTACAACAATCGGGATATCGGTTTCGGGATCATCCACAGACATCTCCAGCGTGTACTGGCGGTGGCCATTGGGAGACTGCACAAGCAGATCATGGACGCCGCTGGAAGACCTAAGCGCCGTTATGGTTTCCTGTGAGATGCCATCGACTGTGATGCGGCACCTCCGGCGGTCGAGGCTCCGGCTCAGGTTCTCCGCGGTATCGCAGGCTTTGACGACACCCTTGTCCATGACTGCGACCTGCGAGCAGAGGTAGCTCGCCTCTTCCATATTGTGTGTGGCTATGATGATCGTCCGGTTCAATTGTTTGATCAGCACATCCTTGATGAATATCCACAGCCTGCGTGCGCTGAGCGGGTCCAGGCTTCGTGTTGGCTCGTCAAGGAGCAGAATCTGCGGATCGGCCAGCAAGCCACGTGCAATGGCGAGCCGGTGCTTCATGCCAGTCGAGTACTTCATCACGGGCTCTTCTGACGCGTCCTGCAGGTCCACTATTTCCAGGACCTCCTCAACTCTCTCCATGACCTTTTTCTGCGGAACCTCGAACAGGTTGGCGTAGAACCTCAAGTTTTGGCGGCCAGTAAGCCGCCAGTACAGGGTCCGCTCCTCGCCCGTCACGTACATCAGCTTCTTTCTTATCAGGGCGGGATTGCCGGTCACATCCTGGCCAAGTATCCGCACGGTTCCCTCTGTGGGAATGACCAGTCCGGCAAGAATTTTTAGCAGCGTGGTCTTGCCGGCGCCATTGGGACCAAGGAGGCCAAATGCGGCTCCCTCCGGCACCGTGAGGTCCACGCCGTTCAGTGCGTCGATGGTGGTTCGACGCCAGAACAGGATGATGTCCCTGTAGCCCGCAGTCCTGGTGAAGCGCTTGTGAATGTTTTCCAGGACAACTGCGTTAGCCATTTGAGTGCCCTCCGGATGGAGCCGCTATGGTGTCCAGCACTGCGTCTATGGCGATATCTGCGTTATCAAAGCCTCCCGGGTACTGCATGCGCCACACCGGCACCGACTTTGCCAGTCGAGCGGCGAAACCGAAGTGTCTTCGAAGCGCTTCCCCCGGCAGGAAGTGAACACATAGAGAATTTTCCATCAAGGCCAAAGTGCCCTCAACCGCAGAAAGCCGCTTCACAGTCAAATCAGAGCCAGGCTCCCGCGCACGGGAAATAATGAACAGCGAACTGAGGCGGGTGGGCTCAGGAGCGAAAGACGCCCACGTTCCATCCACGGCCACACGAAATTTGTCGTCGTTCAGGTAGCTCGGAACCGGGGCCTTCCCCGGTTCAAAGAGCCCTTCCATTGAAACCGCAGAGAGTGATGTGTACGGGAATCCCGGTTGCACCGTGAACTCCCCTTCGTTTTCATCCAGTGCCAACACATCGTCTGTGAAGAACCGGTGCCCCCGGCTGGCAAATCGAGCGGCAAGCGTGGATTTGCCGGTTCCGGGTTCTGCCAGGAAAGCGCATGCCCCTTGGGGTGTCTCAATGGCACTTGCGTGGAGGGTGCCCACGCCCTGCAGGTGCAGTGCGTACGACATCATCATTCCGTAAAGAATGCTCTGTACCCAGCGTATGCCGACTGATGGCCCCGGCCTACACTCTATGTAGCGGCCATCGGCAGTGACCAGGAAGTCGCACTTCCCCTCCCAGCGCAGCAGATATGAACTGCCCAGGTCATAAACCAGCAGGTCGCAGTCAAGGTTGGTTGAATGGCGGGTGACCGGAGATACGCTCTGCGGTGAAGTGCCGTTCGCCTCATCATTGGGGCCGAACCTGAACTCCATGTCCCGTGTTTTGAAACGCGCTCCCCGAAGCTCCGGCAGCCTGACATCGCTGCAAAGAAACTGACCATACACCTCGTAGTGCCAGTGAGCGCGTTGTTCCTGGCCGTTTGAACTGTGGCGACCGTTTACATTCATGGGGGACGTTTCAAATCGGGGGGTGTTTATCACGTTACCGCCTGTGGCATGTTGTGGCCGTAGGCGCGGCCGCCCCGGGTGGGCCGGCCGCGCTTTATAGGCCTGGGTGATCTACGTGGTGAACGGCGAGCACTCATCACTGCTGATGGCCTCACCCGTTGTCTCGTCGTAGATCGTCTCGCCTTCAACAGGCTCGATGCCTGTCCGCTGGTTAGCGTAAAAAGCGTCCGAGCCGCCCGTGCATTTGAATGCACTGGCTGTCAGCGCCTCAACGCTGCCGTACCGCACCAAGCGCGGTGATTCGTAGGTCTTCAACAACCCAACACCTCCATTCACTGACCTGACCCCGATGCCTCCATCCCAGCATCGAGGCTGTGCACAGTGCACAGATCACGCGACGGTCGGGCAATTCGCCCGGTCCGTGCGTAACCACCTATGTTGTGGGGGCATTGGCCCCTTCGCGCCTGAGCGCCAGCATCGCATGGCCCTTCGGATGCTTGACATCCGGGACCGGGGCGATGGAGTAACCATGTTCTGCCGCAAGCTCTTGGAAGAAGCTCCACGGGTACCTGAACTGCACTCTCACATGGTCAGGCATGTAGCTTTTGGCAGGACCGAAAGATGCGTAGAAGGCTCCCCCTGGGGCCAACACGCGGGACAGGTTGGCAAAGCACTCCCGGACAAGCTCGGCAGGAATGTCCGTGAAAACGCCGAACGCCTGCACAAAGTCAAATTGTTGGCCATGCAGCTCTTTGAAGCTGAACCCATCCACCACAGTCAGGTGGGGGTTCTTGTCCTGCAGACCTTCTTCCCGCAAAAATTCGCGGCCTGCATCCAGGAGCTTCCCGGAAAGCTCAGTGCCCCAGTAGTGCCCGCTCTCCAGGTAGCGAATCATGTGGAGACCGCCCCTGAGGCTGCCGCAGCCTATATCAAGAAGGCGATGTTGAGGATTCAACCCCTGCCGCTTCAGCACATCAAGTTGAAGCTGGCCAATCTCGTCCCAAAGCCCGCCCACGGCTTCCCGCGGGTCCATCTCCGCAAGAGTGTCCATGTGTTGCCGCTGGTACTCGCTGTATGACCGCCCGCGCCACTTTATGCTCCACGCAGTGCGCGCAGCCGTGCGGCGGACTCGACCCAGGACTCGCTGTGGTGTCAACAGGCGTGCCATGATGCTCACCAACACCTCTCAATGCTGTGCGTTCCGGCGCCGGAACGCAGTTGCGGGCTTGGATTGGGCAAACAGTGAGATAGTGCCAAGACCTTAGACATGGGGCGTCTCCATATCTCGCCGCACTTCTCCTCCCCAGAGGAGGTTGTCAACGATCTGACGCCGCTGATCTTCGGTGAACACTTCGAAGAACTTCTTGAGGCGGGTGTCCTCCAAAGGCTGGAAAGCCTTCTGCATCCATGGGTCCGTCTTCCGCCACCCCACCACGCGATCAGCGGATTCCCAGTGCCTGAGCATGGATTCCTCAAACTCAATCCCCATGAAGTCTGCGACACGCCTCAGGCATGCTTCGGGATCCTGCAGAACGTCCTCATAATGGACTACCAGATGCCTCGGCGTCCCACGATATCCGAGGCTGATTGTCACGTCTGAATTCCACTGGCCTATCATTTTGGGCAGGGGCCAGTTGCCCCAGTACTCAGGGTCCTGGTTGTTGGCGTGGAACTGCGACGCCAACACGTCCCGCCCGTCACGCAAAACATGAATAAAGTGGGCGTTTGGAATCACGCTGTCAATCAGTGGTATGAAATCAATATGGTGGGGAGTCTTCTCAACCCAGTAGTCCTCGCCATCAGCCAGCGCCACCATGTCTATAACCTTCATGAATGAACGAGCGTGGGAGCGAAACAGCGGCGACTGTGAAGGGAACATGTGCGCCAGGTCAGGACGTTCCAGCGATTTCAGCAATCCATTGAAAGCGGAACGTGCCCTCGGCCGCCTCACGATCCCCAACCTGCCCCGCACTCGGCCGCGAGGGGCAGCCGTGCAGAAAAAGTGACTCTCTGGAAACGAGAAGACGCGGGAGTGGCTTGCAATCATTGACTGCAGCAGCGTGGTGCCTGATCTGGCACTGCCAACAATGAAGAACCGCCCGTTGATTTCGCTAGCTCTTCGCATGATCCGGCCTCAGTACACCAACGTCCTGCAGCGCCTTACCCGCCGACGTGTTCGCAACAGCCTGCCGGTCGAATGGCCTGGCATCCCGCAGCCACTCTTCAACCACAAAGCTCCACAACAGCCGGCCGAGCCTGCTGTCATCTCCCTGCCGGTAGGCGTCATAGACGCTATAAAACCGCTCGGTGTTGACAGCACCCAATTCCGCCAACTTTGAGTTGAGCGCGAACCCCACAAGCCTATCAGCCTCCTGCTCCCTCAAGCCAAGAGGTACAAGTGGGCCGAAGGTACCATGCGGGTTACGGCGCAGCACCTCTGGAGGCATGACGCCGACCATGGCTTTCTTGAGCAGTTGCTTTGGCCTGCCGCCCTGGACTCTGATCGTGGGAGGTATGCGGACCAGGAACTCCACCAGGCGGCTGTCCCAGAAGGGGTGCCTCATTTCTACCTGGTACATTGCCGCACGCATGTCATTGCCCACGAAGAACGGAGGGAACCCACGTCCCTGGAGGTAATGCGTATCCCTGTAGCGGTAGACCTCAACTGCATCAAGCCGCTGCGAAAGCTGAATTCGACGGGCAAACTCTGGATCAATCCACGGCGGAATGCTGCCGTTGGTGCGGCGCCGCACTCGTCGTGCCATCCCGGCCAGGATGCCGCGCCGCATGTACTTGACGGCTTCCCGGCGGTACTGCGGAGTGGCATTCTTCAGGTCTTTCCACAGCGTGCGAAGCTTGCCCGAAAGCAGCCAGTCGCGCAGGTAGAGCATATAGCCGTTGGAGAAGGCTTCGTCGCCGCCCTCGCCAGTCAGGGCCACCCGGACACCGTCACTCCTCATTCGCTCAAGCGCACGGTGCTGAAGAGTCTCGAATGGCAGCACGAACGGCTCATCCCGCATGGCTGCGCCGGGGGCTGGCTTGAGCGCCCATACATCATCAACATGGATGTACTCCACGCCTATTCCAGCGTCCTGTACAACCTGCTCAACAAAGGGCCGTTCGTCCAAAGGGGCGTCGGCATAAGTGAAGTTGTAGGCCCGCATGGCTGGGGCTTGCCCAGCCTCATCGCCACGCAGGCGTCCCGCCATGGAAGTGACAGCACTCGAGTCCAACCCGCCGCTCAGCAGTACACCGGTGGGTCCTGCGCTTTTCAGCCGGCACTGCACCGAGCTGGCGAAAATCTCTCTAAAGTGCTCTGTGTACTGGCGCTCGTCCTTGTACCGGATCTCATTGGCCGGGTCAGGGTTCCAGTAGCTTTCGGTTGCCACCCCGCCGCGTGATGCAACCAGGCTGTACCCGCCGGGCAGACGCTTGATGCCTTTGTAGAACGTGAGGTCACCATAGCGTGGACTGCCGGAGAGGTAGAGTCCCAGCATCACCTCATTCAATTCGCGGGAGATGCCGGGCTGGGTGAACAACTGCTTGATCTCGGTCCCGAATATGAATCGGGTGCCGTCAAAGTGATAATGAAGCACACGGACGCCCACGGGGTCGCGAGCACAGAGCAGTTCCTGCCTGGCCGCATCCCACAGCCCAAAGGCAAAATCACCGATCAACCGCGATGGGCAGCTTCGGCCCCAGGCAGCATATGCGGCAAGGACAATATCCGGATCCGTAGAGCGTTCAGAAACCGCCAAAGTGGACCGCAGCGTACTGATTAGCTCTCGCCGGTTGTCCAGTCGGCCGTCCCAGGTGAGAACAACGTTGTCATCAGCGGAAACCGCAGGCTGGCTTTCCCTGGCGGACTCAGGTGTGGCAACCATGTGCATATGCCCGAGGCCGACCGGTCCATTTATCCAGTGACCTGATCCGTCAGGTCCACGGTGCTGGATGATATCCGTCATGGCGCGCAGGGACGGGCCGTCGACCTGACGTCCATCCATGTGCATGATCCCTGCGATGCCGCTCATGAACCAGCCACATCCTTACGCCTGGCGTTCAAATTGAACCGGCGATAATCTCTCTGAGCCGTCTCGTCGAGTCCGCTTGGAAGCACCACTCGAGCCGACCGAGGTCTCGAAATTGACAGCGTCATCCTGGCTGCGGTGAAACCCGGGGCAGAGCGGTGCGCGAGACAGCTTCGCCAGGCGTCTTGCCGACTGCTATCCAGAGTGATGAACCGTGACGAGGTCACGCTGCTCCAACTCAGCGAGAAACGCAGAAACATCTGCTGCGAGCGCATCCTCGGAGACGTCATGGTCTTCAAGCACCCGCGATACGACATCGTCAAGGGCGCTCCCGTCGTTCAAAAGGGACCAGATACGCGCCCCAACTTCATTGAGCCCGTAATACTCTCCGGTCTGCGTGTGGAGCAGAACCGTGTCCTCGCCAACCTCCTGAAATATGGCGTACTCAGAAGGACGGACGGTCAGTTTTCGCAGGTCGTCAAGCCCTGTGTCCTGGTCCTGTGCCAGTCTGTCCTGTGAAACGCGCGTCGCTTTGTCCAAGGAGCATCATCCTGACAGCCTGAAAGTTGGGCCACTCGCACGAGCAGCGCCCCGTTGATGCGTCAACGTTACGGCGCATGAGATTGCCCATAGGTGTCCCACTGGTCAATGTTGAATAACAATGGCAGCAAGGCCCATCTGGGGTTGCTCGAGATTGCGCAATGCCCTGTTGCAAATCCCACGGCCCGCACGCTCAAGAGGTGCGATTTCGGCGTTCAGCCGCCATCATTCAAGCGTTCCGGTCACCGGGAGCGAGACAGTGCCGATGTTGCCCTGGCAGCATTTGCGGGCGGCGTCCGGGCACGAGTTTCAACCACACTGGCGGCCTCGGGACCAGTTGCTTCCTGAAAGCTGTGCAAGCGGACCAGCGGAGAGGAGGGACGGGCACTCAGGCGATCAGCGTCGTTGAGCGCTGTACCGGCGGCGCATCAGCGCGGCAGCCAGGAACAACAGGGCAAACTCGGCCACTGTCATGACGGCAATCATCAAAGTCGCTTCCATGAAGAATCGCTCAGGGAACATGATGATCAGGTAGTCCGTCTGCGGGTTCAAACGCCACAGATCATTGGCAAAACTGATGAAGTGAAACAGCGTAAAAATGGCATTGAAATCTATGGCGGTTGCCACACCAATGAGAACGATGACGCCAATGGAGCCAATGGCTGACCACTTGACCGCCTGCACAAGGTACCTCCAGAACTGGCGACCCTGCAGCCACAGGCCAATCGCAGCAAGAATCAGGAGTAGCAGACCCGTCATGGTGCTGGTGACAAATGTTCCCTGCACCAGGTCCTTGACGTCCTTCATGTGAAGGACCTCCCGCTGGTTATACAGGGAATGGTCAATCCCACCCAGCCGTACCCTCACATCCAGGTACTCTTCATCATCGTTGAAGTACTGCACTATCTGGCCGGCGGCGCGGTCCAATTCGCTTTCGGGGATTCCTGACCGCTCAGGAATGCTGTTGCGCCACCAGTTGTATTCGTAGAGCCAATCGCTGTTGATAATCAGCCGAACGTTGGACGTGATGAGGAATATAGGCAGCAACACGGCGAATATCACCATCACGGCGATGACAATCCGTCGGTTGGTGCGTGAAGGAATGAGCATGATTGGATAGGATACTGGGTGCGCCACATCAAAGTGCACGCCAGGAGGAAGCATTGTCCGAGAGTTCGCCCAGAAAAAGCGCCGCTGGCGAGGCATTCCAGGAGCTCATGAACGTGGTGGAGCGCCTGCGAGACCCCGGCGGGTGTCCGTGGGACCGTGAGCAAACGCACCAATCATTGCGCCAGCACCTGCTTGAGGAAGCATACGAGGCCCTTGAGGCCATCGATTCAGAAAATGAGGACGCGATCGCTGAAGAATTGGGGGACCTGCTGACGCACATCGCTTTCCACGCGGACATAGCCCGCCGCGGCGGACATTTTGACGCATCGGACGTGGCTCACCGGGTTATAACCAAACTGAAACGCAGACACCCTCACGTGTTCGGGGACGGTCCAAAGATCACCCAGTCCGAAGAGGTGGTGGGCCAGTGGGAGGCGCTCAAGAGGGCCGAAAGCGGCCGCAACTCGATTGTGGACAGTCTGCCTTCTTCCATGCCGGCGCTCGCCTACGCCGCCGCCGTTCAACGCCGCGCAGCAGGGGCTGAAATACCATGGCAGGGTCAGTTGACAGATTTCAATCCACAGCCTGGCTCAGACCCGCACGAGCTTGAAGCCTGGGCCGGAGAATACCTGATGTCGGTCACCCGGCAGGTGATAGACGCCGGGGTGGACCCCGAAACTGCCCTACGGTCAGCGGCCATCATGTTCCGGGACCAGGTCCGGCGGGCAGAAGCCCTGGCCGGTGACACTCCCATCGCGGAACTTGAAGAGGATAGGCGACAGGAGATATGGCTCGAGGCAGCGCTGGACCGTTCCGATGCAGGAGATCAAGCCTCGACGTAGATAGTACCCGGATCGCCCTCGATAACCTCGCCCACTACCGCAGCGAACGGCGTCCCATTCGCCAGCAGCCGCTTCTGCAGTTCATGCGTTCGCTCAGGCGGAACTGATATCAACATGCCGCCGGACGTCTGGGCATCGCACAACAGCAGGCGGTCGGTGTCAGTAATGCCCTCTCCCCACTTCACCACATCGCCCACCGCCTCCAGGTTGCGATGAGTTCCACCAGGCGCGACGCCCCCCTCAAGCAGGTCCAGGGCGCCATCAAGCACTGGCACAGCGGAGCGGAAGACCTTCGCAGAGACACGGCTGCCCACAACCATGCCTTTGAGATGGCCAAGCAGACCGAAGCCGGTAATATCAGTCGCGGCGTTCACGCCAACCGCAGTCATGGCCTCCGCCGCACCGCGGTTGAGCAACGACATGGACTGCACAGCGCCAGCCATCACCTCCGGCCTGACCATGTCATTCTTCCCTGCGGTAGTGATGATTCCAGTCCCAATGGCCTTGGTGAGCACCAGTTGGTCACCAGGCCTCGCAGCAGCATTGGTGACCTGCTTGCCGGGAGTTATCAGGCCCGTGACCGCCAACCCGTACTTGGGCTCTTTGTCATCCACGGTGTGCCCGCCAATGATGACCACTCCCGCCTCGGCAGCCTTGACGCCACCGCCCTCGAACACCCTGGCGATAATCTCTGGCGGCAGGTCGCGCGGGAACGCAGCAATGTTCAGGCCGGTGATGGGCCTGCCCCCAACCGCGTAGACGTCACTGAGAGCATTGGCCACGGCTATGGCCCCGTAATCAAACGGGTCGTCAACGATCGGCGGAAAGAAGTCGACCGTCAAAACAAGCGCGACGTCATCCGATAACCGGTAGACAGCAGCATCGTCTCCGGTTTCGAAGCCCACCAGGATGTTCGGGTCCCTTACGGCTTCAACGGGCAGCCGGCGCAAGACCTGCGCCAGTTCGCTCTGACTGAGCTTTCCAGCTCAACCGGCGCAGGACGCTAGGCTGGTCAGCCGGATGGGGTCGGTCTTCATATGCTCTCCGCAGTATGATTTGGATGATGTTTGGAACCGCTCGATGAGACCAGTCACAAGGCAAGAGTATATGCCGTGGGGCTGGGATTTGCCGGATTGACGGCTTTACCCATCAACCGCACCTTCCCGTACCATTGGTTTTTCACCGATGACCTGAACAACCTCCTGAGCATGACACCACAACTACCTGACGCAGAACTGTTCCCTATCACGTCTGAAATCAATGCCGCTGGCCGCATCTCCATAGCCGGGTGCGACGTGGCCGACCTGGTTTCTGAGTTCGGCAGCCCCCTGTACATCTACGATGAAGCCACCATCCGCACCATGTGTAGGGCGTTCATGGAGGGCTTTCGGGCAGAGTACGAACGATCGAGCGTGTACTACTCATCGAAGGCACTGCCCAACGTGAGCATCGCCAGGATCATCGACGAAGAAGGCCTTGGGATGGATGTGGTCTCCGGTGGAGAGCTTGCCGTCGCCCGAGCTGCCGGCTTCCCGCCTGGGCGGCTCAACTTCCACGGCAACAACAAGAGCCGTACCGAGCTGGGTGAAGCCGTCGAATACGGCATTGGGCACATCACCATCGACTCGTTTTACGAGATCGAGCTCCTGAACGAAGTCGCGGGCGAGCGAGATGTGCGGCAGACCGTGATGCTCCGGGTATCACCAAGCATCGACCCGCACACCCACCTGCTCACAACCACCGGCATCCTGGACTCCAAGTTCGGCTTTTCCATTGAAACCGGCGCCGCTGAAGAGGCTGTGAAACAGGCGCTGGCCGCACCCAACCTTGACGTGGCCGGCCTGCACTTTCACCTCGGCTCGCCCATTTTTGAAATGGAGCCTTACTCGCAGGCCATCCGTTACGTCCTTGAATTTGCCGCCCGCATGAAGAGCGAGTACGGCCTGCACATGCGCGAGTTCAATCCCGGTGGAGGGATGGCCATTGGATACGTCAGGGAATCGCCCCCGCCGCCAATCTCGGAATACGCACGTGAAATTGCCACAGCGCTGAGGGCCGGTTGTGATGCCTTCGGACTTGACGAGCCGAACCTGGTAGTGGAGCCGGGCCGGGCCATAGTGGGACGCGCCGGTGTGGCCGTGTACACCGTCGGGGCCATCAAGCGCATCCCCGGAGTACGCACATATGTGAGCGTCGATGGCGGCATGGGAGACAACATACGCCCTGCTCTTTATGGATCACGCTATTCCGTTCGATCTATAAGCCGGCCGCTCGATGATGTATCGCAGACTGTGACTGTCGCTGGGAAATTCTGTGAGTCCGGTGACGTGCTGGCGCGGGACGTGGATCTGCCGGACATTGCACCCGGCGACCTTGTAGCCCTGCCATCTTC
Organism: Dehalococcoidia bacterium; assembly: GCA_040878005.1. GTDB lineage: Bacteria > Chloroflexota > Dehalococcoidia > Lucifugimonadales > Lucifugimonadaceae > JBBDMW01. The sequence goes on from JBBDMW010000070.1 coordinate 41,548, forward strand.
CGGTGCTTACTGCGTGCCAATGGCAAGCAATTACAACATGGCGCCCCGACCGGCCATAGTGATGGTCAGGGACGGGGAAGCGCGCCTTATCCGACGCCGGGAAACTTACGAAGACATGCTGGCCACCAGTGTCGTCTGAACAGGCAACCGCTTCCGGCACAGGATGGGTCACGTTCGGACATCCCGGCGCAGTGCGGCTGCTGAGCCGTATGTCAGAAACCGGACGGCTCTCGCATGCCTACCTGATCACCGGTCCCCCGCAGTCCGGCAAACGGACGCTTGCCCTGGACCTCGCCCGCGCCGCCAACTGCCAGCCTGCGCCAGACCTGTTCGGAGATCTTCCACCCACGCCGTGCGCCAACTGCGTGCAATGCAATCGCATCTCACGCGGACTTCATGCAGATGTACGGGTGATAGATGTGGACACGCCGCTGGATGACGACCGGGACGACGGCGGTGAAGAAGATGCGGGGCCTCGGCGGAAGAACATCAGCATCAAGCACATCCACACCCTGCTCCGGGACTCCGCTCTGAAACCATTTGAGGGGACCAGCCGGGTCTTCATCATCCGTGAAGCCAACCTGATGTCGAGTGAAGCCGCCAATTCGCTACTCAAGACGCTTGAGGAACCCGCCGAGGGCGTGATGATCATACTTACAGCGCCTTCAGCGGCATCGCTTCCAGTCACCATCGTCTCACGGTGCCAGCCGGTAGACCTGCGCCCGGTGCCGCCGGCCGTTATCGAACAAACATTGATAGACAGGTTTAGCGCCGAGCCAGAAAGCGCACGCACCCTGGCTAGACTGGCACGCGGCCGGCCGGGCTGGGCAATCAATGCTCTCTCCGATCCAACCGCCCTGGACAGGCACACCCAGAGGTCACTCCGGATATTGAGCGTGATTACCGGGTCAATTGAAGAGCGCTTCCGATACGCACGCGATCTTTCGAGCACCTTTGGAAAAGACCGTGAGGGCGTGCTGGAGGAACTTGAGCAGTGGCTGAATTGGTGGCGCGACGTGGCAATGAGCCGTCACGGCCTGGAATCGCAGGTGGTCAACGTTGACTGGCTGGAGGCCTTGGGAGCGTTGGGCCAGGCGCTCGATGATGACGCCATCACGGCCGGAATAGGCGCAGTCACCCGCACCCGGGAAGCGCTGGAGGCCAATGCCAATCCACGGCTTGCCCTGGAGGTCATGGCGCTGGATCTGCCAGCGGCAGACAGATCAACCGTGCCGGTTCCATCAACCATGAGCGAGGACGCTGCGGGTCTCGCCACAGGAGAATGACGCCAGCCATGCAAAGACAGCCGGGACACATTGCAGGAGTACGCACTGAGCGCAACGGGTCGGTGTTGTTCGTAGATGCCCAGTCACTGGACCTTTCGCCGGGGGACCGCGTGACCGTGGAGATGCAGGGAAGCGGCTCTGAATGGGAAGCCGTGGTGGCTGTTGCGCCGCACCACCTGCTGAACCCTGGAGATGCCCGTCCGGCTGGCAAAGTGCTGCGCCTGATCTCCCCGTACACCGCACGCTAAAAGCCGACGGATGTGTATGGTCAGCAGCGACGAGCCAGCCAAATAGCACCGCGTCAGCCGACTACACGCTGGCTAGTCGCCCGCCGCCAGCACCACACTCGCCGTTATCCGTGATTCCTCAACAAACGGAGTATCATCTACCCAGGGCAGGAACGGCCTCCATGCATCCAGCAGCCGTGCAGAGTGGAAAGCGGCATACGGGTTTGGCCGTGGCTCCCGAGGCGGAACCCTGAGGTTCATGCCAGCTTCACGTGGAGTGCGGCCGGCCTTGCCGTGGTTGCATGGCTTGCAGGCGCTCACCACGTTCTCCCACTCGTGCACACCACCACGAGAACGGGGAATAACGTGGTCCAGCGTCAGGTCTCGCGTGCGGATGCCACAGTACTGACATCGATAGCCATCTCTGGCGAAAACCTCCCGGCGGGACAGCCTGCGCCGGTGGATTGGGCGCTTCACCATGTAGATCAGCCTGATCACCTCAGGCTTCTCAAAAATGTCAGTGGCGCTGTGCAGGTACTCGCCGGTCTGCTGTATGGATTCAGCCTTCCCGCGGCCTACGAGCGAAACTGCCCGCCGAACATCACAGATGTTCAGCGGCTGGTAGTTCTGATTCAGGACCAGTACAGGCGCCCGTGTAATCATGCCGCGGGTTAACCATCGGCGAAAGCTTAGCCTTGACTCATGCGTCCGCCGCTTCCATTGCCTCTTTGTCAGCTATGCGTGTTTCAAGTATATCCAGCGCTGTGTTGAAGTCAGCAGGCGCCATACCGAGCATACCGCCGGGCAGTGCCTCGCGTATATCCAGTATCACAGATGTGATCTCTGAGTTCACCAGCCAGCCATCAACCCGGTTCCTGACCGTGCCTTCAAGGAACCGCTCTGCCTGCTCAATAACACCCGCATCGCCATTGTCGCCGGAGTTGTCCACCACGTATGCGTAGCGTGCAGACACCGCAGTCAATCCTCCTGCCAGCAGCAGCCCGGCGACAAGCCCCAGGGCCAGCCCCCCCAGCTTGTCCACCCAGCCCAGCAAAAGCAGGTTCATGCCGGTCTTTATGATTTTACCCACTATCTTCGTGGCAATGAACACAGCCACGAAGATAACGACATAGCCAATGGCAGTGGCAAGCGCCTCGCTCTCAACATTATCCGTGAAGATGCCGAGAACTCTGCCGGCAAACTGGCCGCTGAGGAGCAGGGCGACGTAGATGCCGACTACGGTGAGGACTCCGTCAACAAGGCCGGCGCGGAAGCCCCAGAGAGCGCCAATCGCAAACAGCACGATCAGCACCCAGTCGAATAAGTTCATCAACTTTTCTCCGAGTCAGAGATGGTTGCCTCTCGGAAGGCTTTCGGACCCCACCAGTCCCCACCACACAACTTCTCCCAGGCTCCGAAGCTGGCCGAGTTTAGCACAGGGTCCTTGCCGTCCCGGTCCCCAACAACAGGCGCAACCCGGACGCTCAGACGTGCTCGATGTTCATGCACCCTTCTATAATCGCCTGTGGACATGCCGCACTACAACGTATTCTCCCCACCTGAAAGTTTAGTCTTTTGACCCATAACAAGCCGAAGCTCATAGCAATCGATGGTCCGGCGGGCGCCGGGAAGACCGTTGCAGGAGGGCTGTTGGCCCAGAGGCTGAGGTATAGGTTCCTGGACACCGGCATGATGTACCGGGCGGCCACGGTTGCCGTTATTGATGCGAAGGCGCCCATCAACGACCAGGCCGCAATGACGCACGTCGCCGAGAAGCTGCGGTTTGACGTGGAGAAGCATCAAGACGGAAATGAGAGCATCCTCGTTAACGGGCAGGACGTGACCAGTCGGCTCTTGGACCAAGAAATTGACCGAAATGTATCCTCCGTCTCTGCCATTCCACGCATCCGCGAGATTATGGTTCGTGAACAGAGACGGATTGCGCGCGAAGGCAGAATAGTAATGATCGGCCGCGACATTGGCACGGTCGTTCTTCCTGATGCCGAGCTAAAGGTTTTCCTTACCGCCACACCGGAGACGAGGGCTCAACGTCGTTACAGAGATTTCACACTACGTGCAATAAAGGTGGCGTACTCTGAAGTTCTGGCCGAGATACGACGCCGGGACGAGCTTGATTCTTCGCGGCAGGTGTCGCCCTTGCGGCCAGCCGATGATGCTGAGGTGATTAATACGGACGACATGACCCTTGAACAGGTCGTCGAACACCTTAAAGCCCTGGCCTGCGGGAACGGTTGATGTCTCAGTGGATATTCCCGGCGTGCGATATGGGCCTGAAAGGCACGTTGAGACTCTTTGGTGACTACAAGGTTGATGGCAGAGAGAATGTGCCCACACAGGGACCGGTGATAGTGGTCTCAAATCACCTTTCAAATGTGGACCCGGCTCTGGTTGCGGCGGCGTTCCCGTACAGGCCTGCATTTCTGGCCAAGAAGGAATTATTTGCCAACCCTGCACTGGGCTGGTTCCTGCGGGGATACGGTGCATTTCCGTTGGACCGCGGCAGGGCTGACCTGAAAGCGTTGAACTGGGCACTGACTCAGATCAGGGAAAACAACCGGGCGCTAATTGTGTTCCCGGAGGGCACCAGGAGCCGGAGCGGCGCTCTGCAAAAGGGCCACCCGGGGGCAGCTCACCTTGGCCTTACTTCCGGTGTGCCCATGATCCCCGTGGGCCTTGCCGGGTCGCAGGACATGAAGAACGTCCTCAGGGTATTCATGCCCAACACAACGGTGCGGGTGCGCATTGGCAAGCCATTTGTCATCAAGAAAAGAGCCTCTCGAATCAGCAGGGAGGACATGGAGACAGCCACGGCTGAAATAATGATCCGTATTGCCCGCCTGCTGCCGCAGGAATATTACGGGCACTACCGTGACCAGGTCGAAGCCCCGTTGGAAGTTACCGTCGAAACCAGCGACAGCGCGCCCGAAACGGCGCCTGCCGGGATCTGAAAGTTTTGCAGATATGTGCGGAATAATCGGCTACGCCGGACTTGACAATGCCACACCCCTCTTGATGGAGGGCCTGAAGAGCCTTGAGTACCGCGGTTATGACAGCGCCGGGTTGGCGGTATGCGGCTCCAACGGCCACATCAGCATCACGAGGCGCGCTGGCCGGGTCGAACTGCTCGGATCAGCACTCGAAATGGAGCCTGTCACAGGAAACACCGGCATTGCACACACCCGGTGGGCCACGCACGGCGAGGTGAACGACACAAACGCTCATCCCCATGCCGGTGCCAACGGCGGCGTGGCAATCGTCCATAACGGCATCGTTGAGAACTACCTTGAGTTGCGTGAGGAACTGGCCGCGCAGGGAAGTCAATTCACGTCAGACACCGACTCAGAGGTCCTTGCCCACCTGGTTGCTGCCAGGATCGCAGACGGAGATACCCTCACGCAGGCCGTTGCATCAACAGCGAAGCGGATTCGCGGCGCAGCAGCGGTCGTGGCCATGAGCATATCTGAGCCCGGAACCATAGTCGGCATGCGGCTGGGCAACGCCGGTGGCATCGTGATTGGCTTCGGCGACAGGGCCAACATGCTGGCGAGCGACCTCATAGCGCTCCTCCCGCACACCAACCGCGTTGCATACCTTGAGAGCGGCGAGATCGTTACGGTGACGGCGTCGGGAGTTTGCTTCTGCACGCTTGATGGCACGGCAGTCATCAAAGAGCCGATGATCACGGAAAAAGACTTTGAGGCCGCAAAAAAGGGCGCCTTCCCGCATTTCATGTCGAAGGAGATTGCGGAGCAGTCAGAGGCGGTCACCGCTGCAATGCGGCGACGGCTTGACTTCAACAAGGCCACCGTTGAACTCGAAAACTTCCCTATAAACGAACGTGACCTGGCCAACATCAACAGAGTTGTGCTGACAGGCATGGGAACGTCCCTGCACTCCGCCATGGTCGGAGCGTCACAGATTGAAACCCTGGCCCGCCTGCCCGCAGTTGCCGAAAACTCATCAGAATTGCGCTACCGGGAGCCGGTCCTGGATGAGCGGACCATGGTCATAGCCATAACGCAGTCCGGAGAGACAGCAGACACGCTGGCGGCCATGGAACTTGCCAGGGATGCAGGGGCGCGCCTGTTCACCATCGTAGAGGCAGAGGGCACTCAGGCCACGCGCCTGGCTGAATACACGCTCCCAATACGAGCCGGCCAAGAGATAGGAGTTGCCGCCACCAAGACGATGACCGCCACGATGGTCGTGCTGCTCCAGCTTGCACTGTACCTCGGAGCGCGACGTGGATCAGTGTCAAGGGAAGCCGAGCACGAAGCCGTACGCGCATTGAGCTCTCTTCCGTCCCTCGTGAGCCACGTTTTGGAACAGGAGGACAAAGTCAAGGCCATCGCCGGCCACCTCACCGAGTTCGATCACCTTCTGTACCTGGGGAGAGGCGCTCAGTACCCGGTGGCCATGGAGGGTGCTCTCAAAATGAAAGAAGTCGCCTATATCCATGCCGAAGGCTACGCAGCCGGAGAGATGAAGCACGGCGTAAACGCCCTCATAAGCAAGTCCATGCCGACCATCGTCACGGCGCCACAGGGCCCTCTCTACGAGAAGATGCTCAGCAATATCAACGAGGTGAAGGCGCGTGGAGGCGAGGTCATCGCCGTAGCCACTGAAGGCGACCGAATAATGCATGAACTGGCTCACCGCGTAATAGAGGTGCCAGACGTCCACCGGCTGTTGCAGCCAATACTGACCGTGGTGCCCATGCAACAGCTTGCGTATCACGCCGCAGTGGCGCTCGGGCTAGACCCTGACAAGCCGCGCAACCTGGCGAAGACGGTGACGGTGGAGTAGAACCTGGCACCAGAGTCGCGCCAGCCAGCTTCGCTTGAATTGACCCTCTCCGGTATGCTTCCTGCCTTGCCGGAGCGGTCAGCGTCGCCCTGGATGCGACGCCGATCGAACAACAGCCAAATATAGCCAGTGCGCCTGGGTGACTTCTAAACAAAATGGCAACGGGAGCTGTACAAGCGTCTTCTGTTGGATTCTGGGGCAGGTTCGGCGCACTGTCCCAGCCCCGTTATCGCCGTTACTGGCTGGGTTCACTGGCATCGGTCGGCGCAATACAGGTCGTCCTCATCGGCCAGGGATGGCTCATCGTCGACAAGCTGCACGGACCTCCCCTGGCCCTCGGCTACGTGGGCGCGGCCACTGCCGTGCCCACCATCCTCATAAACATATTCGGCGGCGTGCTGGCGGACCGGCTGGACAGGCGATGGCTGCTGATGGTCACTTCGCTTATTTCCGCAGCCCTGCTGATGCTGCTGGCGGCACTGGATCTAACAGGCGTTGTGCAGATCTGGCACGTCGTGGCCATCGCCGCGCTCCAGGGAACCGTGCTCGGGTTTGATGCCCCAACCCGGAACGCATTCTTTCCCGCGCTCATAGACCGGGAGCACATGATGAGCGCAGTGGCACTGAACTCGGTCATGTGGCAGTTCAGCCGTATAGTCACGCCATCCATCGGTGGGGTCCTCATTCATTTGTTGGGCACGGAAGCCGTCTTTCTTCTTGGGGCAGCGGGCTTCGGTGCAATGTTTGCTGTGCTGGTCACGCTCAAAGTGGTTCATGTACCGCCACAGGTACACCGCAACGTGCTCGCCAACCTCCTTGAAGGCATAACCTACATCAGCAGAAACCGGTTGTTCCTGGTGCTGGTTCCCCTGACGTACGCCAACATGTTCTTTGGCATGCAATACATACAGTTGATGCCCTTGTTCGCCCAGGACTTCGCAGTTGGCTCCGCGGGCCTGGGGGTAATCCTCTCTTTTCTTGGACTGGGCGCCATCACCGGAACGGTGATCATTGGAAAGCTCCAGGCCGTAAGGCGCCTCGGCAGGCTTAGAGACTATCTCAAAAACCGGTAGTGGAATCTCTTGGCGTGTTGAGCAGGG
>JBBDMW010000071.1:0-9964 GCA_040878005.1 Dehalococcoidia bacterium
GGGTTGATCCAGGTGTAGCGTCCCTGCCTGTCTTTAATGTAGACAGAGTCAGCCATCACCTCCGCCGCCGCGTGCAGCCCTGCCAGCAAGGATGGTCTCTTTGTGTCCGTGTCTTCCGCTGTGGTGGTCACCTTCAGGCACTCCACTTGTATCGTCCCTGGAACCGTCAGGGGCTTGTTGGTTGGCTAATCATGCAAACGCCGCTCTCGCTGGCCCATGTTGACACGTCAGTCTCTGATGGAAACGGTCCATGAGCGTCCTGTCCTGTGGCCGGAGAGTCAAACAGCATGAGCCCTGGGACTCCACCAGTGGGGCATCGACTGCTGCGGACACCTCTGGAACTCCATGCACATGAACAGGCCGGCGCAGTCGCAGGGCCGGTCCACAGCCGTCAGGCCCGCGTTGCGTGGTCGGCATTGGACACCCCCGGCAGAGCGGTTCAGGGAAGATGCGGCCTCTGTTTTCGCCTGTGACACCCTGTGGCAAACACTTTGAGGCGCTGCCAGAAAGGGTGACTGCAACATCACCCAAAAGGGTGGTGACGGGATATTAAGGCACCCTTGGCCGGCTGGCAATGGTTGTTGCTGATGAAGCTCCCGGTCCGGCTGTTGGCCGGCGTGGCAGCACCGGGGGCTGTCCTTCCATATTTCTTTGCTCACCGCCGCAGCGAAGACAGTCTCCTGCCTGATTGCCGTCATAGATCCTGACGTGCGGTTTGCTGACCGTGCCGCAGCGCGTCCTGCTGTTCGGCCACCACTTCATATGGCCCTCCCTGTGAGCGCTCTTATGTGCTGTCCTCCGTGCGGGCTTCACCCGTGCGTGCCCGCCTGGGTGCGGTCTAGGGGAGGGTGTCTGGCAGGATGCCGGATGTCAGGGATCAGGGGTAGAGGGTTGGTCGCGATTTCCAGTTGATGAGGAATGGCAGACGCCGTTACGGAACAAATCTCCGGAGTCTTCGACGGATGCGTGAGTGGAAGCCAAAGTGCCTGTCCCCGAGCACCTGCATAAAGTCAAACATGAGCCACATCGATGCCGCCCGGGTAATTTGCATGTAACAGACATCCCATACAGTCCTGGCAGGTGCAGCGGAATAAACACACGTATTCACGCAACGAAAATGCATCTGAACCTGGTGCGGAAACCATCTCGGGGGTTGCGTCTATGCGTCACCAAATCATGAGTGATTTTCCGCATTATTAAATGACATCAACAATGGAAGGGTGAAAGTCATGCAATCCAGGCGTTTCGGGCTGATCATGCTGCTTGCAGCATTTGCGACCCTGGTCGCCGCCTGCACGAGCGGCGATGCAGTCATGCGCACGCCGGCACCTGAGGGCACGGATGGGTCCACAGGAAATGCGGTATTCGTGGTTTCTGATGCGGCCGCCGACATGGGAGCGGTGACGCATATACGGCTTACCGTGGACCAGGTCCGCGTGCATGGTGAAGCCGGCGGATGGACCACCGTCTCCAGTGAATCCAGGACCTATGAACTGCTTGAGCTCAAGGCCAGTGGGGCCGCAGCGCTCTTTGCGGAGGCGGAGCTGGCTGCAGGACACTACAACCAGATCCAGATAGACGTATCAGAGGTCATCGTGGTTGACGCAGACGGAGAGCACGAGGCGAAGCTTCCCAGCAACACCCTCCGTCTGCACGGCGACCTGGACGTTGAGGCGGATGCCACCGCCACAGCCAACTTCGACTTCATCGCGGACCGGTCCCTGCACATCACGGGCCAGGGGCGCTACATATTCGCCCCGGTCATCCAGCTGGAGACCCGGTCGAACGCCTCGGTTGAAATCGACACCACCGGTGTGGTGGAGATCACCGGCGGCTCAACCGTCACTGACGTCAGGGTCGGCACAGACACCGACGGCAACATCGACGCAGGCGTGATGATCGCCCCGGACGCGGTCCTGAGCATCTCCGGTGACGGCAGGCTGCTCCAGGTCGGCGGCCATGCCATGGTGTCTGGCACCGTGAAGTCCGTCGACCAGGAAGAGGGGACCGTCACCATCGCGACCCGCTCAGGAAACGAGATCACGCTGCACATAAACGGCAGCAGCGGCATAGTCATAGATGGCTCCCCTGCCACGGCGGCCGATCTTGCTGCCGGCATGGGAGCAGAGGTGAGCGTCAGTTACGACTCTGAGAGCAGGACAGTTGCCAGGCTCTCTGCCGGTGCTGACGCCGATCAGCGCTCAGCCGTGGGAGCCGGCCTGAAGATCAAAGGCACGGTCAAGTCTGTTGACAAGGCCGCCGGCACCGTGACGATTGAGACGGACAGCGGCGCAGAAGTCACCTTGAGGGCAGACTCCAGCACCCAGACCGGCCTGGGCGGGAGCCTGTCAGGCCTGCTTGATCTCAGTTCGGCGCTTGGATCCCGCGTGGAGGCGGAGTACGACGCCTCCACCATGGCTGTGAGCGAACTGGAAGTGAAGGAGGATGGCCCGGAGGGCCAGGCCAGCGCAACCATCACAGGCACGATCAGGAGCGCTGACGCCTCGGCCGGCACCATTACCGCGACCACCGGCACAGGCGTGGACATGACGTTCGAGATCGTTGGTGCAACCGTGATAACGGTCGGCGGATCTTCATCTGCCGCGGCGGATCTGGAAGGCATGACCGGCTCTCACGTGGAGGTCGAGTACAACACCGGAACGATGGCAGCCACACGCATCAGCGCCGAAGCAGACGCCTCTTCGGCAGTTCATGTTGAAGGCACGCTGCAGGCTGTGGACACCGCCTCAGGCGCCGTCACCATCGGGCTCCAGAACGGCCAGGAGCAGGTAATTCAGACCTCGGCGGACACGCTGATCCTCGCGGATGGGAGTGCAGGGAACCTCGCCGCGCTGGCTGCCCTGGTTGGCGGCACGGTGGTGGCCGAATACGATGCCGAAACCCGTGTGTCGTCACGCATCGACGCCGAAGCCTCAGTTGATGCCGCTGTCACGGTGGACGGGGTCATCGAATCTGTGGACGCGGCTGCCGGCACCGTCGTCATCTTGGCGCACGGCGGCGAGACGTTGGTGCTCAACATCACTTCGGAGACCCGGGTGAAGCTCGGGGGCGCCGTCTCCGGGATTGCATCTCTGGCCGCGGAGACCGGCAGCCAGGTTGAAGTGGAGTACAACCAGGAGACCGGCGCCGCCACGGAAATCTCCGTGCAGTCCGGGGCGGGCGCCACAACTTCAGCCTTTGTGGTGGGCACACTGGAGTCGGTCAGCACGCTCGCGGGTACCGTCACCGTGGCAACGGATGCAGGAGCCAGGCTCGTCTTTGAGGTCACCTCCGAGAGCAGGATCCTTATCAACGGATCTGCTTCGGCCCTTGCCGCGCTGCTGACAGAGGCCGGCTCGCAGGTATCGGTGGAATACGATGCTGCGGCCGGGGCCGTGATAGTTCTGCGCGTGCAACGCTGAACCACCAGGACGTGGCGTGTACGGACAGGGGCGGTCATCACGGCCGCCCCTGTCCTTTCTCTGGATGCCAGAGATTCTCCCACACCAGCCCCAGCCGGAGGCACTCATCCATGAGCCGGGGCAGCGCCTTTGGGAGCGGACCGGACCAATGATTTGCAACCGCTCTTGCTGGCGGCTGATACGGTTGCGCATAAGCAACGTTGGCGCAGGCGTGCCAAATGCGCCGGTCAAGATGACCCAGGGGGAAAAGCGATGACGCTGGAGACGTTCGGCCGGCTCACAGACCAGGAGGTCTCCCAACTGGACCCGTACGCCTTCATGGCGGCCATCGGGAAGCGGGTCATCCACCCTGGAGGACGCCGTTCCACAGGGGAGCTCTTTCGCCTCGCAGACTTTCAGCCCGCACACCATGTCCTTGAGGTGGGTTGCGGTGTTGGGACGACAGCGATGGAGATCGCCGGGCGGTACGGATGCGAGGTGACGGCCGTGGACATAGACCCGCTCATGCTGGAGCGGGCCCGGGCGGCAGTGACCGGGAGGGGCCTGGACGGGCGCATACACGTGGAGAAGGCGGACATCCAGGCGCTCCAGTACCCTGACGACACCTTTGACCGGGTGGTGATCGAGGCGGTCACCATGTTCGTGGACCGCCCGCTTGCCGCCGGTGAGGCCGTGCGGGTGTGCCGGTCTGGTGAAGGCCGCGTGCTGGAGCACGAGTTCATCTACCGGAAGGCGCCCAAGCCAGAGGTTCGCCGCATATTCGAGGGCGAGGTATGTCCCGGGATCCAGTTCGATACAGCAGACGACTGGGTGTCGCTGTACAAGGCGGCAGGCCTGTCAGACATCGAGGCGGTCACCGGCCCGTTCACGATGATGATGCCGTGGGGCATGATCCGGGACGAGGGAATAGGCAACACGCTGGGGATCATGGGCCGCACATTCCGCCGCAGGGCATACCTGCGGAAGATGGCCTGGCTCATGCCGCGCATGGCCCGGGTCACGCCGTCCCTGGGGTACGTGGTGCTGGCCGGGACGAAGGCCGCGGACGGGAATGGTTGACCCAAATGGCGAACTCGTTCTCCCGTGGTGCATGCACTGGTTACGAGCAGTGATGTTACAGCCCGGACAGCGTAGTCAGGGTGCGGCCTGCTCCAATTCTTATGGGGCGCCGCCGGCCAACTCCGCCACCACCAGGAGGAGCACCAGGGCAACGCCAATCAGGAGGAGTGTCCAGGGGTTGAACGACATGCCCGCGATGATACTGCGGGATGCCGCACACACATCGTGGAACTCTACCTGGTAAGAACACTGGGATCATTTACTGGCGCCGGTGGGTCCGCGGAAGCACTCCTTGGTCTTCTGAGGGGCTATGCTCAAAGGGCCACGCCGACTCCAGGGGAGAGATCGCCATGAGGCTTGCACCGCTGTGTGAGATGGAACTGCGTTATACCCGGTTGGAAATCCTTGACTACGGGGCGGGCGGGCAGATATTCGGCGCAATGGAAGGCACGGTGAGTGGAGAGAGGCTTCACGGGGCCATGGACCTTGTCAACCTGGCGCCACGGCGCCCGGACAACGTGAACCTGCCGACACTCCGCGGCCTGCTCACCACGGACGATGGGGCGAAGCTGTACATCGAGATAGACGGCATGGCCACGCTGCGCCCTTCAGACGAGGCGAGGGTCGTGGTGCATTCCATGACCTTCAGGACAGGCGATCCGCGGTACGCGTGGCTAAACAGGGTGTTCGCTGTTGCCGAAGGCGTCCTGGACAGGGTTGCTGTCGGCGGGGTGTTCCGTGCCCGCGCCTATGCATGTGAGGCGACCATCGGCATGGCAGGTGAGGCTGGAGCGGCAGAGGTCAGGGTCTAGCTTTACCTCCCACCCTGATTGTCGACCGGCGTGAGGCCAGTAAGGCGAGACTGCCGCGTGACACTCTTTTCACTACGGAGCCGGCGGCTGAGAGCCTCAGCCTCATCGTTCCAGCATCGTGCAGCGCCCCGGCGCCTGCGGCCAGACGCGCTCGGCCAATTGTGATACCTCGCCCTGAGCCGAAACAGATTGAGACGCAGGCGCTTGGGCAGGTTTGTTACACCACTATTGTTCCATAGGGTGCGCCGATAATCACCGCAGGAGTTTGTGCGCAAGTTCATTTGGTCTTTATATTCATGAAGCCGAATAATTGCAGCCTTCGCCTGCTGGCTGTCTGCTGCCAGCACTCACTGATCAGTCAGTAAATGATGACCATCGCAATGGCAATATCGCTCGCTTTTGTGCAAATGAGTGATTGCACGCAGCAGCATACGTAATAGCAACGGTGTATAACCCCCCATGACTTGAAGGTTATTATCACCTATATTGCCGTTTTTAATGCCTTTTTTGCTGCCGCAGATCTGAGCCAGGTTTACGGCATCCGCTCAATGACGGCAGCGGGCAAGGGATCACATGCTGAGATCGCAGGCGCAGGAACCGCCGGACAACCGTGCCCAGTTCGAGAGGCTGTTCGAGCTCTCCATGGACATGATGTGCGTGGCGGGCAGCGACGGATACTTCAGGCGTGTCAACCCCTCGTTTGAGCGGGTCCTGGGTTACAGCGCCCAGGAACTTCTCTCGGCGCCTTTCATTGAGTTCGTGCACCAGGACGATATCGACAGTACCGTTGCCGAGATGCAAAAGCTGGGATCGGGCGAGCCCACCACGATCCAGTTCGAGAACCGTTACCGCTGCAAAGACGGCTCGTACCGGTGGCTGGGGTGGACCGCGGCACCCGACAACGGCCTGATCTACGCGGTCGCACGGGACATCACAAAGGGCAAGTCAGTCGAGGTCGAGCTGCTCGACAGCGAGGCCTGGACCCGCGCCGTGCTCAATGGCGTACGTGACGCGATCATCACGTTCGACAGGAGTGGCACCATCCAGTCGTTCAACCCGGCCGCGGAGAGGGTTTACGGCTACAGCACGGCCGAGGTGATGGGCCGCAACCTCACGGTCCTGATGCCGGAGCCGCACCATGACCTCTCTGATGAAGACGCCCTGGAGTTCCTTTCGAACATGGACTGGGACGTCCTCAGCTTCGCCGGAGGGGGGCGTGGCCGGCGAAAGGACGGGACCGTCTTCGCAATTGATGGTTCTGTCAATGAAGTTGAGCTGGACGTACACCACGCATTTGTGCTTGTGCTGCGTGATGCCACTGAGTGAAGACGTGTTGAAACCGAGCTTCTGGCTGCGAAAGAGCAGGCGGAAGAGGCAAACCAGGTCAAGTCGGAGTTCCTGGCGAACATGAGCCATGAGCTGCGGACGCCGCTCAACGCGATCATAGGCTTCTCAGAGATCCTGGCCGACAGGACATTTGGCGATCTGTCTGAGAAGCAGGCCAGGTACATCGACAACATCCATTCCAGCGGCCGTCATCTGCTCCAGCTGATCAACGACATACTGGACCTCTCGAAGGTTGAAGCAGGACACATGCGGCTTGACTACTCAGATGTGGATGTGGCCGCGGTCATGGACGGCGTGCTGTCCACGCTAAGGCCGCTGACTGACCGCAAGCGCATCAGCGTGACGGTCAGGATGGCGGATGAAGTCTCCACCGTATTCGCGGACGAGGCCAAGCTAAGACAGATCATGCTCAACCTTGTGAGCAACGCCACGAAATTCACGCCGGACGAAGGCGCCGTGAGAGTCACGGGCGAGGTCGTAAACCCGGCGCCAGACGGCAGCTCAGCCGGACCATGTCTGCGCATCTCAGTTATCGACAGCGGGATTGGAATCAGCCCTGACGACTACACGCGGATCTTCGAGGCGTTTGAACAGATCGATTCGTCGTATGCCCGCAGCCAGGAGGGGACCGGGCTTGGGCTGGCCCTGACCCGCCGGCTGGTGGAACTGCACGGGGGCAGGATATGGGTGGAGAGCATGGGGGAAGGCAGGGGCAGCACCTTCAGTCTCGATATTCCTCTTGCCCAGGAAGCCCCGGCGCCTGCGGAGGCGGGTTCACCAGGCGAGGCGCCCGGCGAACCGCAGGCGACGAGATCAACTGCCCCGGATGGCCGAACCATTCTTGTGGTGGATGACGATGCGAATTCGAGGGAGCTGCTCGCACACTACCTCACTGAAGCTAGTTTCCATGTGGCTCACGCGGTGGACGGAGACGACGCGCTGCGCAAGGTACGGGAGGTTCGCCCTGACGCCATAGCCCTCGACATCATGCTTCCGCATAAAGACGGCTGGGCGGTGCTGGGGGAACTGAAGTCCAACCCTGAGACGAACCTGATCCCGGTGGTGATTGTGTCGATCACATCAGATAAAGAGCTGGGCTTCAGCGCCGGCGCAGCCGACTTCCTGGTAAAGCCGGTGAGCAGGCCCCGGCTCCTCGAGGTCATGAACTCACTCACCCCGGTGACCGGGAGCCGCCCAACCGTTCTGGTGGTGGATGATGACCCGAACACTGTGGAGATTACCGGTGAAGTGCTCCGCGGCCAGGGGTACAAGGTGATCGAGGCCTATGGCGGCCGGGAAGCGATACGACTTGCCGGTTCCGAAATCCCCGACGCAATCATCCTGGACCTGATGATGCCGGAAGTCTGCGGGCTGGACGTGCTGAGCGCTATAAGGGAGCAGCCTGAGACGGCTCAGATTCCAGTCGTCATATTCACAGCGAAGAGCCTTTCAAATGACGAGGTGATCGAGCTTAATGAGCGGGTGCAGGCCGTGGCCACAAAGCCTGCGGGCAGGGATGCGCTGCTGAGGGAACTGGAAAGGCTGGGGGTGTTTGCGCATTACAGGAAGCATGAACGGCCAAGTCGACATGGTGAGTCATTGAAAGTGGATCAATGAGCGGTGAAGTAATCCTGGTTGTCGAAGACAACCCGATGAACTCGGAGCTGGTTGCGGACCTCCTGGCGGCGGCGGGCTACAAAGTTGTGCCGGCTGATACAGCGGAAGAGGGTCTGACGCTTGCGGAATCAGCCCACCCGAACCTGATTCTGATGGACATATCGCTGCCGGGGATGGACGGCCTGGAAGCGGCCAGGGTCCTGAAGAGGCATCCTGAGACCGGGAACATTCCTATCGTCGCCCTGACCGCACATGCCATGAACGGCGATGAGGCAGCAGCCCTTGCCGCCGGGTGCAACGGCTACATCACGAAACCGATCAACACACGCACGTTCGTGGGGACAGTAGAGAGCTTTATCGAGGCCGCGTGAGCCCCCCCGGCAGAACCACGTTTTCGGACAGGGACCCTCAAGATGTTTATGCCTGAACAACCTTGTGAGTATGGCGTTGGGCGCGTGCTGATCGTAGACGATGACGACTCCAATCGACTGCTGCTTCGAGATCTGCTTGGGTCTGACGGCCATACGGTTATGGAGGCAACATCAGGCGAAGAGGCGCTTGCCAGGCTGAATGACTCCGCTACGGACCTGGTCCTGCTGGACCTCATGATGCCGGGCATGGACGGGTTCGAGGCGTGCCGCAGGATAAAGGGCAACTCCCAGACGATGCACCTGCCGGTCCTTGTCATCACCGCGCTGAACGAGCGCAAGGACAAGATCGCCGGCATGAGGGCAGGGGCCAACGATTTCATCACCAAGCCCGTAGACACCCAGGATGTCCGCCTGAGGGTGCGCAATGCGGTGGCGGCCAAGCAGCTGTTCGATGAGCTCCAGGCGAGCTACTCGCGGCTCAAGGGGCTGGAGGCCATGCGGGATTCACTGACCCAGATGATCGTGCACGATCTGCGGTCACCGCTTACCGGCATCGACAGTTTCCTGTCGCTGCTCAGCAGGCGGGCAGCGGACAGGCTGGATGAAAGGGACATCCTTCTCGTTCAACAGGCGCGGATCGCGACGGGCCGGCTGGTGGACATGATCAGCTCGGTCCTGGATGTGAGCAGGCTGGAAGCAGGGGCAATGCCTCTCGATATCGCCAGATGTGATCTCACCGCCGTCGTTGGCGAGGCCATTGAGTCCCCGGGCCTGCCGCAGGGAAGTGCCGCGATCGCCCATGATCTGCCGGCACGGCCGGTATTCGTGTCCTGCGATTCTGAAATCATCCGCAGGGTAGTGGTGAATCTGCTGGACAATGCCCTCAAATTCACGCCTGCCAGGGGCGAGGTGAGGATTGAGATGTCAGTGGATGAAGGTCAGCCGACGGTGGCAGTGGTTGACCAGGGACCCGGAATTCCTCCAGAATACCGGGAAAAGGTATTTGAGAAGTTTGGCCAGATAGAGAGCCGGGAGCAGGGCCGGAAGTACTCGTCCGGGCTGGGCCTGGCATTCTGCAAGATGGCGGTGGAGGCGCACGGCGGAAGCATTGGCGTCGAGAGCGAAGTTGCCCGGGGCAGCAGGTTCTGGTTCAAGTTGCCAGCTGCAGAACTGGCGTCGCACGCTGAATCCGCCTGAGGCCGGCCTCCTGTCTCACGTTCACCGCGGCAGTGACAACAGGTGTATGGGGCAGGGAGTCGGCAGGCCTGTACTGCTGTCACAGTGAGGTATTCATCATTATCCCGTTGTGGAGGACGTGTGCCGGCAGGCGGTCACG
>JBBDMW010000072.1:0-47051 GCA_040878005.1 Dehalococcoidia bacterium
GGAGTATGAACAAAGGGCGAGCCTCGAAGAGTGTCCGACGCCGCAGGCGGAGTATAAGAAGTAAAAAAATGACCCTACCCATCGGAACCATAACCATCACAACCGCGGGAACACGCGTCCCCATAGTCAGCTCAGGCCACGCCGTCTCCGCAGTAAGCCTCAAAGCCAGGCCAACCAACACCGGCCCCGTATACATCGGCGATAACACCGTCGCCAGCGACAACGGATACCGCCTGGAGCCGGGCGATGAGCTGACCATCTCGTTCAAAGAAACGGTGGACCTCCGCCGCTTTTTCGTGGACGCCGACAACAACAACGACAGCGTGGACTACGCAGGAGTGGCAGCTTGAACAAGTCGGGAATCAACTATCGACGCAACCCTCACCGGGTGCCAGCCGGCGCGGCTCTGAAATTCGGCGCAACGCCGGACGCAGCGCTGGTGTTCGACTCCGCCGCGGGCGTCCTGGCCGTTCAGACAACAGACGGGTCCGGCGATCTCACCGGCCGTCTCTCGTTCGAAACAGCCACTGACACGCCGGGCCTGGTGTTCAACGAACCCGGCGCAGACATGGACGTGCGCTTCGAAGGCGGCGCCGATCCAAACCTGCTGTTCATCGATGGCAGCGCTGACCGGATCGGCATCGGCACAGCCGCCCCCGGCGCAAAGCTGCATGTCCGGGCAGGCGACTCAGGCGGAGCATCGCCGGCCTCGGGCAGCGCCGCCGCATTCGAGAGCGACACCGACGCCTTCCTGGATCTCCTGGCGCCTGCGGCAAACTCAGCGGCGATTCGCTTCGGTGATCCAGACAACAGCGAAGCAGGGGCCATCGTTTACGAACACGCCAGTGACGCACTTGCAATCACAGTGGCGGGCGCGGCCGACAGGGTCCGCATAACCAACGGCCCGGTCCTGTTCGTCGGTGATTCTGCCAACACAGGCATGTCCGCCGGAATCACCATCAGCCAGGCAGGCCACGACAACGAAATCATTGCGCTCAAGTCTGATGACGTGGCCCACGGCATGACAGCCCTGGCTGAGTCTGACACCTACGGGGCGGCCTCCAAGGTTTCCGGCTCCTCCGGCGGCCTGAACATCGTGGGCTACGCAGAGGCGGGAGATACGAGAGCGGTGCAGATAAATGGCCGTGCCACCGACGACAACCTGAACAAGGCCACCAACGCGCTCGGCTACATAACTCTGGTGGCTCAGAAAAAATCCGGCTCGTCAGTGGGCAACGCCGGCACGAATGCAAATCTTGCGGTGATAGCCAACAACAGCACAACACGATTCATCTTCGACGCCGAAGGCTCAGCCCATGCCGATGTGGAGTGGACAACCTACGACGCAGAAGACGACTTCGCCGCCCTGCGAGACTTCGAGGCCCTCATGTTGCCGGACCAGTTCGGAGAAGCGCTCCGCTACCGGCAGACAGACTTCGAACGCCTCGGCATAGCCCACGGCTTCGGCGTCAATCCGAACGGCCGCATGCACGCAATGATCAACTGGACCCGCCTCACCATGCTCCACCACGGCGCACTGATCCAGCTGGCAGAAAAACAAAACCAAATCGAACAACACCTATCAGCCCTGGCCACCACAACCACGTCACCCTCACCGCAATGTCGTCTCGACCGGAGCGGAGAGACCTAGTGCGGGGCGGGGTAAATGGCCGCCAGCGGCGGCCACACCAGACCACCAACGTCACGTTGGGACGCACAGAGTGCGTCCGTAACCGAGCCGTGAGGCGAGCCTCGAAGAGTGTCCGAAGCCGCAGGCAAGTAAAAACGAAGCCTCGAAGAGTGTCCGACGCGGAGCAAGTACAAACGAGAGACCCGGTCGGGTGTGGGGGACATGGCCGCTGAAAGCGGCCACACCGCCAACCAATAACGTCACGTTGGGACGCACAAAGTGCGTCCGTAACCGAGCCGTGAGGCGAGCCTCGAAGAGTGTCCGAGCCGAAGGTGAGTAAAAACCAAGCCTCGAAGAGTGTCCGAAGCCGAAGGCAAGTATAAGGAAAACACAAATGCCACTAATCACTAACACCCCTGAGCGCATCGCAGACGCGCCCACCGCTGACCACTTTGAAGTCACCGGCATCAACATCCGGTACGAAGAAGGCACCGTCACGTTCTACTGGCGGCGGTCGCTCCGCCAGCCGAACGATCAGCCACCCCGGGCCGTGGACCGCGGCGCACATACAGAAGACCACGCCGTGCTGGCGGGCCTGTTGCCCGACGGTTCAAAGAGCTACTTCGAAAACCTCAAGTCGCTGGCATACGCACGCATGCAGGCCACCGGCATATTCCCGGAGGGAACCATCACATGACCAGCCCCGAAACAGGAGAAAGAACAGACCAAGACATGGGATACCTGGACCACATGCGCCAGTTCCTTGACGAGTCAGTTGACGAACAGGAGCTGCGCACACTGGCGCTCTCAGCAATAGCCGGGAGCGTGCGAAGGCTGAAGCAGTCGATAGCCGTCAGCGTGTGGGAGGCGCGCCAACTGGCCGCCGCCCAGGACGCCGGTGCCGCAGCACATCTCGACCGGGCCAGGCGGCTGAAGGATTCCTACGACGCCGCCATGGACGAATACAGACAGATCAGGTCATTGACAGCAGTAAGTACAGGAAGGGAGGAAAACTAAATGGTTTCCAATGCAGCGCCGTCAGCCGTGCTCAACACCTACGGCGAGCTGGACGAATTGAAAAAGCGGTGCGGCATAACCGGCACCGATGCGGACCAGACCCTCTGGATGTCGTTGTACTCCGCAAGCCGTGCAGTGGAAGCCCACTGCAACCGCAGGCTCTACGTGTCGTGCATGACACGTAGGTTCGATGTGGCACACCCGGCAGGGTTCGCCGTGCCGGACCTGGTGTCGGTGGTCGAGATGCGTGAAGATGCCAATCGCGACCGGGTGTTTGAAGTCATCCGCAACCCGGACGACTACATTCTGCACCCGCTGAACGCCGATCCAGAGACGCCATGGGGCCGTCCCTACACCAGGATCCTCGCCGACATGATGGGGCCTCGTCCATCGTTCACCGCCGGGCGGAGTGCCGTCGAGGTTGAAGGCCACTGGGGGTACCGCTCCGATGTCTCGGACACTGGTGCTCAACTGGACGTGGGCGGGCCGCTCGCAGTCGACAGCACATCGTTCACCGTGACCGATGGCACGAAACTGGGCGCAGGGTCGACCATCCTGGTCGAGTCTGAGCAGATGTTTGTGCAGCAGGTATCGGCCAACTCCGTGAAAGTACTGCGTGGCGTCAACGGCACCAGCGCTGTTTCACACGTTGATGAAGTGAGCGTCCGGGTCTTTCGCTATCCGCCGCAAGTGGTCGAGTCCACCTTGTTGCTGGCGGCCCGCTTCTGGAAGCGTAAGGATACCCCTTACGGTCCGGCCGCTGGAGCACACGGGTTCGGGTCAGTGGTCGCCAGCCGCGCGCTGGAGCCCGACATCGAGTGGATGCTGTCGCCGTTTCGCAGGCTTCCGCTGGGAGTCGCTGTCTGATGGGGCTGGTTTCCATAAGGGACGGAATCGTCAGTTCGCTCGAAGGCATCGATGGCCTGAGAGTCTACGACCACATGCCGGACAACTTCAGCCAGTTCCCGTCGGTGGCCGTCCGCATGTGGTCCGCGAACTACACGGACGCCACGTTCACATTCCGGCTGCTGTTGGCGGCAGCCGGTTGGGACGAGCGCCAGGCAGAGAAATCGCTGCACGCGTTCCTGGATTCGTCAGGTGCGAGCAGCATCAGCACTGCGCTGAACGCAGAGCCGGGATGCACGACCGTTTCAGCCGGGCCGGTGGGCCGGCAACTGCTGAACGGTCTGCCATACCTGGGCGCCGAGATCACGGTCATCGCGTGCGACACGTAGCGAACGGCCAAGACTCAAGTAAGTAGTGAGTGATGTGTGGAGGTAAACAGTTGTCGAACATTTTTCGAATGGAACATGCAGATGCAAAATCAAGCGAGAGTGAAGGAGCGGCCATTCAACTGTTCGGGCCGTGCAGTCGCTCAAACGACCAGGACACGACGATGCTGTGGGACGCCATCAGGGCGCTCAGCGAAACCGTCCAGACCGAACACGAGCGCCGCCTTCGGCGAGTTGAAACAGACCTGCAGTGGGTTATGACCCTTCTCGGCGCCCTCCTGGCAACAATAATCAGCACAGCGGTGGCACGTGTTGCAGGTTAAAGCCAACGCAGGCGGATCAGCTCGTGGCAGTGTTCTTGATAGCTTCGATGCCCCGTTGCAGGCCCTGTTTGTAAATCCAGAGGTCGCCCCAGTAGGCAATGCAGCGAAAGCCCCGCCGGATAAGCGCCTGGCCCTCTTCAATGCTGGAGGCCATGAAGCCCGCAGCCTTGCCATGATGGCGGCAGGCCTCAAGCACAGCCTCCAGCGCCTTGAGGTAGTCGGGATGATCGAACTGGCCGGGCAGGCCCATGGAGTTGGTCAGGTCGAAGTGGCCTATCCAAAGGACGTCAATGCCGTCCACCGCAGCAATGCTGTCGGCGTTCTCGACGCCCTTCGCCGTTTCGACCTGGGCAATCAGCAGCCGCTCATCGTTGGCGCTCTGCATCTTGGCGATGATGTCGGTGCTGGTGTAGTCGTCATGAGCGATCCCAAACGCAGCGCCGCGGTGGCCTGCGGGCGGGTAAGCAGTGGAGTCCACGATGAGCCGGGCCTGCTCCGCAGACTCAACCATCGGCACCATCAGGCCCATGGCACCGATGTCCATGCTCCGGGCCAAAAAGTGGTACTGAGTGGCGGGCACGCGAATAAGCGGAACGACAGGAGAAGAACGGGCGGAGGCAACCAGGTCACGGACCGTCTCAAAGCTCCAACCGGTGTGCTCCATGTCGAAAACAAGAAAATCAGCGCCGGCCTCGGACGCGATACGTCCCATGCCGGGAGTGCTGAACTCAAATACCATCGACCCAACGGACACGCCGCCGCTGCGAAGGCTTCGCTTGACCTGGTTGTCTCTCATGTGGCCTCGTTTCTGGTGTATATGGGCGACTCGCCCGTGGTCGTGGTGCATCGTAAACCACTGCGCCGGTCCGGATACGAAAAAGAGTGAGTTTTGATCGGTGCTATTGACCACTGTGGGCGTGCTGGCGTTAAGTTAACGTCGCTCACCGGTCCTTGCGTAACATATCGGCAGACTGACCAGGAGAAAAAGTTGGCGGAAACAGCAGACGTGATCGTACTGGGCCTGGGAGCGATGGGCAGCTCTACGGCCTATCAACTGGCGAGGCGCGGCAGCAGAGTCATCGGGTTCGACCGGTTTCATCCGCCGCACGAGATGGGCTCATCCCACGGCAGGGCACGCATAATTCGCGAGGCCTATCACGAAGGCCCGTCCTACGTGCCGATAGTCCAGCGCTCCTATGAACTGTGGGACGAACTGGAGCAGGCGAGCGGTGAGCAGCTTTTCCGAAAGCTGGGTGGCCTGATAATAGGCCCGCCAGACGGCAAGAATGCCAGCGGGTCCAGGCAGAGCGCGCAAACCCACGGCCTTGAGCACGAGGTGCTGTCGGCCGATGAAGTCCGCCGCCGCTACCCGCTATTCAACCCGAACGATGATTGGGTGGGTGTCTACGAAGCCCGCTCGGGTGCGCTGTTTCCGGAGAAGTGCATAGAGGCCAACCTGGCGCTGGCTGCGAAAGCTGGTGCGGAGCTTCATTTCGACGAACAGGTGACTGAATGGCATCCCGATGGCGATGGCGTGCGGGTCACAACCGCGGCTGGCTCATACCGCGCCGACCGGCTGGTGATCACGGCAGGGGCATGGCTGCCGAAGCTGGTTTCTAGGCTCAACCTGCCGCTCAGGGTGGAGCGGCAGGTGATGCTATGGTTCGAGCCGGTCCGGAACGCAGACATGTTCCTGCCGGAGAATTGCCCAAATACGGGATGGGAGTATGAGCCGGGGCAGTCCTTTTACTGCCAGCCGAACTTTGGTGCAGGCTACAAGGTGGCGCAGCACCACGGCGGCCCCGACACTGACCCCGACACGCTGGTGCGGAAGGCCAATGCCGATGACGAAGAGCAGGTGCGCGCGCTGCTGGCCAAATACATATCGGATGCGAACGGCCGCCTGCTGAGCGCCGCCGTCTGTATGTACACGGATACGCCGGACTATGACTTCCTGATGGACTTCCACCCGGCGCACCCCCAGGTGATTATCGGCAGCCCGTGCTCGGGGCACGGCTTCAAGTTCGCTGCCGTAGTGGGTGAGATACTGGCCGACCTGGCCACCGAAGGCCGTAGCCGGTTTGACCTGGACATGTTCGGCATAGACAGACTGCTGAAATAGACCGCTCAGCCAGTCGTTACGCAGATACGTGCGGTGCGGGTTAGTGCCGCTGGATTCGGAACCTGGCACATCAGCCAGTACGGGAGAATACGAGAGTATGAGCAAACGGACAGCCATCATTGGCGCAGGCGCCATAGGCGGGGTTGTGGGCGGGTTGGTATCAAAAGCGGGATATGACGTGACGCTGGTGGATCAATGGCCGGAGCACGTGGACGCCATCAAGAAGAATGGTCTTCTTGTCAGCACGCGCACCGGTGAACACCAGACCAGCCCAAAGGCCCTGCACATACATGAGTTGCAGGGGGTCTCCGAACCATTCGACATGGCGTTTGTGGCGGTGAAGTCATACGACACCGAGTGGGCCACAACGCTGATGTTGCGCTACGTGAAGCCTGATGGTGTGTTCGTGGACTTCCAGAACGGCATAAACGATGAACGCGTCGCAGCCATAGCAGGCAAGGAGCGGACCCTGGGCTGCGTAATCACGATCAGCTCCGGGTGCTACGAACCGGGCAAGGTCGTGCGGACCGACACAAATACCCACGGCTTCAAGATAGGTGAGCAGGATGGCTCAGACACGCCTCGTGCCCGTGAACTTGTGGACATGATCAACAACGTTGCTGAGACGTCGCTAACCACCAACCTGTGGGGTGAGCGATGGTCAAAGCTGATGGTCAACTGCATGAACAACGCCCAGGCCGGCCTGACAGGCTACGGAACGGCCGAGGTGCGAACACGGCCGGACACCATGCGCATCGGCATACAGATAGCAGCCGAGGTTGTTCGGGTGGGAAGGGCGCACGGCAAGACGCTCGGGAGCGTCATGGGGTTGTCGCCGGATGCCATAGTCGACGCAGCCGAGGGGCGAAACATCGAAGATGTGGAGATGGCCCTTATGGAAACAGCCAGGCATGCCGGGAGCGAAGGCAGGCCATCGTTCCTGCAGGACGTGATGAAGTGCCGGCGCACCGAGATCGATTTCCTGAACGGATACGTGTCCGAGTTTGGCAGGAAAGCCGGAGTGCCCACGCCGTTCTGCGACAAGATCACGGAGATCGTCAACGGCCTGGGGGTGGGCTTCAAGTCAGACCCCAGGCACATCCAGCCGCTGATAGAGATGCTGCCATAACTGGCGGGAGGCCAAATTGACAATCAACCTAGCACTTGTGGGCTGCGGAGGCATGGGGCTTCGGCACGCGCACGGGTACGTCGAGCTTTTCCGGCACTTCCCTGGTGCGGTACGCATGGCCGCTGTATGCGACCGGCATGAATCTGCGGCGGAGCGTGTTGCGGATGAGGTGGAACAGGGAACTGGAAAACGGCCGCGAGTGCATACCGACTTCCGGCAGATGCTGGACGAAGAGCACGAACTGGATGCGCTGGACGTTGTGACAGACACCCGCATGCATCACGGATTCGCCATAGAGGCGATCGAATCAGGCCGGCATGTCATGACGGAAAAGCCAATGGGCCTGACACTTCGAGCCTGCCGGCTGATGCGCGACGCTGCGGAAAGCGGCGGGCGCATCCTGGCCGTGGCCGAGAACTTTCGCCGCGACCCCATGAACCGCCTCACCAGGGCTCTCCTGGAGTCGGGCGCTATTGGCAGGCCCTACTTCGCCGTGGACACCGCACTCTCCGGAGGATCGGGCGGTGTGATGCACAACACAGCGTGGCGCGCACGGAAGGACCGGGCAGGTGGAGTTGTGCTCGATGCAGGTGTGCACAACGCTGACCTGCTAATTTACCTGATGGGCGGGGTGTCATCTGTATACGCAGAGACGGCTGTCTTTGAGCGGAACCGGCAGCAGGTCGCGATGGCGGACCTCAGCCCAAACCTGGCGCAGTTCTACAGCCACCGGATTGAGACAGATGCCGCCCCGGAAGAAGCCGTCGAGCAGGATGCGGTGGATACGGCGTTCGCTGTCCTGCGATTCGAATCGGGTGCGATAGGCC
This sequence comes from Dehalococcoidia bacterium, assembly GCA_040878005.1. GTDB lineage: Bacteria > Chloroflexota > Dehalococcoidia > Lucifugimonadales > Lucifugimonadaceae > JBBDMW01. The sequence continues at coordinate 8,281 of JBBDMW010000072.1, forward strand.
AGCTTTCCATGAGCGATGTCTCGCATGGTCACGCTGTGGGGGTATCAACGATACACGGCAGCCTTGGCACACTGCTCCGCTCGCCCAGCCGCTCCGGCAAAGGGCCAGAGCTGAGACTTCAAGGTGAGACGGTGAGTGGTGATGATCTGCTATCTCTCGTTCCGGAGTTTGAGCTTGATGACGTGACTGCCGCGCTCTGGGGCGGGCAGCGCCGCATGTCGTCTTACGACCTGCCGTTTGATGCTATTGACCGGAAGATCATCGCCATTGAGTACATGGACTTTGCCCGGGCAATTGAGACAGGAAGACCACCAGAGGTTGACGCTGCTGTTGCCATGAACGCCCTGGCGCTTGCATACGGAGTGATGGAGTCCGGTGAGGCTGGCGCTCCAGTGTCGCTGGACGAAGTGATCTCCGGTGCGGTGGAGTCCTATCAGCGGGACATCAACGAAGCAGTCGGGCTGTAACGCGGATTGTCATCCACAGAAAAGGGGCATGGACGACTTGGCGCCCATGCCCCTATGTAAATCTGTTGCCTGGCAACCCGGCCCCGTGGGCGGGAAAACCGGCAGTTAAAGCTCGCTCACCGGGGTGAAGTCGTGGGTGGCGATGTATTCCGGCCGTGGCCTGGTGCCGGCGTACGGCTCAATCAGCGTGTTCTCCACGCTGTTGAACACGAAGAAGACGTTGCTGCGTGGCCACGGCGAGATGTTCTCGGTGGAGCCGTGCATGATGTTGCAGTCGAAGAGCAGCACGGAGCCAGCCGGGCCCTTGGGCGCGGTAATCCCACCGTACTTCTCAACCAGCTTGGTCATGCTCTCGGCGTCGGGGACACCCAACTCCTGCTTCCGCAGTGAGTTCTTGTAGTTGTCATCCGGCGTGCTGCCTACACAGCTCACGAATGTGCGGTGCGAGCCGGGGATGACCATGAGCGGGCCGTTGAACTCGTTGTTCTCCGTCAGGGCGACCGACGCGCTGACTGCCCTGGCCCGCGGCATGCCATCTTCGGTGTGCCATGTCTCAAAGTCAGAGTGCCAGAAGAAACCGCCGCCGGACATGGCGGGCTTCATGTTCACGCGTGCCTGGTGGATGTACACATCACTGCCCAGGATCTGGCGTGCTGCGTCAGACACCCTTGGGTCCTTAACCACTTCCTTGAAGATCTCGCTCTGCTTGTGCATCTCGAAGATGGAGCGGACCTCATCACTCTGCAATTCGATCACGGTGGTGGGGCGGTCGCGGATCGTCTGGTCGTTTGACATCCGCTCCAGCTCGCCCTGGTATTTCTTCACCTCGTCCTCATTGAACAACCCTTCGAGCCAGAGGAACCCGTTCTTGTCGAAAGTCCGTAGCTGCTCCGCGGTGAGCGGTCCGGGGGGTGGGTTGTTGAGGTCGCTCCACACGACCGGGTCAGGCCTGTCCGTCAGTGACGGCCTGGAGTCCACACGTGATCTGTAGACATCTTTTGAGGTATCTCTTGCAGTAGTCATTAAAAATCTCCTTTTCTATGCTGCTTCCCTGTCTTTTACATGGGGTGCATTTCTCCGGCGCAGCCTTGGTTGGCTGCGCATAACGGCCGTGAATTGTCAGGTTGCCGCCGTCGGCTCGGCGTCCTCGGTCAGCAACGGGTATACGCCTTCTGCATCATGTGTTTCATTCCCTGTGAGGGGAGGGGTGAATATGCAGATCATGCGCATGTCTGTCCTGGCACGCAGAAGGTGCTTCTCGTGCCCATTCAGTGTGTACAGCGTACCATCAGTGACAGGGTAGACCTTCCCATCATCTATGGTTTCCACTTCGCCTTGTCCGCCCACGCAGTAGACCGCCTCCAGGTGATGCTTGTACCAGATGTAGGTCTCCGTGCCAGCATGTATCACCGTGTCATGCATGGAGAAGCCACAAAAGTCCTTTGCAAGCAGCAAGCGTCTGCTGTTCCAGTTTTCAGCGTGAACATCACGGTCTGTGCCGACGATGTCAGTCAGTTGTCTTACGATCATGCCTGGGCGGCGCCTTTCAAATTGACTTGTCGGGGTTGGAGCGATTGATTCTAGATTCGTATCCAACCGCTACTGGCTGGTCTTGTCAATGGTGGGCCGGGTGCGACTCGTAGCGACCCACCGCACGAAGGCGGCCGGCCGCTACGAGATTCGTTCCCTTCCTGTTAGCCGGCGGCTGCGCTGGCTAGCGCAGGTGTGGCGTCGAGGCCTTTCGCCTTAAGGGCAGCCACGACGCTTTGCTCAAGTATCTCCAGTCCTTCCCGCAGCGCGCTGTCTTCGATTGTCAGCGGCGGCAGAAGCTTGACCACCTCACCACTGGTTCCGGACGTTTCGATCACCAACTGGCGCTCAAATGCCTGGTGAGAGATCTCATCACCAAGGTCCCTGACTGCACAGTGGATGCCCTGCGCCATGCCGCGTCCGCGGCGACGGGCTTTGGCAGCCGGGTACTTCTTGACAATGTCCTCAAGGAAGGCGGCTATGGTATCGCCCTTTTGCTTGGTGGAATCAGAGAACTCGTTCGTTACCCAGTAGTCCAGCGTCTCCGTCGCAGTGACCAGCGCGGGGTTGTTGCCGCGGAAAGTGCCGTTATGCTCCCCCGGCTCCCAGCAGTCGAGTTCACGGCGGAAGAGGGTCAAGGCCATTGGCAGGCCGTAACCGCTGATGGATTTGGACAGCGTAACGATATCAGGCTTGATCCCTGCTTCCTCAAAGCTGAAGAAGTTGCCAGTGCGTCCGCAGCCCATCTGGATATCGTCAAGTATCAGCAGGATGTCGTAGCGCCTGCAAACCTTCTCAAGGCGCTGGAGCCACTCGGCGCTTGCTGTGTTGACACCGCCCTCGCCCTGTACTGTTTCAACAATGATTGCCGCCGGAAGGGACACGCCACTGCTGCCAGCGCGGAGGTACGTGTTCAGATACTCGATGGTGTCCACGTCATCGCCCAGGAAGTTCTCGTAAGGCATAGACGTGGTGTGAGACAGCGGCACGCCTGCGCCGCTTCGCTTCATCTGGTTGCCGGTTACAGCCAGCGCACCCAGGGTCATGCCATGGAACGCGTTGGTGAAGCTGATGACGGTGAGGCGGTCCGTGTACTTGCGGGCAAGCTTCAAGGCAGCCTCAACTGCGTTGGTGCCGGTGGGGCCAGGGAACTGCACGACATAGTCCAATCCCCTTGGCTTAAGGATGACCTCCTCGAACCGCTCCAGGAACTTCTCCCGCGGCTCGGTGGCCATGTCAAGGCTGTGGGTTATGCCGTCAGACTCTATGTACTCCAGCAGCTTGGCTTTCATCTTCGGGTTGTTGTGCCCGTAGTTCAGAGAGCCTGCGCCGCTGAAGAAGTCAATGTAGGCCTTGCCGTCCTTGTCCCAGATCTGGTGGCCCTTAGAGCGCGTGAACACCGTGGGCCATGTCCGGCTGTAGCTCCGTACCTTCGACTCAAGTCGCTCGATGGTTTCCATTTTTCTCCCTGCCTGATAATGGTGGTCTACCCGTGACGGGCCGTTGTTCGGTCAATCCCTGAATGGCCCTATTTGGAACAGCACTTCGTCTTCGTGTGCCTCCCCTGTGAAGTGGCTTGTGAGAAATAGGGGTGATTCCTTGCATTCCACGCCCATGTGGCGGGCCAGGGATCTGAAGGTCCGCTGCGAAGCCGTGTTTGATGGCCCAATGGTGGCGTGGATATAGCGAACGTCTTTGTTCGCGTCGCGTGTGAGCAAGCCCTCGAGCATCCGGCGGGCCAGGCCCTGGCCGCGCATACTTTCAGCTACCGCAATCTGCCATACAAATATGGCGTCCGGCGTCTCCGGTGGGCGGAACCCGGTGATGAACCCGACGATGTCGCGATTGTCTTCAGCAACTATGCTGCTGCCAGCGAAGTACTGGCACATCATGAGGTAGCTGTACTCAGAGTTGACATCGAGGCCGGATTCTCTTGCGAGTCGCCACATGCCGCCACCGTCAGCCAGAGTTGGCTCGCGTAGAGAAACGCCAGTTGGCTGCCTTTGCTTGGATGCCGTCTCAGATGATCTTGCGTTCAACGTTTGGTCCAAAACCTGGTTCCTGATTGAGTGCGTTTACTGCTAAACCTTCGCCTAGGACAGCGCTATTGGGCCGGCATCCAGGACCGGAGGCGCGTCCACGCCCCCGGCGCCCATCAACTCAGCAACTTGCTCTAACGCTGCAGCAATGGACGCCTGTTCACTGTGTGAGAGTCCCGTCAGCTTTTGCACCAGGGTGTCCTGGAGCGGAGAGGGGGCGTCGCGCGCAAACTTGCTGCCGGTATCTGTAGGGACTACGTAAACCTTCCGGCGGTCAATAGTGTCACGCTTGCGAAGGATGAACTCACGCGCCTCAAGCCTGTCCAGTATGCCAACCAGAGTGCTTGGGCTGACGTGCACTGCCCTGGCCAACTCTGCAGAAGTGATCGGACCCTTCTCCACGATGACGAGAAGGCATATGAGCTGGGGGCCAGTGACTCGATAAACGGCCGAGAGGTGCCGGGAATGGACGTCCACGGCCCTAATGATCTGGCGCAGAGCCCTAAGGATCCGAAGATTAAGGGCGTCATTGCCGTTCATCCGGCGGTCACCGTCTTGATTGATAAACGGGTCGTGGGGCAACGTGGCCGATGGGTCCGGCGCCTGCGATCCGTTCATTCGCTTACCTTCCATAAGGGCGTGAAGTTGGGCGGGATGCGCTAAAAATTTACCGGCAACCGAGGGTATGGGCCGGGCTGCAATGTCTGCACGTCGTATCATTCCTTGTCGAATGATTAGACAGCTAACCAAATATACCGCGGTTATCGATTGTGTCAACGCCGACTCGCCGGAGACGCCGCGACGTCACCGAACCATCTTCAATATTTGGCCGAGGTAATAGGGTTGTGCATATACCCCATAAGGGTTATGAAACCCAGTGATTGATACCTCGATATGGTGAGCCGACGAGGGCGTTGCAGTGTTTCAATGCGCTTACAGGCCCGTTGACGATGATTGGAAACCAGTGGCTGCACTGATTCCGAGAGCGGCTGCGCGCAAACACAAGTGGGCCGCCCTGGGTGCGTGACCGTTCGCACGCCCTTTTATTTCCACAGTTCACCACGAATCCATCCGGCATGCATCAGCGCGCTCGAACTTCAGTAGGAAGTTGACCATTGTCCAGCACCGTAGAAGTCAGGAATTTGTACAAGATCTTTGGCGATTCGCCGAAGGGGGCGATTGACCTTCTAAAAGAAGGGATGAGCAAAGACGAAATCCTCGCCAAGACCGGCAACGTTGTAGGTCTGGCGGACGTGTCATTTTCCGTGACCCCCGGTGAAATTTTCATGGTGATGGGACTTTCCGGTTCAGGCAAGTCAACGCTGGTGCGGTGCATAAACCGGCTAATCCAGCCTACAGCGGGCAGTGTGCTTATCGATGACGAGGACATTGTTCGTCTTGATGACGAGCGTTTGAGGGAAGTCAGGCGTACAAAAATCTCCATGGTATTCCAGCACTTTGGCCTGTTCCCTCACAGGACGGTTGTTGAGAACGCTGAGTACGGTTTGAAGGTGCAGGGCGTGCCGCAGGCAGAGCGGCGGAAAAAGGCTACCGAGACCCTGGAGATGGTGGGGCTTAAGGATTGGGCCGACCATCGCCCAGATAGTCTCAGCGGAGGAATGAGGCAGCGGGTGGGACTGGCCCGGGCCCTTGCCACAGATCCAGAAGTGCTGCTAATGGACGAGGCATTCAGTGCCCTTGACCCATTAATCAAGCGGGAAATGCAGGATGAGCTCGTTCATATTCAACGTGAGCTTCAAAAGACAATCATATTTATTACGCATGACCTAAATGAGGCCTTGAAGCTTGGCGACCGGACTGCAGTAATGAAGGATGGCAGGATCGTCCAAATAGGAACGCCTGAGGAAATTGTTTCCGGGCCGGCCAATGATTACGTGGCAGATTTCACACGTGATGTAGACAGGGGGCGCGTGCTTACCGCCGGATCGGTTATGCGACGTCCGGAAACCCTGCTGGCTGGCCACGATACCGTCAGAACTGCCATGGCGCGCATGGCTGCACTGGATGAAGATGCCATGTACATGGTGGACCGCCAGGGCCGGCCTGTGGGCCTGGTAATTGACGACGATATCGCCCGCGCCGTGCGGGCAGGGCAACGTGACCTATCCGAAGTCGCGAACGTGGATTTCCCGTGTGTTGAGGAGTCAGTTGCGCTATCGGAGACCTTCGGGCTGTGCGCCCAAAACCTCCCGGTGGCGGTGCGCAATGACTCAGGGCGGCTCACGGGCGTCCTCAACCAGTTTGACGTACTGTCCCGGATGTCCGGGGATGGCGCCGAGGTGGGAGACAACGCATCAGCCGACGCCTCCACGGAAGCCGGCGAGCCGGTCGCCACACAGTAGTCTTTACAGCGATCCGTACTCTAGGAGTCATGTTTGTTCGACGTATTTGACAGGTTCACAATCCCGGTCGATGACTGGGTTCAGACGGCGGTGGACTGGGTCGTTACGGAGTTCCGGTGGTTGTTCCAGTATGCAAAGTGGCCGGTTGAACAACTGCTGGATGGGATTGATTCGCTGCTGCAGGCCACACCTGAACTGATCATCCTGGCCCTGATATTCCTGATCGCATGGCGTGCGGCCTCAATTCGTGTTGCTGCATTCAGTGTCGTGGCGCTCTCGTTCGTGGGCTTCCTGGGTCTCTGGCCCGAAACCATGACGACATTGGCGATGGTTATCAGCGCAGTGCTGGTCTGCGTCCTGATCGGGGTTCCACTGGGCATAGCCGCCGCGCGTAGCGACCTGGTCGAGTCTGTCATACGGCCGGTGCTGGATGCCATGCAGACCACACCCGCGTTCGTATACCTGGTTCCTGTGGTGATGCTTTTCAGCGTGGGCACAGTGGCGGGCGTCATCGCGACGATAATCTTTGCTTCGCCGCCAATTATCCGCCTGACTAACCTGGGCATACGGCAGGTGGATTCAGAAGTTGTGGAGGCGGCCAGGGCTTTTGGAGCGACATCCCGCCAGATCCTGACGGAAATCCAGATACCGCTTGCCCTGCGCACCATCATGGCCGGGATGAACCAGACACTGATGCTGGCCATATCCATGGTGGTGATTGCAGCAATCATTGGTGCCGGGGGACTGGGAGTGCCGGTATTCGAGGGGCTCAACAGTTTCAACGTGGGACGTGCTGCGGTTGGCGGCATAGGCATAGTGATACTGGCCATAATCATCGACCGCATAACCCAGGCCATGGCCGCGGATAAGACGTGACCGCGTGGCATAGCTGCTCCGTTCGCTGTTGCCGGACTGTCAGCTCCAAGTCGTTTATTTCGAGGCCTGCGCCACCAGGTCCGGCAGAGCAGAAGCACGTTTTGTTGTCGTTTCAACCCCTTACGGGCTTATCCCACTCATGAGTGGGAATGGCGAGGGGAAATCTTGACGCTGGTTCTACGGAACCTAAGGAGGAAACATAGTATGAGGTTACTTAACTTGAGGCCGTACGGAGCGGCCGGGATGCTGGCCCTTGTGGCGGTCCTCGTTGTGGGCATAGCCTGCACCAGCGAGGCAACCACGGTCACTCCCGCACGTGCCACGTGGACCACGGGCTACTTCCAGGCTGAGTTGTACGGCAGGGCCATAGAGGAACTTGGTTACGAGGTAGAGGCGCCAACTGACCTGGGCAACCCGTTCTTCTACCAGTCAGTGGCGGATGGTGATGTGGACTTCTGGGCGAACGGGTGGTTCCCGCTGCACAACACGTACAGAGACACGTTCGAAGAAGACGCAAGCATCGCTGGCCTGGTCGCCGCATCCGGCGCCCTCCAGGGCTACCTTGTGGACAAGGCCAGTGCTGACGAATACGGCATCACGTCCATCGAAGACTTCAAGCGCGATGAGGTGAAAGAGGCGTTCGATTCCAATGGAGATGGCCTGGCTGACATGGTTGCCTGCCCTCCAGGCTGGGGCTGTGAGCTGGTGATTGAGCATCACCTGGACGCGTATGACCTGCGCGACCATGTGAACTCGATCAAGGCTGGCTATGAGGCATCGATGGCCGATGCCGTGGCGCGTTACAACGCTGGCGAGCCAATCTTCTTCTACACATGGACGCCCAACTGGACGGTGAATGCACTGGTGCCAGGTGAGGACGTGGTATGGATAGAAGTTCCGTTCCCTGACCTCCCAGAGGACCAGGCGGACCTTGAAGATGCCACTGTCATCGAAGGGATCACCGGCTGCGTGAACGATCCCTGCGCAATGGGATGGCCTGGCAACGACATCAACGTGGTAGCGAACAACCAGTTCCTGGAGGACAACCCGGACATTGCGCGATTGTTCGATGTGATGTCTGTTCCCCTGGCAGACATATTCGCTCAGAACGCCCTGATGGCGGAAGGCGAAAACAGCGCCGAGGACATAGCCCGGCACGTAGATGAGTGGATCGCTGAGAACCAGGCGACCTATGACTCTTGGATCCAGCAAGCTGAAGACGCTTAAGTAGCCTTCAGCCAATCCAGTAAGTGTTGAGCGTGCAGTGCGCCCGGTTTGAACTGGGCGCACTGCAACGCGTTTAGGCTTACGTGTACTCCAGGATGGCCCGGCCCTTGATCTGGCCGGCCTCCAGGTCATCACACGCCTGGTTGATCTCATCCAGGCGGTATCGCTTCGTCACCAGCTTGTCCAGCGGAAACTTGCCTTCCTTGTGCCAGCGCAGGTACATGGCGAAGTCCCTGTCCGGGTAGGTGGCTCCCAGGCTGCCCCGGTACTGGCGCTGGTGGAACATGAAATGGCCCGGCCAGATGGTCATTTCATTGCCGGGCATCCCCACCAGCACAGCCATTCCTCCGACGTTGTCCGCGCCCGGTCCGCCGCCGCGGACTGAAGGCAGGATCTGCTCGTTGGTTATGCGGAGTCCTATTGCGTCAAAGGCGTAGTCTACGCCGCCGCTGGTGATCTCATGGATGGCTTCTACTGGGTCAACCTTGGATGCGTTGACGGTGTGAGTTGCACCGAACTCCTTCGCGAACTCCAGCTTGTCATCATGCAGGTCAACAGCAATGATCGGGTACGCCTCCAGGATGGAGGCCATCTTGATGGCTGATATGCCCACGCCGCCGACGCCGTATACGGCCACCGAGTCCTCCGGCCGCACTTTCGCAGTGTGGAGTACGGCGCCTGCTCCAGTGAGGATGGCACAGCCCACAATTGAACTCACGTCTTTCGGGTTGTCATCATCTATCTTGACCACGTACTGGTTATGGATCAGGACGTCTTCACCCCAGGTGAACGTGGGGCCGCTAAGCGGCTGTTCCCGGTATGTTGCTCCGCTCGGTCCCGGAGTCCAGCGTCCCCTGATGGGGTCGCGGGGCACCCAGGTGACGATGACGAGATCGCCTTCCTTGACGTGATCTATATCTTTGCCGACCCTTGTGACTACGCCGGTGCCCTCATGGCCCAGCAGGGCCGGCCGCGGTGTCTCAGGGTTGTGCATCTGGTGCAGCTGCGAATGGCATACGCCGCTTGAATAAAGCTTGACGGCTACCTGGTCCGGCTGCGGGTCTGGTATCTCTATCTCATCAACAACGAGAGGCTTTCCGTGTTCCAGGTGGATGGCAGCAATGCTCTTCATCTTGTCCTCGCAGCGCCAGTGATTGCCGGCTCATGTGGGTAAGAGGTGTCTGATATTTGCGCCCGCAGTCTAGCACTGGTTCGGCTGTGTGAGAGCATGTGCCTGTGGCCTGGGTGCAGTGCAGCACAAATCACAAAGCGCAACATGCAGCCGGTACCATTCAGAGTTTCAGGTTCCGGCAGGAGATATGGGATGACAGAGGATACTCAAGACAGGACCGGGGCATACGCCGAATGGATGCGGCCGGGGTGGCTGCCGGGGAGGATTCTTGTCCCCCTGGATGGTTCAAGCGAATCAGAGCGCATTCTCCATTTTGTAGTGCCGTTGGCGGAGAAGATTGGCTCATCCATGGTGCTCATGGCGGTCCTGGATACTGAAGACCCCGACGAGCTTGAAGGAATTCCTGCTGTTGCCGACCCGCGGGCGCTTGCATTGCGAGAGTCAGCATCCGAGATGGCGAAGGATGCCAGGGACAAGGCCTTCAAGTATCTCAACCGCATCGCATCACGCTTTGAGAGCACCGTCAGCGATATTGAAGTGGAAGTGGCATTTGGCGAACCTGCTGACGAGATCATCAAGGTGTCTAGGGCGGAGCGGGACGACATGATTGCAATGTCCACGCGGCGGGAGTCGGCGCTGGCACGCGGCATCCTGGGCAGTGTTACCTCACGAGTCCTGTCGGACGCTCGTGTGCCCACCCTCGTAGTACGGGTTGATGAGCGGGGCCAGGCGGCAGAACCGTCATGGCCGCAGAACATCCTGGTACCGCTGGACGTGTCGCCTCTAAGCGAAACAGCGGTGGACGCCGCAATATCCGTGGCGAAGGCAACCGGCGCCAAGGTGCGATTCCTCCGTGTAACGCCCAGGGCGTACTACCCGGGCCTTGGCGGCGCCATTGAATATGCTGGCGCCGGCATATTTTTCGGCGCAGAACTGCGCGAGGAGGCGCTTGAGTATCTCTCGCAGTTCGTGGATAGGGCGCGGGCAGAGGGAGTGGATGCCTTCCCGGAAGCCCGATCAGGCTCTGCCGCCGAACATATCGTGGATGTGTTGCAAGATTTGCCCGGCAGCATGGCAGTCATGACCAGCCACGGGCGCAGCGGATTCCAGAGATGGGCCCTGGGGAGTGTGGCTGATAAGGTGGTCCGCTCTTCAGCACGGCCGGTGCTTATCCTGCCTGCACCGCGCTCTCCAGGGGAATAAGCCCGCTGATAGGTTGCAGATGGAAAAAAGTAGAGGCGCCAATGCTGGCGCCTCTACTGCCCGTGAACTGTTTAAGGTGCTGCCGGAAGACTATCCGCCAGCAAGGTTGGACAGGTCTATTTCGCATTTCGACAAGGCATCGAAGGCATCAGGCGGTGGGAATTCTCCACCAGCGAGGGCCGCCAATGTTTCCGGGTTGACCTCATTCTCGAGACACTTGATCTCCTCAGCCGTAAACGGAAGGTCAAAGTCTTCGAGTTCGCCGCCCGGAAGGTTCATGTCTCCGCCGTTTCCGTTCATGAAGCCTTCCGGCTCTACACCGCACTTGGAGAGGGCGGCCATAAAGTCGCTCATGTCACCGGAATCAGGCTGTTGTCCCGACATCAAGCCGGCGACCTTGTCTCCCAACTCAGTGAAGAGACAATCCAATTGTTCGGCAGTTAACTGGGTCTTGGCCAGGTCTTCTTCCGTGATCAGCCCGCAGGCTGTCATTTCATTGATGAACTCTGAGGGGAGCAGGTCGTCACTGTTGCCCTGGCCGAGGAACAAGCCGGCGGCTGCGGCGAGACGGGTTGGGCCAACTGCGTCAGCCAGGCACTCCAACTCATCAATTCCCACATCACCGCCAATGGGAGCGAAGCCCTCTCCGGAAGCCTCCAATGCTGCGCGCTCGGCGGAATTGAGGCAGAAGATGGCCTGCATGAAGCCAATGGCGGCCCCGGGATCCGGTTCCGAATCACTTCCAATGAGCGCAGAGATTGATGTGCCGCTAACTTTCTCAGATATGCACTGCCGGGTGTCGATGCTGAGAGGCGCCGACATGTTTTCAAGCTGACCGGTCAAGACCCGTGCGACGGTTTCAGCACTCACGCACTCTGCTAGCTGGAGGGCTTGATCCTGGTCTGGATGGGCGCCCTGCTGATTGAGCAGTGATATGAGCTGTTCATGGCCGCCGACTGCAGTTTCAGCGCACTCTAATTCTGAGGGGGGCAGCGCTGCCAGGAATGCTTCAGGGTCTTCGTCTGGCCCGATATTGATGGGCTCGATTGGAGCCGGTGTGGGTGAAGACTCGGGGGTTGCGTCTGCCGATGGCTCACCGGCGCATGCTGACAGTACCGCCAGCGCTGCGATCAATAACAGCATGATGAGCAGTGGCTTGCTGCGATGTCTCAAACGATTCTCTTTCTCTGGCCCGTGCACATGTGCTTGATTCCAAATACGTCAATGACGATACCGCAGGTTGCATTACCGGTATATGGGAATTCTGCACAGGTTTCACTGGATGGGGCCGGTCACAAGCAAAGTCACCCGTCCGTTCGTGTGATCGACAAATTCTACGCTGAAACCGCTGACGTTACACACCTGGCTCAGCGCGGCGGACCCCAACATCAATCCTCCAGGCGAAGGAGATCCCTTCTCAGTAGGCTAAGCACATGCATGGCAGCACGTTGCCTGTCCGGGCGGCCCCTGCCCGCAGAGCGCACCTGTCTTGAGCGTTCTACGCCGTCACCGGCGATGGTGATGTATGTTTCACCGCGCCCAAGGTTTTCAGCCTGCTGATCGCCCTCAGGCACGCCGTGCACGGCTATGCCCAGGTCTGCGCCAGCGAACATCCTCACAGCGCGGGCCAGTGCAGCGGCGCGTTCGGCGCCGTCCGCTGAGCCTGAGAGCTTCTCTCCACCTGCTTTAATGAGGCGCTCCTGGGCATCGCTGGAGTTGAGCGTGATTCCCTGCAGGAACTGTGTTCCGGCGGACGTATGAAGCGCGTCCGATACCGATCCTCCGCTGAGGTCTTCGCAGCAGGCGATGGTCTGCTTGGACTGTTGCAGCAATAGGCCGACAACACTCTCCATGGTCTCAAGGTCACGAGCGAATACATGATCTCCCAGCAGCCGCCTGACTTCCATTTCGACTGGTTCTATGAGTTCTTCGGCTTCTGTCTGGTTGTTGGCTCTTGCCGTAATACGAACATCCACCTGGCCGGGGTGGGCCAGCACGCCCACGGTGGGATTGACCGAGTCAGCGATGAGGTGGCCAATTCGGTCGTCCACGTTGCTTTCGCCCAGGTCCGCAACCTTCAGAACGCGGTAGTGGATGACCTGGCTGAGGCTGTACTTTTTGCGGAGGTACGGAATGACCTCATTCTCAACCAGCCATTTCATTTCAAACGGCACGCCGGGCAGGCTAATGATGACCCCACGTTCGTCTTCGACTATGAAGGCGGGGGCAGTGCCGTTTGGGTTGCGGACAACCGTTGAACCCTCGGGAACCATGGCCTGCCGCTCGTTGTTCTTGGTAAGGATGAAGCCGCGCCGGCGGAAGCGCTCTTCAAGATCGTCCAGCGACTGCGGGTCCACAACAACCTTGCGGCCAGTTACTTTCGCCACGGCCTCCCTGGTGAGGTCGTCCTGCGTCGGGCCAATCCCGCCGCCCGTTATGACCACATCAGCCCTCTCATGCGCCGCGCTGATGATTGCCACCATCCGGTCGAAGTTGTCTCCGACGGTGGTCTTGTAGAACAGGTTTACGCCGTTCTCAGCCAGGCGCTGGGCGATCCACGATGAGTTTGTATCCACTATCTGGCCCAGAAGCAGCTCAGAGCCTATTGCGACGATCTCCGCATTCATTCCTGGAACCATCTCCTGTGTGTTGGGCGGGCAAGCGCGCTGGAGGGCTGGCGAGTTTCCTGCCAGTTGCCGACGGAAGCGTAGGCCCGCATTTGGCTGTGGTCAATATTGACGCCAGATTCACCAAATGTCATGAGGGTATTGACATGACAGAACAATTGTTCATAATAGAACCTGCGTGCTAAACATTCAGCCAAGGCTGGACTGACCAGAGGCAGGGATCAAATGCTGGCAACTCTTGAACGGCCAGGGGCAAAACACAATCTACATGACGCCACTGACGAAGAGGAATTGGGACGTGCGGTGATGGGGTCACTCGTCAGCGGCACGGGCTCAACCTTCACGGTGGATGTGGCGGACATCGGAGCGGTGAACCGGGTGATGACACAGATCCGGTCATGGCTGTTGGTGGCACGAGCGGGCACAGGGGGAGTGTCCGCAACGGTGGCCCCCCAGTTCCTGGAGGACACCTACCCGGCGATGCTTGCGCTCACCAGGCGCCTCAATGATGCAGGAGCAGGCGGTCTCTGGCATCCGGATGGCGCACGGACGTTGAGGCTGGGCGAGGCGAAGCACATCTTCGTCAGCGCAGACAGGCCCGTGACAGATCATAGCCCTGCGCCAGACGCCCTGCTTGAGGTGGTGCAGGCGCACCGAATTGACGGTGAGTGGTTTGCCGAGCGCGTGGCTCCACGTGCCAGGCGGCGTGGACTGACGAGGGTGTTTTACGGGGCCCCGGGAACGGAAGATTCCGTTTACGAGCGAGCCAGGCGGGGCAGCCTGGCTCTGGAGTCGCATGACGGTTTCCATCGGCACTTCTCTCTCATGAAGTCCGCTGACCCGTTGCACCTGCCCAACGCCATTCCCGGCCGGTGAGGCGGGAGTTTCTTTAAGCCTGCGTGATTCTACTTCGCCCGGAGTTCCTGATATGACGATTGCGTTTAAGCCAGTCCGCTCAGACACCCTGCCAGAAAATACTCGTTACACCGATGATGGCTGTGAAGTATCACCGTCCTGCATCGAGTGTCCACTGCCTGTGTGCAAGTTCGATGACCCGGGCGCCATGATGCGTGAAGACCGGCGGAACAGGGACGACGAGATATTCAGGCTCCGCAAGAAGGGTGTTCCTGTGCCTGAACTGGCGCGGCGGTTTGATGTGAGCACAAGGACGATACACCGGGTCATTCAGCGCGGCGGCGCCGTTGAGCCTCCAGGGCGCGAAGAGGATGAGGGGCCGCTGCTGTCACTTGAAGAGTTGTCCAGGAGATCACTGTTCCGGGAGCGGAGGCCGTTTCCGGCAATCCGCAGGTCTTCAACGGAAGATTACGCTCAGAGCGCCTAGATGTACTTCCCATAGACGGCGTTCCCTGCATAGCCTGGCGTGTGGGTGGGAGGCCGTCAGGCGGTGTACCATCAAGCCCGTTTGTTCCCGGTCGGCACAAGCGTGTCGAGGGTGAACGGATTCTGATGATTGGCTGGTGCATCGCTGTATGGCTGCATCTCTTCCCGAAAAGCCTCGTTTACGCCCTGTTGGCGTAAGGCAGACCCAACGTGACGGAACTCACTTTTACGTACTGACCGATCCGCAACGCTTCTCCGAAGAGGGGCTTATGGTGCCGCTGGCGTTTGGACAGTACCTGGCGCTGGCGGATGGCACCCGCACGATGGACGAGATAGCCAGGATTGCTGTACAGGAAGGGGCGCCCGCAGTTCCCGCGGGGCCACTGCGGGACTTGTTCGAACAGTTGGACGGTTTGCTCATGCTTGAGAACGGGGCATTTACAGCAGAGCGATACCGCCGTCTACAGGCTTATCGCGATGCTCCCCATCGGGTTCCTGCCCTGGCCGGACTGTCTTATCCGGCGAAACCTGAGCAATTGAGGCAAGTACTGGACGCCTACGCATCGCGTAATGTTTCGCCCCAGACAGCACCTGGCGAAAGGTTGGCCGGCATTGTTTCTCCGCACATTGATTACATGCGCGGCGGCAAGTGCTACGCCCGGGTATGGCGCGATGCGGCGCCGGATCTGAAGGACGTTGAGCTTTTTGTGATTTTCGGGACCGATCACAATGGCAGCGGGCCACGGCTGACATTGACCCGCCAAAGCTATTCAACGCCGTGGGGGACGCTTCCGACCGACCTGGGGCTTGTCGAACGGCTGGCAGAGGCGTTGAGTTCAGACCCAGAGGTTGAGGATCATCCGTTTGCGGACGAGTTCAATCACATTGGCGAGCATTCGATCGAGTTGGCGTCGGTCTGGCTTCACCATGTGATGGGCAACCGTCGGGTGACAGTTCTGCCAGTGCTCTGCGGTTCGCTGAACGACTACGTCAGCGGTACAGGGGAAGCGGCGGGTGAGCCCGCCGATTTGCCTCATGTGGCGGAGGCCATGGCAATCCTGAAAGAAGTAGCAGCGGAACGCCGTACCGTCTTCGTCGCCGCCGCAGACCTGGCGCATGTTGGGCCGGCGTTTGGGGACAGGTCACGGGTGACCCAGGCGGAACGTGAACGGGTGAAGTTAGCTGACCGCTGGCTGTTGGACGCGATTGCCAGGGGAGACAGGGACGGCTTCCTCGCGTCGGTACGTTCGGTAAAGGATGCCAACCGGGTATGCGGACTGGCGCCGATCTACATGACGTTGTGGGCAACGGGCGAGACGTGCGGAAAATGGATGGGTTACGCCCAGTGTGCGGCAGACGACGAGAATGGCTCTTTCGTATCCATAGCTGGAGCGGTTTTGTACAGGCCATGATGCGATTTGCGGGTGCGTGGTTGACTGCAGACCGCGCACCCGCAAACGCGAGGCGCTACTGAGTGGAGGCCAGCGCCTCCCTCACCCTGTCGCCATCATCCACATTTACCTTCATGCCGGTGGCCTGGAATATGGCTCGCTCGGCAATATTCGTCGCACGGTCGGCAATGCGCTCCATGTTGTGGGCTGCCCACAGCAGGTAGGTAGCACGGTCCACGTTGTCCGGGTTCTCCTTCATCAAGGCAAGAAGGTCTTTCTGAACTTGCTCGTACAGAGCATCGACCTTGTCGTCGTCCGGGCCGAGACTCCGGGCTAGCTTGACGGAGGTCTCAGGGTCCCGTTCAAGGAATGACTCCAGGCTGCGCTTGAGCATGCTTACTGAGAGTTCTCCCATGCGCGGGATGTCCACCAGTTCTTTCAGCGGCGGCTCATTGCCCATCAAAAGGCTGATTTTTGCGATGCCCTCGGCATAATCGCCCATGCGCTCGAGCTCGGATGCGATGAGAAGCACGGCGACTATGCGCCTGAGGTCACCAGCGATGGGCGCCTCACGGCGGATCAGGTCAATGCACGAATTCTCAATGTCGGCTTCCTTGTCGTCTATACGGTCATCTTCAATGATCACACGTTTGGATCGTTCAAGATCCCTGGAAGCTAGTGCGCCAAGCGCACTGAAGATGGCGTTTTCTACAAGGCCGCCCAGCAAGACAACTTCCGCTTCCAAGTGCCCCAGGTCACGGTCAAACTCATCTCTTGCCACCTTCGCTCTCCCTTCGATTAACAGGGGGTAATTCACCCCGGTTCTTCACCTAAATCATCAAGCCGCCAATGTCTGACCCATTTCCAATCACACCTGATTTCTGACGTATGTTCCGGTACTGCGCTACCAGGTTCTGACCCAGTCTACGGGTCTATGCCGATGGATCACATGGATAAAACCCAAGGTCACACCGCTCGTAAATTGGCGGTGTGATCTTGTCTGATTCGGAGTCCATTTACAGGTGACGCCGGTTACTGGTTACGGTACGCGGACGCCAACAGGAGTTGGAAGATGTCACGTTAAACCCGGAAGGTTAACAGATTGCATGGTGGTTGATTATGTCTAGTCCTCACCTGACCATGTCTACAACGACGGTCGCCCAGCCGAACTGGGTCCCTCGCATGCCACGGCCTAAGTTGGGAGAGTAGAACTCCCGGAAACCGTTCTTGTTCACTGATTCGAGTGATCGGGAAACGATGTGGTCTGCCTCAGCGTTGAAGCCGTGGTGGCGAAGGCCGCGTGCCAGGAACCAGTTCAGGTTCATGCAGACCGGGCCGCGCCAGATCAGGGATTCTCCCTCCGGGTCAAACGTGGGCTCTGAAGCGGCGACGCTGGGCACAGGCAGGTGAGTCCAGAATTCATTCTTGTTGACCAGGTGACGTTCAACTACCGTAGCCACGCGCTCACGAGGTGTGTCCTGGAGGATTACCGGGAATAAAGATGGGGCCGTAAGGAGTGTGATGGGCCGCCTGTCCTTGCCCCACAGGTAAACATACTGTCCGCGCTCCTGGTCCCAGCAATGCTCGTTCAGTGATGCCTCCACCCTGGCGGCACGGGCGTCTGCTGCCAGCGAAGCAGTTTCGTCCCCTGCTGCGAGGTGCAGGCGCGCCAACGAACGCAGGCCGTCCGCGTAGATGGCGTTGACCATGGGTTCTATGACCACGAACCGGTCACGGCGCACGATGGTGCGGAAATCGAAGTTGCCTCCGCGCAGCATGTTGAACCAATCGAGCTTTCTGAGCGCGAGCAGTACTTTCATGCGGGAAGGGTTGCTGAGCCCGAGGGGCTCATCGAAGGCAGGCGAATTGTCTAGTCCGCTTTCCCACGGAGAAATGATGGATATGAGGCCATCGCCAGCGGCATCACGTTCCCTGGCCAGCCAATCGTAGTACGCCTGCGCCTTTGGGAGCATTTCCGTTAGGAAGCTCTGGTCGCCAGAGTGCGCATGAACCGCTTCTATGGCCTGTGCGAGTAGGGGCGGCTGGATCATCGCGGAGTGCCTGCGTCTCCATTCTCCCAGCCGTCCCTGCATAAATACTGCGCTCATTACCGCGCCGGACCAGCCCCAGTAGGTGATGTGGCCGATGAAACCATCTTTCCGTTGCGGAGCGATGAGGTCACGAAGTTCCTTCTTCGCCATCTCCGTGTCGAGCCTGGAAAGTGCAACGGCATGGAAGCAGGCGTCCCAGAACCACTGCCAGATGTAACGGCCGGGAGAAGGAGCTGAGTAGGCATAGTGGCGTTTGTAGAAGCGGTCATACCCGCTGCGCACGTTGCCGCGCAGCCGTTCGAGTGCCCGTTCTTCGAGAGTCGATGAGTCAATATCGGACGAGTTCTGTGACATGAGGCGGAGTTTATGCGGACTGTTGTCAGCGGTCAAAGTGAAAATTGATGCCCAATGCTAAACTTAAAGGTGGCCTGAATATGAGTTGCGGCCAGCAGCCGCCTGCGAATCCCATGACACTCTCTGTATCCAACGAAACAACTTCATCCACAAGCCAGGACAGGCTGCCCTCCATCCTGGACCTCTCTGAGAACGATCTCAGCAAGCTTTTCGCCGAGTTGGGCGAACCGCGCTTCAGGATCAAGCAGCTTTGGAGAGCGCTATACCACGAGGGCCTGCAGTCTTTCGATGAGATGACAACGCTCTCGAAGGCACTACGCACCAAGCTTGCTGAACGATTCTCAGTCAGCCCCCTGACTCCGGCAGTGTCCATGCGTTCGGAGGACGGCTCAACCGACAAGGTGCTGTTCCGGTTGCATGATGGCGAAATGATCGAGACGGTCCTGATGCGTTATGAGCCAGACGGTCACCGCAGGCGACGCAAGACCGTATGCGTCTCGACGCAGGCAGGGTGTGCCCTGGGTTGTACTTTCTGTGCGACGGGACAGCAAGGCTTCGTGCGGCAACTTAGCGTCGGGGAGATTGTCGGGCAGGTGCTGCACATGCAGCGCGTGGCCAGGGCAGAGGATGCCGCGGAAATTGCCGCCGGTGAACGGGATAAGGCCGAGACACAGGGTGTCACCAACCTTGTCTTCATGGGCATGGGTGAGCCACTGGCTAACTATGACAACACCATGGCGGCGATACGTGTGCTCAATGACCCGAATGGAGTCGGAATCGGTGCACGCCACATCACTGTTTCCACAGTGGGGCTCGTTCCGCAAATCCTGAAGCTGGCGAACGAGGACCTGCAGATCAACCTGGCGGTGTCACTGCATGCTCCAGACGATGAGACTCGGTCTGAGACTATGCCCATCAACAAGCGATATCCCATCGCGACACTGGTGGACGCCTGCCGAAAGTACGTAGAGAAGACCAACCGCCGCATCTTCTTTGAGTATGTGTTGCTTGAGGGTCAGAATGACACTATGGAGCACGCGATCAGGTTGGGGCGCCTGCTTGAAGGCCTGCTGTGCCACGTGAACCTTATCCCGGTGAACCCAACCACCGGCGGACCGTACCGGAGGCCTGACCCCAGGCGCTCCTCCGCTTTCAAGGAAGAACTCGCAAAAATGGGAGTGCCGTCCACCGTGCGGATGGAAAAAGGCATCGACATCAACGCTGGCTGCGGTCAACTCAGGGCGCGCGTGCTGGAAGAGGCTGCGTCTCCGCAAAGCTGATTCGCCAGGCTGTGCCACGGCCATAAGTCCTGCCAGTTGCCGGGGATGTGGCGCGTACCTGTTTCTGTCACCACTATCCTCAGCGAGCGCACTTGACTTGCGACACGGCCCCCCCATACTCATTTGACTTCTGGCGAAGTGTCCCTGCGTGGTTTCCAGCACCTTCTGTGGGTGCAGGTTTTGGGCAGAAGGCCGGGTTGCTGCCCGTAGTTTCCACGACGCAGTCTGGGTACCTCCCCTCCAGCATGGTGTGAACCTGCACAGTCCTGAAACTGGAGGCTCGGGCCCATCTCGCCAGGGCAGGCCTATAGCCCAAGTTTCCATGAATTCGATGGACGATGTGGGTTGGCAGCATTCCGGCGGGGGACCCGTTAGCCGGGCATGTTGCCGTGGTTCATATAAGTTCGTGAGACTCGTGACAGGGGCGACTGGGGGTAGCGATGCAACAAAAAACGGGCGTCCGTGGCCAGCGAGGTATCACGGGCCTTGAGACGGCGATAGTGCTCATCGCATTCGTGGTGGTCGCTTCTGTATTCGCATTTACAATTCTTTCGGCTGGCGTCTTCTCTGCGGAGGCCAACAAGCAGACGATCCATGCGGGGCTGAGCGAGACGAGGACGCTGCTCAGGCAGCACAGCTCCACGTTTGCCTATGCAGGCAGGCTGAACACCACCGACGTGGTGTTCAAGGTGACGTTCATCGTCTCCAACTCGCTTGCAGGCGAGCCGATAGACCTTACGCCGCCGTACACCGCTGATGACACCGGCACGGACCCGGACTTCGACCCGACTGCCTCGCCAGGCACGATCATCTCCTACTCGGATGAGAACCAGCGGCTGCTGGATGTGCCGTGGACGGTCAGGTTCATAGGCAACCACAACGGCGACCGGCTGCTCGAGGACGGGGAGAAGGCTGAGATCACGTTGTGGCTCATGGACCGGGACATGTCTCTGCTGTCCACGCAGGACGACTCAGTGATGTACATGGACGGGGTCGCCGGTGGCGGTGGAGAGGGCGGCATCGATGCGAACGGCACGCTCATAGTGAAGAGCACCAGGTTCACACTTGAGGTGACGCCGGAGAAGGGCGCTGCGCTGACCGTGCAGCGGACGATTCCACCGGGGCTGAGGCAGGTTATGAACCTGCGGTGACGGAGCGGTTTATTTTGGCGTCCGTGTAACCCGGCCGGTCAGCACGAGACGCTCCGGCCACCGGGCCACCCCAGTGGCGCAACCAGTCCCCCCAGTGTTGAGCTGGTGGGGCGGCCCCATCTGTGAAGCGCCCTCCTGCGATGGGAGGGCGCTTCCTTTTCTCACCGTTTTCTATGCGGCCGGTCCGCCGCATAGATCTAGTTTGCTCGTTGAACGGGCACGCCGTTCATAAGGCCCGCGTCATACATCTGGTTCCAGTTGTCCAGGAAGGTCTGATTCCACTCATCGGTCAACTTGTTCTTCATCATGTCCCTGAACACCGGCCAGAACACAATAATCCCGTCTGCGCCATCACGAAGGGCTGCGTGGGCAGTGTCCACCGTCCGTACGAGCGCTGCAGTGATGAACGGCCGTTGCGCCCAGCCGTCAAACATAGTCCGGCACTCGCGGATAAGCTTCGTCGGGTCGCCACTGACGTCCCTGTAGGGTTCACAGAATGGCAGGACATGAGTTGCACCCGCCTGTGCAACAGCGGCTGCCTGCGCCAGCGTGAAGGTGGTGGTGCAGAATGTCTCGACGCCAGCCTTCGATAGTTCTCTGAAGGCGCCCAGGCCGTGGACGGTGCACGGAATCTTCAGGATGACCTGGTCTGACATCCTGGTGAAGACTTCGCCTACGTCAAGCAACTCCTGCGTAGAGTGACCGTCGATTTCAATGACGACTGGCAGGTCAGTGATGTCCAGGTAGCGTTTGGTCACTTCGGTAACCTGGCCATACTTTTTGACCATGTCGTTGAGCACGACTGTGTTTGTGACTATGCCGGCGGCGCCGAGAGGCAGCCAGTCTTTGAGGTCCTCCGGGTCGCCAGCAAGCCAGATGGCAGGCCCACGGCCTTCAAGCCGGGCCTTTGCGGCGGATCCGGGCGATTCCGCCACACCGTTGACTGAGATGTGCCCCGTGGTTGTCATGTCCGCCTCCCTTGTATGCATTGCGCTGGGTCGTATCGCCTTTTGCGCAAGTCATTTTGTGAGCGTGGAGCCCATGCCGGTTGCAGAGCCGAAGTTTACTGGTTTTCAGGCGCGTGCGCCGATATGTGTGAGTCGTCATGTGTGAGTCGTCGCTGTGCGTCCTGCAACTAAAATGCTGCAATTGCCTGCCCGCCTGCCGCGGCAAGCACTACCACCAGCCACGGCGGCACACGCCAGAAGGCCAGCAGGGCGAACGCGGCAAGGCCAAGGGCCACATCCGCCGGCTCATTGATTGCACTCGTCCAGACCGGCGTGTACAGAGCCGCCAGCAGCAGTCCGACGACTGCTGCATTGACCCCGCGCAATGCTGACTGGAAGCTTTGGAGTGATCGCAGGCGGTCCCAGAAGTGGAGCGTGCCAACGACCAGCAGGAACGAGGGCACGTATATGGCTGCGAGGGCAATCGCCGCCCCGGCCATCCCATTTGGAACGGGACCCATGACTGAACCGAGAAAGGCTGCGAACGAAAACAGCGGGCCCGGGACCGCCTGGGCTGCACCATATCCGGCAATGAACTGGTCGTTGGTGACCCAGCCCGGAGGCACCACTTCAGTTTGGAGCAGCGGAAGCACCACGTGTCCGCCCCCGAACACCAGCGATCCTACCCGGTAAAAGCTGTCGACAACTGCCAGTGATTGGTTTTCAAACAACTGTCTCGCAATGGGCAGGCCCATGAGCAGAGCGAGGAAAACCACCAGAGACGCAATCGCCAGCCGGGGGCCGAATGGCAGGCGCATGCGGGCCGTATCGCCGTTGCTTCGTGGCGCTCCGGGAAGCAACCGCCAGCCAACAAACGCGCCCACGGCAATCACTCCCACCTGCGTGAGGGTGGTTTGCCATGCCAGCATTACTATGGCCGCAACAATGGCTATGGTTGCCCGCTCTTTGTCAGGGGCGAGCGTCCGGGCCATACCCCACACGGCGTAAGCCACGACGGCCACTGCAACGACCTTCAGGCCGTGCAGCCATCCAGCATCTGTGACGCCTGCGGCCTCTATTCCCGCGGCGAACAGCAACAGCACTATAGCTGAGGGTAACGTGAAGCCGAGCCACGAGATGAGCCCTCCAAGCAGCCCTGCCCTCATCATGCCTATGGCGATGCCCACCTGACTGCTGGCCGGGCCAGGAAGGAACTGGCAAAGGGCTACGAGATCTGCGTACGCACTTTCACTCAGCCAGCGCCGCCGTACTACGTACTCATCACGGAAGTAACCGAGGTGCGCCACAGGTCCGCCGAATGATGTCAGCCCCAGCCGCGTGGCGACCCACAGGACCTCTAGCAGCGACCCCTTTTGGCCGTCAGCCTCATTCTCCGCTATCGATTCTTCGGTTGTGGATGCCAATGAATGCCCTATCCGCCGGTAGTCGCCACCTGGTGAGAAGGCTGGTGGCCCGGCGGGTCAGGATAGCACTCGGAGGTGGAAATCTCCTTTCCCTTCGAGTGCTGCCAGGATTACGTCTCGCTATCACGCGAGTTGCAGGAGCCGAAGATTCTAGCGGCCTCGGCCGCCTGCGCCTTTGCCATTGTTCGGCCCGACACTGGCTGGCGGTCCGCCGGGTGAGCTTCCCCCTGTTGGCGGTCCGCTTTCACCGCCGTCTCCGTCATCACACCCGGAATCCATTTCGTTGATGGCGGTTGCAATGTCATTTGCCAGGGCAAAGTCGTTGTGTGTAGAAGCCGGGTTCAGCAGGATCGCCTCAACCTGTGCCATGGCATCCGCGAAAGCCTGGCCGGTCGGGACGGTCAGATCCCAGGCCACTGCACCACTGGCCAAGTTGAGCCATGCTGCAAGAGCCTGCTTGGCTGCCGGCTTTTAGCGGCCGCCACAGGACGAGTCAACCGGTCGTTGGCGTCGTGCAGTAAAGATGCGGCTCTGGCTGAAGCTACGGACGCTGTCAGTATGCGGGCAGTACGCCAGCAGACCTGCCAGTTGAGAGGAGATATGCCCGGCTGGTTCTAACCAGGCACGGCAGGAATGGCCAGGACTGGATGAGACTGCGACCGCACGACGCGATCAGTCGTAGAGCCGAGCAGAACATTAGGCTTTCCGGACATGCCGCGGGTGGTCAGGACGATTATTGAACCGGGGCGGGCGTCAGCTGCAGCAAGAAGCTCCTGTTCCGGCGGCCGGGTTCCAACGTGAGTGACTATGTTCAGTTTGTGAACTGCCAACTCTGCCGCAACGTCTTGCAGGTATCGTTCTGCGTGATCGTCCACCGTGCCGTAGTAACGGACTGCCCCGCCAAGGGGATCGGGTGGCGCTGCGGCGCGTACCAACACCAGATCACTGCGGAAGGTCTTTGCGAAACCTACGGCAGGGCGCAGGGACAGCGATGCCAGGTCCGAACCATCAAGCCCGACGATTATCGACTGCGGGGAAATCCAATTGCTGTTCTCCGCCCGAAGCAGGAGCAGCGGGCGACGGCTGTTTTGCAGCACGCGGTGCGCGGTGCTGCCAATCAGGTCTTTCCTGCCGCCAGGGCGGCCGTGGGCCGTCATGGCGATAATATCGGCGTCATATTCCTCAGCCACCGCTGTGATGCCGGATGACGGTGTGGCGCGTTCCACAGCGGTCGCCACCCCCATGCCGCGGCCGCGGAAGTGCCCGGCCACGTCATCCAGGTATTCTTCGGCCGCGGCCACCGCATCGCCGCCGGCAGACTTTGTCACGGCACGAAAGAGAATGAGGCGGGCGTCCAACTGCCGTGCCATCCCCTCCACGTACGGGAGTATGGCTTCGCTCGGAGAAGCACCATCGAGGGGGACCAGGATCTTGGCGGGTGCTTCAAGGGCTTCCGGATCTTGTGGCACGCTTGCGGCCTTTCGTTCCCCATGTATGGGGACTCGAGTGAATGATTGGCTATGAGGATACGGGACAGTGCGGCGGCGCTGCGAGCAAGAGGGACACTCTACGACCGCTTGATAGCCTCGGCGAGGACTTCTGACAGGTGCCGTGCTGGCCACCCCGCTCCGTCTTCTATCTGTTGCCGGCATGAAACGCCTGTCACGGCCACCTGCGTGTCCGGTGAAGATTCCCGGATGAAGGGGAACAACCGCTCTTCACCGATTTTCATGGACACGTCGTAGTGTTCCTTTTCAAACCCGAAGGAGCCTGCCATGCCACAGCAGCCGGACGGAATCAGTGATGCCCGGTACGCTGGCGGCATTGAGAGGGCGTCGAGCGCCGGCTCCGTACCAACAAGAGCGCGCTCATGGCAATGGACCTGGAGGGCGACCTTGGCTGCGTGGTCTGACCACTCTATCTGCTGGCCTCCGTCATCCTTCGTCTCAACCAATAACTCTTCAATCATTACGCTGGCGTCAGCAACCGCCCGCGCCTTCGGGTCGTTTTCAAGCAGGTCCGGGTACTCGTCCTTGAGCGTTACTATGCAACTGGCCTCGCAGCCCACGATCTTCGCCCCGGCCTCCACATACGGGTGAAGCAGGTTCACGTTATAGCGGGCGTTCGCGGCTGCCTTGTCCAGCAGGCCCTTGGAAATCATGGGGCGGCCGCAACACTTGCGTGGCGTGATCACCACTTCATAGCCAAGGGCTTCCAGCAGCTCAGTTGCTCCGACGCCTGACTGCGGGTGGTTGTACTGCATGAAGGTGTCATGGAACAGCACTACCTTGCCGCGACTGCCGGTGGTATTGGGCTTGTGGCTCTTGAACCAGTTCTCAAATGTCCGGAAGACAATTTTTGGGAACTTCCTGCGCCTGTCGATTCCTACCAGGTGCTCGCCGACCCATCCGCCGACAGCCGACCGGTTCATGAAGTTTGCCAGCGGAGCCACTGGGTGGGCCAATGCGTTGAGGAAGTGAATGTTTGCCACCAGCCTTGAGCGCAGCGGCATCCTGTGGGTCTTGTAGTACTTGCCCAGGAACTCGTACTTGATTTTTGCCATGTCCACGTTGGATGGGCACTCAGACTTGCAGGACTTGCACTCAAGGCATAGGTCCAGCACGTCCAGCATTCGGCTGGACTGGATCTGATCGTTCGGCAGCACCCCGGAAAGCGCCGCTCGCAGCGCATTGGCACGACCGCGTGTGGAGTGTTCCTCTTCGCGCGTGGCCATGTAAGAGGGGCACATGGCGCCGGCGTTTACTTTCCGGCATGCGCCCACGCCGTTGCACTTTTCAATTGCCGCTGCAAAGCCGCCTTCCCTGGTCCAGTCCAGGCGTGTCTCCACCGGCTGGGTGCGGTACGCCTCACCGTAGCGAAGGTTCTCGGTCATGGGTGGCGTATCAAAGATCTTGCCGGGATTCATGATGCCGTCCGGGTCGAATGCCTTCTTGACGTCCCTGAACCCCTGCACCAGTTGTGGGCCAAACATTTTCTCTGCCCAAACGCCGCGGACTATGCCATCGCCATGTTCTGCGCTCATTGCGCCGCCGAACTCAAGCACCAGGTCGGATATTTCGGAGGCGATGGCGTGCATTCGCTCAATGCCCTGGCGCTCCTTTATGTTCACCACTGGCCGGATGTGCAGGCAGCCCACACTGGCATGACCGTAGTAGCCAGCTTCGGTATTATGGCTGCGCACAATCTCATCGAAGCGCCTTACGTACTCGGGCAGCTTCTCCGGCGAAACCGCCGTATCTTCCACGAACGGCAGCGGCTTGGCATCGCCCGGTATATTCATCATCAGGCCGAGCCCAGCCTGCCGCATTGCCCAGACCTTCGCCTGGTCGGCTGGATTGAGCAGTTTGGTCACGGCGTAGCCCAGGTTGAGGCTCCGCATACGGGAGACCAACCGGTCAATCTTCGACTCAACCTCGGCCTCAGTTTCGCCGGTGAACTCCACGACAAGGATGTCTGACGGCTCGCCCTGGAGGAACCCCATGTTCCTGGCGAACCCCAACGACTGGCGAGCCTGGCCGATGATCATGCTGCCGATGTGTTCCACCGCGGCCGGGTTTTCCTCCAGGGTAGCGACAGTCGCTTCCATTGATTCGACAAGGCCGGTGAAGTGCAGGACGGCGAGCCCCTTGTATGGAGGGAGAGGCTCAAGGCTGAGCTTGGCAGAGGTGACGGCCAGGAGGGTGCCTTCTGAGCCAACCGCAATCTTGGTGAGGTCCATGCAGGCCGGGTCCTGCACAAGGTCCAGGTTGTACCCCCCCACCCTGCGCAGAATTTTCGGGAACCTTTTGTCGACCTCTGCCTGCTGCTCTGCCGCAATCTCCCGCACGCGGCGGTAGATATGGCCTTCGAGGCCTTCAGCCGCCAAACGTGACTCCAGGTCTGCGCCGCTCATTGGCATGAGGCGTGTCTGAACGCCATCCGAAAGCACCACATCCATCTCCCGGACCTGGTCAACGGTCTTGCCGTACACTATGGAGTGAGATCCGCAGGAGTTGTTGCCCATTGCGCCGCCCACATTGGCGCGGCTGGACGTGCTGGGGTCCGGCGTGAAGAACAGCCCGTGGGGCCGTAGTTGGCGATTTAGGTCGTCGATTGTTACGCCCGGCTGTGTCCTGACCCAGCGTTCCTCCCGGTTCACCTCCAGCATGTTGTACATGTACTTGGAGAAGTCCATGACAACTGCGTGGTTGGTCGTCTGGCCGGAGAGGCTGGTTCCGCCTCCCCGGGGAAGGACGGCGGCCCCGTACCGGCGGGCTATATCCATGACGGCCGAGACGTCATCAGCGTTGCGGGGTATGACAACCCCTACTGGTTCCATCTGGTAGATGGATGCGTCTGTGGCGTAAAGGGCGCGTGAGTACGGATCAAAGCGGACCTCCCCGCCTACCGCCGCCCGCAACTCCCGTTCCAGGTGTGCTGTGTCATCTGACATGTGTTTCGGTGCCTGAACGGTGGTCAACCTGGCGTACTCCGCTGTTTTCAAGCCTTTGCCGGTGTTCGTCCGCGCAACAGTCGTGTCTCTTACCGGTTCATCTTAACGCTGACAATCCTCAGATGGCCGGTGAACTATCGACCACACCGGAGATGCCGGTGTGGTTGACAGTCGCATGCGAACCGTGCCACTCAAAAAGTGAGCCGCCAAATTGGCGGCTCAATGACACGCTATAGATTAATAACCGTAACTCCTCGAACGCGGCGGAGTTGATCAGTCAGTTTTGTCGATCTTGTACGTCTGCTCACCGCGCGGCGTCTTAACCTTTACCTCATCACCTGCCGTCCGGCCCAGTATTGCTGCGCCAACTGGTGAGATAACGGATATCTTACCCGCAAGCGGATTGGCCTCGTTCGGCTCCACCAACTGGTAGCCAACGGAGCGTGTGGAGTTCACTTCAGTGAGCGTGATCTTCGAGCCAATGTGCACCCGGTTGGTCTCCTGGCCCTCACCGTCCAGGATGATGGCGACCTTTAGGGTCGCTTCGATCTCGCGGATCTTGGCCACAACCATGCCCTGGTTCTCACGTGCCGCCTCAAGCGGGGCGTTCTCACGAACGTCCTTGTCTGCTGCGGCCCGCCTGATGTCATCCGCCAGCTTGACCCGCTCGTCCTGTAGTTGGACCAGCTTCTTGGTCATATCCGTGTAACCGGCGCGAGTCAGCCTTACCGTCTGCTGCCGGCCGGAGATGGCGCGTGCTTGCGCTGCTGAGGACCGGCTCTTCCGCAGGCGAAGATGCTGAGCCAGGTTGATGTCAACGTGACCCTTTTTCTTAAGATACGTGAGGAACAGCTTCACCAATCCAAGCCGCTCGGTGGCGTCCGCAGACGTTGACTTGGCGCTAAAGCTGTCGCTGTACTCGCCAACTTCCGCAGGCGAAATAGACGCTATCAGCCTGTCGCCGCCGACCCACCGCACAAACTTGGCAATCTCCGGCTGGGCCTTCTGCTTGGCGTCCTGTGGGAGTTGGCGGACGTAGACCTGGAAGGCCTCGCTGACTGTCAACTGTTCCATGTCAGTCTGCTCGGTAGAGAGAATTTCGGTCTTCGTCGCCACTAATCTGACGCTCCTGCTAAGGGTGAAATATGGGTAGAGAAGCTTCTGTGACACGACAGAAATACTTCTTTAATTCTAGTTCGGGGTTCGGATGACCGTCAAATTGGAGAGGTCGCCTGCCGGGATTGGTCCGGAGCCGATGTCCAGGCATGCTGCATTGTGATTTTTCGCACATGCATGCCGGGTCAATGCGGAGCCACTTGTTGAGCCAACAGTGGTGCTCGCCCAACGGCCAGGCAGATAGGTGATGGTATTCTGTTACATGGACCTTCGGTGCCCGTCCGCCTGTGTCACCAGTTTGACACTTCAGTTCAACCAAACTTACAATTTTGTGCTTAGTTAAAGAATCAAAAAGATGCCATCACGAACTTACCAACCGAAGAAACGACGACGCGCCAGGGTGCACGGCTTCCGAACACGCATGCGGACGAAGGCTGGCCGACAGGTCATCGCGAGGCGGCGTGCACGCGGCCGCCTCAGGCTCACTGTCAACGCTTAGGTACGATCGGCCGCCCGGTGGGATTGGCGCGTAACCGGCGCATGCGCCGGTCAGCGGACTTCCGTCGGACGATCAAGCACGGGCGAAAGAAGGCTGACAGGCTACTGGTTATGGCAGCTGCTCAAAGCCCCGCCGACGGTCCTCAGTTCGGTTTGTCGGTCAGCAGGCGTATCGGTGGGGCCGTCAAGCGAAATGCCGTGAAAAGGAAGCTCCGGGAGATTCTCCGTCAGATGGATATCGCAGGAAACTGGAGTGTGGTCGTAACGGCCAGGCCGGCGGCTGGCGATGTATCATACGGGCATCTGAAGGATTCACTACACACGCTCAGTTCAAAGCTGGGTATCATTGATCATGCTGCCCGGCCCGAAACAGGTTCCGGCAGGCGAAACGAATGAAGCGATTCGCGCTCGGCTTCCTCAAGGTCTATAAGGTCGCAGTGTCGCCGTACATGCCCGGTGTGTGTCGCTTCTACCCGTCATGCTCTGACTACGCCGCCGAGGCTATTCATAAGCATGGCACTGTCAAAGGCATGGGCATGGCCGCACGGCGGCTGAGCCGTTGCCACCCCGGGAGGTCCGGGGGATACGATCCGGTACCTGAGCCAGACTGACATAGCTAGTTTGCCACTGTTCCCAAACCACCAGTTAAATGCTGGCGCAGGGCTGTGGCTGATCCCGGCGGAGGCCCCACTACGCCATCGACAACATTGACCCATGCCCAGCAGGATGTGCATGGACCTGACCGCGGCGGTGCGCCACGAAGGCGCGGACGCCGCAAAACCTATCGTCTAATCGGTTTCACGCTTGCGTTGTTGCTGGTGTTCGCCACGGCGGTCGCATGTGAGGAGTTTGGCCCGCAGGGTGGCTGGTCCGCGCCTGTCGCCGATGGCGATTACCTCTACGTCGGCAATACCGAGGGCAGGATCGTGCGCATCAACGCCAACGCGGGCGTGATGGATGCTGGTTGGCAGTACCCGGGCCAGGGCGCAGATGGACTGGGCGCCATTTACGGCAGTCCCGTGGTCGACGGCAACGTTGTGTACGCGTCGGGCTACACGTGCCGAGGCAATGTCTGTGACGGCGAGGTATTTGCAGTCGACGTCAACAGCGGCCAGCCGGTGTGGGGCGAGGGCGGTTTCCAGATCGACACCAAGCTGGTCGGCAGTGTCGGTGTCGGTCAGAGCACAGTGGTGTTTGGCACGTCAGCCGTCAACCGTGAAGATGAGCCGCCGGGCTATCTATATGCGCTGAACCCCGAGGCAGACGCTGGCCTGCCGATTGAGGAACGCGTTGGCGCACGTTTGAAGTGGCGGTTGCCGGTGGACGGCGCAATTTGGAGCACCCCCGCTGTAGTTGATGACATCGCATATTTCGGGACTATGGGCGGTACGTTCTACGCCGTTGACCTGCGAGACGATCCAGCCTATGAGGCCGATGTTACAGAGCGTGTGCTGTGGCAATTTGAGGCGGATGGTGCAATCACGGCCTCGCCACTGGCCGCCAACGGAAAGATTTACTTCGGCGATTTCCAGAACATGTTCTATGCCCTGGACCCCGACGCCCGCATTGCGGACGCAACCGGTTCCACGTTGAACCCCGCGAGCGAGTGGTCTTTTGAATCCCGGGCATGGTTCTGGGCGCAGCCGCTCCTGGACAATGGCGTCATTTACGCCTCCACGCTACACGGGCGCGTCTACGCTTTGAACGCCGATACCGGCGCCGAGGTGTGGGCGGAACCGGCCAGCATAGGCCACCAGATAGTCGCCCCGCCCGCGATCATTGAAAGTCGCCGCGGGCAGGCCCTCGCAGTCCCATCAGGGGACCAGGACGTATTTGTCGTAGGGACCGCCTCCGGACAAGATTTCGGACGGTTTGTCACCGGCCAGTCCGTGAAGTCATCACCAACGGTCGTCGGTTCGTTCCTGTATGTATCTGCCGTTAATGGGGATCTCATGTGGTTCGCCACTGATGACCTGACTCGCCGCGGGTGTATTGAGACGAGGGGAGGGAACCGGTGCGGCTGATACCTGCCATCTTCTCCCCGCGCTCACATCTCGCCATGGGAGGCCGCCTGTGGAAATCCTAGGCCTTCTCTGGAACGAGATCATCATGCGGCCGATGATCAACAGCCTGGCGCTGTTGTATTACCTGCTGTTCAACAACTTTGGTCTCAGCATCATCGTTTTCACGGTGCTCATCCGCCTGGCCATGATCCCCCTGACCATTCGCCAGACGCGGTCCATGCAGAAGATGCAGGGCCTGCAACCCAAACTGAAGGCGCTGCAGGAGAAGTTCAAGAATAAGTCAGGTGATGATCGAAAGCAGCTCTCCCAGGAGACCATGAAGATCTACCGGGAGGCTGGTGTCAGCCCCGTAGGCTGTCTTGGACCGATGATCATCCAGATGCCAATCTGGATTGGCCTGTACCGTGCCATCATCCGGACCATGCCTTCTACTCCGGAGGGAATGGCGAACCTCTCCGAGTCGTTCTACTCGTGGAACCCGGCAATAGCGCAAATCCCGTTGAACAGCATGTTCGTGGGCATCGACCTTGTGGACAACGTCCAGAATTCGCCAGTTCCGTGGAACTTTGCCCTCCCTGTGCTTGTCGGCGCATCCATGTGGATAATGCAGAAGATGACCATGACTGCGCCGGTTGACCCGCGGCAGGCGCAGACAAACCAGATCATGTTGTGGATGTTGCCAATAATGTTTGGCTTCTTCACGCTGCAGTTCCCGGCCGGTCTGGCGGTCTACATATTGTTCTCGAATATCATCGGCGTCGTAATCCAGTACTTCGTCGGTGGCAGGCAGCCCATTTCGATATTTGGATTCGGACGGCAGACTCCTGTTCCGGCGCCCGCTGCGAGCGCGGTGGCGCCCGGGACGATTGAACCGTCCGGGGAGAAAAACCCAGATGAGCAGTCGGAGGTTCTCCGGCAAGACGGTCGACGAAGCGACCGGACTCGCCCTCAGCACTCTAGGCGTCGAACTCGAAGACGTAGACATAGCCGTCGTTAGTCCGGGCAGGTCCGGGATTCTCGGCTTTGGCGGTGAGCCTGCGGTAATCGAGGTGCGGCTTCTGAATCCGCAGGCACCCCACGTTCCTGGGGAAGAAGACGAGCCGGAGGATGATGACCGCCAGCCAACGGCCGACGAGGTTGAAGAGGCGTCCGGCCGGTCACGCCGAAGCCGTCCACGCGGCAGGCCCCGCGATGGCCGCCGTAGCAGGCGTGAACCTGAGGATTCTGACTCTGGTTCGCGATCGGGTCCCGCGCCTGCGCCTCCCCGCCGACGCCCAGTAGAACGTCCTGTAGAGCCATCGCTGGCCGACGAACCTGAGATCGTGGATGATCACGAGGCCGCGA
Organism: Dehalococcoidia bacterium; assembly: GCA_040878005.1. Taxonomy (GTDB): domain Bacteria; phylum Chloroflexota; class Dehalococcoidia; order Lucifugimonadales; family Lucifugimonadaceae; genus JBBDMW01. The sequence continues at coordinate 41,119 of JBBDMW010000072.1, forward strand.
ATGATGACGCCCAGCCGGACTATGCAGTCTCCAACGGTTACCGGGACGACGATGACCGCGCAGCCGGTGAATATGCCGGGGAGCGTGAGGATTCTGGGCCGCCCAGGGAGCGGGACCCAGAGGCCGAGCAGATGGTTGCAGAGCTTCTCGACTACTTCCTGGCATCCATGGGCGTTGTGGCGGAGACATATGTCAGGGAAGAGCTGGATAACGGCTCCATGGTGTTCGAGATCGAAGGCGAAGATGCGGGGCTGCTGATCGGCAGGCGTGGCGAGACTCTCCAGGCTCTCCAGTTCCTGGTCCGCATGATCGTGAACCGCCAGCTTGGCCGCAAGGCGTATGTCGTTGTCGATGTGGAAGACTACCGCGAACGCCGGGCAGAGATGCTTCGCCGGCTGGCGCGCCGCACGGCGGGCAGGGTGGCCACGTCTGGACGCCCAACCAGCCTGGAGCCGATGTCCCCCGGAGAGAGGCGTGTCGTGCATATGGCGCTGGCAGGCCACCCACGCGTGCGGACGGAGAGCGAAGGCGAAGGCAACCACCGCCGCGTGGTCGTGCTGCCGAAGCGCTAAGTTCGTCCCGGACTCGCCAGCGTTGGGCAGATCGCCGGGGAGGGCCGTAATGGTTGAACTGGGTGCGGCCGATGCGTCTGCCCCTCCGCAATTCGTGGCGGTCGGGCAGGTCTCGCTGGACATCAACGTGTCCGCATCAGGAGAGATCAGTGCTCCCACGCCCGGGGGCGCAGTGGCCTATGCAGCGCGAACAGCCACGGGGCTGGGCCTGAACGCCGGCATCATAACCGCGGCAGGCGATGACTACCCATTTTCAGAAGTGACTCCCTGCGTTCAGCGGCGCGTGCTAGATGACGGACCGACCACCACATTTCGCAATGTGTATAGTGCCAATGGCCGACAGCAAACACTGCTGATGCACGGCGGCCACATAACTGAGGCTGACGTGCCGGCTGCGTGGCGCAGGCCGGATTTGTTGCTGATCGGGCCGTTGTCGGACGAACTGCCAATGGGCTGCGCTGACTGGTTCTCGGCGGGATTGGTATGCGCCGTGCCGCAAGGCTGGCAGAGGCGCTGGGATTCACGGGGAGCTGTCAGTGTTGTAACTGAGCCTCCGAAACCTTCTGCCAGGCCCTGGGACGTTTGCGTGGTATCGGAGGCAGAGGCGCCACTGGCTGTGGAGAGCCACTGGCTGGACGTGGCGAGTGTGCTGGTGGTCACACGCGGTTCGATGGGTGCACGTATTCGCTGCGATGGCCAGTGGCACGACATTCCGGCCTTCCCCGCTATGGAGGTCGACCCCACTGGCGCAGGTGACGTGTGGGCAGCGGCGTTCCTGGTTCGCTACGCCGAAACCATGGACCCGGTAGCGGCAGGTCTGTTTGCAAGCTGTGCAGCCGCAATCTCAGTGGAGGCTGTTGGACTCGCCGGCGTCCCTTCGAGGCAGCAGATCGAACAGCGTCTCGCCGGCGGCGCAGGCCATTTGCGCGCCGGTGGCTGAGCGGCCCTATGGCCACCATCATTCACCCGCCGCGCAGGGCATCCAGGGCAATGTCACGCTTGAGCAAGCCGCCAGACTGCCGGTGAATCTCCTCGCCCTCATCGTTGAACACGAGGAAAGTCGGCGTCACGAATACCCTGTAGCGCTGCGTGAACGGTGCAGCGGTGGGGTCCGCCACGTCCAATCGCAACACCAAGGCATCGTCGCCCAACTCTCGTTCGAGCCCATCCACGATGGGCTTGCTGGCAAGGCACACCGTTCAAGTGTTGGAGAAGAACTCCACGAAGACCGGGCTGCCAGCCGCCAGCACCGCCTCAGCCTCGGCAGGCGAATCCACCGTGCTGGCGCCGGGCCTCATGGATGTATAGACCAGTGCCAGCACGACAACCACACCGAGGTAGATGGGGACGCTGATCCGCCAGCGCCTCATGGGAATGAACATCGCCAGAACCAGGAGGAACAAGACGACGGCGAGCGGGAAGGAGTACTGGTTCAGGAGTTGGAGCATGGTTTGCCTGAGGTGATTTCAATCTTGATGCTGGCTGTCATACGTCACGTACCCATTTATTGCTTCCGCAAGCAAATGTTAAGGCGAACCGTGAGAGATCAAATGACCGCATAGCCAGGCACTTGGTCATGCGGCGTATCTAGGTACACCTTAGCTTCAGGATTACCGCTGAAACGGCCATGACTCCATCGAACCTCCACATGGCCATCTATTACGAATTCCTCGGAAGCGGAATTGGTGCGTGCTATTGCTCGCCAGCGGACTAATGGCTGTCCAGCCGACTGGTCACCCCACACTCTAAATGCTTCCAATGTGAACTCTTGTCTCCAGTCCCAAGGTGTGTAAACTCGCAGCCGGATACTATTTGTGTTCGATGTTCCGAGCACGAAATAAGGTGCACTTGCTAGACGCAGAAGTCTCCACAGCATTTCTTCTTGGTCTCGTAACGTCCTTAAATGAGAATTCCACACATCGGCGGACGCTAGGCTCACTGAACGACAGAAGCTCATGTACGAATCTTCCAGTGAAGCAGACAGAGGGCCAGATAGTCTGGTCTTTAAGAAATCACGATCCAGCCTACTTAAGTGAGAAACTTCTCCAGGCAGACTATTTTCCTGTAGTTCATCTCTAACAGCAGAATAAAATGACTGAAATGCTTCATTCGCTACATGACTATACCAATCAGTGGTGTTAGTTCCTCGCCGAGTTGCTAATGCTCTCTCAAATAAGTGAAATGGCGACGCGTTGAATAATATTCGGGACAAATACTTGCAGCTAATCAAAAACACATGATCAATGCGAAGATCAGCAGGGATCAGGTCGTATCCAGGGGTCTGATGGGGGCCCTTCCATTCCACTCTACGCGCAGTTCGGTGGCGTAATCCATATTCTGCCTCTAGAAAAGATTTGCCATTCGACCAAGCCCGCGTAAATTCGTTGTGGAACTGTTGCCCTGCATAGGCATCATTCAATCTATCCCAGTGACTTACTTCAACATTGATGATTTCAGTAGGTCTTGCTGCTAAAGCTTCTTCCACCGTAGCAAATGGCAAAGTAGCTAACCCTGTGACTATTTCAGTTACTTCTGTCTTGACTGTAGGCAACAGTACTACCTCAAAAGCAAACGCGCCTGATAAATATCGTCTTAGTCGATGCGACTACAAAATCAATGCCTGATGGTTTGTGTTAAACGCCTTGGAGTTCAAAGCCTAATGCACTGACCCGTTCATGAGTTATCGCAGCATAAGTCTGATTCGTTTCATAGCCAATCCAGCGCCTTCGAGTTTTATGTGCGGCAGCAGCTGTTGCACCACTACCCATAAAAGGATCCAGTATTACATCATTTTGATACGTATAGAGTTGGATTAAACGATATGGAAGTACTTCCGGAAATGGTGCAGGGTGCCGAACCCGTCTCGCTGATTCTGGCCCAAAAGCCCATACACTTTTAGTAAATTCCAAAAATTCATCGCGCGTGATTGTTGCGATACGCTTATGCGGATTTTCTCTCCGGAATGGTGGCTTTTGAAAAACTAAAATATATTCATGGACATCTCGCAACGTTGGATTGGATGGAGAACACCAACTACCCCATGCGGTTGATGATCCTGCTCCGGCTGACTTGTTCCATATGATTTCACCACGCATGAAAAAGCCTGACGCGACCGATGCCTCGATTACATCACTATGCAGTGGAATATATGGCTTCCTCCCCAAATTGGCGATGTTGACGCACGCTCTGCCTCCCGGGACCAAGACGCGGAATGTCTCTGTAAGGACGCGCTGGAGTAGGCTCGTGTATTCTTTCAATGTGAGATCCTGATCATAGTCCTTACCCACGTTGTACGGTGGTGAGGTGACCATAAGGTGAACGCTGCGGTCGGGCAACTCGTACATACGTTCACTGGAATGCACGAATACTTGGTTAAGTGCATCCGAGGGTAGCGGCTGTTCGTCGCCTGGCTCACCTTTGATCAGCGACTCATCTGGCTGGAGCGCTCGCGAGTAGTAGGCTGAGGCGTCATGGCTTTCACGGCCATTCGTGCCGAATGAGCTGGTCTTTGTAGCCCGGCGTCGACGAGTGTGCTTTTTGGGAATTGCCATGAAAGTAGTGTAGTGCCCCGAGGAATAGTATCAGGCTAGTTCTGAAAGCGCGAATCTTACGTCACTTCGGAATGAATAGTCGCTACGTCACAAGGCCAGTGGTGACCACGCCCGGACACATCCGAGCGCCAGATTCGCAGGAGATCAAATTTGCCAGGCAAGAAGAGAGTACTCGTCACCGGCCTCAGCGGAGTGGTCGGGTCCGCCATGCGCCAACAGCTGGAGGAGCGGTACGACCTGTCATCGTTGTCACGGTACGGGGCTAAAGGGTTGCCGGACGACCGCAACTTCAAGGGCAATATATCTGATCTTGACTCGATTCTGCCTGCCTTCGAGGGCCAGGACACAATCGTGCACCTTGCCGCAGACCGCAGCGCCAGGGCGGAGTGGGAGTCAGCGCTGCCCAACAACCTGATCGGCACGTACAACGTATTTGAAGCGGCCAGGCAGACCGGCGTAAAGCGCGTCGTCTTCGGCAGCTCCCAGCACGCCACCGGCGGCTTCTACCGGGACCCGCCATACAGCCACATCATGAAGGGTGAGTACGAAAAGGTAAAGCGGCCGTATCCTCTCCTGGATGAGACAGTGCGAACCCGGCCGTCCGGCTACTACGGCGTGTCCAAGGCGTACGGAGAGGCGCTTGGCAGTTACTACAACGACTACCACGGGCTGTCGTCGATTCACCTCCGCATCGGCTTCACCATCTCCACGGATGACCCCACGTTCTCCGGCGGGGCCATGGCGCTCTGGCTGAGTCACCGGGACACCGCGCAGATACACATCCGGGCCATCGATGCGCCGGACTCACTCCACTACGGCGTCTACTACGCCACATCCGACAACTACTGGAAAGTGTGGTCCATAGACCGGGCGAAGAACGAACTGGGCTATCAGCCGGAAGACGGCTCAGGTGAGACGTTCACACCCGGCCCAACGCCCGAGCGGGACGTGACGGAGTTCAAGGTGGACCACTCGAAGGACGAGTAGCCCACTTTTGTTCCGCCCGGACATTGGAAATTAGCTGCTTAGGTCTGGCGTTCCGCTGTCTGCGCTGCGATGTCGCCAATCACCGGCAGGCGCCACTTCTCGCCCTGGTACGCCTTGAACATCAGGAGGAGCCAGATCGCCAGTCCACCGCCGCCGACGATTAACCAGCCGAAGAAACCGAACAGTGTGCCCAGGATGCCCGGCAGTATCGCGATGGAAATCGTTAGGAACACCCACAGCACTACCCATGCCACACCGAAGAATATCGACTGCCACGCGTGGAAGCGGATGTACTCGTCATCCTTCTCCAGCACCAGAAAGACAATTCCGGTAATCCAGGTGAACACATAGCACAGCAGACCGGCTATGTTTGGCTCCAGGCCCGTGGCTGTAGCGCCCGCGCCTGGCCTGCGGTTGCTGCTGCCGTTTTCAGGATCCTGTCCCGGCGGGTCTTCCGGCCGGTGCGGTTCTTGTGCCATTGTGGTGACTCCTTGGTGGCGTGTCCAGAGGCCGAGCGACTCCCCGTATCGCCCGCGTGAAAGTATGGCTGGGCGTATATGTACTTGGGTTCGTGCCCACGTGTCAACCACCGGCGCCGGATCCAAAACGCCCATCAGGTAAACACCCGGTATACAGATCTCTGGCGCCAGGGGAAACAATCCCAGGGCAATTAGTCGGGCGCCGTGCGCCCTGTCCGCCACAGTAACACGCCCAGGATGGCTTCAGCAGTACAAGATAGCCTATATGAATGCTGTGCGTTCCCACCTGCTACTAGTGTAATGTCGCATAAGTAATGTTGTGTGATTGTTGGGGATAGATTAGA
>JBBDMW010000073.1:0-14700 GCA_040878005.1 Dehalococcoidia bacterium
AACCTCCTGTCGCTTACTGTTTTTGCATTTACAGCAGCAACAGTGAGGTTCCCCATCACCTGCTAACAACCTCTGTGGGAGCTACAACTAGCGTTCTTCACCATGCCTCTCCAGCATCTCCACCAGTCCTGGCATGTTCTCCACGCGCTGGTGTGCCGTGTAGTCGGGGTGGCTGTTGTAGCGGTCCATGAGGATTGGGCGGAGGCCCACGCGCAGCGAGCCGTTGATGTCTGACTCAAGCTGATCACCCACGTACGCCGCCTCGGCTGCCTCCACCCCTGCCTGCTCAAGTGCTGCCAGGAATATCGGCGGGTGGGGCTTTTCCACTCCCGCATCTTTGGACGTGATGGCCATATCTATGTGATCGGTGAGGCCGAGGTGATCGCTGATGTCACGGCCAGTATGTGGCACGTTCGAGATGACCCCGAGCCGGTAACCCATCGCCCTCAGCCTGTCCATGCCCTCCAGCACATCATCGAACAGGGCGAGCTCGTACTCTTGCTCCCGCACGCGCTCCCATACCTGTGCCGCCGTCTCCAGGTCCACATCGTGCCCCGCGCCACGCAGCACAAGCTGCTCAAACCTGGCAAAGAAGTCTCGCTGCTCCCCGCGCTGCATGTTCCTCACCGGCGCGCGGGAATTCTGCTCAGACATGAAGGCGTCAGCCTGGAGATACCCGGCATCGACACCTTCCGTCGTGACCTCCATGCCGAACGCGGCTGCAGCGCGCTTCTGTATCACTTCTCGGGGAGGATCGAACGCAGCGAGGGTGCCGTAGAGGTCAAAGAAGATTACTTGCAGGCTCATAACTGCCCCTCCGTGGACTCGATCAAGCTCGGACTCGCGCCGTCATCGGCTGCATGTCGTGGCCTGGTGGCCCTGCACAACGGGGTGTGCAACGGTTCTTTAAGAACCCGTGCGCATGCGAAACTACCGCAAGCCGTCGGCCATTCGGTGAAGTCACGTACGATTGCCTATTTCGTAGCATTTTACGGATAGCGCATTGCCAGAACTTCCCGAAGTAGAATCGCTCAGGCGTTACCTTACTGCCAGCGGAATGTGTGGCCGCACCATAGCGGCTGTGGAAGCGCGCTGGCCGGGCATCGAAAACTCACTCGACGGTATGGGCGGCCTCGCTGGGTTGCCTGGGCGGCGCATGGAGTCAATCCACCGCCACGGCAAGCAGCTCTTGGTCATCCTTGACCGTGGCGTATTGGGTCTGCACATGGGCATGACCGGCAGCCTTGTGGTGCGTCACCCTGAGGACGAACCGCTCAAGTACGCCCATACCACGCTTTTCCTGGACGATGAGCGCCGGATTGAACTGACCGATCCGCGCAGATGGGCCTCGGTGGTGCTGGCGGGGCATGCGACAGAATTGACGGGAGGTCTGGGTCCAGACGCGCTCGATCCGGACTTCACGGCTGATTCACTCATTGAACGCCTCTCTGGAAGGCGCATGGCAATCAAGCCGTTGCTGCTGGACCAGCGCATGCTGGCGGGTGTTGGCAATATATATGCCGATGAAGCCCTGCATCGTGCTGGCATCTCTCCACTCCGCCGCACCAACCGGATCAGCCGGGAACGGCTTGCCCGCCTGCATGCCGCAATTCGAGAGACGCTGGAGTCCGCCACGGAGTACATAGTTGCCCACCCGGTCAGTGATGGACGTCCGCTGGTGGTGGATGCCTACGATGGCCGCATGATGATGCCGCGACGCCGTGGTGAGCCCTGTCCCTCGTGTGGTCACCCGATAAGGTCCCATGCCTTCAACAATCGCACTGCATACTATTGCCCGGCGTGCCAGCGATGACCGTCCTGGGATGATAGTGGCCTGAGGTGGTTGAACTGGTTTCAGTGGAATGCTCGACCGGGTTTTGTGTACGCGGCGACCTGGCAACCTTTAAACTGGATAGTCGGCGCTCACCGGAGGGATGGCCGAGCGGTTTAAGGCGGCAGTCTTGAAAACTGTTGTGGGGTTTTGCCTCACCGTGGGTTCGAATCCCACTCCCTCCGCCACCTCGGCCCCCTCGCCACTGCGATCCTCACCTGCTGCGAGTGGTCAATGAGGCGTTCCCGGCTGTATCTCTCCTGTGATTGGCAACAGCATGGTGTGCCGCTGCCCGTTCCTGGACATGACCTTTGGGAGACGGCTGCGGGAATGCGAAGTGCCGGAACACCAAACCGCCCCGGACAGCTAGTGCGGGGCGGTGGGCGCCTGCGGGGACAGGTTGACGCCTATGGATCTCGCCGGACCCGGCTCACGGACACCGCCACGCACCCCACGCACTTGCAAGCCGATCCAACAAGATATTGTCAAGTTAGCCGCTACAAATTGCCGGTTCACTGGGGGATGGGGTTAACTCAGTATCATCCATTCGGGTGATAAGAGGCTCAAGTTGTTGTTTATGATGCCGCCCGCAGGGCACGGCAACGTTGTGAAGTGCTGTTCAGCCGGAGTGCCCGTTGTACAGGTAGCTCCTGGCAGGGTCCCGTCAATGCCCCTGCGGAACACCGCGTAGATGCCTGGCATAAATTAGTGTGCACTTGGGGAGCCCGCTTTCTCGGTATTTAACACTGGTATCGCAAAATTTCCAGCGGGAATAGCAGTGCGAACCACGCACAGTTAGATCCCGCGGTCAGTCTCCAGTAGTCAGGATTGGGTGACGTTCATGCCATTCACTTTGATAGCTCACAGGGGGTTCTCATCGCAGGCGCCCGAAAACACTTTCGAGGCCTTTGACCTCGCTCTTGAGAACGGGTTCAGCAACTTTGAACTGGATGCACAGCCGTCGTCAGACGGCGTGCCAGTGGTGATCCATGACGGGGTGCTGGACCGTACGACCAGCGGCAGTGGTCCAGTGGGGGGAGCGACCCTTGCCGAACTCAAGGCGCTGGATGCCGGCTCCTGGTTCGGTGACGGCAAAGCATATGCGGGCGTGAAAATACCGACGCTCGAAGAGGTTCTGCTTCGTTACGCGGACAGGGCGCACATACACCTGGAACTCAAATCTATGGAGCCTGAGCTCCCTGCGAAGGTTGCGGCCCTCTTGATTGCAACCGGCTGGCTGAACGTCGCTGACAGCGATGAGTTCGGCGTCCCCGGTCTCACTGTCACTTCGTTTCACATCGACCAGCTTCATCGCTCACGCCGGGTACTTCCGCCGAACGTCAGGCATGGGTGGCTGTTGCGGGCCATTGATGACACTACTCTTGACCTGGCAGGATACGTTGGCGTCAACGGTGTCTACCCACGCGCCGCCACTGCAACGGCAGAATCTGTGAAGGATGCGCTCAGCCTGGGACATTCTGTGCGCGGGTGGGGCGTATCTGGCCCCGATGACATCCGGCGGCTGGTGGAAGCAGGCGCACAGGGGACAACCGTAGACTGGCCGGACGAGGCGGCGCGTATTCTCCGGGAGGTATAGTGCACAACCTGAGTTTGGAGATCACTGGCCCCCACGCGCTTACACGATACATGGGAACAACCACGTAGATAGGCAACCAGGTATGTCTTCATTTTTATTGGTGACGGCTGCGCCGGTCATGTTCTTCGTCAGCGCATGGGTGCTGATGATCTTCGCCGGCATACTATCCGGCGACCTTGGCACCAGGCCCATCAGCTACACGACATCGTTGCTGGCCACGCTGGCAATCTGGCTCGTGGTCGCCCCGCTCATTGGCGCATCGCTCCGGCGGGCGGGCGGCAGGCGGCGATAGCGCAGGCGGCTGTGTCTGGTTGCGTGCGATATGAAATTGCCGAACGCTGCGGGGGATTATGCCCATCAGCACCTCCTGTGGGCCGGGATAGCTACGGGATCTGGTTTAGTTTGGGAGCGTGACGTAGGCCACATCCTTGCTCCGGCATCATTAAGATGGTGTGCATCTTGAGATAGGCATGACCGTGACGTTGGGAGTCATGTGTAAGTGAACCTTGGACCGCACCTCGCCGTGTCCACCGTCATAGGAGCAGGAGTATGGGCGGCCACGGGAGAAGTCAACGCACTCCCGGCCGCGGTGGCAGCCGGAGTCCTGCCGGATGCGGATCACTTGCTGGAGTACTACCTGAAGTACGTGCGCCGCGAGCGACGATTTCTGTTCCTCATGTTCCACGGCTGGGAGTTCCTGGCGGCGGGCGTGGCGATATACCTTTTCGTCATACCTGAGCCGTGGATGCTGGCTGCCGTTCTTGGTTATGCCAGCCAGGTGGGCAGCGACCAGGTATTCAACCGCGTTCGCTGGCACACGTACTTTTTCACTGCACGGGCGATCCTGGGGTTCAGGTCTGAGAAAGTGTTGGGCCGGGATGACTCAGAATCTTACATGGCACTGGTCAACTCGGTCCCTTTTGGCAGGGCACGACTGCGCCGGTGGCTGGAGGACCGGCTGTAGCCGCCACCTACCTTATGTTGATGCTGGAGACTCCAGCCTCGGCCGTAAGATCAAGACGGTCAGATGCCGAGCTGTAGCCGGGGGACTCGTAGTAATCGCCAGACCTCGGGAATCTCGATTCGTCCACATCCACAGAGGAGATGCTGCCGCCGGCGCTGATGCGCGCCGCCACGCCGTCAGGAATCCGCACGTCTATGCTGGACACGCCGCCTGAAATCCGGCCCTGTACGTGACCGACTGGCGCCGGGGCGGTAACTTCCACGCTGGACGCCCCTGTGTCTACATCAAATGAAGTGATATTCAGTTGCTCCAGGTTCACGACGAAGCTTCCAGCGCCGCCGTCGATGTCAATCCTCAACGGTACGTCCCGGGACAGTTGCACATCCCAGTTTCTGCCAGAAGCTGGCCGCCCGAAGAAAAAGAACCCGCCATTTCCCTCAGACTCTATGTTGACCGTGGCGATGCCCTCGTTGCGGCTCAGCGAGGCGTTCACGCCATCTTCCCTGTCCGTGAACGTTGCGCTGATAAGGTCCTCGGAGCCAGCCGGAAGGCTTCCAACCGTCAATTCACCTGCCCCGAAACGAATGTTGACGTGGGCGCGCTCAGCTTCCGCAACCGGCTCTGTATACGTGGATGTGACCACGTCGCCCCATGCCGTGTCTGATGTTGCCCATGTGAACGCCACCACGCCGGCCACTGTTAGCACCACAAGCGTGGACATGATGGCTGGATGAGCGTTGCGGAGGATGAACCCCAGGCCTATCAGAACCAGGGCCACGGGCCAGAACCGCCACAGGCTTCCCCAGATCCACCATGGGATCACGCCCAGCGTCTGCAGCAGCAGGATAACTCCCACTGAAATGAGGATCAGGGGGAAGATGGGCACGCCTCTGTGGCCGGCTGATCGGGAGCTCATGTCACTGCCTGCGGCTTCTCCTTACCAGCATCATCACGCCCAGGAGTATGAGGACGGTCGGCCATATGACGTTCCACTCCAGCCAATCAAAAAGCCCCAGGTTGCCGGCCAGGAACAAAATTCCCATTACAACCAGTACGATGCCCACGGTCTGCAACCTGCGCGAGTGGACCTCATCCGATGTACGGCCACTGCCACGGTCACTGGTCTCTTCCGAAGGCTGTGCCAGCTGCGTGTCAGTCTCTCCGGTTGAATCAGCAGCGCCGGTGAACGTGGTGGAACGCTCGTCCGCCTCGGGCATCAGTACCCAGAGCACAATGTAGGCGATTAATGCGGTCCCGGCGGTGGCAAATGCAAGGACTACCCAGATAGCACGGACCAGGACCGGGTCCACCTCCAGGTACTCTGCGATTCCCCCGGACACACCGGCGAACATCCTCTCGCTGGTGCTGCGTTGAAGGCGACGAGTCATCTGTACTCCTGCGGAGACACATTTCGGAGGCGCGATGCCTTGATCCGAAGTCGCACTGTTCTACGTGGCGACATCCTTAGTCTACCCGTTATCAAGTAAAGAAAAAGAACATGATGGAACGGCGCCACCCTGTGGGCTTAGTGCTGACACAGATGTCCTTATGCGTCTGCTGGCCCAAGCTTGAAGTTAAGTATTTCACGCACAGGCACCAAACGTTCCTCAGGGATTCACCTTTCCCTTGACCCTGCTCATGCGCCAAGAGTTCGTAAGGCCGTTCCTCGCCCCCACCCGGCTGGTGTGGAAGCGGGAGTTTGGGGCTGATATCACAGTCAGGGATACCCGGATCGTCGCCGACCGATATGAAACCAGTGACATCACCGTGGTGGTGGGCATTGGCGGCAGGCTTACTGGCAACGTGATGTACGGCTTTGGCGAGCAAACTTCGGTCCAGGTGGCCAACCGCCTGATTGGTGCGAATACTCCAATCGACGACCCCATGGCAGTTTCGGCCATAGGGGAGATAGCCAACATGATCACTGGCAATGCCGTGGCCCGCCTGGCTGCGGAAGGGTTCCTCTGCGAAATCACCCCTCCGGTGATCATGGAGCCGCGCGGTGTTCCCATTGCCATCACTATTCCCCGCCAGGTCCTGGTCGTCCTGGACAGTGATCTTGGCAGCCTCGCCATCCGGATCAGCCTGTCAGAGAACTTGTGCACCAAACGCCAGGCTGCCTGACGTAACTTTGTCCTGACCCCGATCGCGTCGCGGGGCATGTTTAGGCGTGGACAGTCCGGGCATGCCTCGGTAGCATTGGCTGGCTGCAACGTCCCGCGACTGCCGTCCATATTGGTCTGAACGGTCGCGGTCCGCCAGTGACATCGGCGGCGGAGATCATGGCCAGCGCTCCCAGCGGTGGGGCCACGGTTTCAGGTCTCCAGGCTGCTGCCGTTTCGCGACTGCGAGAAAGCGAGATCGTTTTCGTGAATATTCACGAGTACCAGGCTAAACAGATATTGGATCAGTACGGCATACCCACACCTCCGGGCGAGGTCGCCGAAACTGCTGAAGAGGCGCGGAAGATAGCTGAACGCATGGGTGGCCCCGTGGTGGTCAAGGCGCAGATCCACGCCGGAGGCCGCGGGAAAGCCGGCGGTGTCAAGATCGTGGACACACCCGCCCAGGCCGAAGATGCGGCGCGAGGCATGCTCGGCAAGGCGCTCATCACCCACCAGACTTCAGCCGAAGGGGTGGTGGTGCGAAAGGTCATGGTGGCCGGCGCCACAGATATCGCCAATGAGCTTTACCTGTCCGTGGTGATGGACAGCGATGCGGGCGCACCGGTGGTCATGGCCAGCACCGAGGGCGGTGTGGAGATAGAAGAGGTGGCGGAAAAAACACCCGACAGGATATTCAGGATCGCCGGCGATCCGCTGATCGGCCTCGCTCCATATCACGCCCGTGATCTTGCCATCAGCCTGGGGGTGCCAGACAGCCTCCTCAGACCCACGGCGGCCCTCATTTCCAGTCTCTACCAGGTTTTCGTAGAGAAAGACTGCTCGCTGGTGGAGATAAACCCGCTGGTGGTCACCACTGACAATCGCATCGTTGCGCTGGACGCTAAGATCAACTTCGAAGACGATGCCCTGTTCCGGCACCCGGATCTCCAGGCCATGCATGATCCCGAGCAGGAGGACGACCTCGAGCGCCGTGCTGCTGCGGCGGGCCTCGCGTACGTGAAATTGGAGGGCGGTCGCGTGGGTTGCATGGTCAATGGCGCCGGCCTCGCTATGGCCACCATGGACCTGACCAAGTGGGCGGGTGCGGACCCTGCCAACTTCCTGGACGTTGGCGGCAGCGCCGACGAAGACCGCATCGAGGAAGCCTTCAAGATCATCGTTTCGGACCCTGATGTTGAAGCGATCCTGATCAACCTGTTCGGCGGCATACTGCGCACGGACGCCGCCGCCCGTGGCGTGGTAGCGGGGGCCAGGGCCACCAGGTCAGACCTGCCCATTGTTGTCGCCATGCGTGGCACCAATGCCGAAGAGGGATTGAAGATACTCGGCGAGTCCGGGTTGAACGTGACTACCGCCGATGACCTTGCTGGCGCTGCCGAAGCGCTCAAGAATATGCTCCAGGGGGCTGCATAATGCCTGTGTTGGTAGGAAAAGATACCCGCCTGCTTGTCCAGGGCCTGGGCCGTGACGGCAGCTTCCAGGCAAGCCGTGCCCGCGCCTATGGCACCGACATGGTCGCTGGCGTGCATCCCGGCCGCGGCGGCAGCAAATTTGAGGACGCGGTCCCCATCTTCACTTCAGTTGCCGAGGCCGTTGACGAGACCGGGGCGAACGTGGGCCTCATCTTCGTTCCAGCCCCATTTGCACTGGACGCCATTGTTGAGCAGGTGGACGCTGGCCTGCCGCTGATCGTGTGCATCACGGAGGGCGTGCCTGTGCAGGACATGGTCAAGGTCCTTGCATACATGAAGGACAAGAACAGCCGCCTCATTGGCCCCAACTGTCCCGGCCTGCTCCAGCCGGCGACTAAAGCAAAAGTCGGCATCATCCCGGGCAGCATCGTGCAGGAGGGGCGCGTGGGTGTTGTCTCCCGCAGTGGCACGCTCACCTATGAAGCCATTGCCCAGTTGGGTCAGTTCGGCCTTGGCGAGTCGACGTGTGTGGGCATCGGCGGGGACCCTTTGCATGGCACCACTTTCACGGATGTGCTGGGCATGTTCCAGGAAGACCCGGACACCGACGCCATCGTGATGATCGGCGAAATCGGCGGCACTCGTGAGCAGAAGGCCGCAGAGTTTATAAAGAAGCACGTCACCAAGCCGGTCGTGGCCACCATTGCAGGCCAGACAGCCCCTCCCGGCAAGCGCATGGGACACGCCGGGGCGATTGTCACCGGCAAGGCAGCGCTGGCTTCTGAGAAGACACGTGTCCTCTCAGAAGCGGGAGTACACGTAGTGGACTCTCCGGCATACATAGGGCAGAAGATGAAGGAAGTGCTGGGCTAGCGTCCCTTGCCTTCGGGCGGGCCACGGCAAAGGCGGCGGACCAATGCAGATCATCGACCCGCATCATCACCTGTGGGACCTTGAGAACAACAGCTACCCGTGGCTGGTGGAGCCGGTGGATCACTTCGTCGGGGACTACTCGCCCATCCGCAGGTCATACCTGGTGCAGGACTTCCTCTCTGACGCTTCGGGCTACGACCTGGTCAAGTCTGTGCACGTACAGGCGGAGTTCGACCACAACGACGACCCGGTAAAGGAGACGGCGTGGCTTCAGTCGGTGTCGGATGACCCTGCTTCACGCGGCTTCCCTCACGGCTGCGTGGCCTTTACTGACCTTGCATCACCCGGTGTGGAAGATGTGCTCGCCCGCCACTGCGAGTATCCCATCATGCGGGGCGTACGCCAGATGCTGAACTTTGCGGCTGAGCCGCACCTGCGTTTCGCGGAGCGCGGTGATCTGCTGAATGATGAGCAGTGGCGCTCCGGTTACCGCCTGCTGGCGAAGCACGGCCTGTCGTTCGACATGCAGGTATGGCCGTGGCAACTTCGGGACGGGGCGCAGCTTGCGCTGGACATCCCGGAGGTGCCGGTCATCCTGAATCACACGGGTATGCCCATACACCAGGACCCGCTGGGGATGAAGGTGTGGCGGGAAGGCATGAGAGAGCTTGCCGAAGCGCCAAATACGTCAGTGAAGATTTCAGCGCTGGGGATGATGGACCGCAACTGGACCGCAGACAGCATCCGCCCACTGGTGCTGGAGACCATCGATATCTTCGGCGTGGATCGCTGCATGTTCGCCAGCAACTTCCCGGTGGATAGCCTGATGAGCGACTACGGAACCCTTTGCAATGCCTTCGATGAGATCACCGCAGGGTTTTCAGAGGGAGAGCGCCGCCGCCTGTTTCACGACAACGCACAGCGCTACTACCGCCTGGACTGAGCCAGCCCGTGCCCGCAGCCCGGTCGGTTGAATGGCTATCCAAATTGGAACGAGGACAGGTTCGCGAAGCATGTGACCGTAAGGGCAAGAACGCCGACCGCCACGCCCACCATAACGCCCGAGGCACTTTCTCTCCTGTTCATAAACAACAAGACAATCCCGGCAACGACCGCCACCAGCCACATGCCGGCCGCAATTGCCCATGCTCCGTACAAGTCGAGTTGAGTGTCTAATGCCCCTGCCGTGCTGATCAGACTGACCAGGATGATGGGAACAGCGGTCCAGAGAAACGCCCTGCGGAACGGGTTCATCGTTAGTACCTCTCTCTGTTAAACACCTAACAACGCTGACGCAGTGCAGATATTTGTGGCTGATGGGCATGGCAGAATCGTCATCACCCTGCCTCGTTGCCTCGGCCGACGCGAATTCGCGGCAGGACGCCGCATATGCAGGTGACGCCCTTCCTCTGCAGATACAGTTGGTAGCCAAACCCAATCACCGCTGCGATGCACAGCCACTGCACAAGCGTCAGGTCTAGGAACGGCCTGGGCGTTGGCTGATAGCGCAGGAACTCCAGGGGGAACCGGATCAGCGCGTATCCCACCACGTACAGCCGGAACAGCTCTCCATCGCGGAACGTGCGGGTGCGTCGGCGCCACAGGAAGGCGAACAGGAGGAGATTCAAGACCAGCTCGTATAGCTGCGCGGGATGCCGGTAGGCGCCATCCTGGTAAACCGCCCACGGCAAATTCGTGGGGGTGCCGTAGGCATCTCCGGCCAGGAAGTTGCCGAGCCTGCCTATGGCCTGGCCGAGGGGCAGGAATGGCGCAACAAGATCTCCGGTGCACCGGTCCATCTTGAGGAGCCTGTCCGCAATGGTGACTGCAAAGTACCCGCCTATAAGCGCTCCGCTGAATGCGGCGCCGTGGAACGGTATGGTGGCTAACTGACGCCAGAACTCGGCTGGCCCCAGGAAAACCAGCATTCCGAGTTTTGCGCCAAGCACGCCGCCGAGCAGGCCGAACGACCCTACCATCAGCGTATTCTCGTTTAATCTGCCGCGGCGCTCTGCTTCCCGGTAGGCCAGCCAGCCGCCTATCAGCACCGCGGACAACATGCAGACGCTGTACGCGTGGAATTCAAACGGGCCTACGGAGAACAGGATGGGGCGCATGCCTCTATGCTCCGGTCACTGCATCCTGCCCGCCAGCAATTCGGCACGCACCTTCTCCCGGTAGCCTGCGCTGTTGTAAGCACAGAACGGGATTATCCGGCCATCGGGGATCAGTTCGCCCACGCAGCACTTCATAAGGGCCTTCAGGTCCACCGTGTACGCATCGGCGAATCCCTGCACCACTATCATGAAGATGTGGTTCTTCAGGTACGTGTTGGCGCTGGGGAAGACCATATTGCAGGCAGCGCACTCGAACCGGCTTGTGGCCGCTGACGAGCCGGGCACGGACGAAGCAGACCACAGGCCTTCAAGTGCCTCGAGTATCTCCGGGCGAATATCCGGCAACGTACGGTTGGCAATGTAGTCGAGGTACTTGTCCACATCGACCACGCGCGGCAGCGGCGTCACCTTGCCATTCTCAACGTATGCGTATGTAGCCGATCGGCACGTGGGGTGGCAGCACGGCACCGGGATGAAGTCACTTTCCACGAACATCCCGTCCGTCTGCTCAGAAATGCCGTGAATCACGTCGGCCACGGTCTCGCGGTCCATGGGGTCGAACGCCATGTACCTGCCGGAGTGGGTCACCGGCTGAAACGCAATGCCGTGCACGGCCGGGTGCTCGATTCCAAACTTCACGATACGACCGATCTCGTCGTGATTGATGCCCTTCTCAATCGCCGGCACCAGCACCACATCCAGCTTCGCCTGTGCCAGGCGGTCCAGGGCCTTTAGCTTCATGTCCAGCAGGTCCCTGCCGCGAATCTGCTCGTGCGTTTGCGTGGAGAAGCCGTCGAACTGGAGGTAAATGGTGGGCCGGATGTCCGCCAGTGCAGCGAGGAACTTGTCGTCATTCGCAATGCGGATGCCGTTGGTGTTGATCATCACCACTTCAATGCCCTTGTCCACGGCCATCCGGAGCATGGGCAGGATGTCCGGATGAATGGTTGGCTCTCCACCGCTGAACTGCACCACCTCTGGATTGCCTTCAAGTTCAATGAAGCGGTCTAACATGCGTTCGACCTGCGCCAGTGACAGGCTGAAGCCGGGCTTGGCGTCCGCAAAGCATATTGGGCAGTCAAGGTTGCAGTGGCTGTTGACCTCTATCAGGCCCAGGCAGGTGTGCTGCTTGTGCTCCGGACACAGCCCGCAGTCGCTGGGGCATCCATCCACAACCTCGGTGCTGAAGCCAAGGGGAATGGTGCCGGGCTTGTTGTAGCGCAGCGAGTTTATGTACATGTCCGCGTCTGAGCTTAAGAGTGACTCGAACCACCCATGCTCAGGGCACCTTTTCCGCATGATGACCCGTCCGGCCTTCAGGAGGATCTGCGCGTCTACGGTGACCAGGCACTTCGGGCAGATGCTTCGGGTAAGCTCGTAGAAGATGTAATCGGCATCTTGTTTGATTTGCCCGGGTTTCTTGAGCACAGTCACCTCCGCAGTCCGGCCGGATATGGCCCGATGTGTCTCTGGCACTTGCCGGTGGACGTTATCACCGCTGGCAGCCGCTGAAGTTACATAACCGAATTTTCTGTACAACAATCGGGAGGCATCAGATTCCAATTCGGAGGTTCGACAAGATGCAGGTGCATGCCCAAAATGGCGTCGGCGCAGGCCATGCTCTCTGTGCCCCACTTACTCCTCACTCCCGTACCGGCAGACAGCGCTCCCGATGAACCTAAAAGAAGCCTCGTTCAACGCCAGCAAGGTGAACGTCAACTACGCGGAGGGTCCGGACAATGGCCCGCCGATGGTGCTCATTCACGGCCTTTCTGGCCGCTGGCAGAACTGGATGCCAGTCATTCCGTCGCTGGTCGGCTCCTGGCATGTGTACGCAATGGACCTCCGGGGGCATGGCCTGTCAGGCCGTGCGGACGGTTATCGCTTCAACGATTACCCATTGGAAGTTGTGGCCCTGGTTCGTGATGTGATTGGCGAGCGTAGTTTCCTCGTGGGTCATTCCCTGGGGGCGATAGCTGCGCTGGGCGTAGCAGCAGTGACACCAGAGTTGGTGCGGGCGGCTGTGCTTGAAGACCCGCCCCTGTACACACACCGCCGCTTCAATGGATCAAACTTCGCTCCTCGCTTCAGGCAAATCCACGATCTACTGACCAGCGGAGCAGGCGAAGATCAGATTCATGAAACCCTGGTTCGTGAGCATCCTGGCGCTGACCCGGCCACGCTGGCCGGCCGCGCCGCCAGCCTGGCGCAGGCAGACCCCGCCGTCTACGAGGCCGTTATAAGCGGCCGCTCAACGGTGGACTACGACGTTGAGAAAGTGATGAGAAAGGTCACTGCGCCCGTTCTGCTGCTCCAGGCAAACCCGGGCATGGGCGGCGCTCTTGAAGACCAGGAGGCCGAGCGAGCGGCAGCCCTGGTTCAGGGCTGCCAATTGGTCAAGTGGCGGGAATCGGGCCACAACATGCACGTGTCAAAGCCGAACGAGTTCGCAACCCTGGTCAAGAGGTTCTTCGCTGCAAGGATTTAGATCGGTGAACGGTGAAACGTCATAGACGTGAAACGTGCCATTTTGGCGAGTGCCGCTGTTGCGCACCTGTAAAAACGGGCCCAGGGCTGTAGCGTTAGTTGAACTATCATGCACAGCCCGCACGGAATTGGTTACCGCACTGGATTACGGTAACGCCCTGGTGTGAACAGGCGGTAGTTCCAGTTCTTCAATTGACACTTGGCCACTCTGGTCCACGGCATATTCGCCCACCTCTTCGCCATTCACCCTGAGGATGAGCCGTGTAACCAGTTGCTCTGCGTCATTCAAATGGATGCGATGTGGGAATAGACGGATGTCGTACGGAGACACCTGCCGCTCGTCCACCTCCCACCCACTCAAGGGTGCAGTCGCGAGCACATCCAGGGTGAGCGCCCCTGGGCCGGAATCCGTAACTTCATCGTCGATGCGCAGTATCGATAGTGCATACCCGGTGTTGGTGCGCTGCTGGTCGTATAGCGCAAATACAAATCCATGCTTCTCGAAGTCATGGTTTAGCAGGCTGACGAACTCATAAGCCTGGACATTCCATCGACCCCATGGGTCAGCTGGAGTGAGTCCCATCAGCTCCAATTCGGCCAGGCCTGCCGAGTCGTAGATGAGGAACGCTCTTGGCTGAAGTTCCTCGTTCAGGAGAATGCTCCCGTCCACCAGGTACTGTTCCGGCGGTCCGTGGTTCAGGTCTTGGCGCGACCAGATGGGTGCCTGGTTGGGCGGCTCAGTGAGTGGCGAAGGCGTGGATGTGCCCTCCGGCGGTGAGTAGTTACCCGCTTCAGTGACAAAGGCCCTGCCTGAGCCATAGCCCACCGCAGTTCCGTGGATCATGTCAACACGCGGATATGCCACGTGGGCATCCAGAATGGAGGTGCCGGCAGCAACGAAAGCTACCGTTGCATTGAAATGCCCTGTCTCTCCCTCATCCAGCGCCCCATGCCAGCGCAAATCACCGGCGATAAACGCCGCTGACGGCGGTAGTTCCAGCCATGCCTCGGCGAGGCCGTCTGGAGCCCTGCATGGGGTGAAGGAGACTTCGACCCCCACTGGCTCATACAGCGCAGGCTCACTTTCCAGCTTGACTTCAATATCAGCGAGCGGAGATCCGTCAACCCCGGCGCACGGCTTGTTCATGGAATAGGCAAACCATCCAATCAGTCCGGCTCCAGTCAGGATGATGACACCCAGGATGGCCCCTGTAGAGGCGAGTATCGTCTTCATTCAGATTGCCAGCCTTTATGAGTGGATGGGTGCTGATTCCCGTTGCTGTGCATCCATGC
>JBBDMW010000073.1:14800-23001 GCA_040878005.1 Dehalococcoidia bacterium
CAGCAGAGCGCCCACAGCGCCCGCTGCCAGGTCATCCGCCATGATCCCCACTCCGCCGGGGAGCCTTTCCAGCCGCCTGATGTAGAAAGGCTTGGCGATGTCGAGGAGCCGGAACGTGAAGAATGCCGCCGCCAGCCACGGCCACGTGACGGGAAGAAACAGCAGCGTGACCCACATGCCCGCAAACTCATCTGCAACCCCGCGCTTGGGATCTGGCGCTTCCGGCCGTGCGATCCGCCCTGTGGCCCACGTTCCCACCAGGGCCGCAACAGCGATCATCACCCATAGCCACGGGGAACTGCCATCGATGGGAAGCGCCCAGTAGATCAGCAGGGCGGCGGCACTTCCAAAGGTAGCCGGGGCGATCGGCGCGAGGCCGGTGCCGAATCCGGTGGCGATCACCTCTGCCGTAAGTTCCGCCGGACCCTTGCGCACCTGGCTCAATGCGAGCTTGATCAGGGGGTTGCCCTCCCGCGTACCGGTTCACCTATGGAGCCCGGTCCTTCTGAGGACGCCGGGCATGAACGGTAATGTTCGTTTTGTGAAAACGTCATTGTGCTCCGGTTGGGCAGTGGGCGCACCATAACCCCGCAACCTGCGCCAAAGCAGCGGAGCAGCGGCGGCGTTGACGGCCCACCGTCACAGGTATTTCCCGGCCCAGCCCAGGCCGTCTTCCGTCCTGCCTGCTGGCTTGTATTCGCAGCCCACCCAGCCTTCATAGCCCAGGCTGTCTATGTAAGGCAGCAGGAAGTCATAGTTGATCTCACCGGTGCCCGGCTCATTGCGTCCGGGAGTATCCGCTATCTGGATGTGACCAATCAGGTCCAGGTTTGCCTGGATCGTGCGGGCAAGATCGCCTTCCATGATCTGCATGTGGTACACGTCGTACTGTATGCCCAGGTTCTCATGCGCCGCCTCTTGAATCACAGCCCGGCAGTCGGATGTGGTGTGCACGAAGAAACCTGGCTGGTCGCGCGTGTTGATGGCCTCCACCAGGACGCGTGTGCCCACTTTGGCGAACTCCGTGGCCGCGTAGCGCAGGTTCTCCACCAGTGTGGCCTTGAGCTCGTCAGCGGGAGCGCCTTCGGGCGCCGGGCCGGGAGGGCAGTTGATGACAGGGCAGTTCAACGCCTCGGCGTACTTGACTCCCTGTGCCACGAACTCCCTGAACTGGTCGCGGCGATCTGGCCGTATGGGGACGTTGCGTTCATCTCCCGCAGGCATGTTGATCAGTATCTGGCGCAGGCCGTTCCGCTCCAGGCGTTCCTTCACCTGCTCTGGTTCGAACGGGTAGGGCGATTGCAGCTCAACGGCCTTGAAGCCTGCACGAGCCGCCGCGTCGTAACGGTCCAGGACGTCGTATTCGTTGAACATGAACTGCAGGTTGGCGTCCAGACTGGGCAAATGCGTCTCTCCGTGGTGCTTGTAGCGGTGCTTATACGGGCGTGGCGGGCGAAGGTTCTAGGACAGCCACTTTTTTGCCCAGCCAAGGCCGTCCGTGGTCTTGCCCTTCGGCTTGTACTCACAGCCAACCCAGCCATCGTAGCCCAGGCTGTCTATGTACGGCAGCAGGAAGTCATAGTTGATTTCACCGGTGCCCGGTTCGTTGCGGCCGGGATTGTCAGCAATCTGGAAGTGGTGAATCACATCCATGTTGGCCTCGATGGTCGGGGCCAGGTCGCCCTCCATGATCTGCATGTGATAGATGTCGTACTGGAGTTTCACGTTGTCGGCGCCCACCGCTTCGATGATCTGCCGACCCTGTGCCGTCGTGTTAACGAAGAATCCGGGTATGTCCCTCGTGTTGATGGGCTCAAGCAGGACCGTGATTCCCGTGCCTTCCACCTGTTTGGATGCGAACTTAAGGTTGTCCACCAGTGTCTGCGTGAAAGTGTCGGAGGCATGCTCATTTGGCGCCAGGCCGGCGAGACAGGTCAGGCGCGTGCAGCCAAGGGTCTTCGCGTAGTCGAGTGCCTGTCCCACGGTGTCCTGGAACTCACCCACGCGGTCCGGGTGAATTGCCAGGCCGCGCTCTCCCGCATCCCAGTCACCGGCGTAGAAGTCGAACAACACCTGCGTCAGGCCGTTTTTCTCCAGCTTTTCCTTGATGGCATCTTTTGGAAACGCGTAAGGGAACAGGTACTCCACGCCCTTGAACCCTGCGCTGGCGGCAGCATCGAAGCGGTCAAGGAAGTCGACCTCGTTGAACATCATCGAGAGATTGGCAGCAAGTTTCGTCATTTTTACTCCGGTGCCCTGTAAAGGGTGATTCCATGGGATTCATGAACTCACAAAACGCGGATCGCCAGGACGCATCGTACGCGCTGTGGCCCTCCGCCTCAACCCATGGACCTCTTGGGCATGGGCACGGACTGTGGATTCAGAGCGAATCGCCAGGTCGCCGTTGGCGCGGCCCGGCATGCCGAAAAATCCCTCTCCGCGGGGTTACGGTGTTCAGACAGTTCCCCTAGAATGTGCCTCCACATGGATAGGAGGCGTGTCCGCCGAGGCAATGCCGGATTCTTGCATCCGTGCGATTTAAGCTCGGCGACCCCACGGCAAACCAACAGATATGTTAACGGAGCCTGCAATTACGCCTGTTTCAACTGGAACAGTAACCGATCGGGCGAGGCCTATGTCCGTTGTCTCCAGGTCCACCATAGAGGTCCGGCACTGGCAGCAAACCCGCGGGAATGAGCCGGCTGGATTGTTAGCCATCTGCCTGATGGGTGGACTATTTGTCGCCATTTCGCTGCTGCTGTCATACGCGTTGGTGATGGCCTGGCAGATAGAAGAGCCTCCGCCCGGAGGGGTGACGGAGACGTTCCTGGGCATAGCGCTCAACTCAGAGTCGCGCCTCTTTTTCGTCACGCTTCTCGCAGGCGCCATAGGCAGCTACGTGCATGCCGTCACCTCGTTCGTCTCGTATCTCGGAAACCGGCAGTTAAAGCGCACGTGGCTCATGTGGTACATGATGCGCCCGTTCATCGGCATGGGCCTCGCGCTCATCATCTATCTTGTAATCCGTGGAGGGCTATTTACGGGCGCTGCTGGCGCAGACTCCGTCAATACCTTTGGCATTGCCGCCATCGCCGGCCTTGCCGGCATGTTCTCGAAGCAGGCCATCGACAAGCTCAGGGAGTTGTTCGACAACATCTTTGCCACCAGGAGCCTCGAGGACGAGAACCGCGCGGACAAGATGGCGGGTGCTGAGGAAACCACGGTGGTCAGCGCCACGAGCATTGAGAAGGTAAGCGAGGCGGACGGCGGGCCCCGACGAAACGAATCTTGAGTGGCCTACGCCGGACATCAGATTACCCGCGAAAGAACAAGGCCCCGCAATTTGCGGGGCCTTGCATATTCACACGTGAGACACGCGGTTTCAGTCAGCGCCCACGGCCACTTTCTCGGTCGTCAGCGCTTCCACCAGTGCCCGGCCGAACGCCGGCAGGTCGGCAGGTGTGCGGGAGCTGATCAGGTTGCCATCGACAACCACTTCCTCGTCCACCCAGTTGGCGCCTGCGTTGACCAGGTCATCTTTGATTGCCGCAACGCTCGTCACGGTCCTGCCGTTTACGATGCCCGCTGAGATGGGGACCCAGCCAGCGTGGCAGATGAACGCCACAGGTTTGCCGGCGTCGTGCATGCCGCGTACGAAGTCGATCAGCGCTTTGTCCCGGCGCATCTTGTCCGGCGCGTAGCCGCCCGGGATCACAACAGCGTCAAAGTCTTCAACCCGCGCTTCCCCGGCGGCCATGTCAGCCTCTGCTGGGAAGCCTTCCTTGCTCTTGTACGTGGTCTTCTTGGGACCGACTATCTTCACCTCGGCGCCAGCCTCTTTGGCCCGCATGTACGGGTACCAAAGCTCAAGGTTCTCGTAGATATCCTCTGCCAGCACCGCTACTCGTTTGCCTCGAAGTTCCATTGCGGTTCCTCCCTTCCCATATATGCAACCAACCTCCACTTTACATATGTGAGCCGGTCTACGGAACCTCACGACGGGGGCACCCTGGTGGATACGGACCATGGATTGAAGGCCGTTTGAGGTGCGTCCGTGCACAAGACCGTAGCCCGAACCGGTAACATCTCCGTAAAGGGAGGTCCCGTGTTCATTTCCACCGCAACCTTGATCTACGGCACATTGATGATACTGATCGGGCTTGTCGCCTACCTGGTATCAGACGGAGCGAGCATCACAGCGCTTATCCCGGCCTTTATTGGAGTGCTGATACTGGTACTCGGCCTGGCTGCGCAGAATAACGTACTGCTCAGGTATGCCCTGCCTGCGGCTGCCGCCATAGCGGCGCTGGCGCTGCTGGGGTCTCTTACCGGCTTCCTGGATCTGTTTGCCCTGTTGGGTGGCGAAGAGGTGGAGCGGGAGACGGCCGTGGTGAGCCAGTCGATAGTGGTGCTGCTGTCCGCCGTGTACCTGGGAATTGCGATCAGGTCACTCGTGAAGGGGCAGAGAGTGAAGACGGAGCCGCCTGGCCGATAGACTGGCGAACGTACCTGCGCCTACCACCAGATCTTCCCGGCGATCTCGTCTTTCATATCCGAAAAATCGCGTGAGTACAGGCCCGAGGACAGGTACTTCCAGCCGCTGTCTGCGAACAGGCAGACGATATTGCCGCTCTCCATCCGGCTGGCATACTTGCGGGCGCTGGCTGCGACAGCCCCTGATGACACGCCCACGAAGATGCCGGTCTCGCTCAGGAGCCACTTGGTCCAGTAAAAGGCTTCCTCAGCCTCCGCCATTATCCTGGCATCCAGGCGGTCCAGGTCCAGTATGGGCGGGATGAAGCCGTGTTCAATGGACCTGAGCCCCTGCACCACATCATCAGGGTGGGGAGCGGCGGCCACGATCTTTACATCCGGGTTGTGCTCTCGGAGGGCGTGCCCAACGCCCATGAGTGTGCCGCCGGTGCCCAGCCCTGCCACGAACGTGTCAACGTCCGGAAGGTCCCGTATGATCTCAGGCCCAGTGGTCTCGTAATGCGCCCGGGGGTTCGACTCGTTGCCGTACTGGTACGGCATGAAGTATGACGGGTTCTCGTTGGCCAGTCCCTGCGCCACCAGGATGGACTCGTTCGTCCCCTTGTCGGCATCTGAAAAAACAATCTCGGCGCCGAAGGCCTCAAGGATCTGCACACGCTCCGGGCTGACGCTCCCCGGCATGACGACCTTTAGGCTATAACCCTTGACGCTGGCGACCATCGCAAGGCCGATGCCGGTGTTGCCACTTGTGGGTTCCAGTATGGTGCCCCCCGGTTTCAGGGCGCCTCTTTTTTCGGCGTCCTCCACCATGTACTTCGCCACGCGGTCCTTGACGCTGCCGGTGGGGTTGTGGCTTTCGAGCTTGGCAAAGATGCGGACGTTCGGGTTGGGACTCAACCCCGGTACTTCCACTAGCGGAGTGTTGCCTATGGCGTCAACGATGTCCCGCTTGAGCATGGACGCGACTGGTTTCAGATGGGAGGTCAACGGCAAGTCCGGTTCATACGCAGGCCCGGCCTCAGCGGCCGGGCCTGCGTTTACTGGTGGCGTCAGTCTGCGGAGGCGGTGACTGCTTCCTGGGCAGCAGGAGGAGCAATGCCGCAGAACACTTCGTAGTCAATCAACTCGGTGACTGTTGGGTTGTCACCGCAAAGTTTGCAGTTCGGGTTGCGCCGTACCTTGACTTCACGGAACTCCATGCTCAACGCATCGATCAGCAGGAGCCTGCCGCTCAGCGTTTCGCCCACGCCCATGATGACCTTGATGGTCTCCAGGGCCTGGATGGAGCCGACGAGCCCGGGCAGAGCGCCAATCACGCCGGCTTCCGAACAGTTGGGAACCTCGCCAGGAGGAGGCGGGTCCGGGAACAGGCAACGGTAGCAGCCCTGTCCGGGAATGTAGGTCGTTGCCTGGCCGTCGAACACCAGGATGCTGCCGTCCACCAGCGGCTTCCCGGCGAAGTAGGCAGCGTCGTTGACAAGGTAGCGTGTGGCAAAGTTGTCTGCGCCGTTGATGACCACGTCATACTTGGAGATTATCTCCATCGCGTTGTCAGAGTTGATTGGCGCCTCGTGGATCTCCACGTTCACCTCGGGGTTGTACGCAAGGAGGGTTTCCTTTGCCGATTCAACCTTGCGGCGTCCCACGTCCTTGTCCTGGTGCAGGATTTGCCGCTGGAGATTGCTCACGTCCACCGTGTCGAAGTCAACAATCCCAATCGTGCCAACACCGGCAAGGGCCAGGTAGAGGGCTACCGGGGAACCGAGCCCACCGGCGCCGATGATCAGCACCCGTGAATCCAGGAGTTTTCGCTGACCGGCGCTGCCCACTCCCGGCATGATCAGGTGCCTGCTGTAGCGTTGAACCTGTTTGGGCGTCAGCGCTGTCAGAGGTTTCTGTTCTGCCATCGTTAATTTGACTCCTGTTCGAGTGTTGGCGGCCGCTTGCCGTGATGTCATGGGCACACTTGAAGCAAACAGTCGCCGAGTTTACATCCGGATCGCCATTTTCGGGCGGCCCGTACGGGTCAGAAAGAGCAATTGGAGGAGCAAGATGCACCTGCCATGAATGCCGGGGCGCGTTTCAACACCAACTCTGGACAGTGATTAGATTCGAGACCTGCGGTTGAGATGCGGAAAATCACAAACGCCTGCCGGTCCCTGGTAGTCCCTAGTAAGAGGTTACCCCGCTGAAGCGAATGCAGTCTTCACTTCAGCCAGTCCCCTCATCGATTGCTGTTTGCTCGCAAGGACGTCAATCTTGACGCTGCTCAGGTGGCCCAGCAGCATTCTCTCAACCTCACTCCAGAGCTCGCGCTGGGAACAAGCCCCGGAGAGCGTACACTCGTCGGCATCGTCCACGCAGTCCAGTGGAGCGAGAGAGTAATCGAGGGACTTCACCACGTCAGTCACGGAAATGGACGCGGCTGGCTTGGCCAGCTTGTGGCCGCCCTGCGGTCCGCGCCGTGACGCTATGAGGCCGGCCTTCTGAAGTTCGGAGCAGATGTGGAGGAGGTACGGCTCCGGGATGCGCTGGTGACGGGCAATGTCGCTCGTGGACGCGTACGCACCATCAGGCTGCTGCGCCAGGAAGACGAGCATTCGCACTCCGTAATCCACTTTCATTGGGACCAGCATCATGTACCCCCGGCGTGGAGCAACACAGTTGCGTTGCATCCAGCAGTTTAAGTATAGCAGCGAGCCGTTTTCCTGACTATTTGAATCAGGTACACGGAACTCCCGGGGTGACTCTGTGCTACGATTTTTCATTGGTGGCTTTTTCAGTGTCGCCCGCGCGGCCGCGTTACATGCGGCCTTCGGGACGGACAGGAAACTGCTCACCTGCCGGGTATGAATCTTTACTAATTCAATTTCAAGTGGCGGAGATGATGTAATGGAAGCGGTCAACCTTACCGCAAGCCCTCGGACAACACTGGGCAAGAAGGTCCGGGCGCTAAGGCGCTCCGGGATCATCCCGCTCCACGTGTATGGGCTTGCCGCCGATCCCCTCAGCCTGCAGGCGCCCCTTGTTGACCTGCGCGTAGCCCTCAAGGCCGCTGGCTACACCACTCCCATCACCGTCAAGGTTCCCGGTGGAGAAGAGAGCGCAACCCTGGTGCGTGACATTGCGCGCCACCCGGTTACCGGAGACATACTGCATGTGGATTTCCTGCGGGTCTCCAGGGACGTTGCGGTCGAGGTGGATGTGCCTATCGTGCTGGTGAACACTGAAGATGCGCCCGGAATACGCGGCGGGGCGGGTGTCGTTACCCAGGGCCTGTATGAAGTAACCGTCCTGGCATTGCCGTTCGACGTGCCAAGCGAAATTGAAGTTGACTGCTCTGTCCTTGTGAACCTGGAAACGGTAATCAGGGTGGAAGATCTCAAACTCCCGCCTGGTGTGGAGCATGCTGGCGCTACCGACGCACAGGTCGCCTGGATCCAGCCGCCACGTGTCTCAGAAGAGCCAACTGTGGCTGCGGAGGGGGCAGAGGAAGAGGCCGAGGCCGCAGAGGCAGAAGAAGAGGCGCCAACCGAAGGCGAAGGGGAGTCAGGGGAGAGCTCAGAAGACGAGTCTTGACCCCTCCCTAGTTCTTGCTCAATCAACAGGGAGCCACGGAATATTCCGTGGCTCCCTTTATTTTTATTCGGCAGTCTTGATTGACCCGCTCCTGGCAATTCTCTGATGTACGGCCGGGGGGGGGGGGG
>JBBDMW010000073.1:23011-46230 GCA_040878005.1 Dehalococcoidia bacterium
GCCTTGGACACAGTGGCCTTTGCGACAGAGCGAGATCCTGGGAAGCCCTCTGCCTTGAAGCTGCCAGGCGGTACTTCTGTCAGCCACTCTCACGCAGCTTGACGGCCTCCTCGCGCGCTATCGCGGCGGAGCGGGTGAGGAAACCACTTATGGTCTCCAGTTGTTCATCGCTGTACGTCACCAGCAGTTCCGTGAGTGATTCCCCGAACGACTGAAACAGGTGGATGAACTCGTTTTCACGTTCGCCAATCGGCTCGACGATGACCCTGCGCCTGTCCCTGGTGTCCCGCACTCGCCGGACAAAGCCTTTTTGTTCCAGCCGGTCTATAAGGCCGGTCACCGAGGCAGTCGCCAGTCCTACATGCTCGCTGATTTCGCCTGCGGTCAGCGGCCCCAGGCGAACGAGGTAATCCAGCGTCTTCATATCCGTGACGCCCAGCCCCATCTTTTCGCTCACAGCACTGTGGAACAGCACCGTTGCAGTGCTGTGCTCTCGGCCGGCCTGCATCAGCTCTCCAAGTAGCTTTTGGCGGCGGCCGTCGACGTTTGGCATTTGGCTTGACACCTCTCCCACACACTCCTATTATCTCTATATGCCAAGTATTACGGTATTACGTAATATATAGAACGCCGTAATACTTGCCAGTTCGTGTTGTCAGCTTACATCGCTGTGCGGAGAGGTTCCAAAATGACTAATTCTCAGGGTGGTCCCGCAGACAACGGGAAGTCACAAGGCCTTCCCGCAAGATCTGCTGGAACCTACGGGTGGCGCGGTACGAAGTGGTTGGTGGTGATCGCATGGGTCATTTTTGCCGTGGCTATCAGTCCATTCGCTGAGCGGCTGTCCGGTTTGGAGCAGAATGACCCGTCTGCATGGTTGCCTCAGGATGCCGAATCCCTTCGCGTGCACCAGGTCGAGGAGCAGTTCCCCGGAGGCGACTCGCTGCCTGCCGTGGTGGTGTATCACCGCCCCGGTGGCTTGACGCCAGTGGACCTGGAACAGATCGACACCGACCTGCTATATCTGGACCAGGCGTTTCCCTCGATCATCATCGGGTCTGCAGTCTACTCTGAAGACGGTGAGACGGCTTTCTATGTGGTGCCGCTCTCATACGACGAAAACTTGATCCTGGACCATGTGGCAGACATCCGTGATCACGTCAGCAGAGATGAGGGACTCATAGTCAAAGTGACGGGGCCGGCAGGAGGGCTGGCTGACGCCGCCAGTGTCTTCGATGGCATAGACAGCACCCTTCTGATGGCAAGCGCACTGGTGGTGACGGTGCTGCTGCTGTTTATATACCGGAGCCCGTTCCTGTGGTTAATCCCGCTGCTCGTAGTAGGTTTCGCTCATCAGACCGCCTCCGGAGCCATATACGGGATCGCGACTCAGTTTGGAGTCACCCTAAACGGCCAGAACCTTGGAATCCTCCCCGTGTTGGTCTTTGGTGTTGGGACGGACTACGCACTGCTGCTTATCGCCCGTTATCGCGAAGAGTTGCGCCGCTACGAAGACAAGCACGACGCCATGACCTGCGCACTCCGGCAGGCCGGTCCGGCAATTATTGCCTCGGCAGGCACCACGATCCTGGGCCTGATGTGTCTCCTCGCGGCCGATTTGACATCCACACGCGGCCTCGGTCCCATTGGCGCCATCGGGATATTTAGCGCCTTCCTTGCCATGCTGACCCTGTTGCCCGCTGTTCTCCTCATCTTCGGCCGGCGGTTGTTCTGGCCGTTCGTGCCTCTCTACGGCACGGCATCAGGCGAGACGAGTGGAGTGTGGTCTCGGATAGGAAATGTGATCAGTAACCGGCCAAGGCCGGTGTGGGTTGGAACGCTGGTTGTGCTTGCTGTATTCGCGTTGGGCGTGACCGGCCTCAACACCCACCTTCCGGAGGAAGACTCTTTTCGCCAGGAGCCGGAGTCTGTAGCCGGGCAGAAATTGATCGCCAGCAGCTTCCCGGCAGGTGCAGGCAGGCCCGCCACCGTCATGGCTGACGTCAACTCAGCGGAGCGAGTGGAGACAGCGATTATGGAAACACCCGGTGTTGCGGGTGTAGAACGTGTTGGTCAGCACGGCGGCTTTGTCGCCTACTCCGTCACGCTTGATGCCCGCCCTGGCAGCCAGGGAGCGTTCGACACCATTGACCGGCTTCGGGACGGGCTGCACTCAATTGCCGGGGCGAATGCGCTGGTGGGAGGCCCGGATGCGACTGAAATGGACGTGGCACGCGCGAACGCCCGTGACCGCATGGTGGTCATTCCGCTCGCCCTGGCGGTGGTGCTGGTCATTCTCACGCTGCTTCTCCGGGCGGCCGTTGCTCCATTGATCATGACCATAACGACGGTCTTATCATTCGCCGCGGCGCTGGGGGTGAGCGTGGTGGTCTTCGAGCACGTGTTCAATTTCGCAGGTGTCGATGATTCAATTCTGTTGCTGAGCTTCGTCTTCCTGGTGACGCTCGGCGTGGATTACAACATTTTCCTCATGAGCCGAGTCCGGGAAGAGTCTGCGCTTCTGGGCACACGGGACGGGACGCTCAAAGGCCTCGCAGTGACCGGAGGTGTGATCACATCCGCAGGTCTCGTGCTCGCTGCCACGTTTGCGGTCGTCGGGGTGCTGCCCCTGGTCGCTATGAACCAGTTGGGATTCATCGTAGCGTTCGGCATCCTGCTCGAAACGTTGGTAGTCCGATCAGTCCTGCTCCCTGCGCTCAACTTCGAACTGGATGACCGCGTGTGGTGGCCCTCCAGGCGTAGGAGGTCCGAAGGGGCCACATCGACACAGGCCATGCTTAAATCACCGTGAACCGATGGCGAACGTTTCGCCGCCAGGTTATGTGCGTCCCTTATCGAACGCCGCGGGCATGCAGGAGGAGTGAGCAGGGCATGAACAGCGAGGCATCAGGGCATTTCCAGCCCCCTCCATGGCTCAACCAGGAAGAGTACCCGTTCCAGCCCCGCCACCTGGACGTTCCCGGCGGACGTATGAGCTACGTGGACGAGGGACGTGGTGAGCCAATCGTTTTCATCCACGGCGTCCCAACGTGGTCATTCAACTACCGGCATCTCATCCGCCACTTCTCAAGCACCCATCGCTGCGTCGCCATGGACCACCTGGGCTTTGGGCTGTCTGCCAAACCGCCTGTCGCCTGCCCGCCGCAGGAGCATTCAGACAACATTGAGCGCCTGATCAACACACTGGACCTGCGTGGAGTGACCCTTGTTCTCCACGACTGGGGCGGTCCGCTTGGCATGTCTTACGCCGTCAGGCACCCGGACAACGTTCGACGGCTGGTCATCTTCAACACATGGTGCTGGCCGTCCAACGTGGACCGGCGAAGCGACATCGTCGCAAGGGTCCTCGCCAGCCCTGTCTACCGTCTCCTGGAAAACCGCCTGAACTTTACCGCCCGCATGTTCATTCCCAATGTGATGGGGACCCGCAGTCGTCTCACACCGGAGATACACCGGCATTACATAGAGCCGTTGCGGCGGCGGGAAGACCGGGCCTGCCAGTGGGAGATGATCCGGGGCATCCGGCATTCATCCCCGTGGCTGGGTGACCTGTGGTCTCAGCGGGCCATGCTTAAAGACATTCCCGCAATCATCATGTGGGGAATGAAGGACCGGGCTTTCTCGCGCCGGGACCTTGGGCGCTGGAAAGATGCGCTCACAGGAGCGGAGGTTCAAGAGTTGGCCAATGCCGGCCACTTCCCGCAAGAGGAGTGCCCTGAGACGGTGTGCCTCCACCTGGAGCGCTTCTTAAACGCCTCAAGTTGACGCTGAATGACGAACGTGGGCCCATGACCAGGCCGCTGCACGCACTCCCAGGATCAACCTCCTGCGAGCCACTGGCAGCAAAAGGCACTCTCCATTAACCTCTTAAGCAGGTACAGTTCTTGTTATGAGCGGACATAATCAAGGTGAGTAACAGCGCCTACACCCGTTGTTAACCTTTCTTGACACCAAATTCCGCTCATACGTACCATCAAAGTGTGGAGATTTGGTGAGAAAGTTTCTCACGTCAATCCACGAAAATCGAATAGAGACGGCTCAGGAGGATCCAGAATGGACATCATCCTCACGGCCGTCCTCACGGCCCTGGTGGCAGGGGTGCTCGCAGGTGGAATCGGCTTCTACCTGCGGGGCGCGTTAGCGGCTAGATCGCGAGAGGCATCGCTGGAAGCTGCAGAGCAGCAGATACGGCGTGCCGAAGCTCGAAGCAAGGAAATCCTTCTAGAGGCAAAGGAAGAGGCTCTCCGGATCCGAACGGACTCGGAAGCCGGACTCAGGAAAGAACGGCAGGAACTCCAGAGGCTCGAAAGCAGACTTGAGGCGCGGGAAGAGAACCTTGAGAAGCGTGCAGAATCACTGGAGCACCGAGAAAATGAAGTTCGCCAGCTAAAAGAAAACCTGGACATAGACCGTCAGGAGCTGATCCACCTGCGAGAGCAGGAGTTGGAGAGACTCGAAACGGTGTCGGGGCTTTCGCTGGCGGATGCAAAGCAGATCATCCTGGACCGTGCCAATGAAGAAGTCCAATTCGAACTCGCCCGCCGGTATCGCGATGCTGAGGCGCAGGCGCAGGAAGAGGCAGAGGAGCGCGCACGCGAGGTGATCGCGGGCGCAATCCAACGCGTCGCGTCTGAGGTGGTTTCAGAATCCACCGTCAGCACCATCCCACTGCCGAATGATGAGATGAAGGGACGTCTCATCGGTCGTGAAGGACGGAACATTAGGGCTATTGAAGCCGCCACGGGCGTCGACCTGATCATTGACGACGTGCCTGAGGCGGTTACTGTGTCGTGTTTTGATCCAATCAGGCGCCAGGTGGCCAGAGTTGCCCTGGAACGCCTGATACAGGACGGGCGCATTCACCCTGCCCGTATTGAGGAGACTGTAGAAAAGGCACGACGCGAAGTTGACGAGACTGTTCGCAAAGCCGGTCAGCAGGCGCTTTTCGACGCCAACGTCAAGGGGCTGCATCCTGAGCTTGTGAAGCTCATGGGCCGGCTGAAGTACCGGTACAGCTTCGGTGAGAACGTCCTGCAGCACTCGGTGGAAGTGGCGCTCATCGCCGGCCTGATTGCCGGCGAGATAGGCGCAAACGTGCAGCGCTGCAAGACCGCAGGGTTCCTGCATGACGTGGGCAAGGCCCTGACCCACGAGGTGGAAGGGCCGCACGCTGAGATCGGTGCGGAAGTGGTGGCCAAGTACGGGGTTGGTGAAGCCATACAGGTCCCGATCCGTGAGCACCACGACCGTGAGATGACCACCGTGGAGTCATTCGTAGTGGCCGCTGCTGACGCCATCAGCGCAGCCAGGCCGGGCGCACGCCACGATACGGTTGAGAACTACGTCCAGCGCCTTGAGGCGCTGGAGGACGTTGCCAGGGGGTTCGACGGCGTTGAGCGGTGCTTCGCCATCCAGGCCGGTCGCGAGATACGCGTCGTGGTCAGCCCGGACGAAGTGGACGATGCCACGGCAGCCATCCTGGCCCGTGACATTGTGAAGCGGATAGAAGAGACCCTGGCCTACCCGGGCCAGATCAAGGTGGTGGTGATCAGGGAGTCCCGTACCATAGAGTTCGCACGGTAACCTCTGGAGCGGGGTTGCCACAGGCAGGTCAAGAGACGGCGGAGCAGGCACGGCCGGCGAGGCCTTCTGCTCCGCCGTCTTTTTTAAGACGCGTGTCATGATTTACATACGGCGGCATTGCGCCCAGGCACGGGCAAAGAGTCGAATGCGGCCGCCGGAGTTAAGAGGTTTCGTTTGCGTATCCTGATGGTTGGTGACGTGGTGGGGCGAGGCGGCCGGAGAACCCTCTCCAGGCTGCTGCCTGGTCTGCGCCGGGAACTGGAAATAGACTTCGTCACCGTCCAGGGAGAGAACATCGCCGCAGGATTCGGCCTCACCCTTGAGACGGCGAACGATCTGCTTGAAGGCGGCGCTGACGTCATCACGACAGGCAACCACGTATGGGACCGCAGAGAATTCCTCGAATACCTTGATGATCCCAAGGTGCCAGTAGTGCGCCCCATGAACTACCCTCCGGCCGCGCCGGGCAGGGGAAGCCTTGACCTGGGGCCGGTCGCGGTCGTAAACCTGATTGGCCGCGTGTTCGTAGGAGAGTTTGACTCTCCCTTTTCAGTTGTCGATGAGCTGTTGGCGAGCGGCTGGGGCGCAGGGAAGCCCATCATCGTGGATTTCCATGCAGAGGCCACGTCAGAGAAGATGGCCCTTGCATGGCACCTTGATGGCCGGGCCGCCGCGGTCGTGGGCACGCACACGCACGTGGCCACGGCTGACAACCGCGTGCTCCCGGGAGGCACCGCATACGTGAGCGATCTGGGTATGGTGGGCGCTGTGGAATCCATTATCGGCTTTGAAGTGGAAGACTCCCTGTCGAGATTCCTGACAAATATGCCGCGCAGGCTAAGGGTCGTGGACAAGGGGCCAATGCGCTTCAACTCCGTCCTCATAGATGTTGATGACGCCACCCGCAGGGCGCGCTCCATAACGCGGGTGGACAGGGAGTGGACCATTTGAGCAACGACAATACCGGCCGGTATGACCCTGCATCGCCGCCATTCAGGCCGCCCTGGCCGGTGGAGGTGGACCTGCACCTGCACACCACCGCATCGGACGGCACGCTGTCGCCGACGCAGTTGATCGAGCGAATTGCCGCCACCTCGCTGCGGATCATAGCTGTCACCGACCACGACTCCACTGAGGGGCTGGATGAGGCGATGGCCGCAGCCGGGCAGCATCCGCAGTTGACCATAATTCCCGGCATAGAGTTCGGCTCCGAAGAAGGCGAATCCGAGGTTCACCTGCTGGGCTATTTCATCGACTACCGGAGCAGCGTCCTCCAGGAGTCGCTCAGCCGGTTCCGGGAGCAAAGGGTTGAGTCCGCCCGGCAGACGGTGCAGAAACTGGCCGCCCTGGGCGTTCCGGTGTCGTGGGACAGGGTGCGTGAGCTGGCTGGCGGCGCAGTGGGCAGGCCGCACATCGCCCGCGCCATGGTGGAAGAAGGTCACGTGGCAAACGTGCCTGAAGCATTCGACCGCTACCTCGGCAGTGGCGGCGCAGCCCGTGTGCCGCGCCCAAAGTTCACGCCCGTGCAAGCGCTTGAGCTTGTCCACAGGTCGGGCGGGATCGGTGCGGTGGCGCACCCGCGTACGGTGAAGGACGTAAAGAACGTGGTGGCGAAGCTGGCGGAGGCGGGCCTGGCTGGCATCGAGGTGTACGCGGAGAAGTACGGCGCAGAACAGCAGGGCATGTACCGGCAGATGGCGGCGAAGTACAACCTCGTGGAGTGCGGCGGGAGCGATTTCCACAACTTCGGAAATGAGAACGAGGTTACCCCCGGCACAAGCGGCCCGCCGCGAGAAACCGCGCGACTTCTGCTCGAACGTGCCCGCTCAATGCATGGCGATAACGTGGGCTTTGTCCCCGGCCGCCCGCTCTGATGATCTCAATGGACGTACTCGCATCTGCTCTGCTCATAATCGGCGCATACCTGCTGGGCGCCCTCCCGGCCACGTATTACGTGGCGAAGCTAGTGAAGGGCGTTGACCTCCGCAGGTACGGCAGCGGCAACGTTGGCATCTCGAATTTCGCCGTGCACGCCGGAAAGAAGTGGATACCCCCACTCATCCTTTTCGACATCTTGATAAAGGGCATGCTGCCCGTGGCGCTGGCATCGCACAGGGTGCTAGACCTTGGCGTGGAGATCGAAGTGGCCGCCGGGTTCGCAGCCATAGTGGGCCACAACTGGCCCGTATGGCTGAAGTTCAACGGCGGGCGGGGCATGGCAATGGTGCTCGGTGTGCTGGCCGCACTGAATTACCAGTTGGTTCTCATGTACGGCGTGGTTGCGGCCGTAGGCTGGCTTGCCACCAGGCGAAAAGACAGCGCCATGTGGTGGGGCCTTGCCGCCCTGCTGCTGCCAGTGTGGAGCTTGCTGCTCAACATGCGGATCGAGGTGACGATATTCTGTGTTGCGTTCGTGTTCATGACAGCCATAAAGCGCGTCACTTCCAACCGGTCCACGTTACGGGTGCGCGGTGAGCGTCCCATGTCCACTTCAAGGCTGATATGGAACCGGCTGGTCTTTGATCGCGACACAAGTTCCAGGGCGGAGTGGATTTACCGGGGCGCTGAAAACCCTGAGCGGACATTGAACCATTGACCTACGAAGCTGACACCAACTACTGCCTGCGCCACCCCTCGATCCAGACAAACCTGAGATGCGGCAGGTGCAGCGCTCTGATCTGCCCGCGGTGCATGGTGCAGTCACCAGTGGGGGCGAGATGCCCCCTCTGCGCCCGCATAGGGCGCAGCCCCATGCTTGATGTATCTGCCCCAGACCTGGGCCGCGCAGTGGGGGCTGGGCTTCTGGCCGCTCTTGTCATGGGCGCCTTGTTCGTCGCCTACCTGGCGCTCCTCTTCACGATTCCATTCGGATACATCATAGGAATTGTTCTTGGGCAGGTCGGCGTTGGATACGTCGTCGGTGAGGCAGTGAGGAGGGGTGGCCGCTACAAGGTAGACAAGAAACTCCGGTATATCGCCGGAGTATTGGCATTCGTCGCCTACATTACCTCAGTAGCGATTTTACTATCGGTGCCCCAACTCAACCCTGGCGCGCTCTCAAACATATTCGGCCTGGTTGGCATGGCCGTGTCGGTGTACGTGGCAATGGGCAGGCTGCGGCCCTAAGCTGGTACGCCAATTCAATAAAATGCGTGGGTCCGCCGCAGCCCCTCGGCAACGCTGCGGTGTGCGCCAACGTTTCAGCTTCGCCAGGCATATTTTTTGTAACTAAACATTTACTAACCTGCGGTACGTCGCGGCTCGGCCAATGGGGTACATCAAGTGTAGCCGTGGGAATCGACGGGGCATGGATGCCGCATCCAACGGCGTCTCGTACTGCCATCCTGAGCTGTTGAATGGTAACGACATCTTCATCGGCCTCCCCTGCCTGGAACACCCTGACGTACAGCACTCGCGTGGAGCTGTTGTTGGCGTGCGCCGTTCCTGAAAGGATCAACAATGACGTGGCGCTCTGCGGTGAAGAGAACCGGCTACAAGGCCGTAAAATCGGCGGCGTATTACACGCCGCTCCAGAAGCTCTTCGTCCATCGGTACACCTACATGTTCTCGCCGGAGAGGCTCTTTTTCCTGTGCCAGTGCCTCACGGACACAAAGGGGATGCCCGGCCCAATACTGGAGGTCGGCTGCGCATATGGGCAGACCACGGTATTCCTCAACCGCCACCTGGACAGCCTGGAAGACAGCCGCCAGTACATCTGCATAGACACCTTCGGCGGATTTACGCCAGAGGACGTGCAGTACGAAACAACGTACCGGGGCAAGCCAAAGAGGCGGTACACCACCTTCACCGATAATGGGCTGAAGTGGTTCAAACAGACCATGCGCACCAACGGCATCTCACGCGTTGCCGCAATCCAGGCCGATGTCAACCAGTTCGACTTCAAGGCGATAGATGACATCTCGTTCTGCCTGGTAGACGTAGACCTCTATCGCCCGGTAATGTCAGCCCTCGAGAAGGTGTACGAGCGGGCCGCCAGCGGCGCGATCATAGTGGTGGATGACTGCCGGCAGGACAACGTCTTCGACGGGGCTTACGAGGCCTACATGGAGTTCGTGGCTTCCAGGGGCCTGGAGCCCAACCTGGTTTTGGACAAATTCGGCGTGATTAAAATCCCGTAGGCCGACGGCGGACAGTACGCCAGCACCGTTGCAAACAGCCCAGCCTCCCGAACCGTCTGCGGCGACGTTACTCTAAAGGTTGGGCGAACACCCCGAACCGCGGGCGTGGCCTTGGACGCCTGCTCTACACCGGCTCGTACACGAATCAGAAGCAGAGCGCGGTGTTTGATGAGAAGCTCCTTTTTACAGTTTGTGAGAAGCAGGCCCCGGCGCAGCATATGCCTCGGTTTTCTCGCCCTGTTTGCTTTCGCCGTGCTGCTCCTGGCTGTCACCCCGCAGGGCCGTACCGGCGTGAAGTCCATGCTCTTCGTCACCCAGGTGCTGGGCGCACTCCCCGTAAACCCGCAGGAATGGTTTACACAGGCGCCAATCCGCGAGCGGGTGGAGTTCCCGTTGGCTGAGGGCATGGGCAGTGCGGACATATACCGCCCGCCCGGCGACGGTCCCTACCCGGCCGTGCTCGTATTCCTTGGCGTTGCGCCGGCCGGGCCTGACGACCAGCGCGTTCTCAACCTTGGTGACGCCCTGGCTCGGGCTGGCCTGGTCAACATGTTCTACTGGTCGCCGCAGATGCTGGACAAGCGGGTCGATACAGACGATGTGCACAACCTCGCCACTGCCTTCGACTATCTGCGGGAGCAGCCCTTTGTGGACGGTGACCGCGTGGGAATGGGCGGGTTCTGCGTGGGTGCGTCCTTTGTGTTGGTATCGGCGTCCCTTGAAGAGATCAGGGATGACGTGAACTACGTGTACGCCTTCACTCCGTACTTTGACGCCACTGACCTGACACGCTCCATAGCCAGCGGGACCCGCTTCTACAATGGCGAGACGGAGCCCTGGGAGGTGGACAGCCTCAGCAGGGAGGTGTTTGAGATCCAGCTCATCGAGTCCCTTGATGACGAGCAGGAGCAGGACAGGGTGCTGCAGGCGCTCGGGGGCGACGAGGCTGCGAGAGAAAGCCTGTCAACGGAGGGCATGGCCGTGTACCGGCTCATGGAGGGAGTGCCGCTCGAAGAGACGTATGCCCTTATGGACCAGTTGCCGCCGGACTTCGTGCAGGAACTGGAGTACACATCGCCAGTTAATCACCTGGGCGGCCTGGAGGCCAAAGTGCTGGTGATGCACGACCAGGATGACAACCTGGTGCCTTCAGAGGAGTCCCGCCGAATGTATGACGCTCTGGAACGCCGGGATCACGATGTGTACTACACGGAGTTCGAGTTCTTCCAGCACGTGGACCCCACGCCGGTCAGCCCGCTCGCATACGTGAGGGAGTCCTGGAAGCTCTTCCTCCAGATCTACAACCTGTTCCGCGTTGCAACGTGATGCTCGGCAGCCCTCTGACCAACTCGGAAACTCCCGCCTTCACGCGTCAGGCGAGCACGTGGGTTGGGATGATCCTTCCGCCGCCCTCGTTCCGGAACCGGGCTGCTTCCTCGATCATCTCCTGCATTCCCACCTGCGGGTCGTAGCCGAAGTCTCGCTTCGCGGCGCTCAGGTCGAACTCGTAATATGTGGGCGTGCCCGGCAGGTTCATGCGTGACACAGGCAGGTCCAGGTGCTTCGCCAGCACCGGCACCACGTCATCCCACGTAAACGGGGCGGGACCGCCCAGCTGGTACGTCTTGCCGTAGGTGTTCTCATTGCCGGCCGCCCTGTCATAGGCGTGCACTATGTCCCGCACCTCAATGCAGTGCTTCTTCCACGGCCTGCCGTTCTTGTCGCATGCGATTATCAGCCGGTCGCCATCGGCCTCCAGGGCCTTGAGTTGCCGGTACGCTTCCTTGCCGGCCTCGTCCGTGGCGTTCTTGTACCGGTTCAGGAAGAAAGCCAGGCGGAACTGCGGGTAGGTCAGTACCTCGCCTGCGCCCCACACCATTGGGAAGCGCACTACGGTGGCCCTCAGGCCGTGGTGGCGGACGTAGCGGTCCACCAGGTGTTCACCAAGGATCTTGGAGTAGCCGTACCAGTCGGTTGTGCCCTGCGGCACCGTGTCCTCGGCGACTGGGCGGTCCATTCCTTCCGGCGGGTACTTTGAGAGGGTGGCGTCTGTGCTCGTGAATATCAGGTGCCTGAGTTGGTCGCCAAGGCCCGCCGCCGCCTCGA
This sequence comes from Dehalococcoidia bacterium, assembly GCA_040878005.1. Classification (GTDB taxonomy): domain Bacteria; phylum Chloroflexota; class Dehalococcoidia; order Lucifugimonadales; family Lucifugimonadaceae; genus JBBDMW01. The sequence continues at coordinate 34,862 of JBBDMW010000073.1, forward strand.
GCACATTGAAGGTGCCCTTCACATTGGTGTCGAAGTACTGCTCGGACGTGAATGGCCCGCCTGCCTGGAAGGCTGCGCCGAGGTGAAGAATCACTTCCCGTCCCGCCGCGGCTGCGTTCACGTCCGCTGATGACGCGAGGTCGCCCTCCACTATCTCCGCGCCAATGGCCTCAAGTTTCTCTGATTGCCGGTCGCCCTCCCATACCAGCCCGCGCACTTCATGACCGTTCTCAAGGAAATGGCGTGCAACATTGGCGCCCACACGGCCAGTGATTCCGGTGACGAGAATTTTCATTCGAGGCTCCTTGTTGATTTCACCTGGTAAAGGCGATGATCGATTGGCGGCGTCCGTCAGTTTCGTATGACTGTTTCATCCCGGGAGTGGCGACGACGATACAGGTCCATGTCGATGTCAATTGCCAGCCCCGGTGCATCCGGCACAGAGTATGCGCCGTTCGTGAACTCATAGCCGTCTTCCCGGTACAGGTCGAATTTCAGCGTAGAGTCCTCGGCAATCACGAACCGCTCAGTGACCGCTCCGAACTGGATTACGCCACGCAGGCCAATGGCCGCAGCGTTGAAGTTGTGCGGCGCTATCTTCGTTGCGTAGCCGGAGTCTTCAATGTCCCGAGCCAGGATGTGATACGGCCAGAACCCCAGGTGGAGCATGTCCGGCTGGATGGCGTCCAGCAGTCCCTCTTCCATGAGTTGCCAGTAAATGGTGTTGCGGCCCTCATCACTCTCGCCATCCACGAGCATGGCGCCCGGCGAATAGCGGTCCCGCCAGTCCCGCAATTGCCGATAGCCCTCAACGTTCTCGGTGATCATCTCCTCCATCCAGAACACATTGGCCTGCGCAGTCTCCCGCACAAAGCGTTCCAGGAGGGGAAGCCTACCGTCGTAGCCGTTGTTGGCGTCCACGAGGATGCGCACCTCAGGGCCAACGGCTTCCCGCACAGCGTTGACCACATCAATGTCGCGTGACGTGCCTGCGTTCGGCTCAAACCACTTGCCGGGCCTGCCCAGCTTCAGCTTCACGGCACGCCACCCGCGCTCGACCGCTTCCTTCGCCTCTTGAGCCACTGCGCCCGCGCCAAGCTCGGGGTGGACCAGGTCCTGGAAGTACAGGCTGGAGTCGTAGGCATCAATCCTGTCCCTCACCCGGTCGCCCAGCAGGCGGTGCGCGGGGACGCCCAGCGCCTTGCCCATGAGATCAAATAATGCGAAGTCGACGAAGCCGTGCAGCCGCAGGTACTCCTGCCATCGCGGGTTGACGCCGGTGACCCGGCCGTTAGACAGGCGGTAGAACTCGAACACATCCCGCCCTATGAGCAGCTTGAGCGACTCATAAAGCGCAGACAGTGGCGCCCTGTTCATGGAAGGGCGTGCATTGGTCACGCCGGTCAGGCCGCTGTCTGTGCTCACATGCACAAGCCACTCGCGCTGGTTCAGCCCGTAGTTCTCGCTTTTGGAGTTGCGCCCCACGATGCGGCCGAACGTGGTCTCAACCGGGGCGATGCGAATTTCAGATATGCGGTGTTCGTGTGGCATTGGAGGCTACCCGGTCACCTTGAACTCGTTGGCTGCGTACTTGCTTTGAAACTTCTCTTCATCGATCTCGACGCCCAGGCCGGGTGCATCTCCCACTACGTATGACCCGTTCTCGAAGCGGTGCGCCGGGGTGAACACGTGGGGTACACAGCGTTCGTCCTCGATTGACGCAAACGTCTCTGATGCGGCGCCGAACGCCAGGCTGGCGTAGGTCCCAAAGCAGCCGTTGCCGAAGTTGTGAGGAATGGACCTTACGCCGGCGCCCGCCAACTCACGTTCAATCCGTTGCCAGGTAGAGAAACCCTGGGCCACGATGTCAGGCTGGTAGCCGTCGATCAGGCCGTCCTCGATCAGGTACCGGAACGTGGTGCTGATGGGCGTCCTGTCCACTTCGCCGCACGTCAGCAGGGCCTTCGAGCCGTGCCTGGCCTGCATCTCGCGGATGGCGCGGTAGCCGTCAAGGTCGTGGGTGATCATCTCCTCCAGCCAGAAGATGCCGGCGGGCACGGTCTCCCGTATGAAATCGTCCAGCAGGTCCAGGTGGCCGTCATAGCCAAAGTTGCCGTCCACCATCAGCGTGAAGTCGGGACCGACGGCCTCTCGAATCGCCAGCACCACATCCACGTCACGCCGCATCCCTGCCTCCGGAAGCATCCAGCGGCCGCCGCGGCCCACCTTGATCTTGGCCTGCCGGTATCCGGCCCGCCGGGCCTCTGCGGCCTCTTCCGCTGCCTTCACCGGTCCCTTCTCAGGATCAAGAAAGTCTTGAAAATAAAGGGTGGTGTCATACGCCGGCACGGAATCGCGCACCCGCCCACCCAGCAGATCCACGCATGAGACGCCGTTCACCCTGCCAACAAGGTCGTACGCCAGGATGCTCATCCAGCCGTGCTGTTCGAACGCCCTGGCCACTGGAGCGCCGGGGCCGGTGACGCGGCCGCCTGAGATATTCAGGAGATCGTCGACCGGTCGGCCCATGAACACTTCCCGCAGGGTATCCAGCAGGGATTGGACACTGCTCTCACGCATGAAGCGGCTTGCCAGCGTGATGCCTTCAACTCCCTGGTCAGTGCGTGCCCGGACGACCCACTCCAGCCACTGCGTGCCGCGGTTGTCGGCATACGCGTTCTTGCCCAGCTCCTTGCGGTAGTGGGCCGGGATCGGGGTGACTGATATCTCTTTGATTCGCTGTGGTGACATGGCTCTCAGGTCCGGGTTGGATGCTCCGGTCAGCCCTGGAACGTGTTGAGGCTGCCCGGCGGCGGCAGTGTATAGCCCGCGGGGCCGGTTGAAAATGCCACGCGTGTGACCGGCAGGCAGAAGGGACGCCTCATTCGTGCGGGACCACTCAACGGGCTTGCAGTGTTCGCCCCGCCGCACTACCGTCTGTGCGCCGCTCAGCGCATCGTGAGCCCCGCCGTACTGTGACAGGGAGTATCCGCAACATGAAGCCCACCCGCATCGAGAAGATCGAGACCATCCTTTGGGACCGCTGGCTGCTGCTGCGCATCTACTGCGAAGACGGCACCGTGGGCATCGGCGAGGGCGGCGTGCACGGCTGGCAGCGGCCAACCCAGACCATGATCCACACCATGGAGCCGTACCTGCTCGGCAAGGACCCGTCGAAAATCGAGCACCACTACCAGTGGCTGTACCGCAGCTCCCACTTCATGGGCTCGGTCGTGCAGGGTGCGCTCTCCGCAATAGACATCGCGCTCTGGGACATCAAGGGCAAGCGGCTGGACGTGCCAATCTATGACCTGATGGGCGGCAAGACCCGCGACAAAGTGCGCTGCTACATGCACGTGGGCGGGGCGACCATGGACGAGCTGGCCGAGGACGCAGCCCGGGCCGCGAAGGCCGGCTTCACCGCAGTGCGCTTCACACCATTCCCCAAGGACTACTACCTGCACAAGTCGTACTCGGAGTGGGCGGACGAGGCTGTGCAGCGGGTGGGCGCTGTGCGGGAGGCTGTTGGGAACTCGGTGGACATATGCGTCGAGATACACCGGCAGATGAACCCGGCCGAGTCCATATGGCTGGGCAGGCGGCTTGAGCAGTTCAACCCGTTCTTCTACGAGGACCCGATGCTGCCGGACAGCCCGGCGATCATGGGCGATGTGCAGGAGCGCTGCAACATACCGATCGCAACCGGCGAGAGGTTCACGACGATATTCGAGTACCAGCAGCTGCTGGAGGCTAAGGCATGCGCCTATGTGCGGCCTGACCTGTGCCTGTGCGGCGGCCTCTCGGGCTGCAAGAAGGTGGCGGCCATGGCGGAGTCGTACCACGTGAAGGTTGTGCCTCACAACCCGCTCAGCCCCGTCAGCACCGCCGCCTGCGTGCAGCTTGACGCCTGCATACCGAACTTCGCGCTCCAGGAGTACACCGGCGAGTCAGAGCCGCCGAAGAGCGACCTCCTCGTGAACCCGCTAAAGCTTGAATCGGGATACCTCCACGTACCAGAAGGACCGGGCCTCGGCATCACCCTGAACGATGAGGCACTCAAGCACCCAGTGCAGGACAAGGTCCTGGACACCCCCATAGGCTTCGACGGCTCAGTCCAGGACAGGTAGGAGGCGGCCGCCTCTACCTGCTTCCAGGATCCTCATTAACCACCGGCGAAACACCCACCGCAATGTCGTCTCGACCGGAGTGGAGAGACCCGGTCGGGTGCGGGGCACATGGCCGCCAGCGGCGGCCACACCGCCAACCGCCAACCACCAACCCCACATTGGGACGCACAAGGTGCGTCCGTCATCCGAGCCGCCACATTGTCCGAAGCGGAGCAAGTAAAGACCGGAGCCTCGAAGAGTCGGGGTACCCACGATAGCGGGTCGAGCGAAGCAAGTACAAACGAGAGACCTGGCGTCCCTCCCCAACCGCCGGCCAACCACCGGCGCAATGTCATCCTGAGCAAAGCGAAGGATCTCTCCTCGCGCATCCAAACCACCAATCACCCACCCAAACCACCAGCGAACCCACCACCACAATGTCGTCTCGACCTATTTTTGTCTCGACCGAACCCCGAGCCGCCACATTGTCCGAAGCGGAGCAAGTAAAAACCGGAGCCTCGAAGAGTCGGGGCACCCGCGACAGCGGGTCGAGCCGAAGGCAAGTACAAACGAGAGACCTGGTGCTGTGGGGTTTTGGCGATCCATCGCAACTATCAGCTAAACACACACCGCAATGTCGTCTCGACCGGAGCGGAGAGACCTGGTGCTGTGGGGTCCTGGCGCCCCACTCAAACCACCACGACCCGCTCGCCCAACAGTCCTTCCCGCGCCCCTCTGTCCTTCCCGGACAGGCGGGAAGCCGCTACTCGACTTTCGCTGTTCCCGTTCAGTGTCGTAAAGTGTCCGAGGCTAACCATAATACTGGCCCAGCACGCATGATTGATAGGACGCATCGCCCAACGGTTTGACCGCACGATGGAATAGAATATCGCTGCGGTGTGGGCCGTGAATTGCGATTCCAAACGGGCCGTTCATAGTTTCCGTATCCAACTTGGTTGATCACCACCATATCGCGAGCTTCATATTTCCCTGACCATGTTCGCCAATTTGTCACCCTTCGCGGAATCGAGCTACAAACGAGTATGCGGTTTATAGACTTATTTGCTGGACTCGGGGGCTTCCATCTTGCTCTGAGAGAGTTGGGGCATTCATGTGTCTTCGCCTCAGAGATGGATGAGGAACTCCGAAACGTTTACGAACGGAACTTTTCGATGCGGCCGGCCGGGGATATACGTGAGGTCGATGAGAAGGATGTCCCTGAGCATGACATCTTGTGCGCTGGGTTCCCGTGTCAACCGTTTTCTAAGGCCGGCAGCCAAGATGGATTTGGTAACCCTGAACTCGGTCGGTTGTATCAGGACATACTCCGAATCATCGAATACCGCAGGCCACGATACGTAATGCTTGAAAACGTGCCGAACCTAGAGCGTCATGATTCTGGGAAGAGTTGGAAGCGCATCCAGTCGCTTCTCAACACGTTAGGCTATGACGTCAGACTGAAGAAGTTATCGCCGCATCATTTTGGTATTCCTCAGATTCGTGAACGCATCTACATCGTGGGTAGCCAACTCCCGCTGAAGAATTTTTCTTGGCCTGAGCCGATTTCTGAAGGAGAACAGATCAGCATTAAGTCCATCCTCGAAAGAAATCCTCCCGAAGCGCGAAAGCTTACCAGTCGGGTCAGAGAGTGTCTTACTGTATGGCAGGAATTTTTGAACACGGTTCCAGATGATGAACCTATACCTCACCCTTTGTGGTCGATGGAATTCGGCGCCACCTATCCCTACGAGGATAAAACACCCCATTCAATGTCAACTAAGGACCTGCGTGTTTATGCCGGTTCACACGGTGCGGCCCTTGCAATGGCGACTAGCCGGCAGGAATTATTAAAGTTGCTGCCATCTCATGCGCGGACTGAACAACCTAAATTTCCAGCTTGGAAAATTCGTTTTATCGAGAAAAACCGAGAGTTTTATTTCAAGCATCGTAAGTGGATAGATCATTGGATTCCAAAGATCAAGGGATTTCCATCAAGCTTTCAAAAATTGGAATGGAACTGTCAAGGAGAAAAAATCCGAAGATTAGATCATTATGTCATTCAACTTCGCGCATCTGGCGTGCGTGTTAAACGGGCTACTACCGCGCCGTCATTGGTGGCCATGACAGCCACACAGGTCCCCATCATCACTTGGGAAGGCCGTTACATGACACCTAAAGAGTGTAAGCACTTGCAGAGTATGGGCAGCCTGATGTATTTGCCGACGACCGATACCAAGGTTTACCAGGCCCTTGGAAATGCAATTAATGTGAAGGTTGCTGAGAAAGTGGCAGAGGCACTAGTTGGGCGTTCCCCTGTAACCTCTCAACGCTCAAGCATTAAAAGGCCCGTAGCCACGCATCATTGATGTTGAACACATAGGCAGCACTCTTTAAGGAAAATCCATGGCGATATTAAACAACTCACCTATGATCAGTATTCGGCCTGCTGTAAGTGTATATGCTACATATCGACGATTAAGTTATAGGCCATGGTATGCAATGGCTGAATTTGTCGATAATTCGACGCAGAGTTATTATAACCATCGCGAGGCCTTGCAGACTGCCTTCAAATCTGAGGAATTAAGCAACTGCTTGCGTATAGAAATTTCATACGATAGTGACCGCAACTTATTAGAGATTATTGATAACGCTAATGGAATGGAATTGGATGAACTAACTCGAGCCATAGTGCTGGACAGTCCCCCACCGGTGCGGTCTGGACGGTGCGAGTACGGCATGGGCCTTAAGACAGCCGCATGCTGGTTTGGCTCTACGTGGACTATACGAACGACTAAGCTTGGCTCTCAACGAGAGTTGATGGCAAGAATTCATATACCCGACTTGATCGACAGGCAGTCGGAGAACATAAGGGTTGAGGTAAAGGAAGCAGACGCAGCGGATCACTTCACAGCGATTACTATCGAGGGGCTGTATAAGCCAATTCGTGGACGTACTCCTGGTCGTATTCGAGAGCAACTTGGGAGTATGTATCGGGAAGATTTGCGTTCAGGAGAAGTGGAAATCCTCTGGAATGCTGCACCGGTGTCATATGCGGAACCTTCTATTCTCACCGAGACCCTCGACGGTGGAATCACGAACGTTTGGCGCAAGGACATCAACTTTAACGTTGATTGGATGGACGAAACGTTACCAGTCGTGGGCTGGATTGGTCTCAGAACTCCCGGAAATCAGAGGGATGCAGGGTTTGTCTTACTTCGTAGAGGCAGGGTCGTTGTAGGTGGCCCAGGCGAGGGATTCAAGCCAGCCGAGGTCTTCGGCCAAGGGAACACTTTCCGTTCTCAGCGACTCATAGGGGAGTTGCACCTTGACGATTGGCCTGTAACGCAAGCGAAGGACGCCTTCGACTGGTCAGGAGGCTTAGAGGACGCGTTTGTTGACCGCCTAAAGTCCATATGCCGAGACTACATGGATAAGGCAGAGGGACATCGAGAGAAGACCCATAAGCTATCAGAGTCAGATTTAATACTGACTTCTGAACCCTCTCAATCTGTCTTCAAAGATAAGAGGTTCAGTGCTGCGATCGCTGAGGAATTACGGTTTCCTGATCCTCCAAAATCCGACGCACAAGAGCGTGCTGATTCTGAATTGCTCAAAGGCGCTAGTATCGGCCCTGTGCAGTATGTATTGGACATTGGCGCTGAGGAGTGGATATTCAGGCTACATTGGCAAGATCAACTAAGCGACGCACATTGGATGCAGGTCAACTACCCACAAGATAACATTATTGATTTGTTTCTCAATTTAGCGCACCCTTTCTTTAGGCCATATTTGGGAAGAAAGGATTCTTTGGAACTGCTGCAAAAAGTAGTCATTGCATTAGCGCTTGCTGAGAAAATGGCGAGGCAAACATCGCAAAACGGATTAGTGTCCCCTAGCGACTTTCGGGTCTATATGAACAAAGTTTTGAGAAGAGCTGCGGAGATACAGGAGGTGAATGGTGTTTGATTCCATGGGATTAAGCCCGGCTCTGGACCAGGATGCTAACAAGTGGATAGTTGCAGTTGATGGTGAAGAAATTAGCAACCTAGCGTCGAAAAAAATTGGAGAGATCCCACAAGATGAATGGGATCAAGTTAAATACACAGCGGTCGACATTCTCTCACAGTGCCCAAACCCCGCTGGCTCACCTAAGCAGGTCACTGGCCTCGCACTTGGGAAGGTGCAGAGCGGCAAGACCCTGTCATACACCACCCTAATTGCTCTTGGTTTGGACAATGGATATAGGATCATGGTCGTCTTGGCGGGCACGAAGAACCCGCTGCTTCAACAGAATTACACGCGTCTTTGTAGCGACCTCGGGACTGTCCAGCGCCCAAGTCTGACTCCTTTCAAAAACCCTAGACCTGATGAGTCAGAGGTAGTTGAGAATGTGTTGCTCGGGGGCGGGCATGCCCTGATTGTCGTCCTCAAGAATCGTCAACGCATTGATGAAGCCCGACAAGTGTTAGATACACCCGAACTGAGGAACTTTCCGGCACTTATCATTGATGATGAGGGAGATGAGGCTTCGCTGAACACACAGTTTAGGCGGGGCCGGCGTTCAGCGGTATATGACAGCGTTCTTCAGTTAAAGAACGTTTTTCAGCATCATGCATATATTGCCTACACAGCAACTCCGCAGGCTAACCTCCTGATCTCCGGAATCGATGGGCTTTCTCCAGATTTTGGTGAGTTGGTTCAACCTGGTGAAGATTACTGTGGCGGCTCTACCTTCTTCGGTGTCGACCGCGGTCGGTATGTGCGGGATGTTCCAGTTACCGAAGCCGACAATGCCCTTGCGGGGTCCATCCAATGCGGTCTCCGGCAGGCGCTTGCCGCCTTCCTTGTAGGAGCTGCTGTTCGCAAGGTACGCGGCGACCTCGACTGGCATTCGATGCTTATTCACAATAGCAACCTGCGGGCTGATCATGAGACACTTAAAAGTGCCGTTCAGAACCTCGTCGGTTTGTGGCGCGAAACACTTGCGCTGCAAGAAACTGATCCAGCAGCCGGAGACCTGTTTGCGCTCTTCAGAGAAGCCTACGACGATATTTCCGCTACTGTTTCCAACCCGCCTTCATGGGACGAAATACGATCTCGTGTAGCAGACGAGTCCCGCCTTGAGATATGGATGGTGAATAGCCTGCAGCTTGGTCGGGATCCTGTAGGCACGCCGTTCCGGTTGAAAAACAACGTTCTTATCGGTGGCAACATGCTTGGTCGCGGAGTCACCATCCCCGGGCTTGCTGTCACCTACATCACTCGCCGTGCCCAGAGAGATACCAATGCGGACACGATGGAACAGAGAGCTAGGTGGTTTGGCTACAAACGTCCATATTTGGACGTGTGCAGAATTTTCCTCACTCCGCAATTGAGGGACGACTACACAGAATTGCTGCGTAGTGAAGATGATTTTTGGGACTCGTTAACTCGCAATCGGCGACAAGGTCTTTCCATTAGAGAATGGCCACGGATGCTTAGACTAGATATGCAAAACCTAGGTATTCGCCCCACTCGCCAGAGTGTTGCGAACTTCAGGCAGTTTAAGGCGAGTGGATGGGAAATACAACGGCGGCCGGTTGAGAACGACCCGCTGATTGCAGAGAAGAACGTTAGAGCAATTAATGGGTTCTTCCGAGAGTACCCGCCATCACCAAAAAGATATGGACATGTGGAGCACCGAGTAATAGCTAGTTGCCCAGTAGACAATGTCATAAGTGAACTACTTGCTCCGCTGCAGACCGAGGGTACGGATTGGGAGAACAGCTATCAGATTGAGTACTTGGCGCGTCTTCTACTCGAGAAGAGATTGGAAACGATCGATGTGCTACTGATGGCTGCAGATGAAGGTGGGTTTAGGAAACGAACCAAAAGTAAAACCTCCGGCGGCATAAACCCAATGCAGGGTCATGATACCCACCGGCCTTCTTCTCACCCAGACTTCTATCCAGGGGATGAACAGATCCACGATGGTCAACCCCAACTGCAAGTCCATTTGATTCGCTTGGAAGACCCTGAGTTGCCAACTTCAGTCAAAACCCATGTTCTTGCTCTGTATATGCCAAGTAACGCGCCCAATTTGGATCTGGAATTTGTGGTCCGAATGGAGCATCGTTGAACGTATTAAAATCATTCAACGAGTTGAAAAACACTCCTTCTGGTCAGGCATATACAGCGTTACCGCTGATTAATCGAGAAGATGTGTTACTCGGCATTAATTATGAAAATCGACCTTGTCTTTTCGTCTTATCGGTCGGCAGATCGTTGACTCCTATGAGGTCCACAAAAATAGCATTTCTGCCCCATGAAAAATTTGACGTTGCAATAGTAGGCCAGCCGACCAGGCAAAATATGCTCGATATGCTGTCATGCGAGTCAAGTGATGAAGATGACATAAACAGCTTTCTCTCCTTAGTAGAAGCATTTTTGATCACGATTACTGACGCTGCCATGATAGATGGCAACCTATTAGCTCAGTTTTTCAAGACGATGGTTGGGCTATTTGAACTGCCTCGAGATCGCGATTTGACCACTGCACGCCAAGGTCTATGGGGCGAACTGTTCACGATGAGCCAAGTCAGAGGATTCCAGTTTTGGGCGCCATTTTGGCACCAGGAGGTTACAAGGCTTTTCGATTTCTCATCAGCGGGAAGGAGAGTGGAGATCAAGACCACGACATCCCAACAGAGGATCCACAACTTCTCTCATCGGCAGATCTTCCCCTCGCGCACTGACGAACTGATGGTCGCTTCGTTGATGCTACGGGAGGATGACAATGGACTAAGCCTGAGAGATTTAATTCAAGATGCAAAGAACGCCTTGATTCAGACTGGACACTACATGAAGCTTGAGATTGCGATCCGCAGGACCGGCATGGAGCACCAGACAGAAATAGGACCAATGTACGATGCGGACGCTGCGGCCGAATCCTTGTCATGGTTCCGCGCGGAGAATGCTCCGCATTTTCAATTGCCCGAACCGGCGGGAGTATCGGAGACCCGGTATAAAGTCGACCTTTCAACAGTTCAACAAGTATCTGTTCATGACGTGGAAGAATGGCTCGATTCATGGCCTGCTTTGGTTGGGTAGGCGGCGTTTACTGGTGCAAACAGACAAGTGAAGGAGCCCCCCCCCGCCACTCACCCCTTGACAACCCTCAGAACAAGCCCCATAGTTAATAAAAGAACGTAAGTTCTGTCCAATGCCCTAGGAGAGACTCCCACTCTCATCCGAAGGCACACATCGTCGGCGTCAGGAATCACG
>JBBDMW010000074.1:0-45647 GCA_040878005.1 Dehalococcoidia bacterium
GCTTCGAGCAGTACTTCTGGTTCACCTTCGCCGACGCGATCGCACGGCGCTTTAGCTCAGTTCTTGGATGTAGAGCATGTTGCCTGCGGGATCGCGAAAGGCGCAGTCGCGAACGCCGTACGGCTGGTCGGTAGGCTCCTTGACGACTTCGGCGCCGCTGGCCCTGAACCGCTCCGCTTCAGTCACGTGGGGCGTCTATTCGTCGATTGGCCTCAGTCAGTCTTGTCTGCCTTCTCGTCCCTCGCCTTTGCTTCCTCCTTGTCCTCCACTTCGCGTCGGAGGCTGCGCGCGTCCGCTTTCTCCCGGATCATCGCCAACGCTACTCCAACCGCGGTGCCAGCCATTCCGACCGCAGCCATCAAAGGGGCTGCCGTTGTTCTACACATGCTCTTTCTTTCACTGTTGAAGGCGTCCGGTGCAACGCCTCATTTCCCGCCGCCCTGGCGCAACTGCAAGCGGCGAGTCCTGTTCCCGATTTGTTCTCAACCAGTATGAGCGCTGATACCGCCCGGGTGTGACGTCAGCCCTGTAAATCGCGGCGCTCCAGGCCAACTACGGCCACCGTCAATGCAACCAGCGCAATCCCCACGAGGATAAGTACGTGCGCCAGGCTCAGGCCGTTTTTCAGCGGCTCATTACCAAGTGCGTAGTAGAAGACTGAAACGAAACGTGCAGGCTCAAGGAAATCCACCAGCTCCTGGAAGGCGTGCAGCAGATACGACACTATGGCCACCACTCCTGCAAGGGCCATGCTCATGGTCTGCCTGCCGGTGGACGCGCCTATCGCCAGCGCAAGCAATCCCATTGCAAGCGCCATGAGAGCGACACTGAAGCAAATCGCGGCCAGCCTGACCAGCGATAGTTCGATGTCCGCGATGAACGTGCCTGCGGTCAGTCCGGCCCATAGCGCAACTCCCAGCGCCGTAACACCTACTGCCATTGCCGCCGCCTTCTGGATAACTACCCGGGTGCGGCTGACAGGGTTCGAAAGAAGTTGGTCAAGAGTTCCGTTCGCCTCTTCGCCTGCGATGGCTGTGGCACCCCTCGTGACCGCGTACACGATCAGTATCAGCGGGGCCATGAAATAGAAGATCTGCGTGTTGAAGAACCCTTCCGGCGTGGCGAGGTCCGTTATGCCTCCGAAGAGAGCGACAAGCGCCTCAGGCAGTTGCGCCAGGAAGTCTTCCAACTCGCTCACGCCTGATATAGAAGGGTAGAACAGAGATGTGTACAGGCTCAGCGCTATGAGACCCACGCAGAACCACATGGTTGCCCGCCAGTGGTCCCACAGTGTCTTCAGGAATACGTTACTCAGCATCAGGGTCTGCTCCTGCGTAGTACGCCAGGAACACCTCTTCAAGGCTGGGCTGGTTGCTGGTCACGTCCACCACGATATATTTCGCTGCCGCCTTGACCACCGCGTCCACAGGCCCGGTGACGTTGCAGGCCATCCGGCTATCAGTCACGGTTACATCCCGCACTCCGTCAAGGCGTGAAAACGCCTCAGCCGGGACCGGTTCGCCAAACTGGATCTCCATGTGCTTGAGCGCGCGCGCCCTCAGCGCGTCGATCTCCTCAACGGCCACTATCTCACCGTCACGTATGATGCCCACCCTGTCGCACAGCGCATCGGCCTCGCCGAGGACGTGCGATGAGAGGAAGATAGAGCGGCCGGAAGCACGCGCTTCTGCGATCATCCGGTGGAACTCTTGCTGGACCAGCGGGTCCAGGCCACTGGTTGGCTCATCCAGGATAAGCAGCGGCGGCTCGCTCATGAACGCCTGCACAAGGCCGACCTTCTGGCGGTTGCCTTTTGACAGCTCGCGGAATGGTCGTGATGCGTCCAGGCCCAGCCGCTCGCAGTAGTGCGCCGCCTTCGTGGACCCGGAACCTCTCAGGTGCCCGAAGTAGTCGAATATCTGCTGGCCGGTCATGTTCCGGTATGTTCGGAAATCGCCGGGCAGGTATCCGGTCCTGCGCCGAATCTCCAGGCTCTCCTGCCGTGCGTCCAGTCCGAGCACACGCGCCGACCCGCTGGTCGGGCGGATGAAGTCCAACAGCAATCGTATGGTGGTGGTCTTGCCTGCGCCGTTCGGACCGAGAAGCCCGAAGACCTCGCCCTCTTTGACAGCCAGGCTCACGTCCACTATGCCGCGGCTTTCGCCGTAGAACTTGGTCAGAGCGACCGTTTCTATCGCAGCGGTCATGGCTGATATTTTCCTGCGCCCGGGCATGTTTGCGGCGGACGCCCCGGCGGAGTTATCGCAGATAACCTGGTGGAAAGCGAAGACCCGGCGCTGAAGCATTGCGACGGGCAGGGCAAGGGTTAAGTAGTCTGATTAAGAGGCTTCCTGGTACTCGGTGAGGGCTTCGTCAGTGAAGTCGGCGTTTGAGAATACTCTCTGAACATCATCAAGGTCTTCTAACGTTTCCAGGAGCCTCAGCGTCTGCATGGCCTTTGAGTGGTCCAGCTCCACCAGGGTGTTCGGCACCATGGCAAGCTCCGCACGGATGACCTTGACGCCTTCCATGTTTTCCAGCGTGGCGCGGAGCGGCTCGAAAGCTTCGAAAGCAGCGGTGATTTCCACAGTCTCATCCACGACTTCCACGTCCTCGGCGCCGGCGTCGACAATCTCCAGGGCCATGTCTTCGGGGTCGCCGTCGGTCACCTCAACGGTGATGAGTCCCTTGTTCTCGAAGTTCCAGGCAACGGCCCCCGCACCCGCCAGCGTGCCGCCGCCGCGGGTGACCTTGGCGCGGACGTCTGATGCGGTGCGGTTCTTGTTATCCGTGAGAGCCTGGATGATTATTCCAGCTCCGCCCGGCGCGTACGCTTCATACGTGATCTCGGCCAGTTGGTCCCCGGCGTCACCGGTGCCTGCGCCCTTCTCGATGGCCCGCTGGATGTTCTCCTTGGGCATGTTCTGCGACTTCGCCGTGTCCATTGCCAGGCGAAGACGGAAGTTCATGTCAGGATCGTCGCCGCCCTCGCGCGCTGCAATCGTTATTTCACGCGAAAGCTTAGTGAAGAGCTGGCCGCGCTTGGCGTCGGCTGCGCCCTTCTTGTGTTTGATAGTGCTCCACTTGGAGTGACCGGACATCTGTGACTCTGCCTGTTGTCTGCGCCCGTAGGTTGGGCTGGTGGGCGGTAGTGGTATCGGTGCGGGTTGCTACAGGAGGCCGTCGGGAGGGTCTACGGTGATAATGCCCGCGTCCACATCAATGCTGAGAACAACATCGCTTATGGCGGGGATCAGCACATCTTTTGCCGAATCCTGTGCGTTGCCGTCATTGTGAGGCGCAACCACGTATACGTCATTGCCGCCAGTTTCCAGGATCTCGCGCACCTGTCCCAGCACTTTCCCGTCAACAGTGTGAACCATCGCTCCGATGATCTGGAAATGGTAATACACGCCTGGAGGGGACTCTGGCAAGTCCTGCGCATTGACCTCAAACTCGGCGTCGCGCAGGCTGTCGGCCTGCTCGAACGTGGTGACCGACTCCAGCCGTACGACCGTGGAGCCTCTTGCGCCGGGGCGTGCTGCGGTAATCGTTTCTTCGCTGCCCCGGACGTAAACCACGCTTCCCGGGGAAATGCGGTCAGGATCACCGGAGTACAGCGTGACGGCGAGACTTCCGTCGTATCCCACGGGCTTCCGCACACGCGCAACCGGGATCCTGTCGGATTCCCCGTTGTCTCCCATGGAGGGCGTTGTCATGGCGTGCAGAAGGTTAGTCGATCTCCAGGCTGACCCGTGCGCCTGCCTTGACGGCGGCCACGCGCAGCAGGGAGCGGAGAGACTGGGCGACGCGGCCATCCCGGCCGATCACCTTTCCTTTGTCCTTTTCATCCACGGCGAGGCGAAGGACAATTCGGTTGCCGTGGTCTTCCTGGGTGACCGTGACTGCGTCAGGGTTGGCCGCGAGGGCTCTCGCCACGTACTCGACCATCTCGCGCATCTCGGTCTCAGGCATTGGTCTTCACCTTGTCCATGATGCCTTCGCGCTTGAGCATTCCTGCGACTGACTCAGATGGCTGGGCACCCAGCCGGAGCCACTTCAGGGCCTTGTCTTCGTCAACCTTTACCGCTGGCGGGTCCGGGAACGGGTCATACGTGCCGATCTGCTCGATGAACGAGCCATCACGCGCTGAGCGCTGATCAGCGACAACGATTCTGTAGAAGGGGTGGCCTTTGGCGCCAAGTCGGCGAAGTCGGATACGGACCATGCGGAGGGGGCTCCGGTTCTGGATGATACCTGCTGATTAAAAACGGCCGACGCACAACAGCGCCGCCCGCGGGCATGCCTCAGATAGGCAGGGCAACCTTCTAATTTTAGTTGGATACAGTTGCAGGTGTCAAAGGTGGATGAACCCTACTTTGACCGTGGGTTGCGGGAGCGGGGTATGCGGGGGCCGCCAATCCACGACTTCGGCTTGGTGAACGTGCCGTTCGCGTCTCGCAAGGAGTCAGGTAACTGTGCCTCCCTCAGAGTTTTCTCAAATACCTTGATAGTGCTGTCTGCCCGCTGCCGCAACAATGCGCTCCCGCGAGGATCAGGGAAGGCAACTACCACGCGCTTGTTCAGTTTTTGACGTGCAAGTCGGATGGGTTCAGCAAGGTCTGAATCACCTGAGATCACTAACGCCTGCTCACAGTGGTTGTCGAAACAGTCAGTAAGCAAATATGAGGCCAAGTTGACATCAGACCCCTTTTCTGACGTTTCAGCCACTTGGACGAAGTGCGGAGGGTTGGCCACGGGTGCGACAGGCCGACGGCGGAATGAAGTGAGGAATGTGCCGTAGTGGACTTCGACATCTGGCAACGTTCTTGTGGCACGCAAGAATAATTGTTGTCGTACAGCGACATCTGGGTCGCCGTTGGTATGCGGACTCACGAGTGCGGTGAAGTAACGAACCTTCTGAATGGTGTCGTTAGGCAACAACAATTGGGCCAAACGCCGCAGGTTCAACCACCTGTAGCGGGTGCCTTTCAAGGCCCCATAGTAAAGATTGAAGCCGTCAATATACACATTAGTTTTCATAACAAAAGAGGCCACCTCCGCTGGAGATGGCCTCAGGCCCTGCCACCGAAGTGGGCAGGGGTGATCATCTCCATTTTGCGTGTTTGATGCCGTTAAGTCAACGGGTCTTTGTCCGAAAATGCTGCATGGTGCCAGGCATGCCCGGCACCATGCCCCTCTCCAGCGATAGTGCGTAAGGCGGGCACCTTTCAAGGGAAGGATGCCTTTTGATTCAGTTATCGATGGCGGTGTCAGAACCTTTGCCCTCGTTGACCTCCTGAATCAGGAGATCAACTGCAGAGGTCATCGCACCTAGCCACCGATCACGGCGGACGCTATTCCACCTTCCATCCTTAGGCAGTTGCTGAATGATTGCTGATATGAGCCGGTAGTCCGAGCCCAGGCCATCCTCGTGTTCCTTATACGTTGGGCTGCGCGGTCCGCTCTCGTCGTTCAAATTACGCTGTGGCGTGCCGAGCCCTCAGTGCCATGATTGGTCTGGCGACAGTGACCAGTGGTACCTCGAACGTTAAGAAACCAATTCCGCCACCAGGTTGACCAGCACGCCGCCTGCCAACAGCAGGACCGGGAGTATCACCAGAGCGAACAGCGCTGCCTGGCGACGGTTTGCGAACATGGACTGGTGTGCATCGCAGCGCGGGCAGTTGCGGTCTCTGCGGTCTATCGACATGCCGCATGCGCGGCACTGCTTCGTCTGGGCTGACATGAAAGGGTCCTATGAGGGGACAATCGACAGTAACGTTTAAAGATCATCTTAATAATGCCTGTTGTTGACCCGGTTTTGGGGTGGTCGAGGGAGCGATTATCCGGTTTCCTATCGTTTCCCCTCGGCTATACTTCATGTTTCCGCGGGTCTTATGGTCCGCATTACGTCCCAGGCTCATGATGTCACCAATCCCTGACAACGCCTCCATAACCGGCAGCTTCCGCATCACCGTGCGGCTGTTCGCGGGCATACGCGAGCGCGCAGGGACACCATTGGTAGAGGTGCGGGTTGCTGAAGGCTCTACGGTCAGTGATGCCATCAGCGCAGCAGCGGCAGTCGTTCCGGGAGAATTGCGAACCCCGAAGAGCGTGATGCTGGCACTGAACGGCGAGTATGTCCCGGACGACACCGCAGTGGGCGATGGTGATGAGGTGGCACTCATACCGCCTGTGAGCGGCGGAGCAACCGGCGCCGGCGCACAGGAGATATCGATCACCAGCGAGCCGTTGGACCCGGCGCCGCTGGCCAATCATGTGAGGACGGACCGGGACGGGGCAATTGTCACTTTCCTTGGCGTGACTCGTGATCACAATGATGGCCGGAGGGTCACATTCCTGGAGTACGAGGCCTACCGGCCGATGGCCGAGCAGAAGATCGCAGAGATCATCAGGGAGATGCAGGGGCGTTGGGAGATTGGCCGGGTGGCCGTTGCGCACCGGACCGGCCGGGTGGATATAGGCGAGACCAGCATGGTGGTGGCCGTGGGAGCGCCGCACCGGCGGCCAGCATTTGAGGCTGCGCTCCACTTCATAGACAGGCTCAAGGAGATAGTTCCCATCTGGAAAAAGGAATACTTCGAGGGCGGCGAAGTGTGGATCGGCGAGACGCCTGGCGGAGGGAAGCTCCCGGATATGTAGCACAGGATTCACAGCTACATGAACGGACCACCGCCGCCGGCCTGCCACCGGCGGTTTCTTTTGAACGGAACAAATGACGCAATGACCCAAGTCAGCGAACGCGATAGCAACAACACATCGGCCTCGCCCGGCGACGCCGTCATATACGTACGCGACCTCGTTAAGAAGTTCGGCAGCATCACAGCGGTGAACGGCCTTTCGTTCAGCGTGCGCGGCGGAGAGACGTACGGCCTCCTGGGACCCAACGGCGCGGGCAAAACAAGCACCATGCGCATGCTGAGCGCGCTCTCGCCCATCAGCGGCGGAGAGTTGCGCGTGGCAGGGTTGGACGTCACGCGGCAGGGCAAGGAAGTCCGGCAGGTGCTGGGAGTGGTGACCCAGCATGATGGGCTGGACACGGATGTCACGGTGAAGCAGAACCTGGAGCTTTATGGGTACCTTGCGGGCCTGTCACGGAAGGTCGCCTCTGAGCGGGCCGCGGAAGTCCTGGAGTTCTTCGGCCTCAGCGACCGCGGGGGATCAGAGGTGGACGAGCTTTCCGGCGGCATGAAGCGCCGTCTTGCGATTGCACGGGCGCTCATGACTAGGCCGCGCGTGATCATCATGGACGAACCGACCACCGGGCTGGACCCGCAGAGCCGCAACCGGGTGTGGGAAGAGCTGGCGGTCCTGAAGTCCACAGGCGTGACCATTCTCATGTCCACCCACTACATGGAGGAGGCGTCCACATTATGTGATCGTGTGGCAATCATGGACCACGGCCGCATGCTTGATGAAGGCGCTCCCGATGAGCTGGTGGACCGGCACGCAGGCAGCGAGGTTGCACAGGTAAGGCTTGCCAATGGCACTCGTGATGAGGTGATCAGCGCGCTTGCAGGAATCGGCTACCCGTACCGGGAGGTGGGCGCTCTCATAAATGTGAACGGCCGCAACGGCGAAAGGCCGGACGTGTCGAGCCTGAACGGCGTGCGAGTGTCCTACAGGCCGTCCAACCTTGAAGACGTGTTCCTGGCCATCACAGGGCGGGAGTTGAGGGAAGAATGACCACAACAATGCGGCTTGCCGCGCCGCGGGTGCGCCTGCGCAGCGTGACCGGCATATGGATGCGGCACTTCGTGGCGCTGCTTCGGGTGTGGCGCGTCGCCATGACGTGGTTCCTGATAGAACCTGCGTTCATTCTGCTGGCCGTGGGGTTTGGCATTGGCCGGATCGTCGGCGATTTTGATGAAGCCGTGCCCTACGCCGTATTTGTGACGCCCGGAATCATTATTGGCTCGGCGATGTTCCACGCACTTTTCGAATGCTCCTGGAATTCGTATCACCGCATCGACAATCGCCTGTACGAAACCATGCTCACCACGCCTCTCAGCGTTTCCGAGATGGCGATAGGGGAGATCCTGTGGGCCACCACACGCGCCCTGATAACTACCGTGACCGTGGGAATCTTCGCGGCTGCGCTGGGGTGGCTTGACTCCTGGACTTCACTGGGAGTCCTGCTGGCGGCGATCTTCATAGGCGTGCAGTTTGGGGCAATGGGCCTGATCTTCGCCGCGCTCGCTCCCAACACGCACTCGCTGTCGTTGGTGTTCACGGTGGTTGCCACGCCGTTGTACTTTTTCAGCGGAGCGTTTTTCCCAATCTCGGTCCTGCCGGAGTGGGCGCAGCCTTTCGCGTGGGCTGCCCCGTTGACCCCTGGCGTCCACCTGGCCAGGGGATTCGTGATGGGCAGCCTGGATATCACTCACCTGTGGTCGGTGTTGTACATGATTGGCCTGACAGCTGTGATATACCCGGTTGCAGTGCACCTCCTCAAGCGACGGTTAATCAAATAGGCATCCTGTTTTAGCGCCAGTCCTGCCAGCCATGGCTACAAGCGGCGGGCATTTGGCGCATGAACCAGGGCTGAGATCGGCGCCCTGGGCTGAAAGTGTGCCCGCTGGCGAAAGGCCTGGTTTGAGTTGGGCATGTGAATTAATTCACACTCATCCCAACTTGAATAGTCGCAAATTCCTTGCGGGCACTTGCGTTACATGGCTACAGTTGACTCAAGGTCACAGTGATCGTGATTCACGGAGGGGTCGCATAGTGGTCTAGTGCGCCCGCCTGCTAAGCGGGTTGGGGGTGTTGAGCCCCCTCGCGGGTTCGAATCCCGCTCCCTCCGCCATCCATTCGCATAGTGCGAAGTTGCAAAGCACACGGCGACCAGTTTTACCTCCGTTACTGCTATTCCTGAAGGTTTAGCCGAAGGAGATTTCCTCCGGTCATGGCGACTTATCACGTCTGGACAGTTGGCTGCCAGATGAATAAATCTGACTCCGAGCGCCTCGCGAGCGGGCTAGAGCAGATGGGGCTTATCGCGGTCGACAGCCCTGAACAGGCCGATGTGGTAGTGCTCAATACCTGTGTCGTCCGGCAGTCCGCCGAGGATACGGCCACTGGCATGCTCGGCAAGCTCAAGGCCGTAAAGGCAGATAACCCGGACAGGGTTGTGGCGGTTATGGGCTGCATGGTCGGCCCGAAGCAGGACGACCTGAGCCGGCGGTTCCCGCAGGTGGATGTCTGGGCGAGGCCGCAGCAGTTCGAGCCAATATTGCGAGCGGCGGGCGGCATGACCGGTGTGGACCCGGAAGGGTGCCTGTCTTCATTGACGCCGGTTGCTCCGCAGGTGGCGACGTTCGCGCCCATTGTCCATGGCTGCGACAAGTTTTGCTCGTTCTGCATCATTCCATACCGTCGTGGCAGGGAGATAAGCCGTCCAGTGGACGAGTTGGTTCACGAGATGGAGATGCTGACGGCCCGCGGCGTGAGAGACGTTACGCTGCTGGGCCAGAACGTTGACTCGTACGGTCATGATCTCAGCCCGCGCCGTGACCTTGCAGACCTGCTGGAGGCTGTGCATGAGGTGGACGGCCTGGAGCGCATCCGTTTCCTGACATCCCACCCGAACGACATGTCGACGCGGATCATCCGCGCCGTCGCTGATTTGCCAAAGGTCTGCGAGAACGTAAACCTGCCGGTGCAGGCAGGCGATGACACCGTCCTGGCGGACATGCGCCGGGGCTACACCTCCAGCCAGTACCTTGAGAAGGTCAATGAGATACGGGAAACGATCCCTGACGTAATACTGACTACAGACCTTATCGTAGGGTTTCCCGGAGAAACCGAAGCGCAGTTCCAGCGCTCGATCGACCTGCTTGAGCGGGTCCGGTTCGATAAGGTCCATGCCGCCGCATATTCCATGCGCCCCGGCACTGTTGCCTCACGGCGTATGCCGGACACCCTGGACCGCGACGAGAAGAAGCGCCGCCTCGCGGTCGTCGGTGAGGTCCAGGAGCGCATCCAGCGGCAGATCAACGCCACATTCGTGGGACGCGAGTTTGAAATCCTGGTGGACGGCCACACCCGCGGCCGCAACCACGGACGGACTCGCGGAGACAAGCTTGTGTACGTAAGCGGGAGCAAGACCGGCACAGGTGATCTCGTGAACGTGACGATCACGGAATCGTCCCCCTGGTCACTCGAAGGCTCGGTAATCACGAGGTCCCCGGAATCATCGCCGGCGAAGGTGCCCGTAGCATGACAACACTGAAGAGTCGTCAGACGGCAATCCCCATAACTGAACTAGAGCAGTCCGCCTTCTGCCAGACAGGAGGCAACCTGCGGACCCAGACGCTGGAGGAGGAGTTCAAATCCGGTGTCCGATGGCAGAAGGTGCCCACCCGGTACCTGAAGCTCAGCCCCGAGGAGATAGACGCAGGCATCGCCGAGGCCCGCGAGGCGCTTGGCGAGAAGGTGATACTCCTCGGCCATCACTACCAGCGTGATGACGTGATCAAGTACGCGGACTTCCGCGGGGACTCCTACCTGCTTTCCAAAAAGGCGGCAGGGGAGCGCGGCGCAAAAGCCGTGGTCTTCTGCGGGGTCCACTTCATGGCGGAGACGGCAGACATCCTGACCGCCGCCGACCAGAGCGTGATCCTGCCAAACATGGCAGCAGGCTGCTCCATGGCTGACATGGCAGCCACGGAAGACGTTGAGGACTGCTGGGACGACCTGGAGTCGGTTCTCGGCAGGGGCGATGAGGTCATTCCCATCACTTATATGAACTCGACAGCCGCCATCAAGGCACTGTGCGGACGCAATGGCGGAATCGTGTGCACGTCCAGCAACGCCGACAAGGCATTCGAGTGGGCGTATGAGCGCGGCAAGCGGGTGCTGTTCCTGCCGGACCAGCACCTTGGCCGCAACACTGGCCTGAAGCTCGGAATGCCGCTGGATGACATGGCGGTATGGAACCCCCACCGGCCAATGGGCGGACTGACGCCTGAGCAGATACGCCGCTCCAGGCTGTTGCTGTGGCAGGGTCACTGCTCAGTTCACACCCGTTTCACCGTTGACCAGGTGCGCCAGGCCCGCGAGAGTCACCCTGACGTGACGGTAATCGTTCATCCCGAGTGCACCATGGAAGTGGTGAACGAGGCTGACATATCCGGCTCCACCGAGCTGATAGTCAAGATGATCAACGAGGCGCCGGCAGGCTCATCATGGGCGGTCGGCACTGAAATCAACCTGGTGAACAGGCTCGCGGCTGAGAACCCTGACAAGACCGTGTTCTGCCTGGACCCGGTAGTATGCCCGTGTGCCACCATGTACCGCATACACCCGGCATATGTGCTGTGGGTTCTCGAGGGCCTGATGGCAGGCCTGGTGATCAACCGCATAAGCGTCCCGGAGGACACGGCACGCGACGCGAAGGTTGCCCTTGACCGGATGATGGAGATCAGCGGCTAGCAGGGTGGCCCTGCGGCCATTACAAAGAGAGCGGCAGGCCAGCATGCTTCCATACCCGGGCGAGCTTGAGCGGATCATCGATGCCGCCCTTGCCGAGGACCTCACCGGCGGGGACGTGACCACCGCTGCCCTCATCCCGCCGCACATTGAGGCTAGCGCCGACGTGGTTCCGAAGGCGCCCGGTGTGCTGGCAGGCGTGGGCGTGGCGCTGGCGGTGTTCCAGCGAGTGGACCCAGCCCTGGCGGTAAGCCCGGCGTTGCTGGATGGCGACCGCGTAGAGGGTGGCGAGGTGGTTGCCTCCGTCAGGGGCCGCCTTGGGAGCATTTTGTCTGCTGAGCGTACGGCGCTTAACTTCATGCAGCGCATGAGCGGCATCGCCACCCTGACTGCCAGGTACGCCGCCGCTGTCAGCGGCACTGGCGCGGTCATCGTGGACACCCGCAAGACAGCGCCGGGGCTGCGGTCGCTCGACAAGTACGCCGTCGCGCTGGGCGGCGGGAAGAACCACCGCAGGAACCTGGCTGACGGCGTGCTAATAAAAGACAACCACATAGCGGCCCTGCAGGCTGAGGGCGTCAGCCTTCCCCAGATAATTCGCCGGGCACGCACACGCGCTCCCCACACCGTCCGAATCGAAGTGGAAGTCGAGACCATCGAGGAGACGCGGGCCGCAGTGGAGGCGGGCGCTGACATCATCATGCTGGACAACATGACCCTGGATGAGATGCGCGAGGCGGCGGGCATTGCGAAGGGGCGCTGCCTTACCGAAGCTTCTGGTGGCATCACGCTGGACAACGTGGCAGACGTTGCGGCTACCGGCGTGGATCTGATCTCCATAGGTGCGTTGACGCATTCGCCGCGGGCGCTGGATATATCGCTGGACTTCGCATCGGCGTAAGCTGTCACCCCGCGACCAGGCCCTGACGATTCGGGTGCTGCTCGTTGTTGCAGGAGGGCCAGTTGACGTACCGCCGGTGGACGGCTGCCGTACTGATTGCCGTTGCCGTATTCATTGCTTCGTGCGGCGGCGTTACCGACCCAAGCCCTGAAACCACCGCCACGCCAGCGGCCACCGGGACCGCGGAACCGTCGCCCACAGTACCGCCGGCAACCGCAACCCCGCTTCTCGCAACGGCGACTCCCACTGCCATTCCGCCCACCAGTACGCCGGCGCCCATTGCCACGCCGCGGCCGCCGAGAGTGGTGGCTGAAGGGTGGGTCAACCGCATCGCCTTCGCAGCCACAGACGGGGCGGTTTACACGATCAATCCGGACGGCTCAGACAGGCGACGGGTGTCACCTGAATTCACAGCCGCGGATGGTGATGCCGGGCCTCGTCACACCTGGCCCGTCTGGTCGCCTGATGGCGGCAGCCTGGTGTTTTCAAGCATGACTCCGGTACTGGGCAATTCCATTGACATCGCGTTGATGCGGGGCGATGCCCTGGGGGCACATGCGCCGGTCATCATCTTTGCAGACGACCCGCAGAGCAACGGTGTGGGGTCTAGCACCCCGCACTATGCCGCGTGGTCGCCAGATGGGGGCAGCATCGTCCTGATCACCGGCACTGGCCAGGGGCTCGTCACGGTGGTGATTGACAGCGATTACGGCAACAACGTTCGCCGGATGGCAGAGGGGCAGCCGGTGTACATGGACTGGTCCCGGGACTCGCAGTACCTGTTGGTGCACCTCGATGCCATTCTGCTACTGAACACATTCGCTCCCGACGGCAGCCGGAGTGGACTGTCGCCGGTTGGCAGGGGATCCATCTCTTACCACTCACCCCAATGGTCTCCTGCTGGCAACCGGTACCTGTACACGGACGTCACTGACGGGGTCACTCACCTGAAGATCGGCAAGCCGGGAGAGGAGGCGACGGTGATTCGGGACATCGTCGGCCCGGCCGCGTTCTCTTGGTCTCCGGACGGGTCTAGGTTTGCGGTGGTTACAGGTGACGGCGGGCAGTACTTTGAAAGTCTCAGCATCCTTTCTGGCGACGGGGCAGGGGAGACGGTGCTGATAGAGAAGCAGTTGCTTGGCTTCTGGTGGTCTCCGGACGGAACACGGTTGGCGCTTGCGGCGCCACATGAGCAGGTGCGGGACGCCATCGCCTGGACTGTCATCGACGTGGACACCGGCACGGAAACTCACCTTGCGGTTAACGTGCCCACGGAGGAGTTCATGTTCATGCAGTTCTTCTTCGACCAGTACGTGGTCTCCCACCAGCTATGGTCGCCGGACAGCACGCGCCTGGTGCTTTCGGGCGCGCTCATCGAACCTGCCGGGTTGGGGCAGGACGGCATGGTTGACCCGCCGGATGGGCTTCGGGCCGGGATATGGGTCGTTGACGCCAGCGGAGAACAGCCTCCCGTGCAACTGGGTGAAGGACGGATAGCTGCGTGGTCGCCGAAGTGACTCGGGCTTGAGAGGGCCGATCAGCCCCGGCGCGGGGCATGACGGTTGATCGTGTCCAGCACGAACGTCGCCGGTCCGTCGTTTTCGAGCGCGACGAGCATCTTTGCTCCGAATACGCCGGTCTGAACCTTCAGCCCACTCAATCGGAACGCATCTACAAGCCCGTTGAATACGGGTTCGGATACCGGGCCGGGTGCGGCATCGGTGAACCCCGGCCTGCGGCCCTTGCGGGTGCTGGCATACAGGGTGAACTGGCTGACCAGCAGTATTTCAGCGCCAATCTCCAGCGCCGACCGGTCGAACCCTGATTGATCGTTCTCGGCAGGAAATATGCGGAGGTTCAGCGTCTTGTCCACGAGGTAGCTGATGTCCTCGTCTGTATCGTCATGCGTCACGCCGACGAGAATGGCCAGGCCGGGGCCGATCTCGCCTACTGCCTGGCTATCCACGCGGACAGCGGCGTTAGTCACGCGCTGGATTACTGCTCGCATTGCTTAGTGAGTGTGCGTGTCGGGGCCGTGGCTGTGGCCGCCGCTTGAGGCGCTGCCGCTGCTGGCTGAGGAATCAGCCTTGGTCTCGCTGGACTTCTTCTCGGGAGCGCTCCCGGAGGAGCCGGAGTCGGAAGATCCGTTGGAATCGGGCGAGCTTGAAGAAGAGTTGCTTGACGACGACGAACCGTTGGAGGATCCGGACCTGGCATGGTCCGTTGTGTAAAAGCCTGAGCCTTTGTAGATCACCGTCGGAATCGACATCTGGCGCTCAGAAGGGCTGCCGCACTTCGGGCAATCGGCTCCTGGCTCAGAATGGAAACTCTGAACTTTCTCAAACACGGTGCTGCATGATGTGCAGCGGTAGTCATATCTGGGCACACTGGCCTCCACGCGAAAGCGCGAGTGTTGACACTCGCGCCGTTCGGCTGTTAAGAGCGAATCAGTTCAATTATCGCGCAGCTTTCATAGAATACCTGTAGAAGCTTCAAAACTCGCAGCCTTGCGGGTCAAATGCCATCGTAATGACGGGACATTTGGCGACGCGCCGGCGTGTGGCTTATATCGACGTTGCACGATCAAAGCCGTTGTGCCAGGCGTCCGCTGCCTGTTCCAGCGGCACGTCCAGCATGTCGCCAAACTGGAGCCTGTTGCCGCCCACCGATCCCATCTCCGCGAACGGCACGGATCGCTCGGACGCCAGGCGCTCAACCTCCACCAGGTTCTCCTTCGGCAGGCTGAGGATAATCCGTGACTGCCGCTCACCGAATAGCGCAGCGTCCCACCGTTCCGGTTCTGGACCGTGGACCACAGCGCCGATGCCGCCCGCAATGGCCGACTCCGCAACGGCCACCGCCAGACCCCCGTCTGAGCAGTCGTGGGCTGAGCTTACCAGTCCGGAGCGGATGGCAGAGCGACATACCGCCTGCACGGAGCGTTCAAGCTCCAGGTCCAGCGCCGGCTGTCCCTCGACCCTGCCGTGGGTCAACGCCAGCAACTCGCTGCCTGCCAGTCCTGCGACGTCATCCCACGGCGACTCCGCGCCCAGCAGGACCAGCGCATCGCCTTCGTTCTTGAACGCAATCGTGGCGTGCCGCGTGGCATCATCCAGCAGTCCCAGTGCGCCGATGATGGGCGTCGGGTAGATGGCTCGCCCGCGCGACTCGTTGTACAGGCTGGCGTTGCCGCTGACCACAGGGATGCCGAACATCTCTGCTGCAGCCTTGATGCCGTTGATGGACTCGGTCAACTGGTACTGTACGTCCGGTTTCTCCGGGTTGCCGAAGTTCAGGCCGTCTGTGAGGGCAAGAGGCTCCGCTCCCACGCATGCCAGGTTGCGGCACGCCTCCGCCACCGAGATTGCGCTCCCAATGAACGGATCCAGGTAACAGATGCGGCCGTTGCAGTCCGTGGACATGGCGATGGCCCGCTTTGTTCCCTTCAAACGTAGTACGGCGGCGTCGCCTCCGGGCGGCACGACGGTGTTGTTCTGGACCTGGTGGTCGTACTGCCTGAACACAGAGAGCTTTGACGCTATATTCGGCGATGCAAGCAACTCCAGGAATATCGTTGCCGGGGAGCGGGTGGGTACAGGGATCTGGGACAGGTCAGCATCCTGGAGCCTCGAAAGCCAATCGGGCTTGGGAGGGTTGAACGGGTACTCCGGCGCCTCCGTGAGCACGGCTATGGGCGTTTCGGTGACCTGTGCATCGCCATCGAAAATACGAACAGAGCCGCCGGTTTCAAACTCACCGATCACCGTGGCATCCAGGTCCCACTTTTCGAACAGCCGCCTGACGGCGTCCTCGTGCCCCGGCGTGACCGCCAGCAGCATGCGCTCCTGCGACTCCGAGAGCATTACCTCGTACGGCGTCATGCCTTCTTCACGGCGTGGAACCTTCAAAATGTCCATGCGAAGGCCCATGCCGCTTCGCTCGGCCATCTCGATGGCTGCGCTTGTCAGGCCGGCCGCACCAAGGTCCTGCATGCCCACGACACCCGGCAGCTTGATGGCCTCCAGGCATGCCTCTATCAATACCTTCTCAAGGAACGGGTTGCCCACCTGTACCGCGGAGCGCATCTCGGCTTCCTCTACAAACACGCGGGACGCCAATCCGGATGCGCCATGTATGCCGTCGCGGCCTGTGTCAGCCCCCACCAGGAAGAGGAGGTCGCCCGGCGCCCTGGCGGTGGCGCTCACAACCCGGCCATCCTCAATCAGCCCCACGCACATAGCGTTGACCAACGGGTTGCCAGAGTAGGAGGGGTCGAATACAACCTCGCCGCCCACATTGGGTATGCCGATGCAGTTGCCGTACGCGGATATGCCGCCCACCACGCCATGCAGCAGGAAGCGGTTGTGAGGCTCGGAGGGTGGGCCAAACCTGAGTGAGTTCATGAGGGCAATTGGACGTGCACCCATTGCGAATATGTCCCGCACGATGCCGCCCACGCCTGTTGCAGCGCCTTCGTGCGGCTCCACCGCGGACGGGTGGTTGTGCGACTCGATCTTCATGGCCACCGCAAGGCCGTCGCCTATGTCCACGACGCCGGCATTCTCAGCGCCCGGGGCAACCAGCAGCCGGTCGCTCTTGCCTGGCAGCAGGCGCAGAAGTGGCTTGGTGTGCTTGTAGCCGCAGTGTTCGCTCCAGAGCGCTCCGAACAGCCCCAGCTCCAGTGGCTGTGGCTCGCGGCCAAGACGATCGACTATCGCCTCGTACTCTGCGCGGCTAAGTGCTATTTCGTCCAGGGTTTCTTGAGTTACGGGCAAGGCTTGGTTCTCAGTTGGTTTTGGCGGAGCGCCTGGAATGCATTGACCGCACAGGATTGGGTGAGGTAATCGCTAACCGCAGTTTCAGGCGCCCCTAATAGTACGTTCATCTTTGCGGACTGCTGCATCCGAATCTCAAGCGGTAGGCGCTGCCACTTTCGAAGCAGCCGTGAACATGGAGCGGAAAATCACGTTGCCATCTTCGCTGCCAAGCAGCGTCTCGCAGGCTCTCTCCGGGTGCGGCATCATGCCCAGCACATTGCCCCGTTCGTTGATTATCCCCGCGATATTCGCTGCCGACCCGTTAGGATTCGCCTGCGGGGTGATCTCACCGTCCGGCGTGGAGTAGCGGAACACGATGCGGCCGGAGGCTTCCAGTTGGTCGATGGTTTCCCGGTCAGCCTGGTAATTTCCCTCGCCGTGTGAGACAGGCACCCGGAGCACCTGCCCCTTGGCGGCCAGGTGAGTAAACGCTGTGTCAGCGTTCTCAACGCGCAGGTTGGTCATCGAGCACCGGAACTCCAGGTGCTCGTTGCGAATCAACACTCCGGGCAGCACGCCGGCCTCGCACAGGACCTGGAAACCGTTGCATATGCCGATAACGGGCTTTCCTGCCTCAGCGAAGTCAATCACGGCGTCCATGACTGGAGAGAAGCGGGCGATTGCGCCGCAACGCAGGTAGTCCCCGTAAGAGAAGCCTCCGGGGAGGACCACGGCGTCGAACCCGGAGAGGTCACGGTCGCCGTGCCAGACATACTCGGCCTGCTGGCCCAATACGGTTGTAAGCGCATGGTGGCAGTCGCGCTCACTCCAGGTGCCGGGAAAAACAACTACAGCGAATTTCAATGTGTTGCCTCTATGGAATTGAGCACGTTGAATCTAGCGTTTTGATAGGTCATTACGGCCACGTTTGCCTCGCGGTGACATGCCTGAAGGCGGGGCATGGACGGGCCGGAACGGCCTGAGACAAAGAAGCGCCCCTGCGGATGAACCGCGGGGACGCTGCTGGCACATGAATCAAATGTCAGGAAGGGACAGGGTGCCTGCCCCGGCGCTACATGTTCTTGAGGGTTGCCTTGATGCTCTTGCGGCGCTTTGCTGCGGCACGCTTCTTGCGCACAACGCTTGGCGGCTCGAAGTGCTGACGCCTGCGGGCCTCGGAGATGATCGACTCCTGCTGCACCCGCTTGGTGAAGCGCCTCAAAAACCCCTCGAAACTCTCGCCTTCATTAATCCTGAGCTCTACCAAAAGAACCTCTTCCCTTGATCCATGGTGGCAACCGGACTTAGTGCGTCCAGAATTGACTGCATTAAATATGAATATGCGCTAGCCAAATAGAACGCATACACATTCAGTATAGCGGTGTGGTCAAGACTGGGCCACCGCCGCGTGATTAAAGCATGGTGTGATACGGGCAGAGGTCAACGAACGGTGACGCTTCTGTAGCCACTCTCTCAAGCGACCCGCGAACAGCCGCCTCCTAAACGGGAGACGCGGCGCCTTCCAGCGCGCTGATGGCCTTCTCCAACCGCTCAATGCTCCGTTCGCGGCCTATCGCTGAAAGTGTGTCGAACAGTGGTGGCGCAACGCGTTTCCCCGTCACAGCCACGCGAATCGCACCAAAAAGCTGGCCCGGCTTCAACCCCAGTTCTTCCGCCAACGCCCGGAACTGAGCTTCCAGCGGCTCCGGCTCAAACGTCTCCGCCCTCCGGCACAGGTTCAGTGCAGCCCTGAGGGCATCCGCGGTCGAAGTCGCGTCCATGTTTTTCTGTGGAAGCTCGGCCGCGTTCACTTCTACGTCGTCCACGAAGAAGAAGTCGAGCATCTCCGGCGCTTCGTTGATGCGCCTCAGCCGCTCCCGCACCAGCGGGATGAGCCTGGTCACGTAGTCATGGTCAACTGGCCTTGGGACTGAGGCGGGTAGCCCCGCCTCAAGCGCCGGTATGACGGCATCCGCCAGCTTTTCTGGTGCCATCTGGCGTATGTAGACCCCGTTCATCCACTCCAGTTTCTCGGCGTCAAATATGGCGGCGGACTCGTTGATGCGCTCCAGGCTGAACCGGCGCACTATCTCATCGCGCGACATCAGCTCTGTATCATCGCCTGGCGACCACCCGAGCAGCGACAGGAAGTTGAACATGGCGTCCGGTATGTAACCAGCGTCCCGGTACTCCAGCGCCGCCGCTGCGCCGTGCCGCTTGCTCAGCTTGGAGCGGTCCTTGCCCAGCAGTATGGGCAGGTGAACGTATGCCGGAGGCTCAATCCCAAGCCCACGATGAATCAGCACGTGGCGGGGCGTGCTCGATATCCACTCCTCGCCGCGCAGGACGTGTGTGATCTGCATGTCATGGTCGTCAACCACGTGCGCCAGGTGGTACGTGGGCAGTCCGTCTGACTTCAGCACCACGAAGTCAGACAGCTTGCTGAGATCAAAGGTCACCTCGCCGCGCACCACGTCGTGGAAAGTCAGCGACTCATGATCCGGCACGCGGAACCTCACCACTATCGGGATACCCTTTTTGCGCGACTCCTCCAACTCGTCCCGCGACCGTGTGCGGCACCTGCCGTCATACCCGGGCGGCAGCGCCGCCGCCTTCTGGCGCTCCCTCAGGGCCTCCAGCCGCTCCGGTGTGCAGTCGCACAGGTACGCTGCACCGGACTCAAGCAGGCGTTCGATGGCCTCGGCGTACATCTCGCGCCGCTCGGACTGGATGTAAGGTCCGTGCGGGCCGCCAATGTCCGGTCCCTCATCCCACTCCAGTCCCAGCCAGCGCAGCCCTTCATATATGGACTGCACGGAGTCTTCCGTGGTGCGCTTCTGGTCCGTGTCCTCAATGCGGAGGATGAGCTTCCCGCCGGTCTTGCGCGCAAGTATCCAGTCATACAGCGCGGTGCGAACGCCGCCGATGTGCAGCGCTCCGGTGGGGCTGGGGGCAAACCGGACACGCACAGGTCCGGAAGGGTCTTTACTGAGGTTATCGCTCAATGTGGTCATGGCTTGAAGCGTACCACGGCTTAAGAACGTTCTGAACTGCGGCGTTGACTGGTATTTTGCTGAGATTTAAAGAGCAACATGCCGGCGTGATGTTGTCCAAAGCACTTGTCAGTGGTTCCGGTCCTCGATCTCATCCAACGCAGCCTGGAGGTCCGGAGGCAGGGGAGACGATACATCGACCGGCTCGCCCGTCACCGGGTGAGTGAACGCAAGCCGTGACGCGTGTAAAAACTGCCGGGTCAGCCCGCCTGGGCGCGGTGACCGGCGGCCGTAGACCGGATCGCCTACAACCGGGTGGCCCACGCCCGCCATGTGCACCCTGACCTGGTGCATGCGGCCCGTCTCCAGCGTCACCTCCAGGAGCGAGGTGTCGCCTATATGCCGGACTACGCGGTAACGCGTCCGCGCTGCCTTTCCTGAGTCCACAATCGCCTGCCGTGTGCGCTGCGCCGGATCGCGGCCGATGGGAGCGTCAATCACGCCCTGCGGAGGCGCCAGCTTTCCGTGTACAAGGGCAGTGTATGTACGCCTGATGTCCCTGGCCTTGATCATCTCTACCAGCGCTTCATACGCCTGCTGTGTGCGGGCAAATACGAGCAGCCCTGAGGTGTCACGGTCCAGCCTGTGAACCACGCCCGGCCGGTCCGGATCACCGACCGCCGCCATCTCCGGGTACGCCGAGAGCAGAGTGTTCACCAGTGTGTCGTCTATATGACCGGCGCCGGGATGTACCGCTATGCCGGCAGGCTTGTCGGCCACCAGCAGGTGTTCATCTTCGTGGACAACGTTGACCTGGCCGGGGTGCGCTACGACGCCGCCCTGGCCCGCGCCCGGCAAGTCCGCTGACACCTGGTCGCCGGGGCCAACGTTGTCGGCGGGTCGTCGCAGGACGCTCCCGTTAACGCTGACATGGCCTTCACGGATCATCCGTTGAGCTGCTGACCTGCTCAGGCCGGGAATATGGTTTGCCAGGGCCACATCAAGACGAGCGGGTGAGGTATCTGGCGGCGCGGTCCAGGCGATGCTGCGCGCCACGCCGGTCACGGCCTCCGGTCCGGGGCCGGTGCGTCGTCTTCTGCTATCCGGGATGCCTGCGGGTCAGGCGGCTGACCGTCCGCGGACGGACCTGCCTTGTCGTCCTGCGCTTCGCCGTGTTCACCATGCGCACTATCTGAAGGCTCGCCGATGTCATGACCGGCACGCTCAGATCCGGGTGCATCCGCATCGGCAGATTGTGCATGCTCATCCCGGTCCTTGAGGTTCCAGAAATAGAAGACCATCACACCGATGCCGATCACGATGGCCGAGTCAGCAATGTTGAAAACCGGCCACGGCCCCACGTTTATGAAGTCTGTAACGTGTCCCAGCCGGAACCGGTCGAACAGGTTCCCGAACGCTCCGCCCAGTTGCAGGCCGAACGCCACGCGAACCATGTTTGATTCCTGGCCAGCAGACCGGTACACGAACACCAGCAACACAACGGCCAGGAGCGAGACGACAGCCAGGATGTCGCCCTGGCCCTGGAATAGCCCGAAGGCGGTGCCAGTGTTCCATACGTGAGTGAAGCGGAAGAACCCATCGGCCGGAACCGACTCGCCATAGGCCAGGTTCTCAATGACCGCCCACTTGGTCAGCTGGTCAAAGGCGAATATCACTGCCAGCGTCAGCCACGGCACCGGGTCCAGGAGAAATGACCATCCCCTTCCCTTCGAGCGGGAGCCTTCTTGGGCTTCTTTGCCTGTCTTGCCGCGAGCCGGCTGTTCTTCTGGGCGGATAGTTTCCAATGGCTCTGTATGTTGATGATTGCGGAATAAATTAGACGCCGCGAAGACTCGCCGCTTGTTATTTGAGTATACGTAACCCAGGGCGATGCGGTCGCCCCGCACCATTGCCGCAACCCAAACGACTACCCCAAAACCCGTATCCTGATCACCGCAGCAGTTGCTCCTCCATGAACGCAGCCACCCGGCGTGCGGCCTCTGGCTCATGGCCTCGGAGCGTATGGTCCGCTCCCGGCAACACCTCGAACACCGGCGGCTGTGCCATCGCATTGGCCGCCGACTGTAGCTCGTCCTGCTTCACTATCCTGTCCTCGGAGCCCACCAGCAGGAGCCTGGGGCGGGAATCAGATCCAAAGGCGGGCGATTGCACAGCAGAAAGCGGAGGAGAAACCAGTGCAATCGCCCTCGCATCCGCAAGCCCTGCCAACCCACGCGCGATGGCCGCTGCGCCTGCCGAGTAACCGGCAACGCCCAGCCGCCTGCCTCGCGTTTCCCGCCATCCCTGGAGGATTCCGAGCGCCCTCGCCACATCTTCCGCCGCCGTACCGCCCGCGTCCGTTGCGCCGTCCTTGAACGGCCTGAAATTGAAGCGCAGGCTAGCTATGCCGCGTCCAGCGAGTTCGCTGCAGATGGCATACGTGACCGCTGAATCCATATGACCACCGAACAACGGGTGAGCGTGGCATACAACCACACCCGGAAACGGCGGTCTCAAACCGGCGGGTGTCGTAAGCACCCCTTCCAGGCGGCTATCGCCAATATGGAACTCCAACGCTGCCTGCCGCATGTTTCTCCATCCACTGCCGGGCGCCGGTCGTAAGAATTACAGGATCGGCTGATAGAATCGCATCGTCATACTGTCACCGGACAACACCTGTATCAGAATGGCATTTTAGAATCTGTGTCGAAGCATCGCCCACGGCGATTGCCGCCGCACGGCCCAGCCGCGCCAGTCAGTCGCTCGGCGCCTGGTTTTGTGCCTTCGACTAAGTCCTGCCGCGTCAAATTGCATCCGTCCCGCTGAGGAACCCAGTAATGATCCGAGTCGACCTTCGCAGCGATACCGTAACTCATCCCAGCCCGGAGATGCGCCGGGCCATGTACGAGGCCGAGCTTGGCGATGACGTGTACGGCGATGACCCTACGGTGAACCGCCTGCAGGAGAAGGCCGCCGAGATGCTGGGCAAGGAGGCGGGACTTTTCGTCAGCTCTGGCACCCAGAGCAACCTGGCGGCGGTGCTTGCTCAGGCGCAGCGCGGCGACGAGATCATCGTGGGCGACCAGTGCCACATCATGAACAACGAGGCGGGCGGCGTATCGGTGCTCGGCGGCGTGACAATGCGGCCAATCTCCACGGACAGCCAGGGCAGGCTTGATCCTGACGATATCCGGGCGGCGGTCCAGCCACGGGACTACCACAAGCCCCGGTCAGTCCTGCTCTGCATTGAGAACACACACAACGCATCCAGCGGCCGCGCCATCACGCCGGAAGACACGAAGCGTATGGCTGACGCCGCTCGCGAGCGCGGCCTCCGGGTGCATATGGACGGCGCCCGCATCTTTAATGCTGCCGTTGCCCTCGAAACCCCGGTGTCTGCGCTTACCGCGGACGTGGATACTGTAGGCTTTTGCCTCTCGAAGGGCCTGTCCTGCCCTATTGGAAGCGTCCTGTGCGGCGACAAAGAGTTCATAGACGAGGCCAACCGGTGGCGGAAGATACTTGGCGGAGGCATGCGCCAGGTGGGAGTGGTGGCAGCAGCGGGCATCGTCGCTCTTGATATGATGGTCGACCGCATGGCTGAGGACCACTCAAACGCCCGCAGGCTGGCGCTCGACCTTGCCGAGATTAAGGGCATCCGGCTGAACCCGGAGAACATACAGACCAATATAGTGCGGTTCGGCGTGCCGGAAGGCAAAGGCGGCGACATCGCAAAGCGACTCAAGGCGGAGGGTGTTCACATCAACGGCGGCGGCTCAGAACTGCGCATGGTGACGCACTACGGCGTGGACAGCGAAGACATAGACTTCACCCTGGCGGCAACGCGCACGGTCATGGCGGCGGTGAACTAGGCGGAACGATACGCCGGCGCGTTATGCCCACAGCCCTTGAAGTCCATGCCTTAAACAAACGCTTCGGCGACCGAACGGTGGTCGATGACGTCACGTTCAGCGTAGACCGCGGAGAAGTGTTCGGCCTCCTCGGCCCGAACGGCTCCGGCAAGACGACTACCATCCGGATGGCGCTGGACATCGTGCGCCCGGATTCGGGGAGCGTAGTCCTGCTGGGCGGAGCGGCCACGCGCCAGGTGATTCGGCGTGTCGGATACCTTCCAGAGGAGCGGGGCCTGCTCAGGAAGGTAAAAGTCCTGAACATCCTGCGCTACCTGGGCAGGCTCAAGGGAATGAGTTCTGCCGAGGCCACGGAGCGCGGCGCTGAGTTGCTGCACCGTGTGGGCCTTTACGAGCACCGGGATAAACGCGTGGAAACCCTGTCGCGGGGCATGACGCAGCTCGTACAGTTCTGCGCCTCGCTGATTCATGAGCCGGAGTTGATCATCCTGGACGAGCCGTTTTCCGGCCTGGACCCGTTGAACGTGCAGCTCATGAAGGAGATCGTCCGCGACCAGCAGGAACGCGGCGCAACAGTTATTTTCAGCACTCACATCATGTCGGACGTCGAGGAACTCTGCGAGCGCGTAGTGCTCATCGCTGACGGCAGGTTGCTCCTGTTCGGCAACCTGAATGAGATCAGGCGTGGCAGGGGCGCCAACGGTGTCCGCGTGCATGCCGGGAACGTGCCGCCGGGGCTTGACGGCAAGACACGCTACACGGGCAGGGACGGCGTGTTCGAGTTCCCGCTGGAAGATTCGGTCACCCCGGAGTCAGTGCTGCAGGGATACCTTGATGCTGGCATTGCCATTGAGCGGTTCGAACTGATGCTGCCTTCGCTCAACGAGATCTTCATTGAGGAGGTCAGCCGTGCGCGGCAGCCTTAGTGACGTACAGGTGATTTTCGGCGAGGAGTTTCGCCGCGAGGTGAGCCGCATCGCCTATCGCGTCATGACGCTGCTGGTGCCTGCCCTGCTTATCCTGGGCCTTGTAACAGTGCCGGTTC
Organism: Dehalococcoidia bacterium; assembly: GCA_040878005.1. GTDB lineage: Bacteria > Chloroflexota > Dehalococcoidia > Lucifugimonadales > Lucifugimonadaceae > JBBDMW01. Next base: position 25,023 of record JBBDMW010000074.1, read on the forward strand.
TGCAAGGCGTAACCGCGGGCGGCGGCGGCCCCGCAGGTCCCGCTCTCCTGGGATATGTGGATCCTTCAGGCGTGCTTGAGCCGGTGCGAAACACGCCCGGGCTGGTGCCGTTCGGTGATCTACAGGCCGGTGTAAACGCGCTGGCCGCCGATGAGATCAGCGAGTTGTTCCATGTTCCCGGGGATTATATAGAAACAGGCCGCGTGGACTGGTACCGGCATGAGGGTGGACTGTTCACCACGCTGGACCTTGGACAGAGGTTCAGCGACATCCTGGCGCTGGCAGTGGTGGCGGACCGCGTGCCGCCGGAAATCGCCGAGCGCGTCGAGATGCCCGCCGATTACGAGATCCAGGAGATCGACAGCGAGGGTCAACTCATTGAGGACCCCAGGACTGCGGCACAGGAGGTCGGAGGCTTCCTGGTGCCGTTCATATTCGCCATCCTGCTCATGATCTCCATATTCACCAGTAGCGGCAGGCTGCTCCAGAGTGTTGCGGACGAGAAAGAGAACCGCATGATTGAGATGCTGGTCACCTCGGTCTCGCCCTTCTCCATGATGACCGGCAAAGTGCTGGCGCTGGGTGCGGCGGGACTCGTGCAGATCACCGTGTGGGTCCTGTCCGCACTGCTCATTGGCCCCAGGATCATGGATCAGATTCCAGGCGCAGGGGACCTTGCTATTGGCCCCGGCCTCCTCGTGGTCATCATCGCCTTCTTCCTCGCGGGGTACTTCCTGTTCGCCGTGATAATGGCGGGCCTCGGCACCGCCACCGCATCAGCCCGGGAGGCGTCGCAGATATCGGCCATCGTCACAATGCCTGCGGTGGTGCCCATATGGCTGTCGGCAATCATATTTGAAAGCCCTGATGGCACGCTGGCACGCGTCCTGACCTTCATACCCCTGACTGCCCCCACGACAGTCATGCTCAGGATCAGCGCAGGCGAGCCAAGTTTCACCGACATCGCCATTGGGTTCGTCGTGACCATGGCCGCGGGAGTGGCGCTCCTGTGGGTGGCAGCGCGGGTGTTCAGGGCCGGCCTGCTGCTCTACGGCCAGCGAATGAGCCTGCGCCTGGTGTGGCGGGCCATGCGCCAGGCAGGGTAGGGCGGCGCCTCAGCCTAACGCCGGCGCCTGATAACCCGGACCCGCCGGACCTTTCGGGTGCGGGCGTGGCCTGCTGCCGTTCCGTCCCTGGGCGTGGTTTCCAACGACTGCGGCCGGTCACCTTCGGCAGACATCTTTGTGAACGCCTCCAGTATCTGTTGGATGCCATTCATCCGCATGGCGATGAGGTCCTGGGTGGACTTCACGAAGCGTCGCCTGGCGCGCAGCGTCCCGGTCACTGTCTCTAGACGCTCACGCTGATACTCAAAGTCCTGCTCAACCTCTACCAGCCGTTCTTTGGAGGCCTGTATTCGCTTCTCCAAGCTTGGTGGACCGTCCGCCCTTAGCACCACTGACTCTATCTTCGCATCCTGAACATCGTTGATAAGCGCCTTGCGGTCTTCGGCGCGCTCCTCAATCTGGATCTTCATATCCTGCTCGCGGCCGGTTAGATACACCACCTGCCGCGTGGCTATCTCAATCTCCGCCCTCAGCTTCTCGACTTCGGTCAGGTACCCCTTGACCCTCTCAGCCATCTCCGCTCTGCGCGTGGGATTGCCCTGGTCGTCGGTCTCATCCAGCTTCTCAAGGAGTTCGTCTATTCGGGGATCGCGCATCACGTTGGTGGCAAATCTTCCGGAGCTGTAAGGGTGGTCTCAGAGTTACTACACGTTACGAAGCTATCAGGAGTGGATGTGGTGTGCCCCTGTGGAATCTACGGACATTGATGGAGGGGATTGCACATTCCTCACCCCGCGGCACTCGTAACGCTGTCAGATGAAACCGCGGATGCGTGCGAGGCCCGGCCCGCCAGCCGTGTTGCGTGGATTCACGCACCGGCGTACATGCCAGCCCCCTGTTGCCACGAACGGCGGCACCGCATCTTGTAAGAAGCTGTACCAGGCGTTCCAGCCACGAGCGCAGGATTTGCACGGCAACATGACGTTCTCGATAGCGGCCAGTTTCACAGCAGGGCCGATGATTGTGCACGCATCGAATTAACCAGACTGAGCGCTCAAACATGGAGGGACAGGTGAGCTTGGCCGGCCACGAGGAGTGGAACTGGCTGGATGTTCTTCCTAACGCTGCGCTCGTCTTCGACCGGGCCGGCGTGATTGCGCGCGCGAACCAGAGGGCGGCGGCATTCTTCGGGTATCCGGCGGAAGACCTGCCGGGGCAATCCGTGGACTTCCTGGTCCCCCAGTACCTGTTGCCCACCTCCTCCACGTTTCGCGGCTGGCTTGATGCAGGGCCGGGGTCTGAGGCAGGAGGGATCAACCTTGACCTGCTTGCCAGCCGCAATGACGGCACAGTGACTCCTGTGGAAGTGTTCCTCGGACCAGCTGCATGTGGCGCTGACGGACATGTTCTCGCCCTGGTGCGGGACAGCCCGAAGCAGCCTTCCGAGGCGGAACGTGGCGAGGCCATGATGAGGGGGCTGCTGGCAGACATCGGGCGGATCATTGGCTCCTCCCTGGACTTCCAGTCCGTCTGCGAGCAGTTCGCCATGGCGATGATGCGTTCGCTCCCTGCTGAGCGCGTGGCAATCTGCCTCGTCGCCCCCGGCGCTGACTCATATGAACTGGCTTACGTCAGCGGGCCCCGGTCTGGCGACGCCATGGGCGGCACAACGGTGCAGATGGCTGGCTCCCCTGTTGGCATAGTCGTGGAAACCCGCACCCCGTTGTTGCTCTTTCGATTTGAACTGGAAGAGCTGGGCCTACGCAACCCGCACCTCGCAGCCCAGGTGGAGCAGGGCCTTAGCTCAATCGCCTGCGTGCCGCTCATTGAGAGCGACAGGTGCATAGGCGCACTGGTGCTCAGCTCGTACCGGGACGGAGCCTTCACCACTGATGACCTGGAGCTTCTGGATGAGATAGCCCACCAGGTGGCGGGCGCCATATCCAGCATGAGCCTCCACGCGGAGTTACGCCGCGAAGCCTCTGAGCGCGAGGCGCTGGCGAACATCGGCCGGCTGGCCTGCTCATCGCCGGACTTTGAAGACACCATGGATGCATTCGTGCGTGAGTTGGGCAGGCTTGTATCGGCGGACCGCGTATCCATAACCATCGTGAAGCCCGGAGATGAGGCCCGGCTGGGCACGGTCCGTCATTGCCGCGGCGTAAGCATACCGCGAAGGGCAGAGGGCGACGAGGTCAATCTCGATCGCACGCCGGACGGACGCGTGGTCAGCAGGCGTCAGCCGGTGATAGTGGACGCCACGAACTTCGATGACCTTGTAGCGGCGTTCCCTGACATTGAGCAGGACCTGTCCTCCGGCCTCCGGTCCTGCATCACGGTGCCACTCATATCCAAGAATGGCGTTATTGGCACACTGAACGTGGCCTCCCGGCTGGATGGCGCGTACTCGCACCGTGACATATCGCTGGTGGCACGCGTCGGTGACCAGGTGGCAGGGGCCGTGCACACGGCAATCCTGTACCAGGCCCGGCAACGCGAGGCAGATATTCGCCGGGCGCTGGCTGACATTGGCGTGGCGGCGGGCCGGGACCTGGATCTGCAGCACGTGTTCGAGCGTGTGGCAGATGACCTTGCTGGCCTATTCAAATATGACCGAGTCTCATTGTCGCTGCTCGACCCCGACGGCATCACTCTGCGGCTGGCATATGTCCGCGGCGTAGCCATTCCCGGCGCGGAGCCGGGCACTGAACTGTGCAGGCCGTCATTGGACGCATGGCCGTGGGAACGAATCCTGGAGGGGACATGTGGAGAGTCCGGTTGGGGGGACATGGTCAGGCCAACAGGCCTGGAATCTAGGATCGAGGTGCCGTTCGGCACTGAGGCCGGTGGTCCCGCAGGCTATCTGAGCCTCAGGAGCTTCGAACGTCACGCATATGACGAAACTGACCTGGACCTCCTTGGGCTGGTGGCCACACAGGTCACACCGGCCATCCAGAACGCCATGGCCCACGCCCAGGCCTTGCGGCTTGCCCAGCTCCAGGCGGATGCCACGGAGTTGGAGCGCGTCAGCAAGGCGAAGTCGGAGTTCCTGTCCACGGTCTCACATGAGTTGCGGACGCCGCTCACCAGCATCAGCGCCTTCGCAGACATCCTCGCCAAGAACAAGGGCGGCACACTCACCGAAAAGCAGGAGCAGCACATAGCCGCTGTCCAGCGGAACGCTCAGAAACTGGGACGGCTGGTGTTCGACCTGCTGGACATATCGCGAATCGAAGCGGGCACCATGACACTCGTTACCAGCATCTTTGATATGCGGGACCTGCTGGACGAAATAGCCGAGAGCATCACGCCTGTCCTTGCCCGAAAACGGCAGTGTCTCGAGGTCGCCGTGGGAGATGGGGACCAGGTCATCTGCGGTGACCGGGAGAAGATCACCCAGGTATTCTCAAACCTCCTGGAGAACGCATCGAAGTACTCGCCGGAAGGCCGGACCATCTACCTCGAAGCCGAATCAGACCAGGCAGGCGTCACCATTGCCGTTCGCGACTCGGGACACGGCATCTCCAGGGCGGACCAGGCGCGGCTGTTCACACCGTTCTTCCGCTCAGAGAATGTGCTGACAAGGGCGGAGCCGGGCACCGGCCTGGGCCTTGCCATAGTCAAGAGCATCACTGAAATGCACGGCGGGCGGATTTCTGTGGAGAGCGAAGAGGGCAACGGATCGGCGTTCATTGTTCGACTGCCCCGGGTGGATTTTTCCGTCGAAGCCGCCGCGTGATACGCGCTGCGTCGCGCCCTGGCAGGCGCTACGGCCCTCTCCGCCAACTGTTCTTCGGGTCCTGCTCAGGCATCTTGACCGGCCTGCGCAGCTTGCCCTCAACTGCGTCGGCAAGGTAGTTGAGCCACCGGTCCACGAACAGTGTCAGTTCGTCGCCCTCGATCGATGAGAACGGCACCGCAACCTCGTACTTCTCAAACAGCACCGACAGGCCACGCGCTGCGTCTTCTCCCGGTGGCAGCGAGAACGGGTAGAGGCTGCCGGACACCCGGAACCCCGGCGCAACCATGAATGCCGTCTCGTACCAGTGATACTGACCGGCCACGCGCGCATCGCAGTACCACAGGGAGTGCGACCGGCCTTCGTATCCGAACTGGTCCGTCGGCATGCGCACCGCAACCTCCGTGTGAGCTATCACATCAAACGGCGGGCGGCTGCCTCGGTAGGTAAGCGACCCCGCCTCGCAACTCCCGGTATCGGGAACGCTAAGTTCAACGTTGCGCAGGGTAACGGCGGTGCCTTCCCTGTTTGGCCGTGCGCTCGCAGCCAGCCTGGTCACACGCCCCAGGAGATCTGACCGGACCGTATCGATGATCTGCTCTGCACGCTCCTGCAGCAGTGGCCGCCGCGTGTCATCGCCCCCATCGCCCTGGCCGGAGGCTCTTCTCCGGGCGGATGTCCGGGAGTCTATGTTGCGGATACGATCTTCGCCGGTGGACATTTGTGAAGTTGGTCTGGGTGTTTGGAATCGATGGGCTTGCCAGTAGCCTGGGGTTGCCCGCATAGCCCCGGCTCATCGGCCGTCAACGCAAGAACAGTTCGCATGCGTGGCGATGAGGCGCGGGTCTGTGCCCCGGCACACTACTAAAGCGTACCGTAAGCGAATGTGCCGCGCAGGGGCGACAGGCATCTAAGCGGTCACAGCCGCCGCTACTCTGGCAGCCGCACCAGTAGGACGTCGTCAGAGGTGCCGTCGACAAACGATTCGAACACGCCTTCCATCTCCTGCCCATCCTCGGAGATCGTCAGACTAACTTCGCCAACTACGCCAAGCGATGATGTGTCGAGCAGCAACGTCATATCATTGCCAGAACGTATTCCACTCAAGTTTGCGAAGCCAAATACCGGATGAAGAGTGGTGAATGAAACCTGATTGCCCTGCTGGAATCCGTCATATTCCTGCCCATCCCCAGTATCAATCCACAAGCCGGTGATGTTCTCGCGTGCAGCGTTGTCCACGGGGGCCACCGGCTCTGTCGGGTTGGATGCAACAGGCAGGGTGGGGGCTACAGGTGGCTGCGTTGCCTGGGTCGGCGTGTCAGTGGGCCGTGGATCAAACGTGATCACGGTCCTGTCCGCCTGCGCGGTCGCAGTCGGGTTCGTCTGGCCGTTCGGCAGGTCTGCCGAAGCCGGTGTACCGTTTCCGCCAATTAGCCCGGTGGCGACCAGCGTGCCCAGGATTCCTCCAACGGCGGTTATCAGCGTGGCGAGTGCCGTGAGGATTCCGGGCAGCGTTGTCCAGAAAGAGTGGCCGTTGTGCCTGGGGTCTTGCATTTACCGGCCCTCAACAGGGTGCAGAGCGTCACGGTGCGGCGGTCATGATCCGCAGGCAGATATTCTAGTACAACGTCTCATGGCGCGAACCAGCCGAACGCTGCATCAGCATGGGCACATGCGTGGACGCCGAGTATAGGGGCATCGGAACGCATGGACAACGTCAGGCGGTGGTCATCGGCAGGGGATGGCGAACCGCCGCCGTCCCGCGTCAGGCGCTCTTTGCCTTCGCCGCCTTGCGCTCCCGCTTGGTCTCCGCCTGCTCCGGCTGGTCCCTCACCGCAACCTGGCGGCACTCGCCGTTCCGCACCTCGTACACATGCGTCGCGACGCTCTCCAGGATCGCCGGGTCGTGGCTGGCGCAGATGATCGTCCCCTCGTATTCCTTCAGGGCGTCAATAAGCTCTGCACGCGTCGCATGGTCCAGGTGGTTCGTCGGCTCGTCCAGCAACAGCACGTTCGTCGGCTGAATAAGGAACTTCGCCAGCGCCACCCGGCTGCGCTCGCCGCCTGACAGCACCCGCACCGGTTTGAAGACATCATCGCCGCGGAACAGGAACCGACCCAGCACCCCGCGGAGCCGCTCATCTGGCGCGCCATTGGCCGACACCTGTACCTCTTCCAGCACCGTGCGTGACGGGTCCAGCGCCTCGTCCTGGTGCTGCTCGTAGTAGCCCGGGCGGGCACGCTCTGCCCACTGGATATCGCCTTCCACCGGCTTGACCTGCCCCGCTGCAATGCGAAGCAGCGTGCTCTTGCCGCTGCCGTTCGGGCCAATCAGCACCACCTTCTGGCCGCGCTCCACGGTCAGGTCCACGTCCAGCAGCACCGGGCCCTCGTCAAAGTCGTGGCTCAGCGACCTGATCGACAGCACTTCAAGCTCCACGCGCCCGTGCGACACGATGTTGAAGTGCGCCTTGGAGATTTCCTCCGGCTGCTCAATCTTCTCAACCTTCTCCAGCGCCTTCTCGCGGCTCTTCACCTGCCTGGCCTTGGTTGCCTTGGCGCGGAACCGCTCAATGAACCGTTGCTGGCGCTCCAGCTCGCGCTGCTGGCGTTCGGCCGCCATTCGCTGCTGCTCGGCCCGCGCCGCCTTCTGGCGCTTGTACTCGGTGAAGTTGCCGGTGTAGCTCTCAAGCTTGCCGCTGCCCACCTCTATGATGCGCTTCGCCACCCGGTCCATGAACTCCTCATCGTGAGTCACAATCAGCAGCGTGCCGGGGTAGCGTGAAAGCTCCTCTGCAAGCCAGTCCCTCGCCGCCTTGTCCAGGTGGTTCGTCGGCTCGTCCAGGAGCACGTGGTCGGGGCGGCGCACCAGGATCTTGGCCAGGGCAATGCGCATCCTCCAGCCTCCGCTGAAGTCATCGCAGAGCTTGTCCTTCTCGTCCGCCTTGAACCGAAGTCCGTCCAGCACGCGTGAGATGCGTGCATCGATGCCGTACCCGTCCAGCATGTCGAACCGCTCATAAAGCTCGGTCTGCTCGTCCACGAGTTGCTCTACGTCGCCCTCGCCGGTCTCCAGCATGTTGGCCACTTCTGCCAGTCGTGCGTTGATTGCCAGCACATCCGGGAAAGCGGTCCACATCTCCTGGACCAGCGTGTTTTCAGGATTGAAGTCGGCTTCCTGCTTGAGGTACCCGAGCGATCCGCCGCGGTGGCCCACACTGCCGCCTGTGGCTTCGTCTTCGCCCGCGATGAGCCGCAGCAGCGTGGTCTTGCCGGCGCCATTGGGGCCGACCAGCCCCACGTGCTCGCCGTCGCCAATGACTATGGAGACGCCGCCGAACAGGTCACGGCCGCCGAATGTTTTGGTGAGGTTGTTGGCAAATAGCATGATGATTTCAACGCGAGTATGGCTATGGATGGTTAACGGGGCGTGAAGACGTGCGAACACCTGCGCGAAAGGCACGTTTTTCAGTGACCGCGCGCCATCGTTCAGAGAGCCTGTTTGATGTGGCGAGGTCTACCGGCAGCCTGTCGTCTGGCCGTTAAAGCAATAGGGCTGTCAGGGGATCAGCATGACGAACAGACATTTAGGGTTTCACAATGCAACCATCACGTGGATGCGAATAGGGCCGGGGATGTCGCCTCTTCTAATAATGCCACTTTTTCAGGCCAATTCATACCCCTGAAGCACCCGTATGAGACCGTGTGGTGCCACGCACGCGGAAACTTCCGCCTTCGGAGCAGGCCGGCCACGCAACCCGCGCCTTATCCAGGACGGTGACTACCCACCGCCAGCGTGTGTCTCCAAAATAGCTGGTGTTTGTATTAGCATCGTTTTCAGAACGCCGGCAATCGGTAGCCTGGCGTTCACAGTAACTGACCGGAAGGACACGCTATGGCCGCCACGCCCGACATACGTCCGGTCGGGGATCTCCCGGACGGGATTGGCAAAACCGCCGCCCGCGAACTCTCCCTCAATGGCATCACCAGCCTCCAGCGGGTGGCCGGCCACTCGAAGAAAGAGCTGCTGGCCATCCACGGCGTTGGCCCCAAGGCGGTCGCCATCCTCGGTGACGCGCTGGCTGCAAAGGGCCTCGATTACAAGGAGCCTTAAGCGACCTGCACCGATGGATTATGCGACCAGCGACCGCGCCTATGCCGTAGACCGATGGACAGCGTGAGGTCTTGGAGGGGGGTGAGCAGGTCGCGGACTGCGCCGCATCGGGATGTGTAGCACGCGAAGGTTTTGCTGTTGGCGGCCGATGGCGTGGCGAGCACTCGTATCGCTGAGCGAGTAGGGGTCTCGCCCGCGACGGTGAAGTCGTGGCGGGACCGGTTCGGCGAGCGTGGCCTGAAAGTCAACAACGACGACCCCAGGCCGTTCGCCTGGAAAGCGACCGCCGACTCCATCCTGGCCAACATCCGCCGAGGCCGAGTCACCCTTGACCGAATCACCAGTTATAACTGAGACGCTACACCAGCCGCTCAGCAGATCTGGCCTATGTACACCTGCCGCTCGTCGGTCTCTTCCTGGCCGTCCCCTGTAGCCGCGGTCAGCGTGATCGTGTGCAATGCGCCGCCCTCGCAGCTTCGGGAGTACAGGCGGGCCGTTACCTGGGCGCCTTCCCCAACCAGCGCTTCCTGCAAATCAGTTTGATCGGTCGTCCACGTGTAACTCACCCGCTCCAACTCGTTGCCATCCGCGTCCACCGCGCTGCCCAACATTCCCACGTCCTTGAACCACATCCCGCGGTCGGTGTCGAACCCGTCGTAGCCGGTGTTGAAGCCCATGCCGGTCGTATCCTCGGTCGGCCGCAGGACTTCTACCGCTGCGATCTCCACCGGCAGGGTCGCCTCAACCACCTCCACGCTGGTCGTGCTGCTGTCCTCTGTGCCATCCACAAACACCGCATCAAGCACCCACTCGGTCGTAACCTCCGGGCACAACTCTTCGCTGCTGGAATGTTGAACTGGCTGGCCGTCCAGCGATACCGACTCCGCGTCCTGCACGTCCCACGACAGCACGGTGCAATCGGGATCACCGCGGGCGAAGACCACCTCGGGGGCCGCTGCGAACGACACGATCCCGCCGATCGCCACAGTGGTGCTGGTTGGCACGCCAGTCGGGGGCGCGGTCGGGTCACCGTTCTCGTTGCCGCCAATCGGGTTCCACCACATCAGGAACGCCACTGTTGCAGCCACTGCGATCACGCCCACGCCCGCACGAAGATACATGGAGCTTAAGCCCGATGGCGCAAGCACCTTGTCCGCAAGGTCCAGCGCCTCCCTCAGGTCCTTGCAGGCATCGGCAAACCGGTCAACGTGGTCGTGCGCCTCCCGGTACTTGTCCGCAGCAGCAAGAAGCTGAGCCCGGACGTCCGCCGGAAGCTGCCCGCCAAGCCGCTCATCGTCCACGAACTGGCGGATGTCATCGACGATGTCCTGTATCTCGTCCGCATACCCGCTTATCTGGTCAATGCGGCTGCAGGCAAGGTTCACCCGCGCGCGTATGGCGGCAATGATGCGGCGTGCGCGCTTGCGGCGGTCTTCCTTCTCCTCCTCTACGGGAGGCTGCTCCTGCGGTTGGTGTTCGGGGCTGTTCTGCGCCATGACATCCCTCCATAACCGCATCCAATCGCCTGCAGCGCCTCACACCCTGGCCCACAGGCACGCTACGACACGCGCACATTCTGAACCGCGATGTGCAGGGTTGTCACGGGGGCGTGGGGTGAGTTGTCAAGACCTCCTTCTGATCTCACGACGATGCGTCTCGACCAGTAGAAAGGGATAGAAAATCCATCGCCTCAACCAATTCAACCCGGTCCAGTCTGGACAGTATCGGGGTTGATTTCGTCACGATGAGAGCCTTTACTTGGTACATATCGACATCATGAACAAGACACAAATGTGGCTCGAATTTGTCAGTGTGCATTTCAAAGAAGGCCAGCCTCTTATCGTGCCGAACTGCCTCATAAATCAATCCTCTTTTACCCTCTAATTCATTCTTGACTAGATTTATGCCTGTAACCGATGATTGTGCAACGTTTCTATATTTGGCTTCTACAAGCAGAATGGTCTTATCACTTTCATCTACAATAATAAGGTCGTACTCATGTCGCTCACCGTCCGCTGCAAATTCTTGATTTTTAATGGGGACTGCAAGACCTGCATAGCGAAGTCGTTCTTCAAGCCAGTTTACAAACAGGTTGCTGCGTGATGTTGTATATGCATTTAACGCTGAACTGTATCCAGCCGTTCTTATGAAATATGGCGGGACTGGCTGGGCATATATGTATATCATCATGAACAATAGAGTCATCTTATCCAATAATATGCCATCAGGGATGCGTACGCCAAATGGAACCAGCGTTTTACTTTCGACGAACTCCTCTAGAAATGCTTCACCAGTGTAGTCCTCTGACCCGACTTGCCTGAAATGGGCGGTGAGCGATGCGGCCAATTCAGGATCACTTTCCAAGTACACCTCCGATGAATCTGTAGTCTTCAGGTACCAGCCCATCAGGACTGACATAGCGTAGGGGTTTCGGTTGTGCTTGTACTGTTCTGATGTTCTGAGGTTAGCCTTGAACAATCGATCAAGTTGGAGGGACGTCGGGACCAATGACTCAAACATCCGGGCCGCATCCTCTTCGTTCGCTCGTACTTCAATATTCATGTCGCTGAAGTCTATGTCCTCATAGAGAAAGAGATTCGAAGCATCCACGGATGGCACCTTTGAGACGAGTCCGGCTGCCTTCATGTCTGTGTAATGTGTTCCAAGGTACTTCAAGGTCAACGGGAAAAATCCGTTGTTCTCATGCGCCATGATCCGGCTTCGAACCATGAGATGCCGCCGGGTACGACAATCATCAATGAAGTTGCGGATGATGCGGATTTCGCGTACTTGTTTAATTATGTATTCGAGAGAACTTATACTGCTGAGCGCGCCGTTCGGTCGCAACGTGTTCAGCGTTAGCAAAAGTTCCCCTATGGATAGAATGGCCTCCATATCACATGTTCCAGCGTCGATTGAACTTCGAAACACGTCTCTTCTTGCTTTGGCGAGAGAACGAGCAAGTGAGGCCCAGTCCCATTTGGCTATCTCTGACTCCAACTTCTGTTGCTGGTCTTCGAGTTGACGAAACAACAGAGGTGCATTTTCTTCTGAGACTGCGATGCGCGTTAAAGTTGGCAGAAGGCAATTCGGGCATCCATCTGTTAAACAGACATCATCTTTCAGGTGAGCGTTTGGAGTATACAGAGGTTGCCCGCAATGCTTGCAGAGGTAGTTGGATTGAAAGCGACCAATATAGTCCCTGATGGCATATGTTTCAGTCATGCGCAATTCTATTTCATGATGTGACCAGTATGGTGGAATGACTGCATTATCGTGGGGAAGCCGTATTATATGCTCGTTCTTCGACAGACCTTAACTTGCCGCCGATTATAACCATGGATGTGAGCAAATGAGACTATTTGACGTTTACATGTTCATCGACTGGAGCGCAATCTCCCGCCCTGGCCCTGCGTCTCCGAGAAGAGATGCCATATGGGTAGGGGAGATGACTTCCGGATTTGAACCCTCAGCTCGTTACCACCCGACGCGACGGGCAGCATTTGCCGATGTCAAAGCTAGGTTGCAACGCCATGTCGAATCCGGCCAACGTGTACTTGTTGGGTTTGACTTCCCGTACGGGTATCCTGCCGGTTTCGCATCTGCACTGAGCGGGCGCACCGTAGAACGACCATGGCTTGAAACATGGCAACAGATTCGCTCAAGCATCACTGACACGCCTAGGAATGAGAACAACCGATTCGCCGTGGCCAGCCAAATCAACTCTAGGGTGGGCCGCGCAACACCTGGGCCATTCTGGGGTGCGCCAGAATCCCACGTCACCTCAACTTTGACTGCTAGACGCATCGGGCACTTTCAATACCCCTATCGCGTAAATTCAACGCTTTATCTCGCAGAGCTACGCGTATGCGAGCAGCGTCTTCCGGGCACCCAGTCTTCTTGGAAGTTATTTGGCAACGGAAGCGTCGGGAGCCAGACGCTCGTGGGCATCCCATATGTGTACGATCTCCGGTTTGATCCAGCGTTGGAATCTTGCTCCAGCGTGTGGCCATTTGAAACGGGTTTCATTTCTCCCGCTATGGAAACTGGTCCGGCGGTGCTTCACTGTGAAATATGGCCTGGCATCGTTGAAGATAGTATCGAAGAGAACGGTCGCATACGTGACGAAAACCAGGTCCGCGAGATGTGTACATGGGCCAACGAATTGGATTCTGCTGGAAAACTTGCCAAACGGTTCGAGAAGCCGGCGTTCCTGGACAGTGATAGCTTGGTGACCTGCGTTCAGGAAGAGGGGTGGATCCTCGGTACACCGTAGATGGCCCACCATGCAAGAAGAAATCTTCGGCCAGGTAGCTGAAACCTATGACCGCGCCAGGCCAGGCTACCCGGCCGGGTTAATCAACGACATCGTCACCATGTCAAGCGTCAGCCAGGACAGCCATGTGCTGGAGATCGGCTGCGGAACCGGCATCGCAACGCGTCTCCTTGCCCCGCACGGGTTCCACATCACCAGCCTTGACCCTGCCGCCGGCATGCTGGAAGTCGCCCGTCGCCGCTGTGCGGACTACCCCAACGTAACCTTCGTCCAGGCCACATTCGAGGAGTTCGAGCCGGAACACGCCTTTGACCTTGCAGTCTCCGCCCAGGCATTTCACTGGGTGGATGCCGACACCGGCTACCCCAGGCTGGGCAGTGTATTGAGCAATGGCGGAGCGGCAGCCCTGTTCTGGAGCTTTCCTCAGCCCGAAGAAACACCGCTCCGGGCCGAGTTGGACCGCGCATATCGCAAGCACGCACCGGACCTGCGCTCCCCCTCGCCAGGAGTTGGCTGGAGCCGGGCAGGCGACATGATCAACGGCACCGGCATGTTCGGGCCGGTCGAGGTTCGCGAGTACCCCTGGCATGCCAGTTACGACACAGAAAGCTGGATCACCCTGCTGGGCACCCACTCGGACCACCGCGTCCTCCCACTCCGCCAGAGGACCAGCCTGTTCGAAGCCGTCAGGGACGCCATCAACAGGGCGGGCGGCGTGTACAGCATGCACGTAGTGACCCGCCTCTACTTCGCCCGCCGCACCGCCTGACCGCGTCATAAGGTCCAGAACGCACTGATCACGTACCACGTCTTGCACGATACGTAGACAGTGACACCGGAACAGGACGTTGAGTACCAGGGCACGGTGTATGAGGCAGGACCATTTAAGGTCCCGAGCGCGGCTTGCCAGTCCAACCTCCCCAACCCTTGGAAGCCCTCCGCCCTGAATGCCTAAAAAGGTAGGAGGGTTCTTTATTTGTCCCACCTCGGGAGCGATGCCAGTTCTGGCACTGGCCCCTCAGCTGCTTCCGGCCTCGGAGATGCAGTCTCCGGAGCAGAGGCCAGCGTCTGATAAGTCACCTGTCACACTTGCGGGTGACCTGGAATCATGCATAAGTGTGGTGTCCCCAGGCCTGTCGGAGGTTAACGCTGCCATTCCTTTCAGCAATCAGCCTATCCATGGCGACCTGCATCCGAAGGGCTCCAGGCACGATCTATCGTTCCCTCTCTGGTATAGAGGAGGAAACATGGCAGACTTTGCACGAATTCGACCGTTGTTCAGTGCGTCGTCAATGGACGTGGCCGCCACGTTGGATGCCATTCTTGAGCATCTGGGCGATGCCGGTATCGGCGGAAACATCCGGTTCACACTTCTGTCAGACGCGGAACCTCAGGCGTGGGACCTTGACTTGAGGGCGAAAAAGTACGCGCCGGTTGACAGGCCGGGGAACCGGAAGGCGGCCCAGGGTGTGGACCTCGAGTTGGTCATGAAGGCCTCCACGTGGAACGAGATCGCCACTGGGCGTCTGGCTCCACTCGATGCGTTCGGCGCCGGTAGGCTACGCCTACGTGGCGACGCTAACTTGGCCAATGAGCTTTACGAACGTCTCAAAGATGATGCTGGCGGTGCCACGAGCGTTTGCAGGTGAGGTGAAAACACCATGGTCGATAGAGCCACCGGGATAGTCGAGGCCCTGAAGCTGTCAACTTTCCGCGGGTTTGCGGAAGTCAGGCGTACCGACGGCGAACTGCCTGCCGTGGCGATATTCATCATCTGGTTCCGCGATGAGAGTCATGGCCCCGCCGCTTTGTACACAAGTGAACTCACCACTGCCATGGCGCGCAGGCTTGAGGTCACTGTCGTAACAGAGGATGACAGTGCATTTATAGAGGACCTGACAATCCACGCTCCCGCAGGTGACGGTACGGCACCCGGGTAATCAGGACAAGAAAGTACGTGGCCTGTGAAAGACGACAACGGCAGCAGCGACGTCATGAGGCAGGTGAGCCGTGCCAAGCAGCAGCATGCCGACGAACTGCGTCGCTATTCGAATGTCACCGGTGTAGGGGTGGGCTTTCGGATAAGGAATGGCGTGCGGCAACCTGAGGTATGCATTCGGGTCTATGTGCGACAGAAGCTCCCCATCGATGCGCTTTCAGCAAGCGATGTGCTGCCTGCATCAATAGGCGGTGTTGAGGTCGATGTCATCGAGGGCGATTTCGTCACTCATGCAGACCTAACCCTGGCCCAGCGACGGGCTCTGCAGCCTATCGAGGTACCCGCCGGGGTCAGTGTGGGCGCACTCAGGATCTCTGCAGGAACATGGGGCGCAGTTGTCACGGACGCCACTGGCCGCGACCTCATCCTCAGCAACTGGCATATCTTGTGTGGCAGCGATTTGTGCCAACCGGGCGACCCAATAGTGCAGCCGGGAGTTTTTGACGGGGGCACAGAGCTTGATATCGCGGCCCGGTTGACCCGGTTCGCACTCACATCCCGGCTTGACGCGGCGTGTGCTGAACTCACCGGCCACCGCTTTGCTCTGCATGACATGGCCGGGATTGGCCAGCGGGCAATCGGCATCCAATTGGCAACGCTGGGGCTTGAAGTCACGAAGTCTGGTCGTACAACGGGCGTAACTCGAGGCGTCGTTGCTGACATCGACGCCGATGTGGACGTGAGTGGGTATCCGTCAGGTATTCAACGCTTCATCGGCCAGGTGATCGTCGAATCTGACAACCCGCCGTTTTCCGCGCCTGGAGACTCCGGAAGCCTGGTTGTGACTGGTGAGGGTCGTGCGGTAGGTCTGCTCTTCGGGGGTAGTTTTAACAGCACGATCCTGAACCATATTGATGATGTGGCTCAGGGCCTGGGCCTTGATTTCGGGGTGCATCCGGTGGCTGTCGAGCGAGATTTCATCGACCTGACCATCGGCTGAGAGCTTGGTCCACAGGGCCTCCCAACCCGGCATCGGCTATCTGGCCGGGCGCCTTGCAGTGCCTACGGTCGTGATTGCATCAATGGCCGGGCCATAAACATGCTTCTGCCCGGGGCGTGACGGCAGTGTGAACCCACACACGCCATGGTCTACCTGTTGGTGGACCGCCTCGAGGTGAACACAAAGCGATGTTCATCCTGGTTTCGCGCCATCCTGCCGGAGGCTCTTGGGGGGCGGCTCTATACTGGAAGCCATGAGGCTGAGGCTCCCCGACCGCCAGCAGCAGAGAATCGAACGGGTCTTGGAGATCGCCGTCATCGCGGCTGCGGTGGCGACGATCCCGCTCACGTACGCCCACATGCAGGAGTGGGACGGCGTCTACCTGGCCTTCTCCGGCTGGCTCCTGTGGGTCATCTTCGCAGTTGAGTACATCTACGCTCAGGCCGTGTCGGAGGACCGCTGGCGTACAACCAAGTCAAAGTGGCTGAACCTCGTCATCGTCATCGTCTCGTTCCCGCCGCTGCCGCACCTCCTGGGCCTGGCACGATTGATCCGCCTCGTCCGCCCGCTCCGGCTTCTCGGTGGTCTTGGCATCAGCAGGCCGCTGGTGCTGCTCCGGCTATACGTCATTCGCTCCGAAGGCGGCCGCCGAATATTCGGCAAGGCCAAAGAGAGCGGCCACATAGACGCGGCCCGCTCCAGGCTTGATGACGCGAAAGAGCGCCTCGGATCGCAGGTCCCCGGCGCAGGTGATGAGCGGAACTAACCCAACCTAAGGCGCAACAGGCCCCGGTGCCTCGCTTCCCTGCGACTGCCCCTCGCTGTCCTCCATGAGGAACCCCCGCAGGGCCTCCGCGTACCGCTGGTACAGGTATCCCCCCACAACCAGGAGAGCGCCAAGGCACAGGTACGCCGCCACCCGGTAGCCAAGCTCAAGCTGGAACGTATCCACCAGGAACAGCTTCAGCAGCGTCACGCCCAGCAGCGCCAGTGCACCCACCCGCACCATCCGCCACCGGCGCGCCACGCCCACTGCCAGCATCGCCCCTGCATACGCTCCCCACACCAGCGTCAACGTCAGCAGCTGTGCAGAAATCTCCGTCGCGCCAACGTCAACAAACCCGGATTCATACGTGCGGACCACCTCGATCGACAGCCACCACAGCGTGACCACGTTTGCCGCTATCAGCATCCCCGGCAGGGTGGTGTCCGCCTCCCGCGGCCGCAATGCCAGCCGGTCCCGGGCGAACATGTATGCAGCGGCATACAGCGCCGCTATTGCCGACAGGAACGCGGCAGCCCGCGCGTTCAGGACCGGCACAAAGCTGTCATCTGCCAGCCCGGCGTCGCTTTCCACGAACAGCAGGCGAAGCCCCAGGATGGCGAACGCCAGCAGGGAGTAGATCCGCAGTTCGAACATGCCGAGGCGGAACGACAGCCAGGCCAGCACAACCGCCTCAGCCGCCCACGCCACGCTCACCACCGGACCTTCGAATTGCAGCGGCACGGCGATGACTGCGAAGAATGCGGCGATGCCGATGGCCATGACGCCGAGCGCCCGCGATTCCGGCGCTCTACGCCAGGCCGCAGCAGCGATTACCCCGTGCAAGACGGCAAGCGTCAACGCCAGCGGCGCCAGCCAGTCCTCGTAGTTTTCCTCCAGCAGCGCAAAGCTGACCAGGAAGTACCCACCAGCATTGATCGCCATCAACAGGTAGTCAGCAGGCTCTGCGCTGCGCCTCCACGCCACGTGGAACAGCATGGTGGCGGCGGCGAACACCAGGAACACGGCCGTGACCGCGGCCTGCGCCGCCAGGGGATCATATTCACTCGCGATGCCCACCCAGGTGGTGATCCCTGCGAGGGAGCCGAGCAGCCCCACAAGCGTCAGCCAGCGCCATGTCCGCACCACGGCCAGTCCCAGCACAGCCAGGTCCACCGCAAAGATGTACCAGAGGAGTTGCAGTTGAGGTTCGTCAGTCCCTGCGGGGCCGGTGTCTTCGGTGAACGCTCCCAGTGCGAACGGGGCCAGCAGCGCGCCCAGGACTCCGATGGTCGCCAGTGATGCCGAGTCGTAGCGCAGCGCAAGCCCGGCTGCCGCTGCGCTTAGCAGGACGAACACGCCAAGCGCCGGGTAGAAATCGATCATGCCGTAGAGCGAGGCCGCGGCGAACACCGTCAGGTACAGCACGCCAATGCCACCGCCGGAAAGCGCCTGCGCGTACAACTGGTATCGTCGACGCCACCGCTCGCCGCCCGCCAGCAGGAGGCCGCCCAGCGCGACGCCCAGCCCTATCCGGACCCCCTCGGCCAGCCAGCCCTGCTCAATGGCAAGCTGCAGGAAGAAGCCGGCGCCGATGATTATCGCGACCACGCCGATCCGTACGAGCCAGTTGCCGCCTAGGATAAGCTCAGGGTCTGCCATGAACCGATCCGCCACGCCCGCTCTCTGCGGCTGCGGGGCTTCCGGTTCTTCTTCACTGGGAACGGTTGCCGTGGGGCGACTCTGTGCCCGGGCAGGCGCCGCGGGTGGTGGAACGGCGGATTGAGCCGGGACGCCAATGTCGTGCTGCGCCAGCGCTGCACGCAGGCTCGCGATGTCCCGGTGGAGCGCGGCAACCTGCCGCTGGAGCGCCTCGATCGCCAGTGCCTGTGATGCTGTCTCGCCCTCATCGTTGGCCGCGGCGTCGGTCGAGACGGCCAGCGGCACGCCGCAATTCACGCAGAAGGCGTTGCTGTCATGGTTTTCGCGTCCGCACTCTGGGCACTGCATCGCGGATCTCCGGGAATCTCACAGGAGCACGGTGCACAGGGAACGCTGCCAGCGGACCTACCCCTGTGCCGCACCGGGCCTGTGGCGGCATATCGTACAACCCGCAGCCCTACAACACCATCCGCATCCTGGCCTGCCCGCAATCGGAATGGCATACCATGTCCCCTGCGCCACGATCAATCGGGAGGACTCCATGAAGGCAATTGTCCAGGACAGGTACGGCCCCCCCGGTGATGTACTGGAACTCCGGGAAATCGACAAACCAACGCTCAAGGATGATGAGGTGCTGGTACGGGTGCACGCTGCTTCCCTTCATCCAGATGTCTGGCACCTCGTGAGAGGTCGGCCGTACGTCCTTCGCATCATGGGCGCCGGGCTGCGAAAGCCAAAGAACCGCGTACCGGGGACGGACGTGGCAGGGCACGTTGAGGCGGTTGGCAGGAACGTGACGCGGTTTCAGCCAGGTGATGAAGTCTTCGGTGAGAGTGTCAGGGGACATCAATGGCAGAACGGCGGAGCGTATGCCGAATACGCGTCTGTCCCCGAAGATTCATTGGCATTGAAGCCGGCCAACGTAACGTTTGAACAGGCCGCGGCCGTGCCCACCTCGGCAATCATCGCTCTCAACGGTCTTCGCGGCCAGGGACAGGTGCAGCCAGGGCAAAAGGTCTTGGTCAACGGCGCAGGCGGTGGCGTGGGCGCATTCGCCGTGCAGCTTGCCAGGGCGTTTGGAGCGGAAGTGACCGGCGTGGACAGTACGAGCAAGTTGGACATGGTGCGGTCGTTGGGAGCGGACCATGTCATCGACTACACCCGGGAGGATTTCACCGTGGGTAGCGAACGCTACGATCTCATCTTCGATATCCCGGGGAATCACCCGTTTTCCGCCTGTAGACGCGCGCTTGCCCCCGGCGGGACTTACGTGCTGATTGGCCACGATCAATTTGGCGCATCCGGCCGGCGCATCCTGGGAAGCCTGCCTGGTTTCTTCAAACTGATGGCGATGTCGCCTTTCGTGAGCCAACTGCCAAAATTGAGCTTCTCAATGCCGCCCAGGAAAGAGTCGATGGCGGTCTTGAAGGAGTTCATCGAGGCCGGAGAGCTGACGCCGTTTATCGACAGGACGTTCTCGCTGGACAAGGTTCCGGAGGCCATACGTTATATGGAAGAGGGACACGCACAGGGCAAAGTGATCATCACTGTGTGAGGCGGTGACACTGGAAGAGGACGTTGAGTACCAGGGCGCGGTGTACTGCGCCGAGGGACCTGCCCGGGACCAGGCTTGGAGCCCTCTCGCCTGTGGGTTGCTTGCTCAACTGGCTGGAGGGGTGAACGCCGACTACCAGGCTGGACTGGCCCACTTCATGTCGTGGAGCATATTCGTGGGACTGGGCTTCATGTTCACGGGGGCACGAGTTTTCGCAACCCTGGGCGGTATATCGTACAACCCGCAGCCCCACAACACCATCCACCGCCGTGCGTGAGGCCGCTTGCATTTGGCCGGTACCCTTTCGCCTCGCCACACTCCATCAATACTGCAGAATGAACGTGCCCTTAGAGCAACCATACGGGGTGAATCAACTCCAGGTGCGGCAGTAAGATGCCACGCCTTCAGGTCAGTTACGCAAATGTCGCAGATCGTCTATAACGCTTAGAGAAACGTCTAGTGTCGTGTGGCCAAAGTTTTGTTAGCTTTGTCGACCTTCTTCAGCACGGT
>JBBDMW010000075.1:0-7869 GCA_040878005.1 Dehalococcoidia bacterium
CGCAAGACTGGCCCACCAGCCCTGCGCAAAACATGCAAAACCCAAAGCAATGGACCACAAGGCAAGTACAGGCCAGGCGGCCACTCACGCTTACCACAAGGCAACGTGGGGACGCACACCGTGCGTCCGTCACCGAGCCGCAAGGCGAGCCTCGAAGAGTGTCCGAAGCCGTCAGGCAAGTACAAACCCAGGCGAGCCTCGAAGAGTGTCCGAGCCGAAGGTGAGTATAAACAAGACAAAACCGGAGCAAGCCATGCGCAAGTACCAGCCATCACCAATGGCCCCGGCGGCTGCCATGTCTGCTGCAAGCCCCACAAAGGCTTGCAGACGCGAGCTTCCTGCGGAACTGACAACGCCAGTGCAGGCCGGGTGCCGCCTTTAAGGAGGAGGCGCACCAAAGGCTCCCTGAAGAAAAGGGGCCGGTGAGAACAATCTCACCAGCCCAACTTCCAGACAACCGGAAGGCGCCCTTTCCAGGAGAGGGCGCCCTGGAAGTAAATCCGGCCCCTCGGAGAAAAAGTCGATTTGGCCTGCACAGGCAGGCAGACCGCAGGAAGCCCGCGCCGCTTCGCAATCAACTAGCCGCACAGCATACGCGCACGCCCCATAAAAAACGACCACGAAACTCCACCACCATGTCGTCTCGACCGCAGCGGAGAGACCCGGTGTGGATGGGAGGCATATGGCCGCAGAGCGGCCACACTCCTCTCCCCTACCACCACCACGTCACCACCATGTCGTCTCGACCGGACATCCGAGCCGCCACATTGTCCGAAGCGGAGCAAGTAGAAACCCGAGCCTCGAAGAGTCGGGGTACCCGCGACAGCGGGTCGAGCGGAGCAAGTACAAACAGAAGACACGGTCGGGTGCGGAGGCAAATCACCGCCAGAGGCGGCCATTCCGGCCACCAGGCAAACGTATGAACGCACAACGTACCGTCCGAAACTGGCAGACAAAGAGGACTACCACAGGTGACATATTGAATTGCGTTGTGCGCTGGGACAAGGCGATGACGCAAGACCCATCCTCACCGGGTCTCTCCGCTCCGGTCGAGACGACATTATGTCGTGGTGATCGCAGGCGTGACGAGGTGGCCGTTGGGGGGTGGCCGAACTGGGTTTCCGCCTCCGCGGGAAAGACTGGCGGCGAGTGAACAACGTGGTGGTTGGAGTGGATCGCCGGCAGGCGGCCACACACCTGCCCATGACGGCCAGCGTGAACTCAAAACCTGGAGTCGAACTCTCTCTCCCCAACGTGGGAGAGGGACTAAGGGAGAGGGGGCATGGCCGCCAACTCCACGTTAGGATGCACAGGTTGTCGGCTATCATCCGATCCAGTCCACAGGCAAAGTAATGGGAGGCTCCATGGCCGACACCACAAAACCGTCCATGAGCGACGAAAGGGTGCAGGCCCGAA
Organism: Dehalococcoidia bacterium; assembly: GCA_040878005.1. Classification (GTDB taxonomy): domain Bacteria; phylum Chloroflexota; class Dehalococcoidia; order Lucifugimonadales; family Lucifugimonadaceae; genus JBBDMW01. The sequence goes on from JBBDMW010000075.1 coordinate 1,417, forward strand.
CCGGCAAAACGTGGGATGAGTGGTTCGGCATCCTGGACAAGGCCGGGGCGGCGGATATGCCGCACCCGCAGATCGCACAGTACATAGCCGACAATTTCGACATGCCGGGCTGGTGGTGTCAGACGGTGACGGTGGAGTACGAGCGAACACGCGGCCTGCGGGCCAAACACCAGACGTCACGCGGCTTCGAAGTGAGCGTCAGTAAGACACTGCCCGTATCGCTGGCGGACCTGTACGACGCGTGGCAGGACGAGACACGCCAACAGTGGCTGCCTGATCCCGTCGAGGTCCGGCGGACAGCATCAAACAAGTCGATGCGCATGACATGGCCGAACGACAACTCAACCATCGAAGTCCGCTTCTACGCCAGGGGCGACGACAAGGCGCAGGTAGTAGTCCAGCACTCAAAGCTTCCCGGCCCCGACGACGTAGAGAGGATGCGCTCCACATGGAAAGGGGCGCTGGGCCGGTTATCGGAGACACTGGCTGCCAATACCGACGCGTAGGGTCGGCGGCTATCGTTGGTCCAGCAGATAGAGGAACAGGCTGTTAAATGCGGCTATGAGCCCGAAGATGATCGCCACTGCCGGCTGACCGGCTGCTGCCAGCGCAAGGGCTGCGAGGCCGAATATTGCCAGCTCCAGCAGAAGCCGCATGGGTCCCGCCAGCCGTTTTGGAGCGGCAGGGGATGCGAATGTGCCCCAAATGAGCGCGGCGGAGATTGGAGCGCCCAGCCCCAGCACGATACTGGACGCAATTTCATCCAGTGCTGTAAAGCCCCAGTAGGCCAACGCTGCCAGGGCGCCCAACTCCAGCAGGAAACGCAGGGCAAGGTTCGCCGATTTCACAGCCATGTGGCAATTCTCTCATGCCACACCGGGCGCAACGCCGGCAGCCTATGATCCGCAGAGGTTTCCGCGGCCCGGAAGGTATCCACGAAGCCCTGATCAGTAGAGAGAACCGTGGCAGAGGGAGTTTTGGAGTGCGAGGCGAGGGGTGGTGGTTTGCGATGTGAGGTTGGTGGTAATCGGTGTGGCCGCTTTCAGCGGCCATGTGCCCCACACCCAACCGGGTCTCTCCGCTGCGGTCGGGACGACATTTTGATAGGCGTCGCTTGTGGTGTTAAGAGAGACGTTTGTGTGGCCGCCTTTGGCGGCCATATGCCCCGCACCCAACCGGGTCTCGCGTTTGCACTAGCTTCGCTCGACCCGCTGTCGCGGGTACCCCGACTCTTCGAAGCTCGCCTGATGGCTCGGGGGCCGGTCGAGACAAGAACTGGCCCAGGCAGACTGGTGGGGCATATGGCTCAGCGATAAGCGGCAGAGCGGCTACGCTTCAACCAGGCGTTCCGCAGCCTCCGGGACCAACCTATAGCCCACGCCGCGCACCGACTCGATCAAGTCGCCGCCCTTCTCAGAAACCTCGCGGAACTTGACCCGCAGCCGGCCTATGTACACCTTGAGATACCGGCCATCCATGTGGGATTCGCCATGCGATGGCCCCGCACGTGTGCGGCGCACCAGGTCCCGGTGGGTCACCACCCGTCCCGCATCCCTTGCCAGCTCATAGAGAAACCGGTACTCGGTGGGCGAAACAACAATCTCGCGATCTCCCACCAGCACGCGGCGCGCGTCATGATCAACCATGAGGCTGCCAATAATTATCTTGCGGTCTGGAATGCTGCCGTTCTTCATGGCCGCGGGCGCCGCGGACTGGAGACTATGCAGCTTTTCTTCGATCCGGTCTACTCGCTCAACTACCGTTTGGATCCGGCTTACCACAGTGCCCAGCAACTGCTGGCAACTGCTGCCATTCGGACCCGCGAAGTACTTCGGCGTGTACCCGGCGCCGTGCTTACGGTCAGCGCCATTCATCATCATCACTGTCCCCCACCGAGATTGTCGCTGCCACACGTCCGGCTACATCGTGCGCAAGGACTAAAAGAACTAACCCCTAAGTGTGCCAAAGACCACTCTGGAGGGTGAATTTTGAACTACAGCCACCCCCAGTGATGCACGCGCCCCCAAGCCCGCAGCGCTACAACCGATCTTCCTCCAGCGCGCTTATCGTAAACATCGCCTCATCGATCTGCGCCAGGAGACGAGCCTCGTTGACAATTTCTTCTACCAGGTCGTCCACCCGCCGGTCGTCTTTCTCAGCACGGGCTGAATCAAGTTCACGGCACAGCGCTGCAATCTGGAGCACATGGCGAAGACGCTGGCGTTCCAGCATCATCATCGGATCCACCGCCATCCCCCTGGCGACCGGCAGAAGCCTGCTGCCAGACCGCCAGGCCACTACATCTCAGCGGCGTATGACAGGGAGGACTCCTCCAGAACCCTCCCAACGACCGCCTCACTGCCTTGATCGCCTATTGTGCGGGGTTCACAGCGTCCTTGCATACCTCATCCGGTTGCCTTATGACTACGGTCCCGTATATGACCGTCCATATTTGACCAAGAGAAAGGGCGGCCCCGCTGGGCCGCCCTTTACATCATTCGCTGAAGCTGGTTTTGACTAGAAGTCAGCAGCCATCCGGTAGCCGACGCTGCGGACGGTTTCTATCTGGCACGGGTTGTCACCACCGGCCTCGTTCAGCTTGGCCCGCACCCGGCCCACATAGACCTTGAGGTACCGGCTGTCGAGGGCATACCCGCCCCCGGTCCGCCGCATTAGCTTCCTGTACGGCACCACACGGCCAGCGTTCATCGCAAGCTCATGAAGCAGGCGGTACTCAGTTGGCGACAGGAATATCTCCCTGTCGCTGATGAACACCCGCCTGGCGTCATGCTGGATCAGCAGACTGCCTACGATGATGCGGCTGCCGGTCTGCTGAACATCACCGCCAACAGGCGGTGCAGGGGTGTCCAGGTCCTGCAGTTGCTCCTCGATATCGTCAAGCCTGTCCAAAAGCGTCTGAACTCTGCCTGTGATCACAGACAGGACAGCGGAGCAACTCGCTGTCGCCGGAGCCATACCATCCCTGAAACGCGAACCCGTTTGAATCACCACAGCACCCTCCACGGCTACCTACATGTGTCAGTACATACACAGTTACTCATCTTTTACCGATATGCATCAAATGGTCGGACGCAGATGGCTCATCCCTACGGGTGAAAGAGCAGGTCGCGTAACAGTGGGGTTGGCGGCAGGATGCGAAACGTTGTCCCGCGGCCAGAGATCAATGCACCGGAGAGTCCGGCATCATGGCCACCATCAACGGCAGCCTGAAAATGACCGTTGTCCCGGCGGGCTCACCGCCCTTGACCTCCAACCGGCCGCCGTGCAACTCCATCACGCCAATGGCGATCGCCAGCCCCAGTCCTGCGCCGCCGACGTTTCCATCGCTGGCTTCACCGCTGCGTGGAGGCCGGTAGAAGGGCTCGCCCAGCCTTGAAAGGTGCTCTGGTGGAATCCCCGGCCCGCTGTCTGAGGTCTCGATCACGGCCACGCCAGCGTCGACGCTCAACCGCACTTCAACCGTGCCGCCGCGTGGCGTGTACTTCACGGCGTTGTCTACGATATTGAGCGCTGCCTGCTTCAACAGGTCATAGTCGCCGTGGATAACGACATCCATGCGGGAGGCAAGTTCCAGGTTTATGCCGGCGGCGCTTGCCAGCACCCTCATCTCAAGGATCACATCTTCCAGTAATTCCCGTAGGTTGACCGGCGTGGGAGAGAGCCTTGGACTGGCCTCCAACTGGGCGTCTACCAGCAGGTTGTTCGTCATGCGTATCAGCCGGGCGGCTTCGCTGCGCATGCGCTCCAGGCTCTGCTTCACCTCCGGGTCCAGGTTTGGATCCAGGAGCAGGACGTCCACCTGTCCGCGCAGGATGGTGAGAGGGGTTCTCAGGTCATGTGACACGCTGGCGACGAACTGCTGACGCGTTGTGAACGTGGCGTCCAGCCTGCGCCACATGCTATTCAGGCTTTCAGCAAGCTGCTGTAGCTCCGGGGGCCGCGGCTCATTGGGCAGGCCGGATGCCAGGTCAGTGGTTTCAACCTCATGAACGCGACGCAGGATGCGGTCCAGCGGCCTGAACCCGCGGCGGAGGATGACCAGCCCGATCAGCGTGGTAGCCACGCTCCCCAGGCTCCCGATCCCGGCGGTGTACCACCAGAGACGGGAGCGGGCAGTGGCGATGTGAGAGAGACTGTCGGCGCTCTGCACAAGCACAAGCACACGCTCATTCGAAGGGTCCCTGATCGGGGCGGTGTACACGCGGAGCTGGTTGTCTCCGCTCAGCAGCAGCGTCTCGAACTGGCCACCCTTCTCGAAGTCGTCGTACAGCGAGCGGTTCAGGCTGGGGACTATGGCTTCAGGCACCTCACCGAACGAAGCGAGGGTCCGGCCAAATGGATCAGCGATGCGCAGCAGCAGGGGGATCGCGGGAAGCTCTTCTGCGGCTAGCCGGTCCACAATAAACTCGTATTCGCCCGGCCCCACCCTGGCGCTGGTCAGCACAGCCTGGCCTGCCAGCTCGACCCGCTCCTTCAGTGACTGGTCCAGGGTCGTCTGGAGAGCCGCCACCAGGACCGCCTGGGCCGCGAGCGCAAGGGCAAATACCAGGGCGGATATGGCGACGGCGTACCAGAGCGCGATGCGGCCCCTGAAGCTCACACGTCCCAGCCAGTCCCGCAGGGCCGTTATCACAGCCGCGGCTCTCGCAGGACGTAGCCAAACCCGCGAAGCGTATGGATCAGGTCTGGCTCGTCATTGGCATTGAGCTTTCTCCTGAGATATGACACATAAACCTTGGCAGGATCGGACTCTCCGTCAGCATCGTAGCCCCATACACGTTCGACTATGTAGTCACGGCTCAGCGGGCGGCCCGCATTCTCAGCGAGCAGCTTGAGCAGCTCGAACTCACGGTTCGTGAGTTCCACTTCACGGTCGCCGCGGCGGACTGTCCTGCCGGGGATGTCCAACTCGAGGTCTGCGACCTGCAGTGTGGGATGAGCGGGACCGGCGCGTCTCCTTAGAATGGAGCGGATCCGCGCCAACAGCTCATCGAAGGCGAAAGGCTTGGGCAAATAGTCGTCGGCGCCCGCCTCCAGGCCGCGCACACGGTCGCCCACCAGGTTCCTGGCCGTTAGCATCATTATTCCAACGTCGCCGTCCGACCGAAGCTCCCGGCACAGCGATACGCCATCGGCATCCGGCAGGATGAGATCGAGCACCACCAGGTCTGGCCGGACAGACTTCGCAAGCTCCAGCCCGGCGGCGCCAGTGGAAGCGGTACTCACTTCGTAGCCGCTCAGCAACAGGCCGCGCTTCACGAAGTCCGCAATGTCTGCCTCATCCTCAATGACGAGAATCTTTGTCATTGGCCCTTCCAGTCAGGTCACCCACGCCGCGCTGAACGCCCCACTTTCAGCACATATTCTCACGCGGAGTTACGTATGGGGGACCAGGTGAAGTTTCTAACCGCTTTCTAACCCGCTCCCAACGTTGATTTGACTATCCATCAATAACCTGTAGGTGTGAGCTTCGCCATGAGCCTGCCCAAGGTCAGCAGGCCGCATCGAAAAGAAAGCGACGCCTGCCAACCCTGGGCCGGCGATATTCCAAGCACCCGGACAGATCCGGAGGGAGAGTCACAATGAAGTGGCAATTCTGGCGTAAAGACTCCGGCCCCAAGCCAATCCCTGAGCGAATCCAACACGTGGTCAAGTTCAGGCTGAACATCACTCCTGAGCAGATGGCAAACCTGCGGATGGTTGAGCGGGCGGGACAATATTCTGGCAGGCCCGTTCGTTACATCAGGGCGTTCGACCCTGGGGCCATTGGCGAAGTGCCCGAAACGGTGCGCTACAACACGCTCGACACGCAGAAGTCAGCGATCGTGTTCGAAGGCCACATTGAGCGCAACCAGGGTGTAGTTATATATGACCGCCGGCAACCGGTCAGTGCGCCAGGCCCAGCCAAATCTGCTCCCACAGTAGCCTAGTGTGCAGGCTGCCGTGGTTCGAGCTTACGGCATGGGAGGGATACGCATGACCGGCTAAGGGTGAGGGCCCTGATGGCCGCCACAGGCGGTCGCCGGCATCACGAGAGGGGGCAAGGTTTCTCAGGCCTTCCCCCTCTCTTCGCGTCACCGAAGAATGGCCTTGCGCCTGCATATTCTTCACGCTGCCAGAAGTGAATGGCACGAGCCACCGCAGTCCCAGGAAGTAATGCGCAGCTGAAATGGGATTCCCAAGGGTGCCGTACGCCCACCAGCATTTGCAGTTACCGGGTGCTACGGTCTTTGGGATAGGCGGCGATTGGAGGCTACTGCCAACGCGGGACGCTCCCAAATCAATACACTGGCCCGTAACCCGCTCTGCAATGAAGAGATCAATGACCGTAGGTGTCAGAGTGGAGTACCACGGCCCTCGATAACCAAAGTGACTCAACAGGACGGTATAAGCGGTGAGCGAACACAACGAGACAGCGCTGGTGACAGGCGG
>JBBDMW010000075.1:7969-53755 GCA_040878005.1 Dehalococcoidia bacterium
ACAGGACGGTATAAGCGGTGAGCGAACACAACGAGACAGCGCTGGTGACAGGCGGGGCCGGGTTCATTGGCTCTCACCTGGTGGACAGGCTTGTGGAATCCGGTTGGAACGTGGATGTCGTGGACGACCTCTCCAGCGGCCGCAAAGAAAACCTCAATCCAACGGCGAAACTCCACCAGATGGACATCCGCGACCGGGCCCTGGGCGACCTGGTTTCGTCCATCAAGCCAAGCGTTGTTTTCCATGTCGCCGCACAGATCAGCGTGGCGGTTTCAGCCCGGGAGCCGTTGCTGGACGCTGACGTCAACGTAATGGGATCATTAAACGTGCTCGAGGCCGTACGTGGCGCAGGCGGATCAAAAGTCGTGTTCGTCTCAACCGGCGGCGCCATGTATGGAGAGCCGGAGCGGCTGCCCGCGGATGAGTCCCTTCCAGAACGGCCGGGTGCGCCGTACGGCACGTCGAAACTGTGCGTGGAGAAGTACCTGCCCCTCTACAGGGACCTGTACAACATAAAGTCGTCGATCATCCGCCCGGCCAACGTGTATGGTCCGCGGCAGGACCCGCACGGCGAGGCAGGCGTGGTGGCGATTTTTTCCCGCGCCATGCTGGCCGGGCAGCCGGTCAAAATCTTTGGTGACGGGACAGACGAGCGTGACTACGTCTTCGTTGGCGACATTGTCAGCGCGTTGATGGCCGCAGCGAAGAATGACATGCCGGGACCGTACAATGCCGGCACGGGCGTCGGCACGTCAGTCAACGATCTATTCAGGCGGCTGGCGGACCTGACAAGATATGAGCAGGGGGCGAAACATGAAGCCCCACGGCCTGGCGACCTCCGGCGCATAAGTCTCGACGCCAGCAGGGCACGTAAAGATTTGCAGTGGACGCCCAAGATGAACCTGGATGAGGGTCTGTCCCAGACCGTCGAGTGGTTCAGGTCCCAGGTCAAGACAGCCGGTTAGACCGGCTCTCGCCCAAAACCTACAACGTACCCGGATACCGCGGGCTATACACTCGCGCGGGCTTCGGGTACGCCCGCGCCAGAGTCACCGCCACAAACAGGACGCACGCGTGTCCCCGGTCCAGCACCCTATTGCGCATACCCAGATTCATAGTCGCCCTGGCAATTGTGGCCGCCGCAGTGTCTGCCGCGTGCACTGGTGCAGCGGAGCCGCCAGCCACGCATACTCCAGACGCTGGCGAACCAACGCCAACCGCCACTGCCGTACCGGGCACGGCAACGCCGGTACCCACCGCAACACCTACTCCCCCACCACCCGAGGGGCTGACACGCGGCGGCTTCCTGCGGATTGCTGTTCCTGAAACTGCGCCGCATATGGACGTACACCAGACAGTCTCGCCCGCTCTTATCCAGTGGGGGCCTGGCCTGGCGTACAGCCGTTTGTTCCGGTACCAGTCCGGGCCGGGTGTGCCTTCGCCAAACACGGTGGTGGAGTGTGATCTTTGCGAATCATGGGAGCAGATCGACTCACTGACGTTCAGGGTCACTATTCGCGACGACGCGCGCTGGCAGTCCCTGGAACCGGTGGCCGGCCGTGCAGTGACCGCCCATGACGTGGTGTTCAGCTATGAGCGCCAGGCGACTCCCGGCTGGCCAAACGCGCCGTTGCTGAGCAACCTGGAGTCGGTCACGGCACTGGACGACCGTACGGTCGAAATGAAATTAGAAGCGCCCGATGCCGAATTCCTGGAGCGCCTTGCTGATGGTCATTCGAAGATCGTTGCCCCGGAAGCCGTTGAGCAAAGCGGTGACCTGTTGCGAGGACCGACGGTGGGCAGCGGCCCGTGGGTAATGGATGAAAGCCTGTCCGGCGGGCACTCTTTCAGCGCGTTTTCCGGCTACTACGAAGAAGAGCTGCCATATATGTTCGGGCTTGACGTGGTCGTCATACCTGATGCCACCACAAGGGTCACGGGACTCCGAAACCGGCTGCTGGATGTGGATCAGTCGTCGTATGAGGAGGTGCTGAGCGCCACAGAGCGTTTTCAGCAACTTGAGTGGACACGCGTGCGGGAGCCAGGCAGCGGTGTGGAAGTGGCCCTGAATACGGATAGGGCACCCCTCGATTCGCTGGACGTGCGGCAGGCGATCCTCGGGGCATGGGACCCGTGGCAGATGATCGAAGACAACTGGGATGGAGAGGCGTTCGTGAGCGTGGGGCTGCCCGCACCGGCTCCAGACTGGTTGCTGCCTGATGATGCCATGCACTCGTTCTTTGGAGACAGAGCGGGAGCGAGTGATGTACTGGAACAGGTGCCTGCCGAAGACCTGACAGTAAAGGTTGGCGAATTCGGGCCACAGTACATTCGGCAGGCGGAGGCGATGGCCGAAGCATTGTCATCAGCAGGGATGCCTGTGATGCTTGAACGGATAACGACGCGCTCGTTCAGTGACGACGTGTGGATCGGAGGTGACTACGACATTTTCGTCGGCGCTCCGCCGCCGGTCGCCAGCCTCACCTCTCACCTGTTCGCTGTCTATCACTCGGACGGCCCATGGAACACGACAGGTTTTTCGACACCCGAGCTGGACGCGCTGATAGATGCGCAGGCGGTGGAACCCGACAGGGAGGCAAGGCGGAGGATGGCTCTGGACATTCAGCGGGCCATCATGGAGGGCGCTCACCGGTTCAACGTAGCCACACGCGTATCGCACTGGATGTGGTGGCCGCACGTGCATGACTTCAACCCCAACCTGGCGCGTGGCGAAAATCATTTCCTGACGAAGGTGTGGATGACAGACCGGCCGCAGCGGTGACGCTCGCCGGATGGGGAATCCTGGGCCGAGGCGTGCTACTCAGCCTGGCGCTTTCGCTCCAGCTCTTCGAGGGCATCCTCAAGGGCAGATGAGGCAAGCAGAGCGCACTTCACCCGCACAGGGAACTTGCGCACACCGCCCAGGGCCTCTAGATCGCCCAGGCTCTCCAGGTCTTCATCAGGCAATTCCTCGCCCTTCATGAGGTGACGCATGCGCTCCACGGTTTCCTGCAGTTCGGCGAGTGTCTTGCCCTGCATTATGGAGGACAGGAGCGAAGCAGACGACTGGCTGATTGCACAGCCGCGGCCGCTCACGCTGACCGAGGTTACGCGGCCGCCATCGGTGAGGAGCTGAATCCTGACCTCGTCGCCACAGAACGGGTTGTTGGCCTCCACGTCGGCTTCCGGCGACTCCAGCAGGTCCGTGTTTCGTGGGTTCCGGTAATGATCGAGGATTATCTGCTCGTAGAGTTCGTTTAGCTCACCTAATCCCTGCATGAGCGAAGTAACCCTCAGCTTCCTTTAGACCGTCTATGAGCAGGTCAACTTCCTGCTCCGTGTTGTAAACATAAAAGCTGGCGCGGGCTGCTGCCACAACGTTGTAGCTGCGGACAAGCGGCATGGCGCAGTGGTGGCCGGTGCGGATGGCAATGCCCATCTGGTCCAATGCCGTGCCGAGGTCATGCGGGTGGACCGAGTCATGCAGGAATGAAATTACGCCGCCTCGTTTTGCGGGGTCGGGCGTTCCCATGATCCTGATGCTTTCGATCTCTTTGAACCGCTGCATGGCGTATGCGGTAATCTGCTGCTCGTGGGCCCAGACGTTTTCCATGCCGAGCGTCGACAGGTAGTCGACGGCTGCGCCAGTGGCGATGGCGTCTGCGATGTTCGGGGTGCCAGCCTCGAACTTGTATGGCAGTTCGTTCCACGTGGCACCTTCGTAGGTCACCTCGAGGATCATGTCACCGCCGTACATGAATGGCGACATTTGTTCCAGCAGGTCCGTTCGTCCGTAGAGTACGCCGATGCCGGTGGGGCCGAGCATCTTGTGGGCGGAGAACGCAAGGAAATCGCAATCCAGCGCCTGTACATCCACCGGCATATGCGGAACGCTCTGCGCCCCGTCGAGGAGCATCAAGGCTCCGACGGAGTGCGCCCTATCCGCCAGCGCCTTCGCCGGGATGACGGTGCCGAGGACGTTGGACATGTGAGCGGCGGTGACTATCTTTGTGCGCTCATCTATGACCCTGTCCAGCGATGACGTGTCCAGCTGGCCGTCTTCGCCCACCTGGATGTAGCGCAGTTCTGCGCCCTTTCGTGCGGCCAACTGCTGCCACGGCACGATGTTCGAGTGGTGCTCCATGGCCGTGGTGACGATGTTGTCTCCACTGCCGATATTGTCTTCGCCCCAGGCGGAGGCAACCAGGTTCAAAGACTCGCTGGTGTTCCGTGTCCAAATGACTGAGGCAGGGGCCGGAGCATTGATGAAGCGCTGGACTTTGGCCCGCGCCTCTTCATAGGCGTCTGTGGCCTCGATGCTCAGGGTATGGACGCCGCGGTGGACGTTGGCGTTGTATCGCTCGTAGTAATCGACAAGCGACTGGATGACCGGGCGTGGTGTTTGAGAGGTGGCGGCGTTGTCCAGGTACACAAGCGGACGGTTCCCGATCTTGCGCTCAAGGATCGGGAAGTCGCCACGAATCTTGTGTACATCCAGCATTGGTTGCCTGTTCCGGCTTCTCCACTCATCCTGCACATGTCAGTAGCGAATGGAAAGCCGCCTTAAACCTCTATCTCTATCATGTCTCCCACGACTCGAACCGGGTACGTCTTCACGGGGGTTACCGCCGGCATGGAAACCACGGAGCCATCTGTGACATTAAAAACTGCGCCATGGCGGGGGCACATTATCTCTTCGCCGTCCAACTGGGTTTCATCGAATGATGAGCCGTCGTGCGTGCAAACATCTTCAATGGCGTAAAACCTGCCGTCCACGTTGCAGATGGCAATCTGGCGCTTGTCGATGTCGATAACAAACACCTCGCCCGGCGCAACATCGCCGGTCTTAGCCGCCTTCACAAATGTGCCTGCCGCCATTCAATCTCCTCGTATGATCTCGTTTGCGTCTTGCAAGCACGCCGTCCTGCATGCTTGCATTTGGGGGCCTTACAGGGTTCCGAACTTGCCTGCCGGCTGGAAGCCGGGGATGAGAAGTGAGGTTACGTCTTCCACGTACGTCCGTAGAGAGTCAACCTCTATCTCGTCGACGATCTCCGAGGCGAAGCCCCCTATGAGCATGGCCAGCGCTGTTTCACGGTCAATGCCGCGTGACTGGAGGTAGAACAACGTGTCCTGGTTCACGTGGCCCGCAGTAGCGCCGTGAAATGCCTGGATATCGTCTGCATAGATCTCAAGGCTTGGCTTGGTATCGACCTCTGCACCCTCTGACAGGACCAGGTTCAAGTCCTTCTGGTCCGCAAAGCTCTTCTGGGCGTCTCTCTCCACCAAGACCAGGCCGCTGAAAGTGGCGCGTGACTCGCCCGACAGTATTCCCTTGTAGAACTGGCGGCTGGTCCCGTGAGGCTTGGCGTGGGTGACGTTGATGTGGTTGTCCATGTGCTGGCGGTTGGTGGTCATGTACAGCCCGTGGAGCGTGCACTCGGCCCCGGGCGCATCCAGCAACACGTGGACATCGTTTCTGCCTATGGATGGGCCGGTTGCGAATGACGTGGACGTGAACTTGCTGTCGTTCGACTGGTAGACCCGCGTGTTCCCGATGTGGAAGGTGTTCTCGTTCTCCATCAGGATGCGGTAGTGGCGAACGCTTGCGCCTTCGCTCAGCACCGCTTCCACCACCGTGTTGGTGAACCCTGGACCGTCGCCCAGGCTCACATAGCTCTCTATCAGCGTGGCCTTGCTGGACTTGCCTGCAATGACCAGCACGCGAGGATGAGCAACGCGCGCCTGCTCACCGTCAGTAGTGATAAACAGCAACTGCACTGGAGCAGCAGGCTCAACGCCATCCGGAATGTGCACGAACGCGCCTTCATCCAGGAATGCCGTGTTCAGGGCAGTGAATGCCTCATCATCAAACCGGGCATGCTTTGCAAGATGGCCTTCAACAAGGTCCCTGTGATCAGTGATCGCAGTGGCAAGGTTGCCGGCGACGATGCCGCCCGCCTCTGTGGACCTGGTGGATAGCTGCTCGGAGTAATGGCCGTCCACAAATACCAGCGTGGTCCATGAGTCATCCCACGGCGCCCGCCGCTTCACCTCATCAGCGCCAGGTAAACCAGCGGCGCCGTCGGGGGGGTACAGGAACGTGGCCTGCGCCAGCGGCCGCAGGTTGGTGTACTTCCAGCGCTCATTGCCGCGCCGGGCCGTTGGGAACCCCAGTGCGCTGAACCGCGCCCATGCCTGGTCCCGGATCGGCTGGACCCAGGCAGTGCCGTCCCGGGAACTCTTATCCCGGAGCGCCTCATAATCAGCGAGGTAACGTTCGCCCTTTTCTGTGGCTAGAGCCATGTGTTCTCGTGTGTCCTGAACTGTGCTTGATGTCTGGCCAGCAGCGCATTGAATGAATGCGGCTGCCGGGTTGAGCGAACCGCGGCTAAGTTCCGGCGGTTGCCTTGATGAAGTCCTCGTAGCCCGTCCGCTCCACTTCGAGCGCCAGGTCCGGTCCGCCGGACTTTACGATGCGGCCCCTTACGAGGATGTGAACGTAGTCCGGCGTGATGTGATTCAGCAGCCTCTGGTAGTGGGTGACAATCACGAATGCCCTTTCAGGGCTGCGGAGGCTGTTCACGCCATCAGCAACGATTTTCAAGGCATCCACGTCCAGGCCGGAGTCGGTCTCGTCAAGTATGGCCAGGGCCGGCTCAAGGACGGCCAGCTGAAGCATTTCGTTTCGCTTCTTCTCCCCGCCGGAGAAGCCTTCATTCAGCGAACGCTTCATCAGGCTCGGGTTGATTCCCACCTGTTCCACCCTGGAGTCAAACAGCTTCGAGAAGGCCCTCACGCTGAGCTTCTCCTCGCCGCGATGCTCCATTGCAGCGTCCATGGCAGCCTTGAGGAACTGCCAGGGGCGCACGCCGGGAATCTCGGCCGGGTACTGGAAGGCGAGGAACATGCCGCGCCTGGCCCGCTCATCCGACGGAAGGCCCAAGATGCGTTCGCCGTCGTAGAGGATCTCTCCGTCCGTGACTTCATAGTCCGGCCGGCCAGCCAGCACATTCGCGAATGTGCTCTTGCCGCTTCCGTTCGGCCCCATGATGGCGTGAACTTCGCCCCGGTTGACGGTGAGGTCCAGACCCTTGAGGATCTCCTCATCGCCTCCAACGACGCGGGCGTGCAGATTACGTACTTCAAGCATTGACTGATGCAGCTCCTGTTGTGTGAGCAAACCGGTTTGTTTTACCGGTGATGACTAACCTACGGCGCCTTCGAGGCTCACCTTGAGAAGCTGACCGGCTTCCAGGGCGAACTCGAACGGCAGTTCCTTGATCACGTCCTTGCTCCAGCCGGTAATGATCATGTGGTGCGCGTCTTCCTCCGAGATGCCACGCGACATCAGGTAGAAGAGCTGGTCATCGCTCACCTTGGAAGTGGAGGCCTCGTGCTCCAGCTTCGCGGTGGGGTTGCGGACCTCGATGTACGGCACCGTGTGGGCGCCGCACTTGTCGCCGATGAGCAGCGAGTCACACTGAGTGTGGTTGGACGCGTTGTCCGCACCCGGCATGATCTTGATCTGCCCCCGGTAGGTGTTGTTGCCGTGCCCGGCTGAGATGCCCTTGGCCACCACTGTGCTGCGGGTGTTCTTGCCCACGTGGATCATCTTGGTGCCGGTGTCGGCCTGCTGGTAGTTGTTGGTCAGGGCCACCGAGTAGAACTCACCCACGGAGTTGTCGCCCTGCAGGATGACACTCGGGTACTTCCAGGTGATCGCGGAACCTGTTTCCACCTGGGTCCAGGAGATCTTGGAGTTCTTGCCGGCTGCCTTCCCGCGCTTGGTGACGAAGTTGTATACGCCGCCTTCACCCTCTTTGCTCCCGGGGAACCAGTTCTGGATGGTGGAGTACTTGATCTGGGCGTCTTCCAGCGCAACCAACTCAACCACCGCAGCGTGCAACTGGCTGGTCTTACGGGTTGGCGCTGTGCAGCCTTCGAGATAGCTGACGTAAGAGCCCTTGTCAGCGATGATCAAGGTGCGCTCAAACTGGCCTGAGCCTTCCGTGTTGATGCGGAAGTATGTCATCAGCTCCACGGGGCAGCGGACGCCCGGCGGGATGTAGGCGAAGGACCCGTCACTGAACACTGCCGCGTTGAGCGATGCGAAGAAGTTGTCCGTGTACGGCACAACCGATCCGAGGTACTTCTGCACCAGGTCCGGGTGATTGCGCACAGCTTCGCTGAAGGAACAGAAGATTATTCCAAGCTCCTTCAACTGCTTTTCATAGGTTGTAGCCACGGAGACGCTGTCGAAAACAGCGTCCACAGCCACCCCGGCAAGCTTCTCGCGCTCTCGAAGAGGGATGCCCAGCTTGTCAAACGCTTCAAGCATCTCCGGATCAACCTCATCGAGGCTCTTCGGGGCATCGCCCTTACGCCTGGGGGCTGCGTAGTAGTAAACGTCCTGGTAGTCGATGGGCGGATAGGTCACGTTCGCCCACTCCGGCTCGCCCTGGTCCCTGGACTGCTTTTCCCAATGGCGATACGCCTTCAAGCGCCACTCGAGCATCCACTCCGGCTCCTCCTTCTTTGCCGAGATGAGCCGGACAATGTTCTCATTGAGTCCCTTGGGCGCGAGATCAGTATCGACCTCAGTGATGAAGCCCCACTTGTAGTCGTTCTGTGAAAGCTCGCTTGTCCGCGAAATCGTGTTGGGATTTGCCAAAATTAAGGTCTCCAAACCTGGAGTTAGTGGTCGTCACGCAGTGACTGGACGCCTGCCCTTACCGGGCCAAACGCGGCCACGGGAGCCGAGTTCGGTGTGCCGCCTGCAGGCATGGTTCCGCCCTGCGCACATATTCCTGACGTTTTGGGTCAGCTTTTATTTTAGCCAACCCCCTTCGGGGGCGTCAACGAATTGCGGCACTTCGTTGTCAGAACGGAAAGCGGCGCGGAACCAGAAAATCGCGGTATACAAGGGTACTATGCGGACAGGGAAACCTCCCCGATGCGCGATGGCCCAGGCGATTCGGCCAGGAGGGATCGTTATGAAGGCGGACTTTCCGGCGAACGGGCGGTCGGGAACATCCGGCGCTGAGTCACCTGACCCTTGGATGGAAAAGCGGCGGGCCGTGATGGTGGACGCCATCCGCAAGACCGGTGTGACGCAGGCCGTTGTCGAGGCAATAGCCGCGGCGCCGCGACACGAGTTCGTGCCACTTGAAGCGCAACCCGATGCATACGAGGACATCGCCCTGCCCATTGGCGGGGGGCAGACCATATCGCAGCCCTCGCTGGTGGCGATCATGACGGCGGCCCTCAGGGTGGCTCCAACAGACAAAGTGCTGGACATCGGCACCGGTTCCGGCTACCAGGCAGCAATTCTCTCCAGGCTTGCGGCAGAGGTAATAAGCGTGGAGCGGGTTCCGGAACTTGCGCAGGCAGCACGGAGCCGATTAGACCGGCTCGGTTACCCGAACGTTCAAATAGAGGTCGCCGGTGACACATTGGGTTGGCCAGAGGCGGCGCCGTATGACGCAATAGTTGTGGCGGCGGCGGCTCCTTCCGTGCCTGGCGTGCTCTTTGATCAACTGGAGATGGGCGGGAGACTGGTGATTCCAGTGGGGAGCCGGACCGACCAGGTCCTGGTGGCCGTGACCAGGACTCCGGCCGGACGTGATATCACCGAGATTTGTCCCTGCAGGTTTGTGCCGCTCATTGGCCCGGATGCGTGGCCGGAGGAACTGTAATCCAAAAGCGCAGGGGCGCTAAAATACCGGGTGCTATCCTTTAACGGCTTAACGGCTGCACTGGAACTGGGGTTCAGCGCCACGATGCCACGAGCAATGCGTTGACTGGCGGCGCTGGCGCCAACCCGCTCACGATTCTTGTGGGCGCAGCTTGGGAATGCCCGGGTTCCCCAGGGCATCACGCTCCTTGCAGGAATCGCCAAATCACATTCAGGATTGACCACACCGGGTCTACGTATTGCCCCGGATCGTTCTCAAATACCGCACCAGGAGATTAAACGGCTTTGGATTACGAGGCAGTGATTGGGCTGGAGACCCATGTGCAGTTGCGTACGAGGAGCAAGATGTTCTGCTCGTGCGGCGCTGACTACCAGGCGTCGGCGCCAAACACCAGGGTGTGCCCCGTGTGCCTGGCATTGCCGGGGACCCTGCCCGTAGTCAACAAGCAGGCGGTAGAAGACGCCGTCATGATTGGCCTCGCCCTGAACTGCCAGATAGCCGAAGTGACGAAGTTCGACCGGAAGAACTACGCATATCCGGACCTGATGAAGGGCTACCAGATATCGCAGTATGACGTGCCCATATGCCATGACGGCTACATGGAACTGCCCGGCGACCCGCCGGCGCGCATCGGCATCACGCGCGTACACATGGAGGAGGATGTCGCCCGCCTTGTCCACATAGTGGGCGCAGACAGCGGGCCGGGACACGCCCTCATGGACGTGAACCGTGCGGGAGTGCCGCTCATGGAGGTCGTCAGCGAACCTGACATGCGTTCATCGGCGCAGGCGGAGGCGTACATATCGCAGCTCCAGGCCATCATTCGCTACCTTGGCGTAGGCACGGCGAACATGGAGGAAGGCTCCTTTCGCTGCGACGCCAACGTGAGCGTGCGGCCGAAGGGAAGCGAGCACCTGACCACGAAGGTTGAGGTCAAGAACATGAACCGGGTGCGCGCTGTGACGCGAGCCATAGAGCATGAGATCGCGCGGCAGATCAAGGTCTACGAAGACGGCGGACGAGTCACGCAGGAGACGCGCGGCTGGGATGACGTGCGGGGTGTCACGGTGCCGCAGCGCAGCAAGGAAGAGGCACACGACTACCGGTACTTTCCGGAGCCCGATCTGCCGCCGCTGAGAGTGGACCCGGCCTGGGTGGACGAGATCAGGGAGCGCCTGCCAGAGCTTCCGGTAGAGAGACAGGCCCGCTTCCAGAGCGAATGGGGGCTGTCTGAGTATGATGCCGCCCTGCTCACGAGCGTCCGCACGACGGCTGACTACTTTGAGAAGGTCCTGGAGACAGTTGATTCCCGAAAGGCAGAGGACCGCAGCGCATTCGCCAAGGAGACTGCCAACTGGCTGAATGGCGAGATGGCCCGGCTTATGAACGCCGGGGGCGCCCGGGACGTATTTGACACCAGGGTCAGTCCTGAGCACCTTGCCACACTGGTTGAGAGATTCCGCAAACGGGAGCTGAACAACTCCACCGCCAAGATGGTGTTCGAGGAGATGTTCAACACCGGCGCGGCGCCTGAGCAGATCATTGAGCAGAAGGGCCTGAAGATGGTCAGTGACACGTCTTCACTGGGGCCGATTGTGGAAGACGTGGTCAGCCAGAATGAAGCTGCGGTCAGCGACTACCTGAAGGGGAAAGAAGGCGCGGTCCGGTTCCTGGTTGGCCAGGTGATGAAAGCCTCGCGAGGCCAGGCGGATCCCCAGGCTGCTGCGGACCTGATCAACGAGAGGCTGGAGTCGCTAAAAACAGCGCAGTAGTGTTGCGCCGACCGGGCACATCCCCCTGTTTGCTTCACTCTGCGCCCGCCGCTCCATGTTCCCGAAGCCAAGTGTTCGCATGTGGCGGTGCCCAGCAAGTGTGGAGGCGACGAATTTCGGATTTCGCGTAAGCACGATAAACTGGCTGCGGAGCCTTCGGGCATCTACCATACGCACATAAGCATTTAGATGCGGACGGGCGCCATGCCCTCCGCTCACCCCATACGCTCAGGAGGCTGGATGGACACCGTCGTCAGCGTGATCATGATTGTGCTCGCGATATCATTGATCACGATACTGCTGATGCAGGTGCGAGGCTCAGGCACCGCCCTGTTCGGCCAGGCGGAAAGCACGTTCCGCTCCCGTCGCGGCGTTGAGCGATTGCTGTTCCGGGCGACGATTCTGCTGGCCGGCGTGTTCGTAGTCATCGCCATATTGAATGTGCGGCTGTCCTAGGACAGGGCTGGCTTGGCCGCGTATTGCGGCGCCTGAACTGTGCCTACTCCCGTAGCCGATCGCAAGCGGCCGAGCGGCGCAAGAGCCTTAGTCTCTAGACCACGTGGTTCCCTGCGGACCGTCCGCTATCGATATACCTGCTGAAGCGAGGCGGTCCCGTACAGCGTCAGCATCTGCAAACCGCTTTTCTGCGCGCAGGGATGCCCGCTCTGATATCAACGCCTCGATTTCATCGTCGGTCAGGCCACCATCGGCATCCTGCCTTTGAGGCGCTTCGAGTGTCAGGCCGAGCACTCCGGCCAGTTCGCGCAGCGCTGCCTGTGCCTCGCTGATGTCCTGCCCTGAGTCACGTCCCCTGAATATCTCTCTAGACAGATCGAACAACGCCGCCACTGCCTGCGGCGTGTTCATATCGTCATCCATCGCTTCAATGAAACGCTCTCGGAGTGGCCCGGCATCAACCGCGTTACCTCCGCCAGGCGACTCCACTTCCACGGCGGAGCGCAGCCGCCTGAGGGCACGCTCCTGGGCGCTGATGGCGTCAATGTCGTAGAGCACGGGGTTCCGGTAGTGGCTGCCCATGATCCAGAGGCGGATGGCATCTGGCGAGTGCTCCTTGAGCGCGTCCCGGACGGACACGAGGTTGCCGAGCGACTTGCTCATCTTTTCGCCGTCAAGACGCAAAAGACCGTTGTGCACCCAGAACCGGGCGAATGGGACCACTCCCGTGGCTGTCTCGCTCTGGGCAAGCTCGTTCTCGTGATGGGGGAATACCAGGTCCAGGCCGCCGCCGTGTATGTCCACGGATTCCCCAATGTGGTGAAGGACCATTGCGCTGCACTCTATGTGCCAGCCCGGCCTTCCGCTGCCCCACGGGCTGTCCCAGGCAGGCTCACCGGGCTTCGATGCTTTCCATAGCGCGAAATCGGCCGGAAACTCCTTCCCCGGCTCCACGTCAAAGCGCGTGCCCTCCAGCATTTCATCCACAGACCTGCGGCTCAGCTTGCCGTAGTCATCGTCAGACCTTACGCGGAAGTAAACCGATCCCGCAGCTTCATAAGCAGCGCCGTTGTCCATAAGCGTGGAGATAAGCGAGATGATCTGCGGTATTTCTTCAGTGGCCCTTGGCTGGACATCAGCGCGGCGCACGTTCAGCGCGTCCATATCCGCCTGGAACGCCTCAACGTACTTGTTGGCAATTTCCTGAGAAGGGACACCCTCACGCCGGGCGCGGGCAATTATCTTGTCATCAACATCAGTGAAATTCTGTACGCGGAGGACTTTTAGCCCGCGGTACTCCAGGTACCGGTGCAGCACATCAAACGTGATGGTGCTGAGGGCGTGCCCAAGGTGGGCGTAGTCGTAGGTGGTTATGCCGCAGACGTAGAGCGTGACGGGCCCATTTCCGGGCTCCAACTCAAGTTTGTCACGCGTGAGTGTGTTGTATAGGCGCATTTATAAAGAGGAAACAGGAGGGGATGTACCCCTTCAGACGTTCTGCCGGAGCGTTGCCACGGCCTGGGTCGCAATACCGTCACCAGCACCAATGGCGCCGACGCCGTCAGTGGACGTAACCTTTACATTGATATCGCCCTTGTCCAGCCCAATGGTACTGGCAATTACCGTTGCCATGCGGTCAACGTGCGGGGCAAGGCGCGGGCGCTGGGCGATGATTGTAGCATCGACATGTCCGGGCACCCATCCGCTGTTTTTGACCCTTGCCACCACCTGCCGGAGCAGCTCGGCGCTATCGATACCCTCGTACCTGGGATCTGACGACGGGAAATGGCCGCCAAGGTCGCCCAACGATACAGCGCCGAGCAAGGCACTCGCTATGGCGTGGAGCAGTACATCGCCATCCGAGTGGCCCTCCAGGTGCATTTCGAAAGGCACGTCAACCCCGCCGAGCCGCAACGGCCCACCTGGAACGAGGCGATGGCCGTCGAACCCAGTGCCCCACTGAAGACGAATTGAGCCCTCATAACTGCCACTCTGCGCTGCCTGTCCTGCGGCCACGTGAGCGTCGGCCACAGCGGGGTCTTCGCCGGCACGGCGCGCTGCGATCATCTCAGCCAGGAGAAGATCGTCAGGGGTGGTTATCTTGATGTTTTCCGGGTGGCCTTCGAATACAGCCACCTTGCCGCCAGCAAGTTCGACCATGGATGCATCGTCGGTAACGTCCACCGATATGCGGGCGTGCGCGTCCCTTAGCAACCCGGCCCGGAAAACCTGCGGGGTCTGTACAGCCCAAAGGGTGCGGCGGTCAGGGGTGCTGGTCACAAGGAGCGCCGGGTCTACAACCTTGATGGTGTCCTTTACCGGCACAGCCGCCACTGCCGCTCCGGCTGGCTCACCCGCTGCAAGCCCTCTTGCCAGCATTGGCCAGTCTACGAACGGCCGCGCTCCGTCATGCACGGCAAGCCAGTCCACGTCCTGACCACAAGCATCGAGCGCTTCAATGCCTGCTCGGACCGAGTCCTGCCTGCGTGCCCCGCCTGGCACTACTGCCATCACCTTTTCGAGTCCGCAAGATTCCACCAGTTCTCTGCCACGGCGCAGGTTGGGCTCAGAGAGGACCACGGCAATTGCGGCGACAGCGGGCGATTCACTAAATGCACGCAAGCTCCATTCCAGCACCGGAACGCCGCGCAATTCAGCAAAAAGCTTGTCCACCCCGCCCATGCGGGAACTGGAACCGGCAGCGACCACGATCACGCCGACGTGTGAAACGTCCTGATGGTTATCCGGCGCCACGGACCAACCCCTGGACAAAGCCTATTCCGTAGTAGCAGCCATAGGCGATGCCCGTAGATTTGATGGTCTTGGATACAAGGAGGAGAAGCAGAAACTTGCGGACGGGATAGCCGGTGCTTCCCGCAGCGATACCAACGACGTCAAACAACGGGTTTGGAAATATGCTTAGCCCGAAAAGGATGGGGCCGCCCCGGCGCTGCAGATGCCGCTGGACAGCGGGATACCACCGGTGCCGGCTCACCACGCCGCGACCAGTGACGCCTGCCATGTAGCCAGTCATCTCACCAATGGCTTCAGCAGAACCCGCCAGGACGCCTATAAACAACAGGTTCAAGCCAAATGCGGGCGTCGCCGCCAAGCAAACCGCCGCAAGTCCGGGCACCGGAATGAAAATTGACGCTGCGCCAATAAAACTTAACAGCCAGACGCCGGGGTATCCAACGGTTTCGACTTCAAATCGGCCGGTTAGCCAAAGAACAGCACCTATCGCCACGAAGACAAGCACGACAGTGGGCATGGCCACGCGGAAGATCAGGTTCCAACGGTCAACCAGCCACTGAGGGAGATTGCTGTCCCGGCCTTCGCCAATTTCTTCCATTAACTGCTCTTACGACAGATAACCAAAATCCGTTGCACGGATGCAGCGGGCACGCATGATTTGAGGGCTATCACAAAACGATGCTGCGCACGAACTCAATACTGTACCGGCATCCGATGGCTATCAGTACGAACTTCACGCTCTTTCCAAGCATCACGTAAAAGAGGAACTTCCTTACCGGATACCCGAGGGAGCCTGCCGCTATGCCACCGATGTCAAAAAATGGATTGGGTACGGCTGCGAGCAGGAATAACGTCAAGCCGCCTCGCTTTACAACCCACCCGTGAATCCTGGCGTAATGGCGTGACTTCTGCACCAGCCCCTGGCTACCGTACCCCACGAGATACCCGATGATCTCTCCTATCGTAGAGCCGGCGGCGCCCAACATCCCCAGCACACCGAGGTTCAAGCCGAGGTGGGGAGCGGCAGCGACGCACGTTGCGGCGAGGCCCGGCACAGGGACGATGACAGCGGCCGAACCGACAAGGTTGATGATAAATGTGCCGGTGTAGCCAACGTTCTCGATGTCCAACTGGCCCGTCGCCCACATGAAAGTGCCGATGGCCACGGCCGCGGCCGCAACAGTCCACAGGGTCGACCTTAGAAGAATGGGATGCAGGGTGAGCCACTGGGCCACTGCGTTTACCTGCCGTGGACGGCCAGGGACGTCTCGGAGCGCCCCTGGGTGATCCAAAGCCGGTTCGGTGGTGTGGGAGTCTTCTGGCACAGCGTGATTATTCAGCGGCCTCGTAACACCTGCAAGGGCCAATTGTTCAACAAGAGTAACGCCTGAGTATTCCCGGACCGTTACCCGTCGTCAGCTGCACGCTATTTCCCACATGAGCCCAGGGGATACGTGGCACATCGCTGACCCAAATAGAATGGGGGCGCCATTACTGGCGCCCCCATTCACATCACGACGTTTTGCTTTATGCCCCGGTTGCAACCGGCTGCGACACCTCGAATTTCAGGCCGTCAGGGCCAGCATCGACGACGATTTGATCGCCTTCATTGAATTCCCCTGCCAGGATCCGCCTGGCGAGAGGATTCTCCACGTGACGCTGGATTGCCCTGCGCAGGGGACGAGCACCGTAAATCCGGTCGAAGCCTTCCCTGGCCAGGAATTCACGGGCCGCATCAGTCAGCACAATGTGCACACCCATCTCAGCCACCCGTTCGTCTACCTCACGCATCAGCTTATCCACGATGCGGGTTATGTCGTCTTGAGTGAGTGGATCGAAGATGATCACGTCATCTATCCGGTTCAGGAACTCAGGCCTGAAGGTGCGCTTCAGCGCATCCTCAACGGATGAGCGCAGGCGTTCTGTATCAGAACTGTCGGACCTCTTGAAGCCAATGGCCTCACGTGAGATGCCTTCTGAGCCCAGGTTGCTTGTCATGATGATGACGGTGTTGCGGAAATCCACCACCCTGCCCTGTCCATCAGTCAGGCGGCCATCTTCCAAGACCTGTAGCAACGTATTGAACACCTCTGGGTGAGCCTTCTCGATCTCGTCGAACAGCACCACGCTGAACGGGCGGCGTCGCACCACTTCCGTCAACTGGCCGCCTTCGCCGTATCCAATGTAGCCGGGAGGAGCACCGATCAGGCGCGATACGGTGTGCCGCTCCTGGTATTCAGACATGTCCACGCGGACCATGTTGTCTTCATCGTCAAACAGGTACTCGGCCAGCGCCCGTGCCAACTCAGTCTTACCGACGCCGGTCGGTCCCAGGAATATGAAGCTGCCAATGGGCCGCTTCGGGTCCTTCAGGCCAGCCCGCGCCCTGCGGATGGCATCAGCAAGGGTGGACACGGCCGCATCCTGTCCGATAATCCGTTCGTGCAGGCGATCTTCCAGGTGCAACAGGCGTTCCGCCTCGCCTTCAACCAGCCTTGCCACCGGAATACCAGTGCGCTCAGCTATCAGCGCGGCGATGTGTTCAGGCGTGACGCAGTCTGTTCTCTCCTTGCTTGAGAGCCAGGCCGCCTTCGTCTGGTCGTACTCCTGCGACAGCCTGAGGCGTTGCGACTTGAGCTGAGCAGCAGCCTCGTAGTCGCCCCTGCCGGATACAGATTCCTCCTCTTCAGAGACCCTCTGTATCTCGCCCTCAAGCTCCTTGAGCTCGGTGGGCATGCTGTCATTCTCTATACGGAGCTTTGCTGCCGCCTCGTCGATCAGGTCAACAGCCTTGTCCGGCAGCAATCGGCCTGAGATGTATCGCGCACTCAGGCGGGCGGCTGCCTCAAGAGCCTCCTCCGATATCTCCAACCCGTGGTGTTTTTCATACCTGGGCCGCAGTGTGTGCAGCATGCGGATGGCGACATCAACATCCGGCTCCTCCACATTAATTGGTGAGAACCGGCGTTCGAGCGCCTTATCCGACTCGATGTACTTTCGATACTCGTCCGGGGTGGTTGCGCCAATGGTCTGCATCTCGCCCCGGGCCAGCGCCGGCTTCATCATGTTGCTGGCGTCCAACGCGCCGTCACCAGCGCCTGCGCCGACCACCGTGTGAATCTCATCGATGAACAGCACAATTTCGCCCGCGGCCTGGCGGATTTCATCCATGACCGCCTTCAGCCGTTCCTCGAACTCGCCACGGAACTTGGCGCCGGCAACCAGTGATCCCATCTGGAGGGCGATGACTCGCCGCCCCTGGAGGCTCTCAGGCACATCTCCGGCAACGATCCTCTCGGCCAGACCCTCAACAATGGCGGTCTTGCCCACGCCAGCATCACCGATGAGCACAGGGTTGTTCTTGGTCCGCCGGGTCAACGTCTGCATGACGCGCTTGATCTCAAGATCACGGCCAACCACCGGATCAAGCTTGCCCTCACGGGCCAAAGAGGTTAGGTCCACGCTGTACTTTGCGAGGGCCTGGTACTTGCTCTCAGCACGCTGATCTGTCACACGGGCGCTCCCGCGTATTTCCTGCAATACCTGGTAAATGCGTTCCGGCGTAACGTTGCGCCGCTTGAACAGCTCGCCCACTGCGCCGCTGCTATCCTGGGCGAGCGCCAGCAGCAACAGTTCTGCACCGATGTACTCGTCCTTTAATCGCCTGGCCTCGTTCCGGGCCACCTCAATCGCATTGAGGACCCTGGGCGTGGCGAATATCTGGGCTGTGGATGACTGCTCCGTTCCAATCTTCGGCGCTGACCTCAGGGCAAAGTTGAGTTCAGCGGCCAGTTGTTCAACGTCCACGCCGAGCCTCTCGAGCAACTCTCGAGGCAGTCCATTTTCAACCTGCAACAGGCCCATGAGCAGGTGTTCGGCGTCCCACTGGGAATGTCTCATCTCACGCACAATTTCGTGCGATGCCGCCAGCGCCTGCTGCGCCTGTTCCGTGAAGTCTTCCTGTTTTAAAACCATGACATCTCCACTTCGACGGATGCTTTTAATCAAACATCGCCGATGACTACTCTAGTAGGTTTAGATGACGTCATCGATAAGCCGGATGCCTGTACGGCATTGCCAACAGGCATGCGGCCAAATCGCTACAAAATAGTTATCCGGGCAGCCTGAGGCTGCCGTCACGTAGCCTCACCACTTCTGCGGTCAAGGTGTTGACCTGGCCTTCAAGTTCCCTGATGCGACCAAGCAGCCGCGTCATGACTTCCACGCCAGCCAGGTTTATGCCGAGGTCATCTACCCACTCCCGAATCTGCTGGATCCGGTCGAGGTCTTCCTGGGAATACAACCTGAACCCGCCGGACGAGCGGCAGGGGATCACAAGCCCCCAGCGTTCGTAGTTCCGGAGGGTTTGCTGGTGAACGCCCACCATCCGTGCGACAACACCGATAGCGTAGACAGGTTCTTTACGGTCCAGCGCCACGTCTAATCACCTCTGCCTGCTGTAGTGGGCTCGCCTTCGCCGCTACGTGTGCTGCGCAGCTGCTCAAACAGGCGGCGCTCCTCATCGCTCAGAGATTCCGGCAGGCGCACCTTCACCGTGGCGAACAGGTCACCATGCCCTGCGCCGCCGCTCTTGGGCATGCCCTTGCCGGCAATCCTGAACGACCTGCCGTTCTGAGTGCCCGGTGGGACTTTCAAAGCTACGCGTCCCGTCATGGTCGGCACCTCCACTTCGCCGCCAAGCACAGCGTCAAGCAAATCCACCGACACCTCAGTGTGCAGGTTCGCACCCTCGCGGCGGAACCGAGAGTCCGGCAGGACGCGGACTGTCAGAGTCACGTCGGTACTGTCATCCGGCCGCAGGCGAATCTTGCCGCCATCATGAATGCCAGCCGGGACTCTTACCTCAAGCCTTCGTGACTCCGTGCCAGACATAGTTGGACTGAGAGTGATCACGCGCGTGGTCCCGCGGTAGGCCTCCTCAAGAGTGACCTCTATGGCCCCCTCGTGAGAAACGACTCCGCGCTGACGTGCGCCAGCGCCACCGAAGCCCATGCCGCCCATGTCAAAGAAGTCGAACATGCTGGAGCCGCCGGGGCCGCCGTTGCCAAAGTCAGCGTAAGTCGCGCCGCGCCTGCCGCCGGCGCCCATGCCAGCCTTCCTGATGTCATCCGCGTGGCGCCACTGGTCCCCGAACTCGTCGTAGTCCTTGCGCAGCTTCTTGTCTGACAAGACTTCGTACGCTTCATTTACCTTTTTGAAGCGCTCCTCAGCGGATTTGTCGCCGGAATTCACGTCGGGGTGGTGACGGCGCGCCAGGCGGCGGTACGCGGAACGAATCGCCTTTGCGTCTGCGTCCCTGGGAACTTCAAGTACGTCGTAAAAGCTTTCAGCCAAATCTGGATACCTTCCAGGCGAATGCTCGCTGCTACAACAACTTACCTGCCGTACGTTAAAGGATACTACTTTATAAGGCTGCTATCAAATTTCACAACACGTGTCAGTTCAAGTAGAGGCTGCCAACAGTTTGACCCTTCGACTTGCGGAGGGGTTGATCGCTTGACGTTCAAGCACACGAGCCAGTAAAGGCGGATAGCTGGGGCGCATGGCTATTTCGCGGTCTGCGGGGCATGGTTGGAATCACAAGATAGAATGCAGGCACCCAGCGGTTCCCACGGATGGAGGTATGCACGGTGAATACGGCTCTTTCATGTCTCAAACTGCGAGTGACGCCGTGATGAGCGCCTATGCGCGTTCATCGATCGCCCTGCCCGCGTTTTTCTCGCGTTACCAAGGGGACATTGAGGCAGCGCTTCGCGCTGAACTGGCCCCCAGGTCCCTGTCGTTGTATGACACGCACCGTTATTACCTGGGTTGGACCGGAATCAACGGCGAACAAGCGGAATCAGGGGGCGGAAAGGCGATGCGGCCGACTCTGTGCCTCCTTGCATGCGATGCTGCGGGGGGCGACATCAACAGGGCCATGCCGGTTGCTGTCGCGCTCGAGTTGGTGCACAACTTCTCGCTGATACACGATGACCTGGAGGACGGCGACCGCTTTCGCCGTCACCGCCCAACGGTATGGGCGATATGGGGCGAGGCGACAGCGGTCGTATCTGGCAACGCGATGCTCAAGATCGCAGATCTCGCGACGCAGCGGCTGCGAGAATGCGGGGTTCCACCCGGCGTCGCCCTTGAGGCGGAGCATGTGCTTACAGAGAACTACCTGCGCATGATGGAGGGGCAGTACCTGGACATTGCCTTCGAGTCGCGGGACGATGTCACGGTTAAGGAATACCTGGACATGATTGAGCGCAAGACCGGCGCCCTTATTGAGGTGTCTGTTTACCTCGGCTCCCTCGTGGCGCGAACTGGCGAGCCGGACCGTGCCCTGGCTGAGGGGCTCAGGAGAGTTGGCTATGAGCTTGGGCGAGTGTTCCAGATCAGGGACGATGTGCTTGGGGTATGGGGAGGGCCTGCGACCGGCAAGCCCGTGGGAGCGGATATACAGAGAAAGAAAAAGGCGCTCCCGGCAGTACATGCCCTGACTCACACCACCGGGGCAGCAGAAAAAGAATTGCGCCTTATTTATGCAAAGGAAACCCCGGACGCCGATGATGTCGAGCGCGTCCTGGAGATTATGGATAAAGCTGGCACCCAGAAGTACTGCCAGCACCTCGCAGAGGAACGATGGCACAAAGGCCAAAGCGTGTTAAAGTCTCTGTCACTTGCAGGGGTCACGGGCCAGGAATTTGACCAGCTAGGCGAATTCCTCCTGGTCAGGGAAAGCTGACCCTTCAGTTTCATAAAGGCCCTTTCCATGCTGCCTGCTCCTGGCAGGTGAAAGGATCCGAAGATGGGCAGACCTCTTGAACTGGCTACACGGGTTGGCTGGTACATCTTCAAGAACCGGGTTGTGAAACGGCGGTCAAGGTTCCCGCTCGTAACCATGCTGGAGCCGCTTGAAGCCTGCAACCTGGCATGCGAGGGCTGCGGCAGGATCCGCGAATACGAATCTGTCATCCACCGCCAGCTTACGGTGGAAGAGTGCATGCGTGCCGTCGAGGAGTCAGGCGCGCCTGTTGTGTCAATCGCGGGTGGCGAGCCCACCATATGGCCGCACCTCCCTGAGCTGGTAAACACCCTCGTCTCACAAAAGAAGTTCGTGTACGTATGCACGAACGGCTTGACGATGGGCAAGATGATGAAGGAGATACCGCCCACCAAGTACTTTGCGTGGGTGGTACACCTGGACGGCACCGGCGAACATCATGATGCAGCGGTGTCCCGGAAGGGTGTCTACCAGATTGCGATGAAAATGGCAGAGAAGGCCGTTGAGCAGGGGTACCGGGTTTGCAGCAACACCACCCTGTTCAGCGGCAGCGACCCCGATGATCTTCATGCACTGTGGAAGATGACCACGGCGAAGGGATTCGAAGGCGCCATGGTGACGGCCGGATATGACTACGAAATTGTGCCCAACCAGCAGTTGTTCCTGAAAAAGCAACAGGCCATAAACATCTTCCAGAAAGTCCTGGACCCCGCAAAAACCAGGGACATTCGCTTCTACAACAACCCGCTGTACCTGCAGTACCTGCGCGGCGAGCGCGACTACAAGAGCTGCACCGCATGGTCCAACCCCACCTACACCATCATGGGTTGGAGAAACCCGTGCTACCCGCTGGCGGACAGCCACACACAGACCCTCGATGACCTTATGCAGGATGAAGTCTGGGATAAGTATGGCAACTCGGAAAAAGACTCACGCTGTGCCAACTGCATGATGCATTGCGGGTTTGAATCGACGACGATCCTCGGCGCCATGGGAAATCCACGGGACGCTGTGGCCATGGTGCGCTCGGGCGCAATCACAAAGAGCGGCATCACAGCCGGATGACGGTTGACACCGAAGAATCGGTTAAATAGTAGCCACAACACCGCGTGCAGTGCGCTGCAAGTTAGGATTTAGCGGGGTTTTCCAGTGTTTCTTGCATTAGCCGCCCTCACATACGAGGTATCTGGGATTCTCCGCGCGGGCCGGTATGAGCAGTTGCAAACGGCGGGCGAACCTCTTGCATTCCGCAACAAGACCGGGCGGGGATACCGGGGAGTCGACATAGTCCTGGCGGTTAGCGGAACTGGCCGCGAACGTTCGCTGGCCGCGGCGAAGTGGGCGATCTCCGAATACAAGCCAGATGCTGTCATCTCCATGGGATTTGGAGGGGGAACCAAGCCATCGCTGCAACCGGGCCACGTGGTGCTGGCAACCGAGATGCACCGGCTGGACGGCGCCCCGTTTTACTGGGACAAGAGGCAGTTCGGCGAGCCGATCTGCCCTGACCGGACTCTGCTTGCCCGAGCACGAAACGCCGTGGAACTGGCCGGCGTGGACTTCGAGCTCGGCCGCCTGGTCAATCTTCCAGTTATAGCCAAGACATCCGGCATGAAGCGCTGGATAGGCAAATCGCTTTTGGCCTCGGCAATCGACATGGAGAGCTACGTTGTAGCGGAGGCGGCACTTGAGGCAGGCGTGCCCTTCGTGGCCGTCCGGGCCATTGTTGACACGTGCGACGTGGACCTTCCGGGGCTGGTTGGCGAGGTGGACCAGCCACCGGGCAGGGGCATGGCCCTGGCTGCCCTGCGCTATGTTCTGCGCAATCCCATGCAGACGCCCGCCCTGGCAAGGCTGGCCCGGCATTCTGCACACGCCCGCCGCTCCCTCACGTCATTCTTTTCCGAATACGTGGCCGAGCAGGGTTACGCCGCACGTATGGCCTCCGATATTACACAGAAGGCTGTTTCAGGGAGGATGGCCTGATGCGGGTGCTGGTCACAGGCGCCACCGGGTTCATTGGTGGAGCACTCGTCCGCCGCCTGATTGGTTCTGGCTACAGGGTCCGCGCACTGGCAAGGCCCGGCGCTGATTCGGCAGCGCTGGACAATGCCGGGGCGGAAGTGATGACAGGCGACCTGCTTGACCCTGAATCGCTTTCAGCGGCCGTGAATGGCATGGAAGGACTTTTCCACACTGGCGCGATCTATTCCTACTGGTTGAGGGATACATCTTTGATGTACCGGACCAATGTGGATGGGACAAAGAGCCTGTTTGCTGCTGCACGGTCAAAAGGCGTCCGCAGGGCGGTATTCACCAGCACAGTCGCCACGCTAAAGTGGCCGGGGCCGGGGAGGGTGGCAGACGAGTCACATCAGGCGTCATACTCCGAGCTCCCCGGGCATTACAAGCGTTCCAAGCTGCTTGCAGAGCAGGCCGTACTGGAGTTCAACGGTCCGGATTTCGAGGTCGTGGTGGTTAACCCGACGGCCCCATTTGGCCCTGGTGATGCGCGCCCCACTCCCACCGGGAGAATAGTGCTGGAGTTCCTTCGCCGCTCCTTCCCGGGGTACGTCAGCACAGGCATGAACGTGTGCGACGTAGATGACGTGGCGGCCGGACATGTGGGCGCCTTCGAGATGGGCAGGGCGGGCGAAAGATACATACTGGGCAGCGAAAACGTGACCCTGCGCGGCATCTATGAATTGCTGACGAAGGCCACCGGTATTCACCGTCGCCCAGTGCGGGTGCCGTACCCCCTCGCGTACGCGGCAGGCCTTCTTGACTCGATAGCAGAAAGAACCCTATTGCGGCGGGTGCCGTACATACCGCTGGAAGGTCTGCGCGTGGCCCGGCATCCCATGTTCGTGGACAGCGGGAAGGCCGTGCGTGAGCTTGGCCTGCCACAACGTCCCGCCATCGAATCCCTTGAACGCGCCGCCCGCTGGTACATCGACTCCGGCTATGTTCACACCAGCAGGCTCACCAAGCGCCGTACCGGGAACATGGAGGCGCGCGAGTGAATCCTGTAGAGACAACAATGCCGATCCTGGCGCCGACGGTTCGGACCGGCGCTGTTTACAGGGTTTTCGGCAAAAGTGATACCCGCAGCGTTGACGAGGCCATTGAACGTACTCATGCCTTTTTGAGGGCCACTCAGCACAAAAATGGGTACTGGTGGGGCGAGCTTGAGTCGAACCCAACCATGGAAGCCGAATACGTATTCCTCATGCACATCCTGGGGGTTGGGAACGACGAGCGCCTCAGAAAGGTTGCCAACTTCATTGAGCAGCGCCAGCAAGAGGACGGCGGCTGGGGGATGTACTACGGCGGCGCAGGTGACCTCAGCACCACCATCGAATGCTACACAGCGTTGAAGATGGCAGGCCGGGACCCGGACTCCGATTCAATGAAAGCGGCTCGAAACCTGATACTTGGAAAGGGCGGCATTGAGGGCGCACGCATCTTCACCAAGATTTGGCTCGCCATGCTGGGCCAGTGGGACTGGAAGGGCACGCCATACCTTGCGCCGGAACTGGTTCTCCTGCCCACTCCCCTGCCGCTAAATATCTACTCGTTCGCCAGTTGGACAAGAGCGACTGTGGTGCCGATGACCGTCATTCTGTCGCAGCACCCCACCTTTCCGCTGTCGCCGGAAATGGCCATTGATGAGCTGTACGCGAGCGGCCGGCAGAATGCTGTCTATTCTCTGCCCGCGCCGGTGGGCCGAAGCTGGGAGCGGATCCTGTTCGCAGCAGACCGCATTCTCAGGGCTGCGGACCGGCTCCTGTGGAACCCGCTCAGGCCAAGGGCGCTGAAAGAGGTGGAAAAGTGGATATGCCAGCACCAGGAGGCTGACGGAAGCTGGGGTGGAATCCAGCCGCCGTGGGTGTACTCCCTTATAGCGCTGACCCAGCTTGGATACTCACCAGACCACAATGTCATCAGGCGAGGACTGGAAGGCTTTGAGGGTTTCGCGATTGAAAGCGACGACACATGGCAGTTGCAGGCCTGCGTTTCGCCCGTGTGGGACACCTGCCTCACCGTCAACAGCCTGATTGAATCAGGCATGGACCCTGATGACCTCATGATAGTCAGGGCCTCCGATTGGCTGATCAATCAGCAGATACTCAAGCCCGGCGATTGGCAGGTCAAGGTGAAAAACGCGGAGCCCGGCGGATGGGCTTTCGAGTTTGCCAACGAAATGTACCCGGACACAGATGACGCGGCAGAGATACTGCTCGCCATTGGCCGCGCCGGAAACAGCAACCCTGCGGGCTGCGATGCGGCAGTGAAGCGCGGCATGCGGTGGCTGCTCAGCATGCAGAGCCGCAATGGCGGCTGGGGCTCGTTCGACAAGGACAACACCAGCCGGCTTGTGACCAAGCTTCCCTTTTTTGACTTTGGTGAAACCATCGATCCCCCCAGCGTAGATGTCACAGCCCATATCGTTGAGGCAATAGGGAGACTTGGATGGACGCCGGGCATGCCTTCGGTGGAAAGGGCGCTCAAGTATCTCTGGAACGAACAAGAAGAAGATGGCCCCTGGTTTGGACGGTGGGGCGTCAACTACATTTATGGGACAGGTGCTGTACTGCCCGCCCTGGAAGCGCTGGGTCATGACATGAGTGATCCGCGGGTACAACTAGCCGCGGATTGGATAGAATCGTGTCAGAACTCGGACGGTGGCTGGGGAGAAACGTGTGCCTCCTACGCTGATCCACGCCTGCGGGGAGTTGGAATCAATACTCCGTCGCAGACTGGTTGGGCGCTTATGGCGCTGATCGCAGCGGGACGGGGCGGCAGCGACGCAGCGAGGCATGGAGTAGAGTATTTGGTAAGCACCCAGTTGCCTGACGGCACTTGGGAAGAGCAGCAATATACTGCTGCAGGCTTCCCGGGATACGGTATAGGTGACCGCAGATTCAAATCCCCGGAAGGCGATCCGGGCTCGTTGTTGCCGGGCGAACTGCCGTCCGGCTTTATGATCAAGTACCATATGTACCGTGTTTACTGGCCCTTGCTGGCGCTGGGGCGGTATCGCGCGACAGTTACGGCTGCCACGCCGGGCGGCAGTCTCCCAGACAGATCCCAGGGGGTTATTGGGCTTGCAGATGGATAAGGCGGAACCATGGCACACACTGCCGACGGTCGTGTGACGATGCTTAACGGACGATCTCCGGGAGGCCTGGTCACCGGCACTGAATACAAGGTGTACTCACAAACCGTACAGGTTGAGACACGGGATGCACCTGAGTTCATCGACATCACCGACACAGTCCGGGAGATTGTTTCCGCCTCCGGAGTCGCAAATGGACAGGTTCTTGTTTTCAGCCGGCACACAACCGCGGCGGTCAAGATCAACGAGAATGAGCCGCTGCTCCTAAAAGACATGGAGCACTTCCTCGAACGATGCGCCTCCAAGGGCTCCTACTACGGGCACAATGACTTCCCAATCAGGACTGTCAACATGCACGAGGGTGAGTGCCCGAACGGCCACGCCCATTGCCAGCACCTTGTGCTGGGCGCAAGCGAGACGGTTCCGGTGGTGAATGGCGAATTGATGCTGGGAAAGTGGCAGAGCGTATTCCTGATCGAGTTGGATGAGCCCAAGCCACGCCAGGTTATTTTCCAGGTGCAGGGGCTCTAGCCCGGCGCGCTGACAGACTGCGATTACACCAGGCCATGAACCCCTCAGCCAAAAGTGCCGGGGGGATGACGCCTCCCGGTGATCCACTAACCGCTGGGTCCGCTGACAGTCTCCAGGATGCATTTGACTCCTGCGAACGACTGGCGAAGTCCCACTACGAGAATTTTTCACTGGGCACCCGCCTGTTGCCGCGGGACCTGCGCCGGCACTTCTATGCCATCTACGCGTTCTGCCGGGGTGTGGACGACCTGGGGGATGAGATTGAGGGTGACCGCCTTGCGTCTCTTAACGAGTGGGAGCGCCAACTACGCCTCAGCTATGACGGAACCCCGGACCACCCCTACTTCCTTGCACTGCGGGACACGATCAGCCAGTTCGATATTCCCAGGGAACCGTTCCTGAAACTCATTGAGGCCAATCGGCGAGACCAGGCGATGAAGCGTCACCCTGACTACCGGGAGTTGCTTGATTACTGCGACCACTCTGCCAACCCCGTTGGCAGGATTGTCCTCTACCTGTTTGGACACAGGGCGCCGGAGCTTCATGCGCTCTCAGATCACACATGCACTGCCCTCCAGCTCGCAAACTTCTGGCAGGACGTGGCACGTGACTACGCCATTGGGCGCATATACATCCCGCTGGCTGACATGGCGTCGTACGGAGTCGACGAAGGCGCCATAGCCTCCGGCCAGGCCACCGAGGAGTTCAGGCGGTTGATGAAATTCCAGGTGGGCAGAACCAAGGAGATGTTCCGCAGGGGGTATGAACTGGTGGATATGGTGATCAGGCCCGCCCGCATTGACCTCGCCCTGTTCACAGCAGGTGGACTCGCTGTGCTCCGAGCCATTGAACAACAAGACTACGACGTGCTCTCACGCAGGCCGTCATTGTCAAAGTTTGCGAAAGCCAGGCTGTTTGCGTCAGCCTATCTTCGCAGCCGGGCGGGTTTGCCGCCGATTCCAGCACGCAGGTTCAAGTGAGCCTGTTAGCCAGCAGACCCGCCACAGGGGTGAGTTTTGACCGCGATCAGCCAGAAGCAGCCACACCCGGCGCTCGATGAGAACGCTGTGGAAGTAGCGTACGACGCCTGTGCTGCGATAACCAGGGCCGCATCAACCAATTTTTACTATGCATTCCTGACTTTGCCGGTTGAAAAGCGCCGGGCCATCTACGCTGCCTACGCCTTCTGCCGACTCTGCGACGATATTGTGGACGAGCCCGAACGGCGCAAGCAAGCGAATGAAGAGCTTGAGCTGGTGCGCAGGCAACTGGAGACTTCTTACTCAGGGGAGCCATCAGGTCCCATCTGGACTGCGGTCGCTGACACCCAGCGCCGCTTTGGCATTCCCCAGCACTATTTCGCGGATGTAATCGACGGCTGTGAGATGGATATCACAACAGCCCGTTACCGAACTTTCGAGGACCTGGTGGCCTACTGCAAACGGGTGGCAAGCGCGGTGGGACTGATATGCATAGAAGTCTGTGGCTATAGCGATGATGACGCAGTAGGTTATGCCGTCGATATGGGCATAGCCATGCAAATGACCAATATCCTGCGTGACCTTTCAGAAGACGCGGAGAACGGTCGTGTTTACCTTCCGCAAGAAGACCTGGAGCGGTTTGGCTACACGGATGCTGAGTTAATGAATGGCGTGGTGAACGACAACTTCAAGGCTCTGATGAAGTTCGAAGTGGATCGTGCCCGCCAGTACTACGAAAGCGGTGAAAGGCTCTTCCCCCTGCTGGACAGGCGTTCGAGGGCCTGTCCACAAGCGATGTTCTCTGTCTACCGGTCCCTGCTGGACCGGATAGAGGCTGCCGATTACGACGTCCTGAATCAGCGGGTAAGCCTGAGCGGCGTTGCAAAGCTCACCCTAGCGTTGAAATTATGGCTCCGAAGCCGAATCCCGGTGCTTCGCTGAACGGGCGCAGGATCGCAGTAGTCGGCGGCGGGCTCGCTGGCCAGGCGGCTGCGGTACGGGTGGCTCGTGATGGCGGCCATCCCGTCCTACTGGAGAAACGGCCGTTCCTCGGCGGCCGGGCATTCTCGTTCGTTGACCGGGAAACTGGCGTGGAAGTAGACAACGGACAGCATGTGTTTGTCGGCGCATGCGTTCAGTACCAGGAGTTCCTGAAAGAGGTGGGCGCTTGGAGCAATGTTCGCCTTCCCAGGCGGCTGGACGCCCCGGTGCTGCTCAACGGGCGTATCAGCAGGCTGAAATCGTCCAACCTGCCGGGGCCGCTCGCCAACCTTCCGGCACTATTGCGCTATGGTCACCTGTCCGTTTCCGGCAAGATGAGGCTGCTTTATGGCCTGATGCGCATTCGCCTGGCGAAGCGATATCCGGGCGGGCCGCTGGAGAGGGAAACGTTTGACGCGTGGCTTCGGCGACACAGCCAAAATGACGAGACCATTGACCGGTTCTGGAACCTTATCGTGCTGCCTTCCCTCAATGACAATGTCCGCGATGTGAGCGCAGACGCAGGTGTGATGCTGTTCCAGGTGGCCCTTTTAGGCCGCCCCTCCAACGCCGCCATCGGGGTTTCCTCAGTGGGACTTTCGGCCCTGACCGGCGGTCCTGTTCAGGAATACATCGAAGCGCGTGGCGGAGAAGTAAGAACGGGTTCTGAAGCCAGGTGCATCGAGCTCAAAAATGGAGTGGCTGCGGGTATACGGCTGGCAAGCGGAGAGGTTTTGCATGCAGACTCTGTGATCATCGCCCTGCCCTCCGCCAACATGCTGGGCATACTGCCTGCGGACCTGGCAAAGTCTGCTTTTTTCTCAGTCGCCAGCAAGGTTGAGACCGCGCCGATCGTGGGCGTGCACATCTGGTACGACCGGCCAGTGCTGGAACATGATTTCATAGCCGTGCTGGACGGTCCGCTCCAGTGGGTGTTCAACGTAACCAACCTTCAACATGCTGATGATGGCGAGGGTCAACACGTTGTAATCTCGCTCAGCGGAGCATGGCAGTGGCGGGACCAGTCGAAGGCGGAGCTTCGGGAGACATTCGTTACGGAGATGGCACGCGCCTTCCCTGCTGCGAGGTCAGCGAAGGTGACGCGGTTCCTGGTGATCAAGATGCTGGACGCTACTTTCAGGGTCCGGCCGGGATCAACCCAACATCGTCTGCCGCAACAAACTCCGGTGAAGAACCTATTCCTGGCCGGTGACTGGACTGACACCGGCTGGCCGTCAACCATGGAGAGCGCTGTACGGAGCGGCAACATGGCAGCGAAAGCCGCATTGGAAATAATCCCCGACCAAGCTACGGCAGACGCCTGATGCGCGTCCTTTTACTCGCCCCTTTCGCTGAGGAGCCACTTGATGAGCTTCGCCATGAGACTGATGTCGTTCACGAGAGCTGGCTCGATACCGGTATCCTCCAAGACCCGGAGATCCTGGGCGCCAGGCTTCGCAAAGAGCAGTTCGACGCGGTTGTGGTAGAGGCTGATTTCCTGTTTGCGGAGACCTTTGAGGCCGCGCTTGACCTCAGGTTCGCAGGAATATGCAGGACCGGCGTAAACCATGTGGACATTGACGCTGCCACCAACAGTGGCATCGTTGTCGTAAACACGCCTGGACGGAATGCCAACGCCGTTGCCGAACTGACGCTGGGGCTCATGCTGGCAGTGTCGAGGCGCATTGCTGAGTCAGACCGATATATCCGTGACCGGCGATGGGAGTCACCAGTTGCAGCCTATACCGAACTACGGGGCTGTGAGTTGGCCGGGCGCGTGGCGGGCATCGTGGGACTCGGCGCCATCGGCCGCAGGGTGGCAGCAATCTGCAACGCGTTCGGCATGAATGTCATTGCTTACGATCCATTCGTCCCGGCTGGCGAGGCGGAGAAGGCTGGAGCCACCTGGGCGGAACTGGACTTCCTTCTTGAATCTGCTGATGTCGTCTCCCTGCATGCCCCTCCGCAGCCAGACGGCACACCACTTATGACGGCGGAGCGTATTGGAAGCTTGAAGCAGGGAGCAGTGCTTGTGAACACTGCAGGGGCGGAGCTTGTGGACCATGACGCCCTTGTGCAAGCACTTCAGTCAGGCCAAATTTCTGGCGCGGGCCTGGACATATTCCCAACCCACCCCATCGAGCCATCATCTCCCCTCCTCTCGCTCAGCAACGTGGTGCTGACACCGCACATCGGCGGGGCGACTGATGGCACTGTGATGCGCCATTCGGCAGCGATGGCAACTGACCTCATCAGGTTCAAGAACGGCGAGAGGCCAATAAACCTGGTCAATCATGAAGTATGGGAGCGGTTGCGTGGCCGCTCCTGAAACCGGGCCGCTGTACCTCGCCATTGACTTCGGCACCAGTCACATACGGGCCGCTGTGGGGCCGGCCACAGGGACGCCCCTTGCCGTGGCGCGTCGGCCCATACGCTACCGCCGGCCAGATGGGACTCCTGACGCAGCGCTTGAGTTTGACCCACAGACTGCATGGCGGATTGTCTGCGAAACCGTCCATGAAGCATTGGCTGCATCAGGAACCGATCCGAAAACCATCAAGGGCGCAGGCGTTACAAGTCAACGACTGGGGCTGGTGCTGTACGACAAGGACGGCCGCCCGTTGTATGCCGGGCCAAACCGCGACCTTCGCGCCATATTTGAGGGTGGCGAGATCGACGCCGATTACGGCAACACCGTCTGGCAGATGACCGGGCACGGGCCGGGGTTTCTGCTGTCGTGGGCAAGGTTCCTGTGGTTCAAGAGAAACGCTCCCGAGATGTACGACAGGATTCGGACTGCCTCGACCCTCGCGGACTGGCTGGCATTCCGTATGACCGGCGTACTGCTCATGGAAGCTACGCTGGGCGTGGAGTCAGGCCTGGCGCTGGTGGCAACCGGGCACCCTGCAGGTGGACTGGGCGAGATGCTGGACCTGGATGAGATTGACCTCGCGCCAACCTGCCCTCCGGGCACAGTGGTGGGTTCCCTGACCAAACAGGCGGCGAAGGAGCTCGGGTTACGCACGGGGACGCCAGTAGTAGCCGCAGGGCCAGATACGCAGGCAGGGCTGCTGGGTTTGGGAGCGACCGAACCCGACCAGGCTGGGGTCATCGCTGGATGGAGTGCAGCGGTACAAAGGGTCACAAACATACCGTTCTTTGATGATACGCACTCCATGTGGACTGGCCGCCACATTGTTCCCGACCGATGGGTGCTGGAGGGGAACGCCGGGGAGATGGGCGGCGCATACGAGTGGCTGACCGCCCTCGTTCAGTCGTGGGAAGCGCCTGCAAGGTCCATGGAGCGCCTGGACATGCTGGCTTCCGCGGAGCCCATCGGAGCACGGGGAACCTCCGCATACCTGGGACCGACGTTCATAAATATGGCGGACGTTGGGCTGCGCACGGGCGGCCTGGTGTTCCCTTCCCCCCTGGCGTTCGAGCCTCCTACTCGCGGGTCGCTGGCGCGCGCGACGTTGGAGAGTTTCGCCTTCGCCATACGGTTCAACCTGGACCGTCTGGCGCTTTTCGGCGGGCCGGTGAAGCAGGTCGCCGTCGGCGGCGGTATGGTCCGCACACGCACGTTCAATCACGTACTGGCGGCGGTAGTAGGCCACTCCATTACCATCGCATCATCGGGCGAGTCCACAGCACTTGGCGTTCTTTCAATGGCTGGCGTTGCCACAGACCGAGATACGACCATGGAGCAGGTGACGAGACTCAGGCGGAGCGAACTGGTGAGCGTGGAACCCAAATCGTCCGACGCTGCTGAATATCACGACCTCTACCATGCCTGGCGGATGCGGGAGCGCCAGCTGGGTCAGATCGACCTTTGATAGCGCTACCAGGACGGCCAGCCCATCGTGGTAACTTTCATTCAGTCATCGATGGACACAAGGTCAGCCCTTGCAGGGTAAGCAGAATGATCCGGAGACGTTGATTGTCAGAGACGCTGGCCAAGGTGAGGGAAGAGCTTCTTTCAGCGGTACGTGAGTTGAACCGTCTCGGCCTGGTCGCTGGCTCGAGTGGGAATGCCAGCGTCAGGCTGTCTGAACAGGAAGGTACTGAGAGGTACCTGATCACTCCGTCCAGTGTGCCCTACAGCAGTATGACCAGTGACGACCTC
The DNA here is from genome assembly GCA_040878005.1 of Dehalococcoidia bacterium. GTDB lineage: Bacteria > Chloroflexota > Dehalococcoidia > Lucifugimonadales > Lucifugimonadaceae > JBBDMW01. Next base: position 41,177 of record JBBDMW010000075.1, read on the forward strand.
GTGGTGGTGGACGGTGACCTGGAGCCGGTGAATGACGACGGTATACCGTCTATAGAGTCGTTTCTACACTTGGCCGTTTATCGTGCCCGCGAAGATGTGGGTGCGGTAGTCCACACTCATTCCCTTTACGCCAGCGTGGCGGCTGTGGCTGGCAGACCGATTCCGCCTGTGGTTGACGAGATGGTGGTTTACATCGGTGGCCAGGTAGAAGTGGCTGAGTATGGCTTCCCCGGCACGGAGGATCTCGCATCGGCTGCGGTAGCCGCACTTGGCGATAGGCGCGCTGTGCTGCTTCGCAACCACGGGGTATGTGCGGCTGGCGCCACACTTGAGGAAGCGCTGAGGGTGGCAGTGCTGGTTGAACGCGTCGCCCAGATTTACGTGCAGGCCGAGATGATGGGTGGGGCACGTATCCTGCCTGATGAGGCCATAGAAGCGGAACGTTCCGTGTACCTTATGCGCTCGGGCCTCGCTGAATAAGCGCAAGGATGTACAGCAGGCAGCAGCCACACACGCAAAGGAGAAGAGGATGCCAGCGGTCCCCGCATTCATACTTCGTCGCCTCTACGTCAAGGGCAGCCTTGAGAATGTCGAAGGCGGATGGCAGTTCACATTGAAGAACTCGCTTGGCTCTGGCTATGCCAAGGAGATGCTGCCTGTAACCGTGGATGGCAACGATGTGCCGCTTCCGAATACCACGTTCAGGTTGGACGGCACGGAGATGTCATTTGACCGTGTCAACGATCAGAACACGTTTGGCCTGCCGATGAACAGATCAATCGTGATATCCGCGGCAGGTGACAGGCTGACTCCCGGACCACACAAAATCGGCATGCACTTTGTGGTCCCCGGCTTCGGGGAAATAGGCTTCGATTTTACTGATGAGGTGGCAGATTGACAGAAACGCCGAAACGGGTGCTGGTCACGGGTTCCGCCGGGCTGCTGGGCGAGGCGACGATAAGCCAGTTGACGTCAAAGCCCGGTCTAGATGTCGCTGCCGGGGTAGATATCCGTCCAACTGATGGACCTCCCGGCGAGACCCGCCGCTTCGTGTCGGTTATCAGGGACGTAAGGGAGCCGCTAGATGATCTGATCGCAGGCTTCGAGCCAGAGGCGGTGGTTCACCTGGCCTTCCTGCTCCGCACTCATCGGGACGGCAATTTTGCGCACGAAGTCAATGTGGATGCCACGGAACGCCTGCTACAGGCATGTGCGGCTGGCGGCGTGAAGCATGTGGTCTATCTGAGCAGCACAACCGTGTACGGCGCGCACTCCGGCTATACGAAGCCATACAGCGAGGATGACCCGCCCAACCCGGTGAAGGGATTCCAGTACTCCGAGCACAAGACAGAGGCCGAGCATCTATTGCTCAGATTCGCCACGGAGTACCCGGACAGAGCGGTGACGATCATGCGCGGCTGCGTTGTCATGGCGCCCGGCGCTGACAATTTCATCTCAACAGCACTGGGCACGAGGGTGCTTCCAACGCCAGCCGGGTCCGATCCCGAGATGCAGTTCCTTCACGTAGACGATTACACATCTGCCCTGGACGCGGTGTTATCGAGACGGGCACCCGGCATATACAACATCGCCGGAGACGACACCATGACGTGGCGACAAGTGGCTGAGGCGGCGGGAGCACGACTGGTCTCAGCCCCTGGAACAATGCTCTCAGCGGCGACAGGCATTTCCTGGAAGCTTCACCTGCAGGATAGCTCTCCCGGTCCCGGCCTCAACCTGATCCGTTACCCATGGATTGCCTCGACCGAAAAGATCAAGCGTGAACTGGGGTGGTCCCCCACGTACACGTCCAGGGAAGCCCTCTCATCATGGTTGGACGGCAGGAGCAAGACGACCGGCCAATGACCACGCCCGTCCTGATAGACGCGGATCCTGGCGTGGACGATTTTCTGGCCATACTGCTGGCGATACGTTCGCCAGAGATAACCGTTGAGGCAGTAACAACAGTCGGCGGCATGCCCGCTCAGGCTCGCAACCAGGAACGCTTTACGGGCTCTTGAGTATTCGGGACAGGCCGGTGTTCCAGTGTTTCCTGGTGCAGCCCGCCCCACCAGGGGGCACTTCAAGTACGCACCTGGGTTCCATGGCCTCTCAGGCTTGACAGGGCGTATGGGGTTGCCTACTTCAAAGCCTGCGGATGGCGGTGCGCATGAGGCACTGGTGCAAAGACTGCGCAGTGACGCGTCTCCCATGCCCATAGTAATAGCGTTGGGACCTCTCACGAATATCGCGAGGCTGGTGCAGGCAGAGCCAGAGATCGCCAGGCGCATACCGTTGCTGGTGGTCATGGGCGGAGCGGTGGACTGCCCCGGCAACGTCACCCCGTGGGCAGAGTTCAACGTTTGGAACGATCCTGAGGCAGCGAATACGGTCCTGGCATCAGGCCTGAACATTCGTCTCATCGGCCTGGATGTGTGCAACCGGGTCCGGTTGCGGCCAGAAGATGTCGTCCACGCTGACAAGCAGGTGCGACGCATGATGCAGGCGTGGTTCGCCCGCAGAGATACCGGTGATGAATTTGCCATGTGCGATCCACTGGCGGTATCAGCGGCTATAGACACCAGCCTGTTCAAGTTTGAACGCACGCCGGTTCAAGTGGTGACAGAAGGCGAACAACGCGGACGAACCATCAGGGCCAGTCAAACTTCGTCCATTGACGTAGCTGTGGAAGTTGACGTAGAACGTGCAACTGCCCTGTTCAGGCAGCGGCTATCTCTTTACTGAGCCGAACTGCGGCTGTCGGCGTGTACCGGGAGCGTTGGCCGCCTGCTCGGTCCTTCGAAGGTCAGACGTATCAGACACTGACACTGGCACCTCTTCGTCCCTCACCTCAAAGACGCTGCGCCTGACCAGGTATGCTGACCATCCGGCAATGGCCATTAGTTTGGCCCCATCCTCCAAGATGATCTCGCCCCAGACTGGAGTGACGTTTTCATGCACCAGGTCCAGGACATTGGAGAAGGCAGCGAACCCCACGGCGATCAACAGAAGCAGCCGGTCACGTCGTAACAACTCGTGCCGGAACAGCGCGGCAAAGACTGCAAAAGCAGCTACGTACGCCAGGATTATCACCGTTGGTTCGGTGGAAAGGAGAGCCGGGAATGCGAGCTCGTGCAGGGCGAAAAGATCGTCCATCGCCAGAAACAATGTGAACAGGCCGGCAGCGATAAGAAAGCTGACCGCTCTACGGCGGCCCCCGGTCATGATGAGAAATCCCGAGTAGAGCGCCACCGTTGCCGCAGCAACAGTGATCATAATGCCCAGGTAGGAAAGCGCCCCGGTGTAAAACGGAGCGTCAAACAGGGTGACGGGGTCCTTGGAAAGCGTGCCAAACAGGATTCCTGCGCCTGCATGCAGCAGGACAGCGGCAATGACCACCAGCGCGGCAGGGACGTATACCAGGGCAGCCAGACGCAACTGGCCAGACGTTATCTTCATCCCACAAAACCTTCCGCCGCACAACTTCCGACCAACGACATTAACAGCCTGTTAAAGCGTTAGCCCTCAGAATAAGCGCAGATGGCCTGCTGGCACACATCCAACGGCGCATGAGTGGTATATCGCGGGCTACGAAATGGCCGCGGCACGTATACAATCTCAGGTAGAGACCAATTACGAACGCAGCACCTGCAGCGCTGGGGGTCCGGCACGGTAAGCCAGTCCGCGCCAGGCACACGTTAGAGGCCCAATGACCAACACCTCATTCGACCCCATAGACCGCCAGATCATGAACGTCCTGCAATCAGACTTTCCGCTGGTTGAGGCGCCGTATCGCCAAATTGCTGAACAGGTTGGCATTAGCGAAGAAGACTTGATGGACCGTGTCCGGGCTCTCAAGAAAAAGAACGTGGTGAGGCAGGTCGGTGCCATTTTCGACACGCGTCGGCTCGGCTATAAGTCCACCCTGGTGGCCATGAAGTTCGCGCCTGACCAGTTGGACTTCGGGGCGCATCTGCTAAACCGGCACCCCGGGATAAGCCACAATTACGCTCGCGATGGTCACTTCAACCTGTGGTTCACGCTGGCAGTACCGCCGGGGCGCAGGGTTGAGGATGAGGTGGAGATGCTGGCCAGGGCCGCCGGCGCAGAGGAAACACGCCTGCTGCCCACCATCCGGTTCTTCAAGATCGGCGTGAACTTCGACATGGTCAAACAGGTTTCAAACGCCCAGAAGTACTTCGTCCCGGACGGTCCTGGTGAGCAGGACAGCAAAAGAAATGGCGCAAACGCCTCCACTGAGCCGGGGGAAGGCTGGAATGTGGCGCAGGAACTTTCTGAACGCGATATCGCCTTCATCATGGAGATGCAGGAAGACCTTCCGGTCGTATCCCGGCCATTTGACGGCATGGCCGAGCGGCTGGGCATGACCGTGCAAGATCTTTTCAGCTATGCCGACCAGATGGTTGAGCGACGTCTCATGCGCCGCTATAGCGCTGTGCTCTACCACCGCAGGGCCGGGTTCTCCGCAAACGCCATGATCGTGTGGCGGGTGCCGGAAGAGCGGGCACAGGAAGTGGGCGAGATCATGGCTCAGTCGCCGGCGGTCACCCACTGTTACCAACGCCCCACATACCCGGACTGGAAGTACACGCACTTCACCATGATCCATGCCACCAGCCGGACCAAATGTGAAGAAGTGGCCGATGAAATCCAGAAGGCCACCGGCATTGATGACCGGCTGCTTCTGTACAGCACCCGGGAGTACAAGAAGACCCGGGTCCGCTACTTTGTTGAAGATGAGTTCAAGATTGACGCGGCAGTGACCACACGCTGATCTCCCGCGCATTCACTTTTTTATCAGCCAGCCGAGCATCCACGGAGCCTTTGTATTGCCGCGCTATTACCCGATTTACCTTGATGTCCAGGACCGCCTGGGGCTTGTCTTCGGCGGAAACCACGAAGGCGAGCGAAAGGTAAAGTACCTGCTGGACTGCGGTTCCAAAGTGACCTTGTTCAGCCCGGAAGAAGATACGACCGATGAATTGAAGTCGATGGCAGCCAACGGAGACTTCACGTGGGTACGCCGTAGGTATGAGCCCGGCGACCTTGAGGACGCATGGCTCGCCATCGTCGCAGACACCTCCAGTGAAGAAATCAACCAGGCCGTTTACAACGAAGCTAAAGAGCGCAACATTGTGTTGAACGTGATGGACGTGACACCGCTTTGCACATTCATTGCGCCCGCCATTATTCATCGCAACGATGTGACCGTTGCTGTCTCCACAGCGGGCACCAGCCCCGCCCTGGCGCGCCGATTACGTGAGGAGATGACCGCAGATACCTGCCAGTGCCTGCGCTGGGCGAACGTTGGCCCCATGCTGGCCGATGTCCGCAGGGAAGTAAGATCACGGGGTCTCGTAATGTGCCCTGAAAAGTGGCAGACGTTCATGACCCCGAAGTGGCTGGACGAGGCCGAGAACGGGAACGCAGCGTCGGCCCGCAAAGAACTGGTGGCGGGGCTGGAGAGCGTCGCATGTGAAGCTTGCGCCCCCTATGGAACCTGCCAGCGGTTGGCCTGAGCAGACTTGCAAGCAACTTCGTTGATGCGACGCACTCGAAGCAGGTGCACTCGCTGGCGCCCAGAATAAAAATGCAGTTGAAACCAGGCCCTGCATGATAAAAATGGAGCGGAAACTAATACGCGTCGGCACTAGAGGCAGCCGCCTGGCCCTAACGCAGACGGCGATTGTGATCGAGGCGCTGCGCACCGCTCATCCGAACGTCGAATTTGAACCAGTGGTCGTAAAGACGCAGGGCGACTCCAATCGCTCCGCCAGCATCAGTTCCCTTGGTGTGGGCGTGTTCGTCAAAGCATTGGAGGATGCGCTTGAAGATGGGCGCATCGACATGGCCGTGCACAGCCTGAAGGACCTCACTTCCGTCATGCCTCCCGGGTTTCGCCTGGCAGCGGTGCCGGGACGTGAAGACCCGCGTGATGTGTTGGTGAGCCGTCAGGGAGGCGGTCTTGCTGGTTTGCCGCAGGGAGCACGAGTTGCAACCGGCAGCACCAGGCGCCAGGCGCTGGCACTGGACGCGCGGCCTGACCTGGCTGTTGAACCGGTACGCGGAAACGTTGAGACTCGCATGGCGAAGGTTCAAGAAAATGATGGCCCCAATGCCGTAATACTGGCGGCCGCCGGACTGGCGAGACTGGGGCACACAGGAAGCGTCTCGGAATTCCTGGATCCTGAAACGTTCGTTCCAGCGGTGGGACAGGGGGCGCTGGCTGTCGAGATACGTGACGACGATAACGAAACCCGACGCTACGCAGCGGCGATCGACGACCTGACCATACGTGCTGCAGTGGAAGCAGAACGCTCATTCCTGGCGGCAATTGGCGGTGGATGCCTGGCGCCCACATCCGCATACGCTACTGGGCCGGAGGGCAAACTCAGGCTCAACGCCTTTGCCTCGGACGCGAAAGGACGCCGGATCATACGCGGCAGTGATTCAGGGGACGAACGGGACGCGGAGGAAATCGGCAGGCGGCTGGCTATTCACCTCCTGGATCAGGGTGCAGACGAACTGCTGGAGCCATTCAGGGAGCGCCCCAATGGCTGATACCGGCACTGTCTACCTCGTAGGTGCGGGTCCGGGCGACCCCGGTCTCATTACTGTCAAAGGCCTCGAGTGCCTCCGTCGCGCTGACGTTGTGGTATATGACCGGCTGGCAAGCCCGCGACTGCTAAGCGAAGCCCGGCAGGATGCCGAGCTCGTCGATGCAGGCAAGGGACGCGGCTCGCAGCGGCTCACGCAGGAGGAGATTAACTGCCTGCTCGTAAAGTACGCCAGGGAAGGCAAGACGGTATGCCGTTTGAAAGGCGGTGACCCGTTTGTGTTCGGTCGTGGCGGCGAGGAAGCGATTGAACTTGCCGCGGCCGGCATCGAGTGGGAAGTTGTCCCCGGTGTCACATCAGCCATCGCGGCCGCTGCCTACGCCGGCATACCTGTAACCCACCGCGGCCTCGCCACGTCCTTCACCGTGGTCACCGGCAGCGAGGACCCATCAAAGCAAAAGCCTGGTGAAGCCTCTTCAGACTCAACGGTCGATTGGGACGCCCTGAGCCGCATGCAGGGAACGTTGATCTTCCTGATGGGATGGGAAGGCCTCCCGAAGATAGTTGATGCGCTTGTTGAGCGGGGCGTTCCCGCGAATCGGCCCGCCGCGCTGGTCAGGTGGGGCACTACTTCACGCCAGCGGACCGTCTCAGGCACTCTTGAGAACATAGTCACAAGGGGCCGTGACGCCGGGCTGGGACCGCCCGTTGCATTCATAGTGGGTGATGTGGCAGGTCTACGCGACTCGCTGGCCTGGTTCGACCAACGCCCCCTGTTCGGCAAGCGTGTACTGGTGACCCGGGCGCGCACCCAGGCCAGCCGCCTGGTAAAAATCCTCGAGAGCTACGGAGCGGAGACTGTAGAGTTCCCCGCAATCCGTGTGGAACCGCTGGCGGACCCTTCGCAGCTTGACGATGCCCTGAAGCGCCTCCATGAATACGACTGGGTGACATTCACCAGTTCCAACAGCGCACGCGGCGTGGCGACTCGATTAGAGGCACTTGGCATGGATGCCCGCTCGTTCCACGGCGTCAATGTGGCTGCTGTGGGCCCGTCCACCGCAGCGGCGGTTAAGGAAATTGGAATTCGTCCTGACCTGGTCCCTGACCAGTTCGTAGCTGAGGCCGTGGTCGCCGAATTTGAACGCCGGGGCTACAGGCCAAGAAGGGTGCTCGCGTTAAGATCAAACATTGGCCGTGAAACGCTGCCGGAGGGACTACGGAACATGGGCGCCCAGGTCGATGAAGTTGTGGCGTATGAGACAAAAGCGCCCCAGGACTCAGCCGAAATGGCGCGGGCAGCATACGCGGAAGAGCAGGGCGGAATAGATGTCACCACGTTCACAAGCTCATCCGGCGTTACAAATCTCCTCAATCTGCTCGACGGAGATGCAGGGGTGGTTAACAGCAGCACGGTTGCCTGCATTGGGCCCATCACAGCCGAGGCAGCACGCGGTTTGGGGGTGCGGGTGGATATAGTGGGCAACGAACAGACCATCGACGGGCTTGTAAAGGCCGTGCTGGAGTACACCGAGAGGCAGGCGAACTCGTGACAAACCCGGAGCGTCAGTTCGCCCGGCTTCGAAGGCTCAGGTCATCTGGAGCGATACGCAGCCTGACGGCTGAGACCGCGCTGGCTCCGGCTGACTTCATATACCCCCTATTCGTCACAAATGGCTCCGGGGTGAGGCGACCCATCGAACCGATGCCGGGCTGCGACCAGGTGTCGGTGGACCTGGCTGTGGAGCAGGTCGCGCAAGCGGGGGAACTGGGGATACCAGCAGTCCTGCTATTCGGACTCCCCGACCACAAGGATGCCACCGGCTCAGGCGCATGCGACCCGAACGAAGCGGTACAGCGTGCCACCGCCGAGATCAAAAAGGCCGTGCCGAACGTTGCCGTCATCACGGATGTTTGCCTCTGCGAATACACGGACCATGGTCATTGCGGAATCGTTCGCCCCGACGGTACGGTGGACAACGACGCCACGCTACCCCTCCTGGCAAAAGCTGCGGTGTCGCATGCCGAGGCTGGCGCTGCCATAGTGGCGCCATCGGCCATGATGGATGGACAGGTAGCGGCAATCAGGAGTGCCCTGGATGACGGCGGGTTTCCCAATGTGCCGGTGATGGGATACTCCGCCAAGTACTCGTCAGCCTTCTTCGGACCCTTCCGGGTGGCGGCTGACTCAGCACCGCAGTTTGGTGACCGCCGCAGCTACCAGATGTCGCCCACAAATAGCCGTGAAGCCATGCGGGAGATCGAGTCTGACCTTGCGGAAGGCGCTGACCTCATCATGGTCAAGCCAGCGCTTGCATACCTGGATGTCATCTCCGAGGCGCGACGCCGTTTCGATGCCCCGCTGGCTGCCTACAACGTGAGTGGCGAGTACTCAATGCTCAAGGCAGCAGCAGCGAATGGCTGGCTGGACGAGCAACGTGCGGCGCTTGAAATACTGACGGCCATAAAGCGAGCCGGCGCCGACATGATCATCACGTACCATGCCCTGGACGCCGCCCGGTGGCTTTCCCAGCCGACTGACCGTTAGCCGCAATCTTATTGCTGGCCTTTTGCTGTTCACACGCGCGAGAATGCGCTCCGTTCACTTTTACATGTACTTGAGCGACCGGGCGCAACAGGCGTCACGAACCGGGTGCTGAGCCACGCAGCAGACCCGCGTGTCCATACCGAACCTGACCTCACGTGAATCTGAGAGAAGGCGAAAGGCGCGCTGCGTAATAGCACTGGCCTTCGCCGCCGAAATTCCGTCCGGCCGCTGATCCCGGAGACCAACGTATGAATAACCTGACTTCTGCGGATAACTGGCGCGCGACGCTCGCCGAGTTCATCGCCACCTACTTCTTCGTATTCGTTGGCGTCGGATCCGTAGGCGCCATGATTGCGCTGACGGGCAATATTCCAGGCACCGCCGGCGTAATTCTCATCGGGTTGGGGCACGGCCTGGCTATCGCTGTTGGCGTTGCAGCCATCGGGCGCATATCTGGCGGCCACATAAACCCGGCCATCACTGTCGCAGCCCTGATAACCGGCAATATTGGTGTGGTCCGCGCTGCCCTGTACATCGTTGGGCAGCTTGCAGGAGCGGTGCTGGCCGTGTTCTCGTTGAAAGTACTCGCCTACGATTTCAACAACCTTGGTGTGCATTCCATCTCGTCCACAGTGGGAACTGCGGGCGCAGGGTTTGCCATCGAAGCGATTCTCACTTTCTTCCTGGTGTTCACAGTGTTCGCTGTTGCCCTGGACCGGCGCGGCAATGCAGTCCTGGCGCCGCTGGCCATCGGCACGGTGATGGCGCTCGATCATTTCGTTGCCATACCCCTGACCGGCGCATCAATGAATCCTGCCCGCAGCTTCGGGCCGGCGCTTGTATCCGGCGCATGGGACAACCACTGGGTCTACTGGGCCGGACCAATCGTTGGCGGAGTAATAGCAGCGATCGGCTACGTCCTGATATTTGGCGACGAAGAGGCGAGGAACCGCGCCGGGACGATTTCCATAGCAGAGCCGCCAGTCCAGGCACAGCCTGCTCAAGGCAAGAGTTAATGGATCTTTAACCGTCCGCCCTTAACATCGGCCCGTCTCCACGTGATTAATTTGGTATCCGGGAGACGGGCCGTTCGTAAATATTGGAGCAGATTTTGCCGGTAGCCCGATTGTGTGCCGCTGAGGTCATGGGAACTTTCCTGCTGGTGCTCTTCGGCACCGGGTCTGTCGCCGCAGCGGTGTTCACAGGCGCGCAGGTGGGGCTCTGGCAGGTTGCGGTGGTCTGGGGCTTCGGAGTGACCATAGCCATATACGCAACGGCTGCCGTCTCCGGTGCTCATCTCAACCCGGCGGTGAGCCTTGCGTTCGCCATACTACGGCCGCGTGAGTTCCCGATCAGGCGGCTGGCCGCCTACTGGGCATCGCAGCTAACGGGCGGCATCCTCGCAGGAATCGTGGTGCTGGCGGTGTTCTCACCGTTCGTATCGAAGTTCGAATCTGAGAACGGGATAGTGCGCGGTGAACCGGGAAGCGAACGCTCGGCAATGGCGTTCGGAGAGTACTTCCCCAATCCAGCCATGTTTCCTGACGCGCCGGAACTGGTGACACCATTTCACGCGTTTGCGGTTGAGGCGCTTGGCACGGCCATCCTGGTGCTCGTTATCTTCGCTCTCATCGACACCCGGAACGTGGCGCTGCCGTCCAAGGGGCTGGCGCCATTCTTCATTGGCTTTACGGTGGCGATTCTCATAAGCCTTTTCGCACCGATCACCCAGGCAGGCTGGAACCCGGCGCGAGACTTCGGTCCACGAATCGTTGCGTTTGCTGCCGGGTGGGGATCAATAGCCATCCCCGGGCCGCAGTCGGGGTTCTGGGTATTCATACTCGGGCCACTCGTGGGAGGGCCCATCGGCGGAGCTATCTACGACCTGGTTTTGCGACCGGGCATGAAAGAGCCCGTTGAAGAGCCATCACTGGAACCGGAGCCTGTCAATGAGTGACGTCCTGTTTGTCTGTGTGCACAACGCCGGACGGAGCCAGATGGCCAAGGCGTTCTTCAATGATGCCGCCAGGGAGCGCGGGCTGCCCCTGGTGGCAGAATCAGCGGGAACCATGCCAGGAGGCCACGTTCACCCGGAAGTGGCGCAGTCGATGGCGGAGTTGGGCTTCGACCTTTCGGCTGAGCAGCCCAGGTTACTGGAGAACAACATGCTTGGCCCGGAGACCCTGGTCTTCACCATGGGCTGCCAGGTGGACCAGGAGGCCTGCCCGGCGCTCAGGATGGACACGTTGGAGGACTGGGGGCTGCCAGACCCGGCAGGCCAGCCGCCGGACGTTGTGCGGGGGATACGCGACGAGGTGCGCCGGCGTGTGCTGTCCCTGGTGGACAGGCTTGAAGCGGACCAATCGCGTACCTAAAGGCGTTCCTTCCTCCTCACCTTGCCGCGTATCGAATCCCGTAGAACCGGGCCGTACCGGCGGCTGTCGGTTGATTCGTCACGATTGTCGCCCAGCACAATGTACTCATCCTGCCTCAGCCACCACTCCTGCGTACGCAACGGACCAGGCGAACCCACGTAGGGCTCAGCTACTTCCTGCCCGTTCACCGTTAACCTGCCATTCTCAATGCGTACGTTCTCGCCCGGCAGTCCAACCACCCGCTTGATCACCCAACGCCCGCTGCGCGACAGGTCATGAAGCTTCACAATGTCGAAGCGGGCTGGCGGGCTGCCCCGGTACGCACGGCGGCTTACAGAAACCCATGACCCGGGCCTGAGCGTGGGAGCCATGCTGTTGCCGCGTACGCGCACAAACTGAGTGGTGACAATCTCCAGAAATTGCTTCAGCACAAATATTCCCTTGCCCGTATACGGGTTTCTGATAGATTTACAGTGCCACCCTGCTGGCAAAGGACCGTTGCGCCGCAGGGCCGCTTCATGCAGCCCTGCCCGTCGGCACATACAGAGCACGGCTGAGTAATGCTTAGGAGATATTTATGCCCATGCTGCACAGAATCGCACAGCTTGCAGATCGAGTGCTGCCCGTAGGGGTGGCGGATGCCCACTGTGACATACCGTGCGGGATTTACGACCCGCACGATGCCCTGCAGGCCGCCCAGACTGTCATCAGGATGACAGAGCTTATTGGTGAATTGGAGCAAAAGGGAGACCTGACCTCCGTACAGTCGCACAACCAGATGACCCGACTCGTGATGGTCAAGGAAGAGCACGCCGAAGACGCCAAGCGCCAGACGCTCATCCTCTGGACTGATTACTTCAAGCCACCGCACCTGGAGAAGTACCCCGAACTGCACGAAAAGGTGTGGAATGCGGCCAAGTTGGCCTCGTACACCAAGCAGCACGTGGACATGGCGAAGGCCCAGGAGCTTAAGGCAGCGATCCAGGAGATCGGCGACATTTTCTGGGAGACCAAGAACGCCTGAGGCGGCCCCTGGGGCCATGACCTCCGCAAAAACTGCCTGGCAAAAACCCGGCCC
>JBBDMW010000075.1:53765-163881 GCA_040878005.1 Dehalococcoidia bacterium
AATTGGCCCGGGCCGGGTTGCGATTGGTGATATTTCATCCGGTGACGTTACGGTTTGTACTCCTCGCGGGGAGGTGACCATATGTCCAACGCCAGCGACGGGTTCTCGGTTCCCTTCGCTGCGTGCTCCACTCCGCCGGGGATCACGTAGTGGTCGCCCTCTCGCAGCAGCTTCGTCTCACCGCCGACAGTCAGGTAAAAGGCCCCTGATAGCACACGGCCACACTGCTCATGTGGGTGCGAATGCATCGGCACCTCTGCGCCGGGGCCAATATCGATCAGCCCCATCATGATCTTCTCGCCCCATATGGGACGCACGAAGACGCCGGGCGCCAGTTCTTTCTTCTGAACCTCGTCCTGGTTATAGAACGCCTTGCTCACGGCTTCCTCCATTTATTTCAGCCGGGCCGGTCTTATCCGTGAGATCCCAGTTTTCGGCTGATGGCGGCTTCTGCCACCGGGCTTATCACCTGGTCTATCTCCACGTTCACCACCGCGGGCTTGCCTGAGCCAAACGCACGCGTGAGGGCGGGTTCAAGCTCAGCGGCCTTCGTGACGTGCTCACCGTGTGCGCCGAGGCCCTGTGCCATGAGGTCATAACGAGTGGGCAGCAGGTCCGTCCAGACCGGGCGCCCGTACAGGCCCTTCTGGATCTGCCAGTCAATGCCCCAGATGCTGTTGTTGCCCAGCACAGTAACGACCGGGAGGTTGTGGCGGATCATGGTGTCAATCTCCATGCCGTTGAAGCCAAACGAGCCATCGCCCACCAGCAGGACCACACGCTTGTCTGGATACGCAACCTGTGCGCCCATGGCGTACGGCAGGCCAGTGCCGATCATCCCGAAGCTGCTTACATACAGCCAGCGGTAAGGCGTTTCCTGCTTGATGGAGGCCCTGAAGAAGTGACAGTAGTCGCCGCCGTCGAACGCCAGCGCCGTGTCACGGTCTATGAACTTCTGGAGGGTCTGGCTGACGAACATCGGGTGTATGGGGTCTTTTTCAACCGCGAGCTCCGCCAGTTCTTCCTGGTGAGCGTTGTAGGTGTCTCGCAGTGACTTCACCCAGTCTGTGCGTTCAGCCCAGTTCTTCTTCTTCGCAGCGTCTGCAAGCTGTGTGATCACCGGGCCCACATCACCGAGGATGCCGACCTCGGTGCTCCGCGCCCGTCCAATTTCGGCCGCCGAGGGGTCAACAAGTATCAGCTTTGCACCTGGGGCGAAGGGCGGGCTGCCGCCAAATCCGACCATGTAATCCAGCTTGCGGCCCAACAACAACACGACGTCAGCCTCGTTGATCCGCTGTGCCGCCTTGCTTAGCGGCAGGTAACCAAAGCCCATGCTGTACTCATGGGAGTCAGGGACCAAGGCGCGGGCAGAGTCTTCCGTGAAAACAGGAATCCTGGTTGTCTCAACCAGCCGCTGAAGGTCCTCGGGAGAAGCGGTCGAACCGGCGGACGCTCCAGCCATGATCACCGGCCGTTCAGCGACGCCCAGCAGCTCCACGGCCCGTTCCACCTGCGCCGGGTCGCCGAGAACTGCGCGCGGCACGCTGTACTCACTGGGCATGTAACGTTCTGCGGCCTGTTCGTCTACCTCCGCTGACTGGAAGTCATGCGGGATGGTCAGGTGCACCGGGCCCCTACGGCCGCTCATGGCCGTACGGAACGCCAGCGCTACATATTCCGGGATGCGCTCAGGACTGGGTACCTGCCATGCCCCCTTGGTGACCGGCTTTGCCACACCCACCTGGTCGAACTCCTGCATGGCACCACGGCCAAGGTTTGGCGAGTCAGCGGCGCCGGCCACGTTGATAATCGGGGCCTCCGAGTGCATGGCGTTCGCGAGGGCCGGAATGGTGTTTGCATGTCCGGGAGTGGTCGATAACACCACACCCGCCCGCCGAAGCAGGCGTGAGTAGGCGTCTGCCATATGCGCGGCACCCTGCTCATGACGGGTGTCAATCATGCGAAACGGCTCATCAACCATCACGTCCAGCAGGTGAAGGATATGGTCCCCGGCGATGCCGAAGACCGTATCGACGCCCTCCGCCTGGAGTGCCCTGGTGAAAAGGTGGCTGCCGGTGGTCTTCCCCATAGTCTCCTGACCATTTCGACGGCCGCACCAAGGCGGCCGGTAGATACATCGTGTTTACAAGTCGTTGCAACCAGCGCCGCCAGGCACCGGACCCGGCTCGGCCCAAACTGATCTGCAGGAATGGGCCGGACCGCACGTGAGAATAGCACAGGGGGGCGTTCTATTCGTAGAAATTACGGGCCGGACAACTGGCCCAACACCCAGGTCCAGCAGGCATCGATAAGATGCGCTGCCTATTCCGACATCACGGGTTCCACGAACAAGTTCAAGAGCGCATCGACGGCCATGGAGTCTATCTGTGAACCACCAAGGCAGACATCAAATACCTGGCTTGCCCGATCACCCTGGAATCTGGATTCCACGTTGGCCCTGAACTTGTCGATCAGCCTGGGCACAGCCTCTTCACGCCTGCGGCGGTGCCCCAGCGGATACTCCACGGCAATTTTGTCAGTCGATGAGCCATCCCTGAAATGAACCTGCACAGCGTTGGCTATGGACCGCTTTTCAGGATCCAGGTACTCCTGGGTGTAACGCGGATCTTCAATGACGCGCATCTTGGCCCTGAGCGCATCTATGCGTGGGTCTGAAGCTGCGTCGTCCTCGTAGTCATCAGCATTGAGGCCGCCCTTAATGAGGGGCACGGCCACCATGTACTGGATGCAATGGTCACGATCAGCCGGATTGTGCAGCGGGCCGGTCTTGTCGATGATCCGGATTGCCGGTTGTTGCGTTGTAATCGTGATGCTCTCGATGTCGTCCAGGCGGTTATTCACCTGCTCATGCAACTGGATGGCAGCCTCTACAGCCGTCTGGGCGTGGAACTCTGCCGGATACGAAATCTTGAACAGCACATTCTCCATGACGTATGACCCGAACGGGCGGCCGAGGCGGATTGTCTGACCACCGAGCCATGAGTCCTGGAAGCCCCAGCCTTCGGCGGTGAGCGCAGTGGGATAGCCCATCTCACCAGTCATGGCCATCTGCGCCAACCGGACGCCACGGCTCGTGGCATCGCCAGCGGCCCACGATTTGCGGGAACCGGTATTCGGCGCGTGGCGATACGTTCGGAGGGTCGCTTCCAGCCACGCATTCGACACAGCGTTGAAGACCTGTTCTCTTGAGCCGCCAAGCATACGCGTGGTCACAGCGGCAGATGCCACCTTCACCAATAGCACGTGGTCAATGCCGTGGCGGTTGAAGCTGTTCTCCAGCGCCAGCACACCCTGGATTTCATATGCCTTGATGGCGGCCGACAGCACATCCCACACGGTCCACGGAGGCTCGCCGGGGCCGGAGCGTGCCTGCGTCAGGTAATCGGCCACTGCCAGGATTGCGCCGAAGTTGTCTGAGGGGTGGCCCCATTCCGCAGCCAGCCAAGTGTCGTTGTAGTCCAGCCAGCGGATGGCAGTTCCAATATCAAATGCTGCCTTCACCGGGTCCATTGCAAAGGCGGTGCCAGGCACCCGAGCGCCGTTGGGGGTAACCATACCGGGCACTGCTGGGCCCAGCAGCTTGGTGCATGCCGGGTAGTTCAGGGCAAGCAGGGCGCAGCCAAGCGAGTCCAGAAGGCACAGTCGGGCTGTATCGAATGCTTCGTCGCCTCCTACATCAGGCCCAACAACATAATCCGCTATGTCGGCCAGTACGGAATCAGGTTGGGGCCGAGTATTCTGTGTTTGCATCAAGCCATCTTAAATCCATTACCGGCCCGGCCGTTCAACTGGGTCGCCCTGTTGAAGTCAACAGACGATGCCGCCACCCTTACGGCACGCCGGACTCAACATCTGAAAAAGGCGCACCATTCGACTCGGCAATCGCCAATAGGCGGCTATCCGCGCTTTTCGATGGGCACAAACTCCTGTGGCTCCGGTCCGATGTATTCTGCCACAGGCCGAATAAGACGGTTGTCTGCACGCTGCTCCATGACATGCGCGCCCCAGCCAGAGGTGCGGGCAATGACAAAGATCGGCGTGAACATCGATGTTGGGATGCCACACAGGTTGTACGTGGTGGCAGCGTAGAAGTCCAGGTTCGGAAACAGGCCCTTCTCCCGCATCATTACCTGCTCAATGCGCTCTGACACGTTGTAGTACAACTTGTTGCCGGTGTGCTCCGACAGCCGCCTGGCCCACTCTTTCACCACGTCCGAACGCGGGTCGCCACTCTTGTAGACGCGGTGGCCGAATCCCATGACCAGGCGCTTTGCCTCCAGCATGTGCAGCAGTGCCTTTTCCGCGGCAGAAGGGGATTCGAACTGCGAAATGAGTTCCATGGCCGCCTCGTTCGCTCCCCCGTGGAGCGGTCCGCGCAGCGCGCCGATGGCCGCAGTGATGGCGGAGTAGACATCCGCCATGGTGCTGGTGACCACGCGAGCGGTGAACGTAGATGCGTTGAACTCGTGCTCGGCGTAGAGAATCAGCGAGACGTCCAATGCACGCTTTTTCATGTCATCAGGAGCGCTGCCCGTGAGCAACCTCAAGAAGTGACCCGCCACTGAATCCTCATCTGAGTCGGTCTCGATTCGCTCGCCGCGCTGGTGGAAGCGGTACCAGTAGACGAGCATGGAACCGAATGAAGCGATCAGGCGGTCTGCAATGGCAGGTGGGTTGCGGCCGCCTTCCTTCTCAGGCTCCAGTGTGCCCAGCATGGAGCAGCCGGTTCGCATCACGTCCATGGGGTGTGCACTGCCTGGGATTTGCTCAAGGGCGTTCTTCAGGGGATCAGGCAGCGTTCGCAATTTTGCCAATCGCGCCCTGTAGGCCTCAAGTTGCGAGGCAGTGGGCAGACGGCTGTAGATCAGCAGGTGAGCCACTTCTTCAAACGTGGCGTGCTCAGCCAGGTCTGTGATGGAGTATCCACGGTAGGTGAGGCCGACTCCGGCCTGGCCAACCGTGGAGATCGCAGTGCGTCCTGCCGAGACACCTTCGAGACCGGTAGTCATATCTCAGAATCCTCTTCCCGGTGCGAAAACAGTTCGTCCAGCTTACGCTCATAGCTGTGATAGTCGAGAAGCTCGTACAACTCGTCCCTGGTTTGCATGGAGTCCACGAGATTCCGCTGCGTACCCTCCCTGCGTATGGTGTGGTACACGTTCATGGCAGCCTGGTTCATCGCACGGAAGGCAGACAGCGGGTATAAGGCAATGTCCACGCCTGCCTCCTGCATCTCAGCCAGGCTGAACAGGGGCGTCTTGCCGAACTCGGTGAGGTTGGCAAGCACCGGCACCCCGGCTGCGTCTGAAAACCGCCGGTAGTCTTCAAGCCGGGTCACGGCCTCTGCGAAGATCATATCCGCGCCAGCGTCCCGATAGGCGACTGCACGTTCGACCGCGGCATCGAGTCCTTCAACAGCCACGGCGTCTATACGGGCCATCACCACGAAATCATCATAGGGCTTGGCATCCGTCGCCGCCTTGAGCCGGTCCTCCATCTCATTAACCGGTACGACCTGTTTGCCTGGCCGGTGACCGCAGCGCTTCGCCTGCACCTGGTCTTCGATGTGCACCCCTGCAGCCCCTGCCCGAGCCATTTCACGGATGGTACGGCCTATCATGAACGCGGCTCCCCATCCCGTGTCGGCGTCCACCAGGAGCGGGAGATCCGTGGCAGCAGTGATCCTACGCACGTCCTCCAGGACGTTGTCCAGGGTCGTTATGCCCAGGTCCGGCAACCCGTATGAGGCCGTCGCCACTCCACTGCCAGACAGGTACAAGGCCCTGAACCCGGCATGTTCCGCCATGACGGCGGCATAAGCGTTTATCACGCCCACAAGCTGGAGCGGCTTCTCCGCCGCCACTGCTCGCCGGAATCGCCTGCCAGGCAGTTCGATGTCAGTCACTCGTATACCAGTTCGCTTGTTGAATTTGGTTCGGTGAGTTTCGCATATATGGCCCGACAGTGAGAGGGGATGCAGTGGCCGAGATGGGTTTCAATCCCTCTACAACTCATAGGCCGCTGCCCGTGAAGTCGGCGGAGTCGCCGGCTCATGATTGCGATGCTAGTTGACCAGTTCACTGACGCCGTTGAACACCATTACGGGGGTCATGACCAACAGTACTATGCCTATGACCACGCGCAGCTGGCTGGCATTGAGTCTTCCGGTGAACAATGATCCTATGAAGTTGCCGGTCATGGAGGCCCCGCCCATGATTCCCAGCAGCATCCAATCGATGTTGCCATTGATGAAATGCCCTGCAAAACCGAACAGGCCTGCCAGTATGCCTATCATGATATTTGTGCCTATGGCGTGCGCCGGGTCCATCTTCAACACGTTTATCAACGCAGGCATTCGCACTGTGCCGAGCACAGCGCCGGCCGCGCCGCCGACAACCCCTATGACCCCGCCTATGCTCATCTGGACCGCTGACTCACGACTGGCAAACCTGAATGGCGATGCCTCTGGCTGCTGAGGGCCATCCTTCGGATACTTCACAATCCGTCGACGTCCCTTCAATGCGGCCAACAGTATGTTCAGGGCTGACCAGCCCAGGAAAAATGCGACAAGGAAAAACAATAGCCAGACCGGGGCCAGGTGAGCGAACCGGCCTCCAATGAAGGCTCCGGCTATAGCAGGCAAACCAAATAGCAGCGCCACACGCATGACAACTCGCCTGGCCCGGGCGTGGGCCCATAGTGCCGCGATCGAGCCAAGGACTGTGAGGCCCAGGTTGGTTCCTGCGGCGACGAGGGGGTTGATCCCCACCGCCAGCATGACCGGCAGAGTCACGATCCCAAGAGTCATGCCCACCAGGCCCGCGAGGAGCCCGACGCAGAGGGCAACCAGGCCGAGCAGCATCACCATTTGGGTGGACACATCGGCTCCGCCGGAGGTCATTATGAGTGGCAGGTCGCTCACGCTGCCCGCCCGGCCGGAAGTGAATCAACCGCGCCTGCGACGACAGGCTGCGGGCATACAGGTTCGGGGTTCGGAACCGTACTGAAGACGGTTACTCCGAACCCCGGCGTACAGGGGCAACAGCCCTCACACTCGGCCTCACACGCCGAGTCTTCAGACCCGGGAGCTTCCTGGTTTCGTGTTGAGGTATTTGCTGACTGTTCAGACAAGGGATGCGTACCGGTGTACCTGGGTGGACTGGTTGTGTACCGCTAACTTACATCAGGAGCGGGGCGTGTCAGGATAGCCAACATGCATGGTTTTCCTGTGACTTGAGTCACTGCCCTGCCTTGTGAAGTCCACCGGGCTATGCGGCAGTCAGCCCCAGTTCTTCCAGCTGCTGGTCAATTTCTTTGAGGTGTGTGTCATCCGGTTCCAGGGCCGGGTGTCGCGCGTATACGGAGCCTTTACTGAAAACCCCTCGACGCATCATGATGTACTTGTAAATCCAGTTCGCCAGCCCCTGGCCCTGGTTCAGCGTCCGTATGAGCGCCGCGTGCCTGTTGAACTCACCGCGGGCCTCCGATTCTTTGCCCGCCTGCCAGAGATCCCACACCCGGACGAACATATCCGGCAAGGTTGAGCCCGGCATTGTGCCCACCGATCCCCGCTTAAACTCTTCCAGGACAAAACCGCCGCCCGCTCCGCCGAATATCACCAGTCCGGAGCCTTTTGCCAGCCTCGCCGTCTCCGCGGTCCGCGGCACGGTAGGAGGAGTCTCCACCTTGATGTAGCACAGGTTCTCGTGCCGCCTGGCACATTCAGCTGCCATGCCGGGAGGAACAGGGGCTGTGCCCTGGTCCTGCAGGAAAATCGGAATGCTTACGGCCTCCGCTATACGACCAAAGTACTCAACGTTTTCAGATGACACAGTGGGGATGAAAGAGGTCGGGCGGATCATCAGCGCGTCCGCGCCCAACTCTTCTGCACGCTTTGAGTAGTGGATCGCCACATCAGTGCCCTCAGCGCCGCTGTTCATCACAACCTTCACACGGCCGCCCGCACGCTCCACCACCGTCTTGAGCACCAGGTCCCGCTCCGCTTCGGCGTACTTGTACACCTCGCTCGCCACAGCGATGCCGACCCCATGCACGCCCGTGTCCACCATCCAGTCAACCTGCCGTTCAAGATCCTCGACCACGATTCGGCCCTTCGCATCGAACGGGGTCGAGAGGATCGGGTAGACACCCTTCATCGTGCGGTCTGGCATTCTCAGTCTCTCCTTATGAAATCAACGGGGCCGGCTTGTGAACTACGGGCAGCCAGCGGATTTTCTACCAACTGGCGGACGAGCGCAAACCACGACGAACGCCGTAGCAGATGTTCGCCAAGCAACGCACTCAGTTGCCGACCAACGCCGGCACCAGTGCAAGCAGCACACCGGCCACCGTGGCGGTTCCTATCACTCCGGCGACGTTCGGCCCCATGGCGTGCATTAGAAGGAAATTCTCCGGGTCTTCCTTCTGGGCCATGTCCTGCACCACGCGGGCCGCCATGGGCACGGCAGAAACCCCTGCCGCACCGATCATGGGATTGATAGTCCCGCCGGAGAACACGTTCATGAGTTTCGCCAGCAAAATCCCTGCAACGGTGGCGGTCATGAATGCGAACAGGCCAAGGAAGAATATGGCTATCGTCTCGGTTTGAAGAAACACCGATCCCGGCATGGTCGCACCTACGGACAGGCCCAGGATGATTATGACTATGTTCATCAGTTCGTTCTGGGCCGTATTGGAGAGGCGCTCCACCACCCCCGATTCCTTGAGAAGGTTGCCGAACATCATGATGGCGATGAGCGGGGAGGCCTTGGGCACAAGAACGCTCACCACGATGGTGGTGACAATTGGGAACAGGATCTTGGTTCGGCGGGAAACAGGACGCATTGCATACGGCATCCTGATCAGCCGTTCCTTTTTCGTTGTCAACAGCTTTATGAGGGGCGGCTGGATGATGGGCACCAACGCCATATATGAGTAGGCCGCCACCGCTGTTGCACCAACTATGTCCCGTACCCCCACATCCGGCAGGGCCTGGCCAATCTCCCGCATCCGAGTGGAAATAAATATGGTGGTCGGCCCATCTGCCCCGCCGATGATCCCAATCGAAGCCGCTTCCAGCAGCCCGAAGTCGAACACGCCGGTCATGCCAAGCAGCAGAGCGCCTATAAGAGCCATGAACACACCCGCCTGCGCGCCGGCTCCGAGGAGAATGGTCTTCGGGTTGGACAACATGGGAGCAAAGTCCGTCAATGCTCCCAGGCCAAGGAAGATAAGCAGGGGTATCAGGTCCGTGGTCAGGCCAAAGTCCTGGAACACCCTCAGGAACCCGGGAGGCTCGCCTTCGCCTCCCACACGGATCAACTCTCCAAGGGGAAGGTTTGCCATCAGGATGCCGGAAGCGATGGGCACAAGGAGCAATGGCTCCTTTTTCTTCGCAATGCCCATGTAGAGCAATGCCCCGGCAATGAACCACATCGCAATCATGCGCGGGTCCTCGCCAAGGGCGACGATCCCTTCCCATATAGCGCTGATACCGGTGTCACCCAACTTTGGCTACCCCAGTTCTATCAGCGTCTGTCCGTGCTGGACCGTCGCGCCAACGGACACGTGAACGGCAGAAACCACGCCGTCTGACGTGGCGGCCACTGTCTGCTCCATCTTCATGGACTCCATGACAAGCACCGCCTGGCCCCGATGCACAGCATCGCCCGCCTGCACATTTACCGCCAGCACCCGGCCGGGCATCATGGCCCTGATCACGTTTCCACCGGTTGCGGGCACTGACGGACGTGGCGGTGCGCTTGGCCTCCGGGGCTCTGCTGGTCGCCTGGTAGACGGTGCCTTGGGACGTGGAGAGGGTTGGGCAGCCCCAGTCTCACCATCAGGCAGATCGACTTCGTACTCAACGCCGTCAACGATCACTGTCACAGGAGAGGCGGAGAGATCCCCCACCTCCACATCGTATGACTGGCCTTTTACTGTTATCCGGTATCGCCTGGGGCTCACAGGCTGCGCCTCTCAACGGCGCCTGGAGAGTGAGAAGACATCTGCCTGGCACGTCCAGATTGAACCCACGAGTTACCAGGGTGGACAACTACGGTGCGGGCGGATGCATGCGCAGAAGACACGGCGGGTGACAACTCCTCCTCCGCAAGCGCCAGCGCCGCCCCTATGGCGGCTATGACGCCCGGTGAAACGTCGGTGGAAGCCTGGGAAGTGGCGGGGCTTCCAGCGGAAGGAGCAGGTTCGGATGCTGCTGGTTCATCACTCGGAGCGGCTTCAGTCATGCGGTCGAAACGGCCAAGGATGACGACTGTCACCTGGAGGACAATCAACACCACGAAAACGACGCCCATGCCAACGCCGCTGACGAACAGGCCCTCCTGGAAGGTCTCCCAATTCAACGAGACAAGGCTCCAATAGAGTCCGGTCACCGGCGATAAGTGCCGGTGCAAACATAAGCGCGCCCTTCAGCGCGCCAGTCGAGAATGATACACCGTCAAGCGTTTCCGGTGCCGCCCATTGATCAGCGCTGATGCTGAATCTTCACGTCCTCCGGATTCACCGGATGCAGTAAGGGAAAAGAGCCGTCCCAGGCGACCGCCAAACGGGCTATCAGGCGGGTCATTCATCAGCAGTGGTTTCTACTTCAATCAGCAACCACTCCCCATCAACGCTTACCTGCACACCAAACCGCGCCTGGTTCGAGCGCGGACGCAAAAACCGCATGCTGTGTGACTCACCACCTACAGAAACCTCGAACACCCTGGAGGGGGCCGGATGCTCCAGCTCTGTGTCCCGCAGCTCCTGGCGCCTGGCTCTTGCGGCCGCTTGCGCCTCCTGAACCGTGACGCGTTGAAACTTGATGCTGGCGCCGGGCGCAGCCTGTGCCAGCTTCGGCAGGTCAACCCCTGCGACTACCCCGATCTTCGCGTAGCCTCCCGTTGTCTGCCGGTCTGCCAGCAGGATTATTGGATTGCCGTCCCCCGGCACCTGGACAGAGCCAAGCGGGACGGCATCTGAGACGATGTCGTATCTGCCATCCTTCGCCTCAATCACCGGCCCGTCCAGGCGCAGCCCCTGCCTGTCAGACCTGTCCGTCACCATGTACTCAGAGTCGTAAAACTTATCTACTCCGGTTGATGTGAACGCGTCTTCCTGTGGTCCCGGCACCACCCTGGCAACGATCTCGCCCGGGTACTCCGGCACAAGGTCTCCAGGAACTCGCAGGCCTGGCTCCGCGTCGGCGGGCGGATCTCCTACTGGCACATCAACGCCCGCCTTAAGAGGCCCACCATCCAGGCCGCCAAGGCGTGAGCCAGCGTGTGTTGACCGTGAGCCGAGCACTGGCGTGGTGTCGATGCCACCTGCGATGCACAGGTACGCCCTTAAACCCAGCAGCGGCCCGCCGAAGGTCAGATGAGAGCCAGCGGTGACGCCAACGGACTCCCACGTCGGCACGGGAACACCATCGAGCGTGGCGTCCAGGTCTCCACCAGTCACAGCCACCAACGTTGCGTCAGTGAACTCGAAGTCAGCCCCACCGAGGGTGATCTCAATGGCTGCTGCGTCAGCAGTGTTCCCCACGAGCCGGTTTCCCAGGAACAACGCCTCATGATCGATCGCGCCGCTGACAGAGACACCGAAGCGCTGGTGACCCCAGCGGCCTATGTCCTGCACCAACGCAAGCGCACCGGGCGATACAACTCGAACCACAGCCTGGCTCAAGCCTCACGTTCCCGCACCACAACCTGGTAGTTGCCCTGTGCTACCTGGGTCTCGATTTCAGCCAGTTCGCCACCGCTCACAGAAACAAACCGCACATGGCTGCCGGGCTGGATGACCACAGGAGGATCAGCACCTGGATCGAATAGAGGCACCGGAGTTCTGCCAATAATCTGCCAGCCGCCGGGACTGTCATTTGGGTACACGCCCGTTTGCGATTCAGCGATGCCAACAGAGCCTGCCGGCACCCTGGTCCGGGGCGTTTTCAGGCGCGGGCAGGCGATTCGAGCGTCCATGCCCCCCAGGTACGGAAAGCCCGGGGCGAATCCCAACATGAACACCCGGTAGGCAACACTGGAATGAATGCTCACCACGTCATCAGGGCTCATGCCGGCATGTTGCGCCACGGTCTCCAGGTCTGGCCCGTTCTCACCGCCGTACCCGACCGGAAGCTCAAATACCTCTGCCGAGCGCCCTGGCAGCGTTCCATGATCTGCACCAGCGGAAGCCAGCCGTCCAAGTTCAGCCACCAGGTCGTCGTAACCCACCACTTCCAGGTCGTACTGAACAAGCAGTGAGCGATAGGTGGGCACAAGCTCCCTCACCCCATTCAACGCGGCGTGCTGAACCGTCTCCGCAAACTCATATACACGCTCGTTGATGGAAACGTCTATCGCATCCCCAAATTCCACCACAACCGCTTCATCGCCTGCCGGCAGCAGCCGTGGCCAAGTTTTTGGGGAATCACTGGTCACAGGGCTTCAACGGTTTCGACTGAGAGAGGCATGCTGTCCTCAGGGAATGATCTCTGACATAGGCTTCACCTGCACACCTGCGGACTCAAGCTCAGCCCGGACGGCCGCGGCCAGTTTGACAGCGCCTTCAGTGTCGCCGTGCATGCAGATGGTGTCGGCCTGAAAATCGATCTCCGTGCCGTCCACAGCGGTGACCCTGCCTTCAGTAACCAGCTTCAGGGAGCGGCGAACTACCTCTTCCTCATCATGAATCACAGCACCCGGCTGGGAACGGGGCACGAGGGCGCCTTCGGCTGTTACGGCGCGGTCGGCGAAGCACTCACGTGCCACGCGCACCCCTGCGTCCGTGGCCACCTCCTCCCACACCGACCCTGCCAGCACCACGTGTATCAGTCCGGGGTCAAACTCCCTGATCGCTTTCACTATCGCAGCGGCGGTGTCCGCGTCCCTGGCAGCGCGGTTGTACATTGCGCCATGAGGCTTTACGTGTTGAAGCCGATGCCCGGACGTGAAGGCAGACAGCGCACCCACCTGGTACTTGACCGCGTTGCATACTTCAGATGGGCTCAGGGCCATGTCCCTGCGGCCGAAGCCCACCAGGTCCGGGTAGGCAGGGTGTGCGCCTATCTTCGTGCCAGTCTCCTCGGCCATCGCAACAATGCGTGCCATCTCGTCCGGATCACCGGCATGAAACCCGGTGGCGATGTTGACTGATGTCACGCACCGGATAATCTCTTCGTCCCTGCCCATCTTGTACGCCCCGAACGACTCGCCGATGTCAGCGTTGAAATCAATGGTTCCGGCTACGGTGCTGTTGTTCATGTAAGGTCGGCCTCCGTAACAGATCTCGTGGCAGTTCAGCCGCATGTCTCGTGGGGCGGGCCCGGAGAAGAGCACTGCACAAAGTTTAGCCCTGTTGCCACCCAACCGCAGTGGAGCAGATCACGCCGGCGACGATAATGCAGGCATGTGAAATTATGCTTCGGAACCCGCGCCAGCCTTGGATCGTTAGATGAGCCAGGAGTCGCCGATGGACACACCACGTGATCTGCCTGACGAGTTTGTTTGGCACATCCAGTCCCCGGAAGCCTCATATCTTTCTCATAGTGACCCGATCCGCCAGTCAGGCTTTTCAGGCGGACCCGAACGATGGAGGGCAGAGCGCGGGCCAATACTCGAAGCCATTGACGGCGATGGCGACCTGCTGGATGTTGGGTGCGCCAACGGGTATTTGCTTGAGTGCCTCTTGGCTTGGGCGGAGGAGCAGGGACGCCCGCTGGTTCCATATGGCGTTGACATCAACCCGGGCATCATAGAAGAAGCCAGGAGGCGGCTGCCGATTTTCGCCCACCACTTCTGGGTGGCAAACGCGTGGGAGTGGATGCCTCCCCGGCAGTTCACGTACGTATATGCGCTGCATGATTCCGTGCCAGCCACGTTCCTGGAAGAATACGTGCGCCGTCTGTTGAATCGCGCCGTGGAGCCGGGAGGGCGGCTAATAGTAGGTGCGTACGGCAACAGATCCCGGAATGAACCGCCACTGCCCGTCGCGGACACGCTCAGGGACTATGGATGCAAGGTGACAGGTTCAGCAACCGGAGGAGAACCTCCTGTGACTTCGTTCGCGTGGGTAGACAAGGCCTGACTTTGTCGCCTCCGCTGGTGCCCTGAAAGGTTGCAACAGCTTCTGTGGCTCGCAACTTAATCAAACCCCAGCCGTCGCTCGCGCATGCTCACGTAACGCCCCTGGCCAATGACGACGTGATCCACCAGGTCCACCTCGAGCAGTTCACCCGCCTCCACGAGACGCTTTGTTATTTGGACGTCTTCGTTGCTTGGCGTGGGATCACCAGACGGATGGTTATGAACCACTGCTATGGCCGGGAAGTTGCGCCTGACCGCTGAGGCGAAGACCTCCGCCGGCCTGACCAGCGCCGCATTGACACTGCCTGAATAAAGCTGCTCCACGCCCATCACCTGGTTCTTCGTGTTCAGGAGCACAACTTTGAGATGTTCACGGTCCAGGGCAGTCATTTCCCCCATCAGCAGATTGGCTATATCCGCGGGCCTGCCAATAACCGGCCGGTCCTCAGGCGTAAGCGATGCAACCCTCCGGCCCAGTTCTATCCCGGCGAGGAGCTGGCACGCCTTCGCCTCGGAGATTCCCTTTTGGGCGCACAGGTCATCGAACGTAATGCGGGACAGGCCGCTCATACCATCGAACTGGGCCAGCAGGCGGGTGGCGACAGCCAGTACGTTCTCGCCCTTCAGGCCGGTACGCAACAATATCGCCATCAGTTCAGGGTTCGAGAGATGGCTCGCGCCGTACTGGCGCATGCGCTCGCGCGGTCTTTCGTTGGCCGGAAAATCCCTGATGGCAGGCGATGCCGGGCCAGTGGCCATGGGCCTGTCCGTGTGTTTGGCGACGGGTGCGGTGGTCATTCTTGCCCTCCGGGGCATGAGGTGTAGCGGGAGCCGCAGCGCAGTTTAGGACATCTGCCCGTTAGCACGTCGTCGCGTGTCACAGGCATGTCAATGAAGCGCGAAGCGGCCCGCCCTCACTGAGGTCGCAGAGCCGTGAGCAGCGGGCCGTTCCAGGCTTATAGCTATTCAATTCACGCCATGGCGCAGACTGTGCGCTACAGCGGCAGATGCACCGTATCGCCAGTCTGATACGCCTCGGTCACGGCGTCCGTAAACTCCATGTACTTCATGCCGTCAGTGAAGTTTGTGTGGGTCACAGGCTCAACACCGCGTATAGCGTTGATGAACTCCTCTTCTACACGCCATCCGCCACGCTTTTCTTCCGGGATTTCAATCTCCGTCATCTGGGCGTCACCGTGTTGCCCGCCGGTCAGCCGGGTCTCCGGCGCGCCTGGATCGGAGAAGTCCACTGCCTGGGCTCGTATTGTTCCTTCCGTGCCATGAATCCAGATGTCCATGCTGGGTGTGAAACCTGACACCGTGGTCACGGTCAGGTTGGAAGTCCCTCCGCCGGCCAGGCGGCACATTATGTCCAGGTGATCCGGTATGGAGATGGCCCGGCGATTGCCCTCGCTGTCCTTGCGATGCTTCACCACCACCTGGCTCAGCGCCTGCACGGTGGATGCGGGGCCAACCCAACGCATGAGGGCCTCATACCAGATGCCCATTGTCATAATGTTGTTCCCTGACAGGTCCCGGTCGTTCCTCCAGTGCATGG
The DNA here is from genome assembly GCA_040878005.1 of Dehalococcoidia bacterium. Taxonomy (GTDB): domain Bacteria; phylum Chloroflexota; class Dehalococcoidia; order Lucifugimonadales; family Lucifugimonadaceae; genus JBBDMW01. Next base: position 69,432 of record JBBDMW010000075.1, read on the forward strand.
GAGCGTCATAGTTCGGGAAATTGCTGCCAGCGCCCACGTGAACCTTCACATTGAGAACTTCGCCCACGTAGCCATCAGCGATCAGGTCCATGATCGTGCGGTCTATCGGCAGGGTGTGTGGCGCCGGAACGATCTGCGCCACCAGGTCTGGGCTCATCTTTGATGCGGCCAGCATGTCCCGCGCCTCTGCGGAATTCATAGCCATGCGTGCTTCAACCAGCACATGCTTTCCCGCTTCCAGCGCCGCGAGGGTCAATGGATGATGCATGTAAGGCCATGTGCCAATGCAAACCGCATCAACGTCATCATCATCCAGGAGCTCAAGCCAGTCGCCGTAGACCCGCGGGATGTCGAACTCCGCTGCCACGCGCTCGCCTGATGCGACAGACCTGTTGGCAACGCCGATTACCTCGACGTTGGACTGGGCCTTGAGGCCAGGGATATGTTTCTTGGTGGTGTTCGCGCCGGCGCCGATTAGTCCGACCCGGATGGTTTCTTCGGTCATTTTTACTCTCCCGCAGGAATTGAATCCGCCGCTGCCGGTGTCCGGCAGTACCGGGCTGCCTGGTTGTGCTGGCCACGACAACCGCAAAAGGGTAGCCGAGGTAGTGCGGGGTGTCGAACACCGCTCCAAGTGAGCCGTGCTAGCATCGATAAATTCCTCACGCAACATTTACCCAATATTCCGCCTGGTTTTCAACCTGTACCTATAGGGAAAAGCACAGGACAGGCATGAACGGCAGCGGGCCTCTTCATTCAGGCGTCATGCAGCGGCGCTTAAGGAACCTTGAGATACCAGGAGCTTGTGCAATTGATCACATCGCAGAATGTGGAATTGACCGGAGAAGGTGTTCGCATCGAGTGGACGGACGGGCGGACTTGCCTCTACCCGTACCGGTACCTGCGGCTCCAATGCGCCTGCGCCGCATGCGTTGAGGAAATGACCGGGCGGCCTGTTCTGAACCCTTCCAGCGTTCCGAACGACGTGATCGCCGTTGAGTACCTGCCGGTCGGACGGTACGCCATCCAATTCCTGTGGAGCGACGGGCATGCGACCGGAATATACCCGTTCGAACATTTGCTGCGCCTGGCCAATAACGACAAGGCCGTTCATTGCGAAGGCGGCCCACAGCAGTAACCACAAGTTCTGTGAACCGTATGGTCGGCGGCCATGGAATCCCCGCTAAAGGCCCAGGAGCTTCTTTGTGGTACCGATCACAGCCGCTTCATCCGGGATGAATGCCGTCTCAAGTCCCTTGTTGTACGGGACCGGTGTGTGGGGGCCGGTCACGCGCTTGATTGGCGCGTCCAGGTAATCAAACGCCTTCTCAGCAATCACCGCCGCCACTTCGGAGGCCATGCTGGCGCGTGGCGTATCTTCATCCACAATCACAACCCGGTTTGTCTTCTTCACGGACTCCAGGAACACATCTTCATCCAGCGGTGACAGGCTCAGGAGATCGATCACCTCGGCGTCGATGCCCTCTTTCGCCATCTCCTCGGCCGCGTTGAGACACACCCTGGAGGTCCAGGACATGCCCACCAGCGTCACGTCTTTGCCCTGGCGCATGACCCGGCCCTTGCCAATGTCAATGGTGTAGCTCTCGTCGGGCACGAATCCTGACGTGTTGATTAGCTTCTTGTGATTGCAGACTATGACCGGGTCATCATCACGTATGGCGGCGGCGAGCAGACCCTTCACCGTGTAGGCATCAGATGGAGCTACCACTTTCAGTCCCGGTATATGCGCAAGGATGGAATAGAAGTTTTCCGAGTGCTGGGCAGCGTGACCCGTACCTGCACCGGAGCGAGCGAAGATGGTCAGCGGCACCTTGGTCTGGCCTCCAAACATGTAGCGGCTCTTCGCTGCGTTCGACAGCAACTGGTCGAATGCAACGGTCACAAAGTCGAAGTACATCAGGTCAACTACCGGCCTTGTGCCGGTAAGAGCCGCACCCACGGCGGCGCCAAGAATGCCTGCCTCAGAAATTGGCGTGTCCCTGATCCGTTCCATGCCGAAGTCCTGGACCAAACCCTTGGTAGCGGCGAAAGGACCACCCCAAGCATCCAATGGCTTGCCCTCTTCGTCATAACGGCCAGCGCCGCCCGCTATGTCTTCACCCATGATGAACACATCCGGGTCACGCTCCAGTTCATCCCGCAGGGTCCTGTTAAAAGTCTCCCGGTAGGTGGCCTCGCTGCCCGGAACATCAAAGCCCGGGCCAAGAGGGTTGGCTGCTGCCTGGGTTGTCATTGCTAAACAGTCTCCAATGTGGATCAGCGGACGAAATGAAAATATCCGGTGGTTGGCGTCGTGGTCAGCGCAGCCCCTGCACCGGGTTGGAGTAGCTTACGTAGACGTCCGTGTATAGCTCTTCCAGTGGTGGCATTGGGCTTTCTTCAGCAAATTCCACCGCCGCCATGATTTCTTTATCAATGGCGGAGCGAATGGCGGCCAGTTGCTCCTCGGTCATCAACTCCTGGTCAAGCACCCGCTTCTCGAACGAGGTAAGAGGATCCCGTGCGTGCCATGAATCCTCCTCTTCCTTGCTCCGGTACTTCTCCGGCACGTCAGCATGAAAGTGTCCGTGGTAACGGTAGGTCTTGAGTTCCAGCAGCGTTGGCCCCTCGCCTCGCCTAGCCCTCGCTATCGCCTCGCCCGCGGCGTCATAAACAGCGAACACGTCCATTCCATCCACCACCACGCCGGGAATGGAGTAACTGGCAGCGCGGTCAGCAATGTCACTTACGGAAACCGCGTACTCCACCGGCGTCGCCTCGGCGTAATGGTTGTTCTCGCAGGCAAATATGACTGGCAGTTTCCATATGGAGGCAAGATTCATGCTTTCGTGAAGAACGCCCTGTCCTGTGGCTCCGTCACCAAAGAATGCCACACCAACGGAGTCCGTGCCCTTGTACTTGGCGGTCAGCGCTGCGCCCACCGCCAGGGGGATGCTTGCTCCCACAATGGCGTTGGCTCCGAGCATGCCCTTAGAGAAGTCAGCAATGTGCATAGAGCCGCCCTTGCCCTTGCACTGTCCGGTGACCCGTCCGAAGATCTCGGCCATCATGGCCTTTGAGTCCAGGCCTTTGGCTATGCAATGGCCGTGGCCGCGGTGAGTGGAGGCAATCCAGTCCTTCTCTGTCAGATGGGCGCATATGCCAGTGGGACCGGCCTCCTGGCCGTCTGAGCTGTGAGTCACGCCCATGGACTTACCCTTGAAGGTCTGTTCCAGCATGGTCTCTTCAAAGCGGCGAATCCTGACCATGGTCTCGTAGAGCCAACTGAGCTTTTCGGACGATATGTCCATGTGAAGTCTCCGGAGCGAACCTGGGTGCAAGTATGCAAAACTGCCGGCCCGGCCCAATGGGAGGGCGTGAATATCTGCACCGCAGCCAAGCATGATTAAGTTTGGGTAGAGGATAACCGCGATTACTGGACCGCGGGAGCAAATCGTAACAAAGGCGCCAGCGCTCCTGCTGGCCCGGCTCCGTGGCTATGCGTCGAATGACGTTTCCACCCCGGCCACTCACGCTGTGAATCGTCCCGCGTCCTCCGGACATGCAGGAACGCCAGCGTTACAGCCGGGGAAACCGCCACACTACGTCTAAGCACGCCACCAAAACTCATGGAAAAGGAACGCTGTATTGAGTATGCTCCCAACTTGACACCCAAATTTCGGTCGTGATAGTTTTCACTTGCCATTTTTGGGAGAGGCAGGCGGCGCGCCCGGCGACGCTTCAGCTTTCTCTGACACCAGTGCGAAAGCAGCGAAAAGACCCCCAGGGTATGGTCCCAACACCTATAACGACCGAGGAATGGGCACAGATTGGCAACGCCCTGAAGTTACTTTGGGTTGCCCTGTTCCTGGCCATAGCCGCAGGTACCACACTGTTGACAGCCCACGCGATCATCCCGTCAGCAGTGGCGACCAGGACGATCCCAGAGCGGTGGTCTGGTCTGCGCATTCCGCTTTATGCCTTTGGGTTGCTGGCCCTGGCGGGTGTTGTCATTTCCTTCTTCTTGGCGTCACAGCAGCTTGATTTCATTCATCGTCTATACCCACGCTACTGGCAGTAACCGGTTAAACAACTCGCCTTGAACACCAATTTGCGCGACATGGGGACAGTAAACGCTTGGCGTCGTTAATCTCGCTAATTAAAGAAAAGAACCAGACGACGCCCACCTGGCTCAAGGTCCTTGTCCCGTTTCTCGCGCTGGGGGGCCTTGGCGCCGTTGCAGTTATGGGCGCCATCGGCGCTTTCATAATCACGGCATGGCTCGGCCAGCCAGTCCCTGTGCTCGGGTTCGACCAAACCTTTGAGCAACCCATTCATTTCCCGCATACGGTTCATGCAGGCACAGGTGTGCTTCTGGATGAGAATGGCAACCCGCGGGTTGGCGATGACGGTGAGGAGCTGCACGGGCTGGGCCTGGACTGCACCTTCTGTCACCGCACCGTTGATGCCCAGGCATCCGCTGGCGTTCCACCGGTAACCCAGTGCACTTTCTGCCACAGGGTCATCGGTGATGCTGAAAATCCCGAGCTGGAGAAGTTGAGGGTTGCCGGAGGGATAACTTCGGAAACTGCATCCCCCATCAACTGGCGGCGCGTTCACCGGATGCCTGATCATGTGCGATTCGTCCATGAGCCTCACATCCGCTACCTGACGGCAAATCCAGACGCAATACGAAACATCACTGACCCGGCGATCAGCGATCAGGCTTCGGCGTTGCCTGCCCAGGTATGTTCCACCTGTCACGGCGATGTTGCAGCCATGGAGCAGGTTGAGCAGGTTGAGCCGTTGAAGATGGGTCAGTGTGTCGACTGCCACAGGGACAACGAGGCGCCGACTGATTGCGCTGCCTGCCACCACTAGGCGCCGATTGAACAGGGACGATACAGGAAAGGTCCGAGGCTACCCCCTCCGATGAAGCTCAACCGACGAGAATTTCTGGCTCTTGCGGGCAAGTCCAGCGCAGGTGCGGTCATATTTGCCGCCTGCGGGATTCCCGAACAGGAGTTGCTGATCCAGAGCCCTGTAGATATGCCCGAAGACCTGGTCCGGGGTGAGGATGCCTGGTACGCAACCACCTGGGGAGACGGCGGAAACGGCGACGGGATGATCGTCCGGGTCATGCAAGGCCGCGCCAAGAAGGTGGCGGGCAACCCTGACTTTCCTGTGAACCTGGGCAAACAGAGCCTTCGGTATGACGCCACCCTGCAGATGCTCTACCACCCTGACCGTGTAGCTGAGCCAATGCTGAGGCACAGCAAGGGCGGGAATCTCAGCGGCACCAGTTGGGGAAACGCAGAGCGGAGGATGCTTTCTGCCCTGGACGGATCAAACGGACGGCTCGTGGTTGTCACCAACCCTCTGCGCGGTCACGTGGGCTGGGTTTCCACCCGGTTCGCCGAGACCTTCAATGGCCGTCACGTAAATTTCGACCCGCTGGAGCAGGGAGTTCTGCACAACGCGGTCCGAAAGATGTTCGGAACGAACCAGTTACCAGACTTCGATCTTGGCAGGTCCCAGACCATTTTGTCGTTCGGGGCAGACTGGCTAAGCACATGGATCTCTCCCGTCCGGCTGGGCATGAAGTATGGCGAGTTCCGGGGTCAATCGGAACGTGGTTACATGATTCATGCTGAGCCACGCATGTCCATGACCGCGGCCAACGCTGACAGGTGGCTTTCTCCGAACCCGGGCACTGAGGGACACCTGGCACTGGGCATGGCCAGGCTAATAATCGATCAAGGCTGGGCGTCTGCCGGTGAGGTCAACGCCTTCCATGCCGCTGTGCCAGCGGGGATACTTGACGGTTATGCGCTGGAGGATGTTGCGAGTCGCACTGGAGTGTCAGCGGACAGGATTCGCGAAGCAGCGGAAAGGTTCGCCACGCACCGGCCAAGTGTTGCGTTCGGTGGCGGCAGCGCGGCAGCACACACCAACGGCAGCTTCAACCTGGCTGCCATATACGCCCTCAATTTCCTCGTTGGCGCGGTGGGAGCAGAGGGCGGAATCACCCTCAACCCGGAGTCCCCGCTTGCAGAAATCCCGGCGTCGGCCACAGGCGCATCCTTTGAAGCATGGGAGCGTGAGCTCGCTGAGTGGCGCGCCGGCAACATAAACACAGTAATTATTCACGGCGTTGACCTGGTTCACAGCCTGCCACGGTCTGTGGATGTGCCCGGCGCCCTGGCGAATGTGCCGAATGTCATAGCCTTTGGCACAGTGATGAACGACACCATGGCGCAGGCTGACCTCGTCCTTCCAGAAAAAACATTCCTGGAAGACTGGGGCACACATGTACCTGAACCTGCGCCTGGTTACCAGGTGGTGGGTTTCCAACAGCCTGTGGTGGGTCCGACAGTCACGCAGGATGGAGCCGGGTTGACCAGTGATGCACGCAGTTTTGGAGACATGCTGCTGTGGGCTTCTGGCGGCGCGATCGGAGCGTCGAACATGCGTGAACTGACGGAGCGCGCCGCAGGTGAGCTGTTCGACATGAACCGCGCCTCTGACTCAGTCAACGCGCCAAACGCTTCGCTGTTCCTGGGCGGCGTGCTACAGCGTGGCGGCTGGTGGGATACGCAATCCCAAACGGATCAGTCTGCGGCGCCCGAAGCCTTGGGAGCGGGCGCTGACCCAGAATTTTCCGACACGTCAGCCCTGGGTGACGGCCGGGACTTCTTCCTTCAGCCATTCCAGTCTCATTCCCTCATGGAGGGACAGCTCGCTCCCACTCCCTGGGCACAGCAGGCACCTGATCCCATGTCATCAGCCGTGTGGGATACCTGGGCAGAAATCAATAACAACACTGCCGAGGAAATGGGTATTCGCGAGGGTGATGTCCTGTATATAAGGTCTTCCACTGGGGAAGTCGAAGTGCTGGCCTATCCTCACCCGGGCGTACCGCCGAACGTAATTGGTGTGCCGATGGGACAAGGGCATGACTTCGGCGGCCGCTACGCCGAGGAGCGCGGAGCGAACGTGCTGTCGATACTGGTCGACCGCAAGGACGCCGAAACCGGCGCCCTCGCATGGGCGGCAACCAGGGTGCGTGTCCTGCGCGCAGGACGGCGGAAAAAACTGACCAAGTTCGAGGGCAACGTTGAAGCGTTCCCTGTGGAACCCGGAGTGCCCCTGCTCATTGTGGCGCCTGGCGAGACCGCTCACGAAGCAGAAGAGGCCAACCACCACGAGTACCAGAGGCAGTTCCTGGGACAAAACGGAACGGAACCTGATGACTCGCACTAATAGTCCTGAGCGGAGCCTATGACTACTGAAGGTTACGGAAGCCACCGATGGGGCATGGCGATTGACCTCGACCGTTGCACTGGTTGCCAGGCATGTGTCGTCGCGTGCCAGGCTGAGAACAATATCCCGCTGAACTTCGAAGATCGCTTCGACCGCTCCCGTGCATTCGAGTGGATACGGGTTGAACGTTACTGGGAGGGAGAGTTCCCAGACGTGAAGGCCCGGTTCATGCCCATTCTCTGCCAGCACTGCAACAATGCCCCGTGCGAACCGGTCTGTCCCGTATTTGCCACCTACCACAACTCGGAAGGGTTGAACGTCCAGGTCTACAACCGGTGCGTCGGCACCAGGTACTGCGCCAACGGTTGTCCGTACCAGGTCCGCTTCTTTAACTACTGGGAGCCGGTGTGGCCGGAGTCGCTCCGCAACCACCTGAACCCTGACGTGACAGTACGCAGCCGCGGCATCATGGAGAAGTGCACCTTCTGCATTCAGCGCATCCGTCGTGGCGCACGCCAGGCAGCCCGTGAAAACAGGGAGATCCAGGACGGGGAGATCCAACCCGCATGCGTACAGGCGTGCCCGACCCAGACGCTCAACTTCGGAGATTGGAATGACCCCGAGAGCCGCATAAACCAGATGAAGAACAACGACAGGTCTTACACCCTGCTACCGCACCTGGAGACCGATCCGAACGTCGTCTACCTTGCGAAGGTAGACCCACACAAAGAAGTGACCCATCACGCCGAGGCAGAGTCCGGTGTCCACTAGGAGTTCCCACGGCGTAGCCCACGACCCTCACGAGCGTCCCTCCGGGGCTGAAGTGACCGCGGATCTCGTCCGCAGCACATACAGCACAGGCGGAACTTTCAAGCTGATTGCCATTGTCCTGGCTGTGCTCACAGTGCTGGGCGTTGTGGGCGTGATCCTGAAGTTCATCAACTACGGCGACGACCAAACCCGTTGGGGCTACGTGGTGGCGGCCATGGTCTTCGTACTGACCGCCGGTACTGGCGCACCGATGGTGGCCATAGCGCCCGCGCTGGCCAAGGCCAACTGGATACGGCCAGTGACGCGCATAGCCGCCCTCTTCTCGGTAACAGGCATCGTGTCATCCTTGATGTTGATCCCAATCCTATTCATGCTCCCCCCGCTTATCACCCAGGGAGCACGGCGACGTTCGATATGGTTTGAAGGGCCCGACTATTCTCCGCACATTTGGGGAATGATCGCCCTGTTGGGATTGACCCTCGCAGGCCTGGGCCTGCTGTATTCCTCTGCCCTGCCGGACCTTGCTGCCATGCGTGATCACGCCACGGGGTGGCGCCAGCGGTGGGGCAAGAGGCTGGCTCGCGGTTTCATAGGCACAGAAGGCCAGTGGCGAACGCTTCGCCTGCGCATAGGCATGTTCGGGACGCTCTACTTCCTGCTGCTGGTGTTCACCCACTTCCTGATCAGCACTGACATTGGCCAGAGCATGGTGGCCGGGTGGCGTGATGCCATCTTCCCCATGTACCACGCCATGACCTCGATCCAGGCCGGCGTGGCAGGCACCATCCTGGTCATGTGGATCGCCCGCAGGTTCGGCGGCATGGACCGGTACCTGCACCTGGACCAGTTCTGGTCACTCGGCAAGCTCCTGTTTGCCACGTCACTGCTGTGGTTTTACTTCTTCATATCCGCCTTCATGGTGTACTGGTACGGGCGGGCAGGCGCCGACAAGCTGTGGCTGGACTTGCTTATCCGCGGGCCAATGATCTGGGCGTTCCTGGGCGCATTTACGTTTTCATTCTTTGTGCCCTGGTGGTTCCTGATATGGAACCGGACCCGCACCAGCATCAATGGCCCCGCCATTGCAGCGGTTATCGTCCTCTTCGGAGCGTTGCTGGACCGGATGCGCCTTTACGTTCCCGCGTGGTCAGTTGATCCAACCCGCATCCACGAGAGGTTCCTGACTGAAATCCCCACGACGCAGTGGCCTGACATCTTTGACATCCTGATCTTCGTCGGCGGCATATCAGCGGCAATTCTCCTGTACATGCTGGCCACCCGGTTGATCCCCATCGTGTCGATCTGGGAGGTCCACCAGTCGAATCTACTGTCCAGGCCCGCAAAGTTCATCCGCGGACACGGTGTACTTGTAGCAAAGCCTGACTAGGAGCTGGAAACAGTTATCACCGCCAGGCAGGCGGTAGTTGAGAGTCACTGAAGAAAATAGATGCAGCAACGACGCACGCTGGACCAACCGCATACTAACCGCGTCCTACTGAACGGCCAGTTGAACACGCCCGGATGGTGGCTGCCCACTGTCCTGCTCCTGGGTGTGGCAGTTGTGGCTGGGCTTGGTGTCATCCTCTTCATGATCATGCAGGGGCTTGGCGTCACCGGGCTGGGACGCCCCGTCTTCTGGGGACTGTTCATCACCACGTTCGTCTTCTGGGTAGGTATAAGCCACGCCGGGATCATGATCTCGGCCATCCTGAGGCTCACCCAGGCTGAGTGGAGAAGGCCGGTCACCCGGGCAGCGGAACTGTTGACGGTGTTCTCACTGCTTACGGCGCTGTTCTTCCCGTTGATCCACGCGGGCCGGCCATGGAGGATCGCTTACTGGATTGTCCCTTATGACTTTGCCAGGGGAATCTGGCCCAATGTGCGGTCACCTCTGATCTGGGATCCCGTTGCCATAAGCACCTACCTCACAGGAAGCACGCTTTTCCTGTACGTCGCGCTGTTGCCAGACCTGGGAAACCTTCGCGACCGGACAACCGGATGGAAGAACGCCCTGTACACGGTGCTTGCCCTTGGCTGGAGGGGAAATCCCCGGCAGTGGAAGCTTCAGACCATAGGCGGCATCCTGCTGTCAGCCCTGATGCTGCCTATCTTCGTTTCCGTGCACTCAATCGTGTCGTGGGACTTCGCAATTACACCGGCCGTCGAAGGCTGGCACTCCACGATCTTCGCACCATACTTCGTTATCGGAGCGGTCCACTCCGGTGTGTCTGCGGTTGTCACCATGATGGCGCTGATGCGCTGGCTGTGGAAGTGGGACGACTTCATCCGGCCGGAGCACTTTGACGCCCTTGCAAGGCTTCTGATAGTGGTGGCCACGGGGTGGCTTGGCTTCACCTTCCTTGAGTTGATCTTCGCTGTATACGGCCTTGACGCACCAGAGATCGCCCTGCGGGAGATGCAGATATTCCAGTGGCCGTGGAACATGCTGTTCTTAGTGTTCCTTTTCACGGGGTACATAATTCCCGTGACCATGTGGCTCTTTAAGAGCGTCCGCACCAACATTGCGCTGATGTTCTGGACGTCCATCCTGGTGAACATCGGCATGTGGCTGGAACGGTACCTCATCATCGTGCCCGGGCTTGCACGGAAGCAGCCGTTTGTCTTCTCGTGGGAGGGTTACGCGCCCAGCATCGTTGAATGGGCTATCCTCGCATGGTCTTTCGCATGGGTATCATTCCTGATGTTGTTGTTCTCCCGGTTCTTCCCGCTCGTTCCATTGTTCGAGCAGAAGGAAAGCCAGGTGTTTACGACCGACGTTAAGATCGGCCGGGCGACTGTGCCGGCCATCCTCAGGGAAGAGGAGTAAGGGATTAAATGAATCACCGAAGCGTCCTGGCCCTGTTCCAGGAGCCGGAGCCGGCCGCTGACGCAATGGATGGCCTAAAAGAAGCCGGGTTCCAGCTGGGCACCTTTGATGTGCTGACTGGCATGCCATACCCTGAGGGCGCCTTTGGCGAGCACGTGCCGCAGCACCGGCTGTTCCGGTTCCCGGCGTTTGGCGCCATCATCGGGTTCACGCTGGCGCTGTTCCTTACGGCAGCCACTCAGCTAGCGTACCCGTTGGTAACAGGCGGTAAGCCAATCCTCTCCCTGTTTGCCATGCTGGTCATTCTGTACGAGATGACCATGCTGTCCGCTGTCATAGCCACGGTGGTCGGCATAATATTTGAATCAAGGCTGCCGAACATCAATCCCGGTGCATATGACCCACGGATCACCGAGGGATGGATAGGGGTGGTAGTCACCGTAGATGACGACCGCGTTCAAGACGCCGAGCGCGTTCTGAAGAACGCTGGCGCCCTGGAGATCAAGCACGCCTCATGATTGGGCTTCTCAGCAAAGTAACCAGCACGGGTCCCGTGGCCGCCAGGCTGCGCATCGCAACGCTCGCAGCGCTGATGCTGATGGCAGTGACGGCCGGGGCCTGTATCCAGGAAAACAACACGTATCCCATCGAAATCTTTGATGAGATGCACTACTCCCAGGCCTACAGGGCCCTGGAGCCGCCTCGCATTGCGCCCGCCGCTGAGGCGGTGACCTTTGATTCTGCTGGTGGACCATCAGGCATGCTTGAGGTGCCTGAGCGACAGGAGCGTCCGTACGACCCACAGGTAGCTGGCCGCCTGTACGAGGTCAACTGCTCCGTATGCCACGGCACAGGCGGCCAGGGTGATGGCCCTGCCGCTCCGTACATCACCTCGCAGGAAAGTTTCTACGCGACGGAGGTGAGCGGAGGGCAGGCGTACTTGCCGGTGCCGAACCTCTTGGAGGCCAGGGACCGCCTGGACCAGAACGGCATGTACCAGGTCATTCACAATGGCATCAACGTAATGCCGCGGTTCGCCAACCTCCTGACAGAGGCGGAAATTCGCGACATTGTGAACTTTGTGTATGACCGGGAACAGGGTCTGGGCGCACAATAGATGTAAAGCCGGGCGCATCATGCGATGCACATCTGCCCGGCTGATGATATTGCACGGGGAAGGGTCAATTGAACGCGCCCCTGTGCGCCATCCGGGCAGCCTGCCGAACCAAGCCGGTTAAGGCCGCCTTTTCCCTGGCGCTAATCATCGTCATGTTTACGTTGGCGGCCTGTTCGGGCCAGGACCCAACGCTGGAACAACGCGCCTTCGCCCTGGACCGTGAGCTGATGTGTCCCGTGTGCGACGGACAAACGCTGGACCAGTCTCATGCCCAGATAGCGCAGGACATGAAAGCCATCATCCGGGAAAAGCTTGCTGACGGAGAATCCGAAGCACAGATCAAGGATTACTTCGTAGCCCGCTACGGCGAGTCAGTGCTCGCATCACCCAATGCCAGCGGCTTCAACATTCTCGTATGGGCAGTCCCGCCGGTGTTCGCTGTGGCAGGCGCCATGATGCTCTGGATGATAATCAGAAGCATGCGCACCGCGCGCCCGGAGTACGCTGCCCCACCTGCGGACCCCGGCCTTGGCGAGTACCTCGCCAGGGTGGACGAGGACACCGGCCTGACCCGTGCCCGGGAACTGGATGAGCCGGGCCGAAGCCCAGGCGGTGAGAGAGCGTAGATGGCAGAACTCGGGACCATAACAGTCCTGCTGGCCCTCGCGCTTGCGCTATACGGAAGCGTAGGCTCAATCGCCGGACACCTCCGCGGTTCCCAGGAGTTGGTTGTTAGCGCGCGGCGGGCGACGTACATGACGTTGCCGGTCACAGCGGCCGCGGCCGGCGCACTGGTGGCGGCGTTCGTAAACAACGACTTCCGCATAAAGTACGTTCACGACCACAGCAACCTGGTGATGGACCGTGCCTATACATGGGTGGCCATGTATGCAGGCAACGAAGGCTCGCTGCTGTACATCGCGCTCGTGCTGGCCCTGATGTCGGCTGTCGCCATCTACCTGGCGCCCCGGCGTTTCAGCCGGAGCATGCCGTACACCATAGCCATCCTTGCGGGCGTACAGGCTTTCTATTTTCTTGTGCTGGCGTTCTTCGCCAGCCCATTCGAGTTGCTGGACTTCGTGCCGGCAGATGGTCTCGGCATCAATCCGCTGCTCAAGCACCCCGGCATGTTCAGTCATCCGCCCATGCTGATGGCGGGACTCATTGGCATCACCATTCCCTTCGCGTTCGCAATTGGAGCGCTGATCGCAGGAAATTATGGCGACGACTGGGTGGACCTGGCCCGCTCCTCCGCCATCATTGTCTGGGGCATCCTGGGCGTAGGGCTGCTGCTGGGCGCATGGTGGGCGTACACAATCCTCGGCTGGGGCGGCTACTGGGGATGGGACCCGATCGAAAACGTGGCGCTGATGCCGTGGCTGGTCCTCACCGCCTTCATTCATTCGATCATGGTTCAGAAGCGGCGGGGAATGTTCCGGATGTGGAACATTGCCTTGATCAATATCGCCTTCGTGTTGGCCCAGCTCGGCATGTTCATAAACCGGGGCGGGCCTGTCGTATCAGTTCACTCGTTCGCCTCATCCACCCTCGGGTTGATATTCCTGTCGTTCATGCTGCTCAGCCTTGTATTCGCCTTCGGTGTGTTCATCTGGCGATACCCAAGCCTTAAGAGCGACCGCCCCATGGAGTCTTTCCTATCCAGGGAGGCGTCATTCCTGGTCAATAACTTCCTGCTGCTGGGTGTTGCCTTCGCCACGCTCTGGGGAGTTATCTACCCGGTCTTCTCGGAGATGGCCCGGGACGTCCAGGTAAGCGTTGGGGCGCCGTACTTTAACCGCATCAACGGCCCCATGCTGCTGGCGGTAGTCTTTGTAATGGGCATAGGCCCTCTCCTACCCTGGCGCAAGACATCTACGCGATCTCTCAGGCAATGGCTGGTAGCGCCTGCATTGGTAGGCATGTCAGTAACCGCAGGCCTGCTGATAGCCGGAATCCGCGAACCCATAGCGGTGCTCGCGTTCGGCGTGATTGCATTCGTTGCAGCCTCCATCCTCGAGGAGTGGTACCGCGGCACCGCGGCCAGGCACAGGGGAGGCGAGGCGTGGCCGGTTGCTTACTGGAGGCTGGTGAACGGGAACCGCCCGCGCCACGGCGGATACGTGGTTCACATAGCCATTCTCGTGCTGGCAGTGGGCATCGTGGGCACGCAGTTCTTTGACCAGCGCACAGATATCGCTCTACGCCAGGGTGAAAGTGCGGTAATCGACGATTACCGTGTTGAGTACGTGAGCCACGAAACCGAACAGCGTTCAGACCGGACCGCGCAGTGGGCGAACCTGGACGTCTACCGGATAGACCCGGCCGAGTACGCGGCAGACCCCGCTGGCTGGCGCATAGAACCCTCGAAGTACGTTGTAGAGGGTAACGGATACCCGGGTGACCGGCGCCTGGAAACCCTCCAGCCGTGGCACGGCTTTTACACAGAATTCCAACAGGTTTCCGTAAGAGCAGGCATCAGATCAACCCCCGTTGAGGATTTGTACGTAATACCGAGTGATTTCCTTGCCGACGGCCGTGTGCTGTTGCGCATTAGCATCAATCCGCTGGCATGGTGGCTATGGTTTGCGGGGCCCATATTCGTAATCGGCGCGATGGTGGCACTCTGGCCCCAACCGGCCGTGGAGCGTCGCTTTGCGACATCTCGAACCTCCCATCCAGTAGCGGCACAACGCACCGGCCCTTCGCATGCATAAACAGACCATAGTGAACTGTGTGGCTCCATGGGCATAGCTTTGGGGACAGCCCTCGTGTTGGCGTCGATGGCTGTGCTGATATACCCGTTCATAAACCGGCGAAGATACGAGGCGCCAGGCGATCCGACTCATGAGCGGCTGCGCGTGGCGCGCCTGCGCGTCTACCGGCAGATCTCGGACCTTGAAGCAGATCACCGTGCGGCCGACCTTACTGAAGAAGACTACCGGGCCCAGCTACGCGAGCACCGGATAATCGCGGCGCAGATTATGCGTGAGGAGGCGAGGCTTGGAAACGTGCCGGCTGATGAAGACGACCTGGAGCGTGAAATAGAGTCCGCCAGGCGCAGACGCTCCGGCGCCTTGGAAGGTGGGGACACACTTTGAAATTTACCGGCCTCCGGACGAGGCTGCCTGTCCTCCTGGCATTGGCCGCGCTGATGGTCGTCGCTGGCACAGTGGTCACGCCACATAACCTGGCAGTCGCCCAGGAACGCCCATCTTCGATCTCCGGCACAGTGATCAACGGAACTGACGGAGCAGAAGTGCCGGATGACCTGGAAGTGGTTCTCATCACCATAAATGAGGAAACGGGCCAGGCAGTTGATCAGGAAACCAAGACCGTGGACGCGGACGGACGTTTCTCGTTTGACGGCCTGTCTAACGAATCCGGCCAGAGATACACGCTGGCCGCGGACGCCGGGGCCTACGTGCCGTCTGTGAACTTGGCGAACGTGGAAGACTGGTCGTCGGTAGAGTTGACCATCTATGAAGAGATGACGTCATTCGATGACATCAGTTTCATCTCATACGCCATGATCGTGCCCAGCATCGATCCCCGCACACGCACGCTCGGGGTCCTCACGGTGGTAACCCTTCTGAATTCAGGGGACCGGGTATTGGTGACAGACCCATCCAGCCCGGACGTGACAGGATTCGATCTGCTGCGTTTCAACCTTCCAGAGAACTATTCCGAACTGGAGATCGAAAGTGATCTGCCGCCCGGCAACGTGATGGAGATCAACACAGGATTCGCCCTGACCAATCCCGTACCGCCTGGTGAACATAGCGTTCTGATGAATTACATCCAACAGTACGAAGGCGATGCGCTTTCATTCCCCCTGCGGCTGCCCTACGGTGCAGAAACCGTACGGATCATGATGCCTGAGGCCATCGGATCCGTCTCGGGCGCCAATCTCACTGAAACAGGCACGGCGCCCATAGGCGAATCGTCCTACAAAGTGTTCGAAGGCACGGGCTACGAGCGGGACAGCCAGGTGAATGTGGAATTTGATGGCCTGCCTGGCCCCACACTGATTCAATCGACCGGCGACTGGTTCAGCGGCCGCTCCTATATCACTGCACTGGTTTGGACCGCCGGAGCCGCAATGCTGGCCATGCTGGCTTTTGCCCTGTACACCAACAGGCGCAAGCCCTCGCCGTCTACCGAAAGCGATGGATTGCCTACAGATGCCGAAGAAACGTTGCCGCACAATGGCGCTGGTGAGCGTGTGAGGCTGATCCAGGAGATTGCAGACCTCGACGAGCAGCACGAAGCGGGAGAAATTGGCGATGATGACTACGCTGAGAGGCGTGACCTCCTGAAGCGACGCGTCTTGGGCCTGAGAGCCTCTGATCCCGGGTCTCCTGCATCATGACTCAGCGCCGTGCAGTCGCCGTCGGGGTTGGTATTCCTATCCTCTTCTTCGTAGCGCTGCTTGTCTGGGGCACGACCCAGACCGGCGGCCAGCAGGGGCGGCCCGGTGTCAACGACCAGTACGGTGAGGTAACACTGTCGGTTGCCCAAGACGCCGACTTTCAACTGGCTACGCTGGATGGCGGCGTGATAAGTCTCTCGGACCTGCGCGGCAAGGTTGTTGTCGTGGACTTCTGGTCTTCGTGGTGCGGCCCATGCCGCGCCGAAGGGCCAGCGCTTGCGGATACCTACCGGAAGTGGCGTGAGCGAGGCGTGGAGTTCGTCGGCATCGCCATCTGGGACACAGAAACGGCGGTGCAGGATTTCATCGACCGCAACGGCATCGAGTACACAAATGGCATGGATGATCGCGGTGCCATTGCCATAGATTTCGGCGTCAGGGGCATCCCGGAGAAGTTCTTTGTGAATGCGGACGGCCAGATCGTGAAGAAGGTCGTGGGCCCCAACACCCGCTCATCCCTGGATCAAATCCTCACAGAACTGACCGACGACGCGCTCGGCATCACGGCCGCGCGTTAGTTTCTTCGTCGCCGGGACCCGCGGCCGCTCCTTGAGAAGATGGCCTTGGCTGCCAGCAGGAATACGCCGGCGGCAGCCGCTGCCCCCACGGGTCCCGTTGCCCGTGAATCATGAGATTGATCCCGCCGACCGTCATCGGCGGGCCGCCCACGTTCAGGGTTCTCCTCCGCAGTCCGATGGCCATACCCATCGCCCGGCGCATCACTCACAAAAGAAGTCTGTTCAGCGGCTCCTACATTGCCGGAGGCCCGCTCATCCCTTCCGGCAGTCTCATCGCCATCGCCAGCTTCACGCCGGACGTTACTGCCCGTCCGCTCCACACGCAATTGATCACGTGCGGTAATGAACTCTGCTCCAATAATCAGGATGATGGCGGAATAGTATGCCCAGAGCATCAGGATCACTACCGACGCCAAGGAGCCATACACCTGCTCATAGTTGCCGAACTCGTTGAGGTACCAGAGGAAGGCGCTCTTGCCGATCTCAAATGCCGCCGCTGCCAGGAGCGCGCCGGGCCATATCTGGCCCCAGGTGGTTTGCGTGTTCGGCACAAACTTGTAGATCAGGCTGAACACAAGGAGCGAAATCAGGAAGACGACCAGTCGCGTCCCAATATCTGTCAGCACCACTGCAATGGGACCCAGGTCACCAATAACCGGGATATCTTCCTTTGGCAGTATCTGTATCAGGCTGGTGGCCACCACAGACAGCAACATGAGAACACCGATGGACAGTGCCATGAAGAGGTGCCTGGGCTTCGCTATGTAGAACGGACGGTTCTCACCAATGCCCCACGCTCGGTTGACAGCTCGGCTGATGGAGCCAAAAACAGCGCTGCCCGTCCACAGAAGGCCCACAATCGCGAAAATTCCCATCCCGCGGCGGGCATTGATTAACCCCTCGATATTCTCTTCAACCAGGTCCCTCGCCACAGGAAGGTTTTCATTCAGAAATTCAGATACCTGCTGCTGTACGTCCTCGGAGTCCAGGAAGATGCTGAAGAGTGATATAAGCCCGAGCAGGAGCGGAAACAGCGAGATGAAGACGTAGTAAGAAACGCTCGCGGCCATGTGGGTGCCGTCATGAGATCCAAAGTCCTTCACGGTCCGGGCGATGAGCGCAATGGGGTAGTAACCAAGGAGCTTGTCCTTGGTTCGATTGCCGGAATCAACGGCTCGTTTCAGTGGACCTGGCAGTGAAGGCATGTACTCTGGCGAAAGCTGGCCCTTGTGGCAGCCAGTGCGTGCGATTGGTTATGGCGCAAGCGCCAACTCAACAAGAGTCAAGCATGGACGCATCGATGACGACACGCATCGTCGAAGATGGTCACTCAACGGCTCCGAACAGGCGAACGCGCGCCTACCCGCCGGGGTGGCTGCTCTTGCCTAGTTCAGCCCCACGGCAAGCCACGTCAGTTATTCCGGAACCCGCCGGAGACGTTCAGCGCCTGCCCCGTGATATTACGGGACCGCTCAGACACCAGGAAGGCGGCCGCCTTTCCGATATCCTCTGGCATCTGCTCCCGTGCCAGCGGAGTGGTTTCCGCCAGTCGCCTCCGGAACACGTCACGCGGTGAAAGCTCCTGCTCATCAGGCCGCTGTTGCTTCCTGCGGGCGGCGATCTTTTCCCATAGCCCGGTCCAGAGCAGTCCGGGGCAGATGCAGTTCACATTGATGCCCAGTGGCGCCAGCTTGAAAGCCCATGCCTGGGAGACGTTGATGGCCGCAGCCTTGGATGCTGAATAATGTGCGAATCCGCCGGAGCCAACCCGCCCCGCCACGGAAGCGATGTTCACGATCTTGCCATACTTTCGCTCCGTCATGTGCGGCTCCACTGACTGCGTGGCGTGCACAATGCCAAACACGTTGATACTGAAGGCGGCATCCCAGTCCTCAGTCGTCTCCTGGTCTCGCTCCCACCAGCCCGGAGCGCCACCCACACCGGCATTGTTCACCAGGATGTCCACCTGTCCAAACTCATCCATGGCAGCCTTCACCATAGCGTCAGCCGACGCCTGGTCCGCCACGTCCGCCTCTGTCACGGCCGACCTGCCGCCAAGTGCCCTGACCTCATCTGACACCCGCCTGGCCGCGTCAACGTCAATTTCGGCTAAGACTATGGCAGCGCCACGAGAGGCCAGTTCCAGCACAATGCCACGGCCGATTCCAGCCCCTGCGCCCGTAATTATCGCGACCTTGTCCTGTAGTTCCACTGACCTGCACCTGTCTCCTGTGAAGGTATATCGCCAAACGGCCCTGCCCGTTTAGCGCATGAAGAATCCGCCGTCCACGTTCAGCGCCTGGCCAGTAATGTTCCGGGCATCATCCGACACCAGGAAAACCGTGGCCTCGCCGATGTCTTCCGGCGTCTGTCCCCTTCCCATGGGAATACGCGCCGCCACCATGCGGTCATAAACTTCGCGAGCCGTAAGCCCACTGTACTGTGGGTCGTCCTCAGCGTATCGAGACCCCACCTGCTCCCACATTGGCGTCCACAACAAGCCCGGGCAGATGGCGTTCACGTTGATATTGAATCGGGCCAGGTCGTTGGCGAGCGATTGCGTGTAGTTGATCACCGCCGCTTTGGAGGCGGAATAGTGCGGCAACGATGGCCGCCCTTCCCTGCCGGCAATCGAAGAAAGATTGACGATTTTGCCTTCGCGAGCTTGCTTCATGGTGGATATAACCGAGTTTGTGGCATTTACAGTGCCCAGCACGTTCACCCGGTACGCGAACTGCCAGTCTTCAGGCCGTGACTTTGACTGCTTGTGCCAGCCGGGAGCGCCGGCCACTCCAGCGTTGTTCACAAGGATGTCAATCCTGCCAAACCGTTTGAGAGCGACACCGGCCATCTCATCAGTGGCTGACCGGTCCGTCACATCAGTGAGGGCTACTGCGGTTCCCACGCCCAGCCGTGCCAGTTCGTTGGATGTTTCACTGGCGGCGTCTGGGTTTACATCCGCAACCACAACTGACGCGCCCTGCTCCGCAAGCTTCAAGGCGATGGCGCGTCCAATTCCAGTGGCGCCGCCCGTGACTATCGCTATCTTTTCCTTAAGCTGCAATGGTTCAACCTTAACGTGGCTATTTCTGCGGGCGTCCCACAGGCCGTCCTGCGCCGCAGATTATACTGCGTGACTGCAAAACGTCAGAATTAGTCCCTTGCGGCCCACTGTTCTCACCAGGATTCGCCAAACCATGTCAGTCAGCAGAACAAAGGCACTCGAATACGGATACGAGTTGATCTCAACTCCACACAGCCACCTGCGGGTTGAGTTGAGACAAACCAAAGAAGGCGTCTCGCTACTGCACAAAAGACGGGTTCTCACCAAGGTCTACCTGAACCGCAGCGGCATGAACGCAGCCGTGGCTATGGCTGAGGCGCTTGGCATACCTGTCCCCAAGATCGGGGAAAGCAGTTCTACGTTGGCCTCAACAGGACTTCTTTACCGCGTGCTGGCACTCTCTCAACTCGACTACCGAAACCCGGAATCTTTCGAGGTCGCCAGCCAGTTGATCTCAGAGGCGGTCGACATGCAGCGGTCCGGCAGCGACAACCAGTGAGCCGACCTGCACGCACCAACCAGCATTTGCCCGGTCCGCATCACGTTTTGCCTCTGGAGCAGGGCCAACTTACAATGCGCCGGGTACCGTTCAACCCGTTCACCTGCAGCATGACGACAACAACCAGGCTGGGAGCCGAATGTCTTTACTGAGTGAGGCCGAGGCTGGTCGCAAGTTCGGCCCGTATGAAGTGACATTAACCAGGGACGACGCAGCCCGTTATGCAGCAGCCGTTGGCGGATCAGAGTCCCCGGACTACGGGCAAACCTTGCCTCCGTTGGCGGTCATCGCAGCGGGGCTTAGCAAGCTCATCACTGAACTTGGGCTGGCGGGAGGCACCGTTCACGCAGGACAGGAAGTGGAGTTTCACCGGCCGGTCACGGCGGGTGAAACTGTGACGGCACATGCAGAGCTCAAGTCCAACGCCGTGCGACGTGACTCCAGGTTCGCCACCATAATGACCGAGTTCAAAGATGAATCGGGAGCCGTCATCGCAACAGCATCCAGCACGGTTATCGTGCCCGCATGAGCACGGGAGTGTCGCACATCAGCCCTCAAAGTCCCGGCGATCTGCTGTCATCCATTTCACGGGAAGTGACGCAGGAGCGGGTCGAGGCATACGCAGAAGCCGCCCGGGACTTCAACCCAATCCACCTTGATGAACAGTTCGCTGCCGGCACACAATTTGGCAGGCGGATCGCCCACGGCATGCTGATACTCGCCTTCGTATCGGAGATGCTCGCCGCAGACTTCCCCGACACGTGGCACACCGGCGGGAGGCTAAAGGTGCGTTTCAAGAACCCGGTGTTCGCGGGTGAAACGGTTACGACCTTCGGCGAAATCACCGCCGTCAGGGATTCCCCCGCCGGCCCCGTGGCAGAATGCACAGTAGGCTGTCGGCGGCCTGACGGCTTTGAGGCAGTGAGTGGGCAGGCATTTGTGCCCTTGGGCAGAGCCGACGGCGGGCCGAGCCGCTAATGTGATAGTAAGTGAGACACTTCCCCCGCATCCTGACTAAAGAAGTTCCCAACGGGATCCGTAACCACATAACAGCACAACAATATAGGCACCGTCTCACGGCCAGAAGCATCTGGCCGCTGCCATTCGCATTGCTCTAAGACGGCCTCAATACTCAAGACATGACAGCAGATAGAACGAAAGGCCCTACACTTGACGAACGATGGATCTATTCCCGCCGGAATGATGCCCGTGGCCCTGGATGCCATGGGAGGCGATTTCGGCCCTTCTGAAACCGTTCCGGCCGCTATCAAGGCCGCATCCACAGGAAGCGTGGCCATCGCCCTGGTCGGAGACCCCGCCCAACTCCAGGCAGAACTGGATAAACACGATGGCGCCGCCAGGCTACCCATCCAGGTCGTGCCTTCTGAAGGAGTCGTAACAGAGGACGAGCACCCCGCCCTTGCCTTCCGGTCCAAGCCGAAGGCCTCCGTCTTCGTCGCCGCGGGCGTCGTCAAGGCAGGGAAGGCAAAGGCGTTCGTAAGCATGGGCTCCACCGGCGCATCCATTGCCGCAGCCACCGTTGTATTTGGCACTATGGACGGCGTGGAGCGGGGGGCGCTGGGCGGGCCCATCGTCGGCTTCTCTCCCAACATGGTGATAATCGACCTGGGCACCAACATGGATTCGAGGCCGCAGCAGTTGTTGGACTTCGCCGCACTGGGCGGGTTGATGTCCCGGCTCGTGTACCGCTCAGACAACCCCCGTGTGGCTCTTCTCAGTGTCGGAGCGGAGGAAGGTAAGGGAAACAGGCTGGTCAGAGAGACAACGGAGTTGCTAAAGACCAGCAGCCTGAACTTCATTGGCAACGTTGAAGCCAACGACCTGCCTTTTGGCAAGGCTGAGGTGGTAATCTGCGATGGTTTCGTTGGCAACGTAATCCTTAAGCTGACCGAGGCCCTGGGCGACGCGGTTGTGTCGGAGATAAAGAGCGCCCTTGGCGACAGTCCTGAAGGGCAAGGTTTGGCGCGCACGATTTTTGAGAAGATGAACACCCTCAAGGCGTTTGGAGGCGGCCCCATACTGGGCGTCAACGGCGTGGCTGTGGTGGGGCATGGCCGGGCCAGGGCATCGTCCATCGCGAGCGCCATCAGCACCGCAAAGCACGTCGTCGAAATAGGCTTTGTAGAGGCTTCAGCGAAAGAGCTTGCCAAAGTTCGCGCCGAAGTAGAAATTTAAGCGCCGCGTCACAGCGGAAACTAAAGTCGGGAACGCCAGCTTGGCAGATACACCACGCAGTGCCCTTATCACCGGAGCCTCCCGTGGCATTGGGCGCGCCATCGCACTCAGGCTTAGCGCCGCAGGCCACCGTGTGGCCGTGAACTACAACTCTCACCGTGAGGACGCCGACAAGGTTGTCAAAGAGATTCGTGAGGCCGGCGGCGCCGCCATTGCTGTGCCGGGCAGTGTCTCCGAAAAGTCCGCTGTTGAGGCCATGATCAGCGAGGCCGAGGAAGCTCACGGACCCATAGAAATCATGGTCAACAACGCGGGCATCATCAGTGACTCTCTCCTGATGCGGATGAAAGATGAATCATTTGACCGCGTCATAGACACAAACCTGCGCGGAACCTACCTTTGCACTCGGCTAGTGACGCCGGGGATGATCAAGAACCGCTGGGGCCGCATCATAAATATCACGTCCGTGGTCGGCATGCGCGGTAATGCAGGCCAGACCAACTACTCCGCCTCCAAGGCGGCCATCCACGGCTTCACAAAGTCCCTGGCCAAGGAGTTGGCGACCCGCAACATCACGGTCAACGCCATCGCGCCAGGCTACGTCACAACAGCGACCGTGGACGGGCTTTCGGAGAAGGTCAAGGAAACGATAATGACCTGGATTCCGATGGGCCGCTTCGGTGAGCCGGATGAGATTGCGCCCATGGCAGCCTTCCTTGCATCTGACGATGCGCGTTACATCACCGGCGACGTGATTCGCGTAGATGGCGGTATGGCCATCTAGGCTTGCGTCCATGCAGCGGCCTTTCAGGCTGGTTGGCGCGCCGAGAAGTCCGACGAGTGATTCAACAGGTTCCCAAACAGTGCCAGTGTCAGATACACCTCGCGGTCCACAGCCGCTTCATGGCAAAGTCGCCCTCGTCACCGGAGCCTCTCGGGGTATAGGACGGGCCATTGCCCTCGAGTTGGCCCACCGCGGGGCAGACATCGCATTCAACTACCTGAAAAACCACACTGCGGCACGAGCCACACAGGAAGAGATAGAAGCAACTGGTGTCCAGTGCCTGCGGCTGCGGGCGCACGTGGGCGATCCGGAAGCCGTCAAGTCGTTCATGGATCAGGTGCAGGAACGCTTTGGCAGGCTGGACATACTGGTGAACAACGCTGCCTCAGGTGTCATGCGCCCCGCTGCTGAGCTTGAGGTGAAGCACTGGGACTGGACGCTTGACATCAACGCCCGCGGCCCGTGGCTTGCTGCCATCGCGGCGTCCAAACTCATGGTGGATGGCGGCAGGATCATCAATCTCTCCAGCCCCGGCGCAACCCGCGTCCTGCCAAGTTACTTCGCCGTGGGGGTGTCAAAGGCGGCGCTGGAAGCCGTCACCCGCTACCTGGCGCTGGAACTTGGACCCAGGGGCATTGCCGTGAATGCAGTGTCCGCAGGCTTTGTAATGACGGAGGCGCTTGAGGCCTTTCCTGATGAGCTCGGCGTAAAAGACCTGGCCAGCCGCCCTACCCCGGCCGGCCGGCCGATCACGCCGGAAGACGTGGCACGGGTCGTGGCGTTCCTCTGTGGTGATGACTCGGAAATGATTCGCGGCCAGGTCATAGTCGTTGATGGCGGCGAAACGCTCCAACACCATTGATGACGGCCCTCCGGTTCCCCGGCCCTTTTCCCGAACGGCTTGTTGCGAGCAGAAATGGCGGACAGGAAGCTTGAGCACATGAAAATAGTGGTGACCGGTGGGTCGGGCCGCGCAGGACGGCACATCATTCCGGAACTCGTCGCTCACGGACACGAGATCGTGAACGCTGACACGCAGCGTGGGCCGGAGCAGGGCGCCCGCTTCGCAGACGTGGACTGCACGGACTTTGGTCAGGCAGTCGCAGTTCTCAAGGGCGCAGACGCGGTCATTCACATGGCCGCCATTCCCAACCCGCTCGTTGCGCCTGAGCACGTCGTCTTCAGAATCAACATGGTCTCCAACTGGAACGTTCTTGAGGCGGCGGAGATACACGGCATCCGCAAGGTTGTCATGGCTTCCTCCATAAACGCCATTGGGGCAGGCTTCTCGAAGGCGCCAGTCGCACCCCTCTACTTCCCTATCGACGAGCAACATCCGACACGAGTTGAAGATGGCTATGCCCAGAGCAAGTGGCTGGGTGAGGAGATGGCAGACGCGTTCTGCCGCCGCCGTGACATGCAGATCGCCAGCATGCGCTTTCATGCTCTAATGGACGAGGAAACTCAACGGGCTCAGCAGGAGAAGCCCATCACAGGTGCCACCGGCAGGCGTTCAATGGGCTTCTGGGGCTGGACTGACCGGCAGGACGCGGCGCGCGCCTGCCGGCTGGCCATTGAAAAAGACTGGACAGGCCACGAAGCATTCTTCATCAATGGCCGGGACACGGTGCTTTCAATACCAACTGAAGAAGCAATCGAGCAGGCGTATCCCGGCGTTCCTCTGAAAAATCTATTGCCGGGCTTTGCCAGCGCCCTTGACACATCAAAGGCGGAGCGGATCCTGGGCTGGGTCCACGAAGCAGAGTGGAAACGCCGGGGTTAACCGCTCTCAACACCAGCATCGTGCCTTGACGCACGGTGCGCGGCTATTCGCAGATAATGCCTTCGCCCCAGACGCGGTTGATGGCTTGTTCCGCAGTCTCCTCTGGCGTCTGGTGGCTGTTGTCAATCCACAGCCCAACTCCTGCCAGTTCTGTCCGCATCACGGTATCCAGGTGACTCCAGTGCGGGGCGATGGTCTTTCCCGACCGCGCCTCGTCCCGTGCAACTGCTATCTCCGGTGATGGAGCGAGGATTACCATGCCAACAGGCCGGGACTTGATGTCAGAAGTGAACGCCCACAGCCTGTCCTGCTCCACCACAACGTCGTCTATGACCGGCGCCACGGCGGCTTCAAAGAAACTATCGGCCAGCAGAGATACGTTCCGAGTCCTCAGCCTTAGTTGCCGGTCTGACTCGTGCATGGGCTCCTGTCCGGGCAGAACACACCCGCCCTTCACGCACTCCTGCACATCATCTCCCGAAATGTACGCGGCCAGCGGCAGCCGGCATGCTATTAGCCGGGCAACAGTGCTCTTGCCTGACCCCGGCACGCCGCTGACTATCAGCACGCCCGGCGGAGGCGGATGATTATGGTCCTTGATCATTTACAGGCGCCGTCTAATTAATCGTCGACTGGGAATTCAACCACGGTTACGGTACCGGATTCTGCCTTGAGGTTCATCCCGGCATCGAAAAAGCCCTTGCGCACGAATCCCAGGCCCATATGCTCTGAACTTGCCGGGGACTGTACCGACGACGACACCCAGCCCACATCCCGGCCATCTGCCGTGAGCGGCTCGCCTGGCTTGAGCGGTCCATCCGACACCAGGCTGACCAGCCGACGCTGCACCTTGTCATAGGTATCAAGGCGGGCCACAACCTCCTGACCCACGTAGCACCCCTTCGTGAAACTGATCAGTGGCATCAGGCCAGCCTCAAGCGGATTGATCTTCTCTGTGAGTTCCAGTCCATACGCCGGCACTCCACGCTCAATCCGCAACGCCTCATACGCCGCCCGCCCCGCAGGCCGCGCACCGGCCGTCACCAGGGCATCCCACACGGCGGAAGCGTCTTCTGCTGGCACAATAAATTCCCATGCCGGCAGGCCGGGCGAGTCAGTGCGCAGGACTTCGACGGTCACACCGGCAAGCTCCGCAGACGAGTACTCATCCTGGTTGAATCCAGCGACGCTATCCCCTGCTACTGCCCTCGCGACCTCCCCTGCCGCCGGGCCGGTCACCGCCAGTTGAACCGTCTGGTTCGAGATGTCCTTCAGTTCCGCGTCTTCGACGATCGTGTAACGGTCGACCCATTCAACAAGCGGGGTTGGATCGGCCGCACCCGAAAGCAGCAACAGCCTGCCGGGGCCACGGTGCACAACTGTGAAGACATCAATGACGCGTCCACGGTCAGAAGTGAGAACCGTACGGCGTGCCGAACAAAGCTCCAGGCTCAGCAGGTCATTCGTTGAAAGGCGATGCAGCAGGTCAAGGGCATCAGCTCCGTTGTGCTCAATCCTGGAGGCGTCTGACCGGTAGACAACGCCCGCCGACGTTTTCAGGGCGTGGAACTCTTCCTTCACATCGCCAAAGGAATCAGGAACCGTTCGACCTTCGCCAGGATTGGACACAGCGCCACGCTCTGTGAGTGCCGCGTGAAATTCAGGCAGGCTGGTCTGCGTCATGAGGAGCCACCTTTGAAATCAGGTGAGACTGTGACTTGTCCCGTAAATGAAAAGCCGCCCCTGGGAGGAGCGGCAGCGGTCATTTGATAGGCCTCGGCCGCCTTCGGCGCTCTGAGTTAGACGCCGAATGAATCTCCGCATCCGCACGTCTTCTTGGCGTTGGGGTTCTGGAACTGGAAGCCCTTGCCGTTCAGGCCGTCAGAAAAGTCGAGTACCGTTCCCGCCAGGAATACGAACGCCTTCTTGGGAACGTACACCTCAATGCCATTCTGCTTGATGACCTTGTCATCGTCAGACGGCCCGGTGACCATCTCAAGCACATACTGGAGGCCCGAGCAGCCGCCACCCTTGACCGCCACCTTGAGGCCAAACTGGTCTAGCCCATCGCGTTCCGCGAACTGCCTTACCTTGGCGGCAGCCTTCTCGGTCACCTGGATGGTGTTTATGGGGACTGTGTGATTCGGATGAGTCGTAGTCGTCATGGTTCCCGTTCGACTTTTCCTGGTTGTTGCCGGGCAGTCTACCTGCCCTACGTTCCGAACGAGTCGTATCGAGTGACACTTCGAAACCGTCAGGGCACGTTCCGCAACCCGCGTAAAGCGGCCTGTCCGCCATGCCCTGAGATGAATCGCTAATCCATGATACCGCGCGACGCAAGCCCGGCGGAGCGATTTCTGGACTTTCGCGCATAATTATCGCGTAAATGGGGTTGGAGGCCAAAGCTGCCGTTCAACAAATACAATGGCAGGGTTGTCTAAAGGCAAGACGCCAACACCGAACTTCATGGCCTGTCAGTACAGTCGATCAGCGCAACCGGCGATACCCACATTGAAATCCATCTACACAAAACGCGGCGACGCAGGGGAAACAGGCCTCCTCTACGGCGGACGTGTGTTGAAGACCGACCCACGGGTGGAAGCTTACGGATCAAGCGACGAGGCCGTCTCAGCCCTGGGCCTGTCCCGCGCGCTCTCTGGTGACGAGTGGATCAAGGGCCAGATCATGCAGTTGCAACGTGATCTCTTTGTGGTGGGCGCTGAACTTGCCACAGACCGCGAATCGTATGCACTGCTCCAGAAGCACTTTTCAACCGTCACCCCCGGCATGACAGACAGGCTGGAAACCATCATCGACAAGATCACAGGTGAGATTGAACTTCCACGGTCGTTCATCATCCCCGGCGCGTCGGCCGCTTCCGCCGCCATGGATCTGGCACGTACAGCCGTACGCCGCACCGAGCGGGCCGTCGTGGCCCTCCAGCAGGCCGGGGAACTGGAGAACCCAGAGATCATCCGGTACCTGAACCGGCTCTCAGACTGCTTGTTCATGATCGCCAGGTATGAGGACCGGGCGCTGCCGTTCGACGCCCTGACCGGCGATGCCGGGACAACCGGGGGGCAGGCATAGATGCCGGGTGCACGCATAGCCATCATCAACACGCGGGCGGCCAACCTCCACAGCGTCTCGAAGGCACTGGAGAAAGTTGGCGCAAACGCCGCCGTCACATCTGACCCCGTAGAGCTCGCCGCCGCCGATGCAGCTGTACTCCCTGGAGTTGGCGCCAGCGATGCCGCGCTACGGGCCTTGAAGACCCAGGGGCTAACGGCCACGGTCAGAGACTTCGCAGCGTCGGGCCGGCCGCTCCTGTGCGTCTGCCTGGGCATGCAAATCCTGTTCGATCGCTCGGAAGAAGGTGAACTGCCCGGCCTCGGCATAATGCCAGGTGAAGTGAAGCTGTTTCCCCCAGATCTCGCTGACGCCCAGGGACATAGACTCAAGGTGCCCCACATGGGCTGGAACTCTGTTCAGTTCACAGGCGAAATTTCAGAACGCCACCCGGCATTTGCTGACATTCCCCAGGACACCCACTTCTACTTCGTGCATTCATACCACTGCGTGCCTGCGAACTCCTCGGACACTGCCGCCACGGCGGACTATGGCGTTCAGGTATGCGCGGCGGTTGTGCGGGACAACGTGGTCGGCACCCAGTTCCATCCCGAAAAAAGCGGTGACATGGGACTGGCGATATACAGCAACTTCACCCGCCACGCAGCGGCAGCCGCAGCACGATAGCGGCTGTTTGGAGACTTCTTGATGCAGGTAGTACCGGCCATAGATCTACGCGGCGGCAAGTGCGTACGCCTCCACCAGGGCGACTACAACCGCGAGACGGTGTTCGCCGACGACCCGGTCGCCACAGGCCGCAGGTGGGTGGGTGCCGGGGCTGAGCGACTGCACATCGTTGACCTGGACGGGGCGCGTGACGGTGTGCGCGCCAACGCCGCTGCGGTTGAGGCCCTGGTGCGGGACACAAACGTGCCGGTTCAGCTTGGAGGCGGAATACGAACCGCAGAAGATGCGGCCAGGATGCTGGCCATGGGCGTGGACCGAGTGATCTTCGGCACTGCGGCCATCGAAGCCCCCGGCGAAGTCGAACGGGCCGTGCAGGCCCACGGCGCAGGACACGTTATGGTCAGTGTCGACGCGCTGGACGGCTTGGTGCAGACACGCGGCTGGACTGAAAAATCCTCTATCCGCGCCATAGACCTTATGAACATGATGGTGGAACGGGGCGTGGAACGGTTCATGTATACCGACATATCCCGTGATGGCACACTGTCCCATCCAAACTTTGATTCGGTAGCCGGGATACTTGCCAGTTTGCGTTACCCTATAGTTGTGGCCGGTGGAGTCGCCACAGTGGAAGATCTGGTCCAACTGGCGGAAATGGGCGTGGAGGCAGCAATCACCGGCACAGCCATATATTCGGGTGCGTTGGATCTGCAGCGTGCCATTCGTGAAGTCAAATCCGTCAAATGTTAATGTCCCGGGCAGCGCATTTGGAGCGACGCCACAGCCGCTGATGCTGCTGCACCGCCCTCTTAGGTTCGACAACAGCCCACGTTGTCAGTTGCCGGACCCACGAATGGCTGTGCCATTTTGGCGGAAATCCCACGTAGTCCACGCCATGCAATGGCCTTGACTACGTACACTGGAAATAAATCAAGTACTGGTGATCATCGAGAGGCCTGTAGATGCCAACAAAGTTCCCGGTTAAACGCGCAGAAGATCTCCTTAACCCGAAACTTAACGAGACCATAGACCCGCAATCCATCATCTCGCTCATACCAATACGTCCCTACGATGTATTGGGCGACATCGGCTCGGGCCCCGGTTACCTCAGCATACCGCTGGCCAAGTACGCCTACGGCGGGAAACTCTATGCCATAGATGTGCAGGAAGGCATGCTGGACATCGTGAAGGAGCGGGCCAAAGCATCGCGCCTCAGCAACGTGGAAACCGTCGTCTCCAAGGAGAACGCCATCCCTCTGGATGACGGCATCCTGGACGGGGTCATGATGTCCGGTGTCCTCAACGAAGCCACCAAGCCGGCGGCCCTGCTCAAGGAAGTACACAGGCTTCTGCGCAAGGGCGGCTGGGCGGCAATCATTGAGTGGCTCCCGGTGGAAGGCAAAGATGGGAAACCGGAATACGGTCCGCCCGCAGCGCGGCGCGTCAAGGGTGAGGATTTCATTGAGATGGCGATTGAGGCAGGGCTGCGCCGGGTAACTCACCGCTCACTCGATAGCCACCACTATCTCGTCGTCCTCAGCAAGTAACGGAACACTCATCAATGTTGACGCGCCGGATCATTCCGTGCCTGGACGTTGACGCGGGCCGCGTGGTCAAAGGCGTCAGCTTCGTGGACATCCGCGATGCTGGCGACCCCGCTGAACTGGCTTCCCTCTATGACCGTGAAGGCGCAGATGAGCTTGTCTTCCTGGACATCACCGCCAGTTCTGACGGACGGGAAACCATGGTGGACGTGGTCCGGCGCGTATCCTCACAGGTCTTCATCCCTCTGACGGTCGGTGGCGGTATCCGGTCGGTGGAAGACATGCGGCTCATGCTGGAGGCAGGGGCCGACAAGATAGCCGTGAATACAGCAGCCGTGAACAACCCGGCGCTGATCGAGAAAGGCGCCCGTGAATTCGGATCGCAGTGCATCGTCCTTGCGATGGACGTGAAGAAAGTCGCAACTCCAGCACGGCTCAAGATCGAGGGTGAACCTCCACAGTTGGCAGAAGCCCCATGGCAGGTTTTCACGCACGGAGGCCGCAGGCCCACCGCGCTGGACCCCATCAAGTGGGGCCGCCTGGCAGCAGACATGGGCGCAGGCGAGCTCCTGGTCACAAGCATGGACGCTGACGGCCAAAAGGCCGGATATGACCTCCCGTTGCTTTCCGCGATTTCAGATAGCGTGCGAATTCCCGTAATAGCCAGCGGTGGCGCCGGCCGCCTCGAGCACATGCATGATGCCCTGACCGTGGGCAGATCTGACGCCGTGCTGGCGGCAAGCATCTTCCACTTTGGCGAGATACGCATCGCTGAAGTAAAGTCATACCTTGCTGAACGGGGGCTGCCCGTCAGACAGTCCTGACCATGCCCTGTTGATGCTCATCAACAGGCACTTTCCGCGGAGCTACGTCCAAGTCAAATGGCAACCTTGAATATCAAATACCTTCGTAAGCCTGAACTCATCGCATTTGATTGCTACCGCACTCTTTTCAGCAACGACCCTTCGGATTGGGAAATCACGTTCGGCGAGATATCCCGGGACCAGGGCTTGCCGTTCACAGGTCCGGAGCTGTGGACGCTGTGGCGAAAGTACGAAACGCAGTTCAGGGCCAACCGCACGAACCTTGACGATCCCGCAAATAGCCCGCCTTTTAAGCCTTACGAGTTGGCATGGACAAGCTGCTTTGAGAAGGTGTTCGCTGACGCCGGGGTAACAGGTGATGCAGCCCTCGCCGGTCGCAGATCAGTTGAGCATATGGCCTGCCGCCCGGCGTTTCCCGAAACGGTCGAGGCGCTACGGGGGCTGGAGGGCCGTGTGAAACTGGCGGTCTTTTCGAATGCCGACGAGGCATTCTTGCGCCCTCTCGTAGACGCCACCGGCGTGAAATGGGACCTGGTGGCCAGTTCGGAGTCGTCCAAGGTCTACAAGCCGGCTGAGGCCGCATTCCGGCATATCCTTGACATGCTCAGCGTTGACCCCAGGGACGCGTGGTACGTCGGCGACCATCTCTTCGACGATGTGCTCGGCGCTCATCGCACCGGTATGACCACCGTGTGGATCAACCGCACCGGCAATCCATGTGACAGCGAACCAGCGCCAGACGTGGAGATCACCGACCTGCGGGAACTATCTACTTTGCTTGACCACGCAACTACGTGACCCTTGGTACAACCCGGCGCATTACCCTCCGCCAAGTCTACTCAACCACACCTGGAGCCAATCAGATGTTCCGATTCGATGATCGTGGCCTGATCCCCGCCGTGGTTCAGGATGCAGGCACCGGGCGCGTCCTCACACTGGCGTACATGAACCGGGAAGCGCTGGAGCTCACCCTCCGCGGCCCTGACGTATGGTTCTACAGCCGAAGCAGGGCCGAGCTATGGCACAAGGGCGAGACGTCCGGCAACTATCTCAAGGTTGATGAAGTGGCGCCGGACTGCGATGGCGACGCCGTGCTGGTGAAAGTCAACCCCACCGGTCCCGCCTGCCACACAGGCGAAGACTCCTGCTTCTACTCTCCCGCGGTCTCCAAAGAAGCCCTTGGGCAACCGGACGCCGTGACCCAGGCGGTCGGCCCCGGAGTGCTGGCAGAGCTTTATGCCGTAATTGAAGACAGGCGTCGGCAGCGGCCGGAGGGCTCATACACAACCCGGATGTTTGAGGAAGGCGTGCCGAGGATCGCCCAGAAGGTGGTTGAGGAAGCCGGCGAGGTCGCCATTGCGGCACTCACCAAGCCACAGGAAGAGCTGGCCTCAGAGCTTTCTGACGCCCTGTACCACGCCCTGGTGCTGCTGTCGGCCACGGGCGTATCGCCGGACGCTGTATGGACGGAATTGCAACGCCGGCGAGGTTAAGAAGTCGTCTACGCCTCGCGGGACTGCACGCTGGCAGTCTCGCCGGGTGCCAGTTCGGCCGCCGCTGAATCCATCTCCAGGGCATGATCCATAGCGTCAATCGCCACTTCGATCATGCTGTTGTCAGGATCGCGGGTCGTCAGGTCCTGCAATAGCAGGTTCGGGGCGTTAAACATGCGGACAGCCAGGTTGCCCTGGTGGAGTCCACCGAACCTGATGAGCTCATAGCTGATGGACGCGATGACCGGTATCAGAACAATCCTGGACGCCACCAGGAACCAGAACGGGTCACGCGGCAGCAGTATGAACGCAACTATGGAAACCAGGACCACGGTCATGAGAAATGACGTGCCGCAACGTGGGTGCGCCTTGGGGAACCGGCGAACTGAGTCCACTGTCAGGGGCGCTCCCGCCTCGTGGGCGGCCACCGTCATGTGCTCCGCGCCGTGGTATCCAAACACGCGCTGGATGTCTGACATCCGCCCTATCAGCCAGATATAGCCAATAAACAGGGCCAGCCTGAATACACCCTCCATCACGTTCGCCATGAACGCTGATGCGCCTATGGCCTCAACTCCGCTCGAAGCGAACAGCGGCACCATGAAGAACAGGATTATGCCCAGCCCCAGCGACATGGTCAGCATCACCGCCATGCCAACGGAACTCATCTGGCTGGGCGCTTCCTTGCCTTCTTCCGGCTCTTCCTCGGCAGCCTCGTTGGCCGAAAGGGTGAGCGCCTTCATTCCCACCAGCAGCGTCTCCAGCAGGACCAGCACTCCACGTACAATCGGCAACTGCCGGGCGCGACTGTTCGCCCAGGACTCCAGGGGAAGGCTGCGGCGCGCGATGGTTCCGTCCATCTTGCGAACGGATACGGCCGCCCGGGTGCTGCCGCGTATCATCACGCCTTCAATGACAGCCTGGCCTCCGTAGAGGACTCGCTTTGACTTTGGCGCCGCTGCGGCCTGTTGAGCACTCATATAAACAAAAGGGGCGCCCTTGCAGGCGCCCCGTACCAAATTACAGCCTCAATTAGCTCTTGTTCTGGCCCAGGCCGTAGCGCCGCATCATGCGCTCCACGCGGCCTTCAGTGTCAACAATGCGCTGCTCGCCAGTCCAAAACGGGTGGCACTGGGCGCATACCTCCACACGCAACTCCTTGCGCGTGGAACCTACCGTCCAGCTATTTCCACAAACACATTGAACCTGTGCATTGGGATAGTAAGTCGGGTGTATCTCGGCCTTCATGATCTCTCCGAACGTTGCACGCGGCCTTTAGGCCACGGGCTGAACATTAACCCTGCGGCGGTTCTGTGTGGCGAAGTCGAAGTTCACGTGGCCGTCCACAAGGGCAAAGAGTGTGTGATCGCGGCCAATGCCCACGTTGGCGCCTGGATGAAAGCGCGTGCCACGCTGGCGGACAATTATGGAGCCTGCAGTCACGGCCTCCCCGCCAAACGCCTTCACGCCCAGGCGTTGCCCTGGACTGTCTCGGCCGTTGCGGGACGTGCCACTGCCCTTCTTGTGAGCCATATCAATATCCTCGCTGGTTCAGACGTGAACCATAATCTAACTGGCGGCGATCTCTTTGATCGTCACAGCAGTGAACGGCTGCCGGTGCCCGTTCTTGACCCGGTTACGGGTCTTGTTCTTGTACTTGAATATCGTGACCTTGGGGGCGCGGTCATGCCCGGCGATCTCGCCGACTACCTTCGCACCGTCCAGCGTGGGCGAACCCACTGTCACGCTGCCGTCCACTGAAGCAAGAAGCACGTCTGCGAAAGCGATCTCCTCGCCAACTTCGCCCTGGAGCTTCTCCACTTCAATTATGTCGCCCTGGCGGACACGGTACTGCTTCCCGCCAGTTGAGATTATCGCGTAGTCTGTCATTTTTAGCCTTTCAACCTATCTATGTTACTGACCAATCACACATTTGGTCAATTGGATGAGGGTGGATAAAGTACCTCGTTTTTAACGCAGAATATTTTCTAGCTCTGATTTGATCCGTTGCGCCAGGGACGCCTTATCATCCTCCGTCAGGTCCAGAACGCCGTTCTCGTGACTAAGGGCCGCCATCTGCTGCTGGCTATACGGGACTCCTGGAGGCAAAGGAGCGATATGCCAGTGCACGTGCCGGTTGCCTTGCTGGCTACCCAGGCTCAGGACATACATGCGTTCCGTCGGCACAACTCGCTGGATGGCTTTGCCGACAGAGTGGACCAGGCGTTGAAGTGATAGGTACTCCTCCGTGGTGAAGTCTGACACAACATGTTCACGGTGTTGGCGAGGAGCCACCAATGTGTAGCCATAAAGTGGCTGGGTCATATTCAGAAAGACGACGGCCTGACCGTCTTCATGGATCATATGGTGCTGGTAGGCAGCCTCACCTTGGACGACCTGGCATACGAAACACGGCCCATGCCGTGAGCGTCGTACGTAATTTTCTATTTCGTCCGGTGTAAGCCGTTTCCGTGGGAATACCACCACTCACGCTCCTACTTTTCCAGCCCATTAACGATATGCATCCTGCCAGCCCCAGTGATGCCAAGACCTCTCTCCTTAGGGCCACGTGTGGCTAGTTGATAACCCACTCACGCCTCTAAATTCCCTTATTCCCTTGCAAACCTCACTCAGCCACGCTGTTGATTCGCCGGATGACTCGCAGA
Source organism: Dehalococcoidia bacterium (assembly GCA_040878005.1). Classification (GTDB taxonomy): domain Bacteria; phylum Chloroflexota; class Dehalococcoidia; order Lucifugimonadales; family Lucifugimonadaceae; genus JBBDMW01. Next base: position 104,966 of record JBBDMW010000075.1, read on the forward strand.
TCGCCGCGTTTATGGCCCATGTACAGGTTGCCCTCATCGTCAAACGCAATGGGACCAGACCTCACATTGGCATCAGTGGCCGGACCGCCGTCCCCCGCATCCCCTATCGGGCCAGTTCCTGCGACAAGCGTCCAATTGCCTTCCCCGGGGTCCAGCGTTCCCACAGTGTGTCCGTACCGGGATGAATCCACGAAAGCGATATCTCCAGTGGGCGCAACAGCCATGTACGAAAACATGGGGTAAGGATTCTGCAGCGCTTCGGCGTCTTCCCTGACCTGTCTCAGCAGCGGGCTGACCTCCATTGAGTCGACCACCACGGTCACACTGCTGTCACGGAAATCAGCCCTCAGTATGGCTCGCTCCTCATGGCTGGTCAGTATGTACACCACCTGCCCATCTGCAACCGCGAAGTTGAACGCGTGCACGCCAGGAAGAACGTCTCGCCTCTCTCGGGTTGCCAGTTCAAAATTGACCAGGTTGTCACTGGCACGTTCCATAAAAAGCAGATTATTATCATCCCGAAGACGGATCTTGGTGAGGTGCTCCTCACGAAACAGCAATTCGTACTCTCCCGTGCCAAGGTCAACTTGGACGACCCCTGCGTCAGGGTTGTCAAATAAAAGGGCATACAGGCGGTTGTTCTCTGCATCGACATCAAGCGAGCGTACCGAAGGCAGCGCCGTCTGCCTGATATCAGGGCCAGATTCGGGCATCGGTCCGATTGACCCGTTCCCGGCTACCACCTCGAACGCTCCGTCTGCCAGGTTTATGCGGGACACAATGGCGCCGTCTGCCACGTAAAGCCAGCCACCGGCGGCCACCAGGTCACTGACCGCGCCAAACCTCGCCTCATGCCTGTCCTCGGCATCTGGAGCAAACCCTTCGTCAGCCCCTGCAAACGTGTATATGAATCCGGCCTCTGTGGGTTCTGGCGGTTCACTGCTGCAGCCGATCACTCCCAACATCACCACTGCCGCGGAAACAACTATAGCCCTGAGTTTACTGCGCATATGGTCCATACCCGTGAACTCGCGTTCCATTTTGTAAAGTGGAGTCGCCAGGGGCGCTGACCCCGGCACTGCTTGCCTTCCGAAGGCTGCTGACTTCGCCACGCGAATCCCCGACACGGTAGTACGTGACACACTGAATCGTCAAAGGCTCGTCGCCGGCCGCCCCAAGACATACAGGAGATGAACATGCCCGCCACAGACAGGACAATGCTCGAAGGCGCACGCGCAAGCGTAGACACAGCAGTAAGCGGCCTTGGGCTGGGCGATGACATGCGGGAAGTGCTCCTGCAACCGTGGCGGGAGGTCACCGTCGGCCTTCCTATCAGGATGGACAACGGTTCCATCCGCGTGTTCGAAGGATACCGGTCACAGCACAACGCGGCCCGAGGCCCCTACAAGGGCGGCATCAGGTACCACCCTCACGCCGACCTTGAGCACACGCGTGCACTGGCGATGCTCATGACGTGGAAGTCTGCGCTCGTGGATATACCATTCGGCGGCGCCAAGGGCGGCGTCATGGTTTCCCCGCGTGACCTGTCACAGGGCGAGTTGAACCGCCTCACACGCCGCTACACAATGAGCATGCACCACATACTGGGCGTGAACCGTGACATCCCGGCGCCGGACCTGGGCACCACAGCGCAGACCATGGCATGGATCATGGATGCCTACGGCGCAATCAACGGCCACACACCCGGAGTCGTCACTGGCAAACCGGTTGAAATGGGCGGTTCATATGGCAGGGCCGCAGCGCCGGGACGTGGAACAGCCTTCATCGGCTGCCTCGCAGCGCAGGACTTGGGCATCAGTGTTGACGGCGCTTCGGTTGTGGTACAGGGCTACGGACAGGTCGGTGCTGCCGCAGCAGCAACAATGGCTGACGCCGGCGCGCGAGTAATTGCAGTGAGCGATATCAGCGGCGGCACACGCAACCCGAAGGGCCTGGACCTGCTGGCGCTGGACTCTCACATCAAGCTGGGCGGCGACGTCATCGAGTTCCCCGGCGGCGAGAGCCTTACCAACGACGAACTGCTGGAGCTTGAGTGCGACATCCTGATCCCCGGCGCAATTGAGGACGTAATCACCACGGAGAACGCTCCGGACATAAAGGCCCGCCTAGTCGTCGAGGGCGCCAACCGCCCGGTGACAGCCGAGGCCGATCCCATCCTGGCCGACGCCGGCATCGCGGTTATCCCGGACATCCTCGCCAACGCAGGCGGCGTGATCGTGTCTTACTTCGAATGGGCACAGAACGTGCAGGTGTTCCGGTGGAACCTCGAACGCGTCAACCGGGAACTGGACAACATCCTCACCCGTGCCTACCACGCAACCCGCGAAACGTCGAACGACAAGGGCGTCTCAATGCGAGAAGCCGCATACCAGGTGGCCGTAGCCCGCGTGTCGGATGCCATCCAGATCCGCGGGTTCATTCACTAGGCTCTTACCTCCGCCTGGCGGGCACCAGTATTCCATCCGCCAGCGCGGCATCCAGCCCGGGGACCGGACGTTCCGCGCCTGCCGGTATCAAACCGCTTGGCGGCAACGTCGCAAGATGGCGTGCCAGATCCGGCATGTCGCGATACCCGTACAGGTAGTCGTTGTAGATCCTGTCGCCCTCCAGGTGGCACCATGGCGCAAGCACATATCCGTCAGCCCCAGCAGAACCCAGCGCAGCTTCAGGCGTCGCCACCGGCCCTGTAATCGCCTCGATATACCCGTCAAGCATCCGGCGGTGACTGTACCGCTCGTCAATGGCCGCACTCGCCACTGCTTCGTCAAGCAGACCATCGATGGCGGCTTCCACAGCATCCGCTGCGGCCTCGACATCGCCATAAGCCACATGCGAAATGCCCGGAAACCCCTCAAGCTCCCGGAACGCGCCAACGCGCGCACAGATGGCCGGTGTTCCTGCTGCGACCGACTCCAGCGGCACAAGGCCAAAAGCCTCTATGAAGTTCCCAGGGCACAACGTCACGTCCCCGAAGGCGTAGTAAGAGGCCATCTGCTCGTGAGGCACCCAGCCATGAACCTCCACAGCACTCTCAACGCCCCGCTCACGCGCCATGGCAACAACATGGTCACGTGACGCCGCCGAATCATCGAACGACGCCCCTGCCGGGTACCCAGGCGCCAGCAGGCGCACCCGCCGATCAGGTCGCTTCGACCCCAGCAATGCCGTGATCTCCAACGCCTCGATCAACCCTTTTCGCGGGTCCAGGCGATGTGGAAACAGGAGCACAAGGTCACCCGGCTCCCGTGGCACCACTCCCTGGGGTGGCGATGGGTGAACTGGGTTGTCCGCGCGACGGATTCCATTGGGGACCACTCGCACCGGCCCGGTAGGTCCGGCTGATGCACTTGCCGACGCCTCAATGCACTCCTCTAGGTACCTGGACGGAACGATCGTCAGCGCAGCCGGCAGCGAAAACGCCGATAGCAGCGCCTCCTCGTAAACAAAGTCATGCAATGACCTGACCAGTGGAGCATCGCCGAAGACCTGCCTCATGAACATGGCGTCCGCATGCAGGTATATGCGGTCCGCCCACCCGGCCGCCTCCTGGAGCCTTACAACAGTCTGCGACAGCATGAACGGCGCAACCTCGTACGGAGAGGGAAACGCTCCCCTCAGCAACAGGTCTGGCTCAACCCTGGCCTTCGGTCCCAGGCTGAACCCGCCCTCGTTTTCTGGCCGCCTGGTGCAGAGCACCCGCACATCATGCCCTGCCTCTCCCAGCGCCACCGCCACATCTGTCAGGATGCGTTGAGAGCCGCCCATCACGAAGTCCCGGAACAGAGGCGCAACCGACACAGCGAGCACTCTCATGGCACGTTTCAGTCCTGCCCATCGATGGGCGTCTCCGGATCAAGCCTGAGCTCCCCAAACCTGCCCATGTACCAGAGCAGAGGGTTGCCCTCTGAAATCGAATGCGCGTCGACCTCAGCAACGAAGATCGTGTGGTCGCCGGCAGCGTGTGCGGCAACCACGGTGCATGCCATGGCAGCGAGCGCCCCGGCAATAACAGGCGTCGCACCGAGGTCATCGAACCTCAGCCGCACGTCAGCCGGACGTTGCGAAGGCGGCAGCGTGTAATGACGGGCTATATGCGCCTGGCCGGCCTTCAGTATGCTGATCCCGAACCGCCCGGTGGACTCGATAAGCCCGTGCGTATTGCGCTCATGACCCACTGATGCCAGCGCGAGCGGCGGGTCCAGCGATGCGGAAGTCACCCCGTTGGCCGTCATGCCATGCACCTGTCCGCCCGGCTCCACCGTGGTTATGACGGCAACACCGGTGGCAAAGCGCGACCATGCTTTCTTGAAGTCGTTTTGCCGGGTTTCAAGGTCAGCCACAGTCGCCATCTTTGGGAAATATGATTGGCCGGGCGGGTCAGCGGCCCGCTCGGTGCCGATTATAGTCACTGAACGCCATCATCCGTGCGCCACTCCACTGGCGGCGGTGGAGCATACCCCGTCAGTTCCACGTATCCGCGGCCGCCAACCGCCTCACCGGCGTGTGCCCCTTCTATCGCCACCTTGCCCTCCCAGTAGATGGCCGGCGCAATCACGCCTTCCGTGACCTCCTGGTCCTTGATGACCGATTGCATTTCAAGGTCAAGGTCTATCGACTGCACGCGTAGGCGCCACCCGGATGGGTACTCCCCTCCGGTCTCTGGACTGACCCACGTATCCAGCGTCTCAAGAATTATGCCGTCGTCATCCCGCCCCAAATGCCGTGACTGGCCGGAAGGGTTCATGAACGTCCCATAAAGCTCCGCTACCGCGCCGTCCAGTCCACGCGCCTCGGTGATCATGATCGACGAGCCGTCATCAAGCTGAAGGGCAAACCACTGCCACCCCGCAGGATGGCCAACCACAAAGAAGTCGCCCCACTGGTGATCGAACCAGGCCTCACCGCCCACGCTCAGCGTCTCTCCATCGCCCAGTGACAGCGTCCCCACAACATCCATTCGTGGCCAGGAGTAGTAGTACGTCCACCCAAACTCGCCTCCCATCCAGCCGATGCCGTTATGCAGCATGGCAGGAGTCGTGGGTGAAAGTGAAAGGTCCAGCGAAGTCCCGTCGTCACCACGAGCGTTGAAACTATGCTCCCCATCTGAAATGGCAAGCGACCAATCACCAAGTTCAAGGTCCAGCAGTCCCTGTCCGGGCGGTTGCCCTCCCACGCCAAACCGGGCGTTCTGAACATGCCGGTCGGTGGCCGGGTCAGCTACGGCAAACTGCGCCGCATACGTCACATCTCCATCGTGAATGGACTGGAAGATCACGAAGTGGAATCCGTACGCCTGGCCGTTCTCCGCCTCCAGGTGACCGTTGTAGTACCACCATTCCAGGGCATCGTCATGCGCAGCCTCATCCGCAGGCAGTGAAACCGGCTGCGGCACCGGGGTCGGTTCAGGCGCGGGCGGAGTCGGCACGGGCCGCGATGCAGGTCCGCCAGTGCAGGCGGCGAGAACCACCATGAGGGCTACCGCACCCAACAGGACAAAGGCCACCGTACGCACGCCACGGTGGTCACGAGACATGGCGCACCTCCGGCAGTAACCGATCCAGCCAACCGGGCAACCACCAGTTCCACTTCCCAAACAGCCGCATCAGCGCAGGAGCCACCAGGGCGCGCACCAGCGTCACGTCTACAAACACCGCAATCGCCAGGCCAAGGCCGATCGCCTTCACCAGCACAACGTCAGCAGCCACAAAGCTCGCCGCCACCACAATCAGTATCGCAGCGGCCCCGGTTATGATCAGGCCGCTCCTTTGAAGTCCCTCGACCACGCTGGCCGTATTGTCGCCGGTACGCCGGTACGCTTCCGCCACCCTCGACAGCAAAAATATCTCGTAGTCCATGCTCAGCCCGAACAGGATGGCGAACAGCAGGATGGGCGTAGTCGCCTCAATCACGCCCAACGGCTCAAATCCCAGCAGGCCGCTCAGGTTGCCGTCCTGGAACACGAACACCAGCACTCCATAGCTGGCAAGTATGCTGAGCACATTCAAAATCACCGCCTTCAGGGGAAGCACCACGGACCTGAACAACAACATCAGCGACAGGTACGTCACGCCTAGCACCACGGCAACCACAATGGGGAACCGGGAGTACAGCGCATCCACAATATCCTTCAGGTCGCCGGCGCCCCCGTTCACATGAACACTGCTGCCTGGGCCGGGATCGAAGGCGCGTATCTGCGCCACAAGCTGCCCGGCCTCCGGTGCAAAAGGGTGAAGCTGGCTCTCCGCCATGAATAGCGCCACCCCTGGCCGAAGCGTCTCGCTGATTAACCGTGCCGCAGTAGCGTCCGTGACCGACTCCGGAATGGCGTAGAAGGTCCGGTACGTGTCAAGGCTGTATTCCGGCCCCAGGTTCACGAAGCTGGTGACCTTCTCCACATCATCCAGTCCCTCCAGCGCTCGACCGAAGGCGTACAGGTCAGCAAGGTTTTCGTCGGAAAAAGGGTCCCCGTCTTCGCCAGCCGCATCGCCAAACGTGTACACCACGGGAATCGCCGTGTTGACATCCAGGCCAAAGTCCCGCTGCAACAGGTCGAATCCCTGTCGTGACTCCAGGTCCGCGGGCAGAATCGTGGCGTCCACGGTGCCGAGCCTGAGATGTGTCACCGGGGCGGCCAGCACTATCAGTACTGCGGCAGTCGGCAGGAGCACCAGCACAGGGCGGCTCATGACCCACCGGGCGAGGGGTGCCCAGAAAGACGGCCTGCCCTCCCAGTCTGGAATCACGCGGAGCCGGTTGACACGATGTCCCAGCACACCAAGCAGGGCCGGCAAAAGGGTAAGCGCAGCGACCAGAGCGGCAAATATGACCACGACCGCACCAATGCCCACGGAGCGGAGCATCATGATGTCGAACGCCACCAGGCTCACCAGCCCCGCCAGGCTGGTGGCCGCCGAAAACAGGATTGCCCGTCCGGCGTGTGTTTGTGACGCGGCTATGGCGCCGGCAACGTCTCTGCCGCGCGCAAGCTCCTCCCTGAACCGGCTGGTGTAAAACAACGAGTAGTCGATGCCGATGCCGATGCCAAGCAGCGTGACGATGTTCAGTGCGAACACGGACATATCCACGCCGCGTGAAATCCAGAACACAGCGGCAAGGCCAATTGCCACGCCCGCCCCGCCAACTGCTGCGGGCGTTATTGCCGCCACCACGGTCCCGAACACCAGCAGCAACGTGATAGTGGCCAGGGGGAAGGCCACGGTTTCACCGCGACGCAGGTCCCTCTCGCTGGCCAGGCTGATGTCCCGGTAGAGCGCGGGACCTCCTGTAACGGTCATATCCAGCGGGCCCGGGTCTACCTGCGCAATCACTGTGTCCAGGAACTCGACTGACTCCTCAAGCTCCAGGTCGAGGCCCACTGTGACATGAACAGCGCCAATGCTGGACGATGCTCGCGCCTGGTCATCCAGGTGAGTACGCACACTGATTACTTCAGGCAGGTCCCGAAGCGGGTCTGCCGCAGCGCTGACAGCCTCCATGAACTCTGGCTGGAACGGAGTCCAATCTTCGTGCTGGAATATCAACTCCACGGATATCGTGGATAATCCCAGCCTCTCCTGCATCAACTCACGCGCCTGGACTGACGGAAAGGATTCGTTGGAAAATCCGCCCGGCTTCAGCTGATCGCCGGCACGAGGAGCGAACGGCAGCGATAAGAGAATGACCAGTGCCCACACTGCCAGCACCACGTAGCGCCTGCGGTAGAGAACCCGTCCGAGCGCTTCAAGCATGAGCGTTTACATGCGCCAGGCCATCACAGCCCGGCGTTGCACTCGTTGACTTCATGCGGTGGATGGCTCCGCTCCGGCCTGGCAATTGGCCAAATGCATCACGTCGCACAAAGAAATGGCGGCGGCAAATTGGCCGCCGCCATTCATCGCAACTAAGTTACAGGTACAGGTCTGGAAACTAGTCCTCAGACTCGTCTTCTTCCTCTGCTGCCTCAACCTCAACGAGTTCGTCCTGCTCGTCCACTTCCGGCTCGTCTTCCTCGATGTCGTCTGCCATGGAGCCTTCCATGCCGACGCCATTTGATTCGAGTTCGGCCGGATCAATCGTCTCTTCATGAGTACGCTGGGTGTCTATCACACGAATGGCGCTGATGGAGTCTCCCGGCTCCGGATTCACAAGGATAACGCCCTGTGTGATGCGGCCGGTGGAGCGAATCTCTCCCATATTGGTCCGAAGCACCTGCGCCCGTTCAGTGAGCAGGAACAGTTTGCCTTCGGAGTCGTTTCGTATCTCTTCGCTCACAATGGCAGCAGCCGACACCGGGCCGTTCTTTCGAGTGATCCGCAGCGTGATGAGACCTTTCCCGCCGCGCTTCTGCCGGCGGTAGTACCTCATCTCGGATATCTTGCCGTAGCCCTTCTTGCTGACTATCAGCAGGGAGCCTTCGTCGTCCACGACGTCCATGGCCACTACGCGGTCCTTCTCCTGCAGGTCCATTCCCTTCATGCCTCCGGCAGCGCGCTGCCGCGGGCGGACCTGTTCGGACGGGAAGCGAATCGCCATGCCCTGCTGGCTCACCATGATGATGTCCTGGTCCGCGGTAGCCAAAGTCACGGCCACCAGTTCGTCGCCAGGCTTCATGCTGAAGCAGTTCAGTCCAGCCTTGTTGATATTCCGCAGGCGCGTGAGGTGCATGCGCTTTATCTGCCCCCTGCGGGTCGCCATCACAAGATACGTATCCTCCAGCAGGCTGGGATCGACAGCCAGGATCCCCTGTACTTTCTCACGTGGCTCTATATTGGGAATGATGTTCCCAACCGGCGTGCCGCGGGTGGTCCGGGACTGGTCGGCTGACAACTCGAAAACCCGTGAGGCAAACACACGGCCCCGGTCAGTGAAGAACAGCAGCGTATCGTGGGTATCAGCGACCTGGAGGTACGGCGTAACGTCGTCCTCTTTGGTCATGCGCTGGCCCCTGACGCCCTTGCCGCCCCTGTGCTGCCCACGATAGGTGCTGGACAGCACCCGCTTCACGTAGCCGTTGCGGCTGAGCGTTATCACCACTTCCTGGTGGGGCTCCGTGTCCTCGCGACGCCACTCGCCCAGTTCTTCGGGATGAACGACTGTCCGTCGCTCGTCCCCGAACTTCCGCTTCAGGTCCAGCGTCTCCTGCCGGATGACCCCCATGACCTTCGCGGGGCTTCCAAGCAACTCTTCCAACTCTGAGATCACCGCCAGGAGGTCCTGGTACTCGCTCTCTATCTTCTCGCGTTCCAGTGCGGCCAGTCGCCGGAGCTGCATGTCAAGGATCGCCTGCGCCTGGAGTTCAGAAAGGCTGAACTCGCTCATAAGGCCGTTCCGGGCCTCTTCAACATCGTTCGACCCACGGATAATCGCTATCACCCTGTCCAGGAACTCGATAGCTATCCGCAGGCCTTCCAGGATGTGAACACGCGCCCTGGCCTTGCGAAGGTCGAACTCCGCCCTGCGCCTGATCACTTCGCCACGGAAGTCAATAAAATGCCGCAGCGCCTGCTTCAGAGTCAAGACACGTGGCGTTCCGCCCGCCAGGGCAATCATGTTTACCGAGAATGACGTTCGCAGGGGCGTGTGCTTGTAAAGATTGTTCAGCAGCACTTCGGGCGATGCCCCGCGTCGGAGCTCCAGCACAACCCGCATACCCTTGCGGTCTGATTCGTCACGAACTTCTGATGCGCCTTCAAGCTTCCGCTGCTTGATCAGGTCAGCGATCTTCGCCACAAGGTTGGCCTTGTTGGTCTGGAACGGTATCTCTGTGAACACCAGGCGCTTGCGTTCCTGCCGGCCCATATCTTCGATTTCGTGATGAGCCTGGATCATGATCCGGCCGCGGCCGGTGGCGTAGGCATTACGGATGCCCTGCTGCCCCCAGATATGGGCGCCCGTTGGGAAATCAGGCCCCTTCACGAACTGCATCAATTCGTCCACATTGGCGTCCGGCTTGTCCACCAGGTGCACGATGGCGTCGCACATCTCGGAGAGGTTGTGCGGCGGAATGTTGGTGGCCATGCCGACAGCAATGCCTGACCCGCCGTTAACCAGCAGGTTCGGAAGACGCGCCGGGAGGACCGTGGGCTCCTTGAGCGACTGGTCGAAGTTATCGCTCCAGTCCACCGTCTCACGGTCTATGTCTGACAGCACCGCCTCGGTAATGCTCGCAAGGCGGCACTCTGTGTACCGCATGGCAGCCGGCGGGTCCCCGTCCACGCTGCCGTAGTTCCCCTGGCCGTCAACCAGCGGGTAGCGCAGCGAAAACGGCTGCGCCATGCGCACCTGTGCCTCGTAAACGGGGGAGTCACCGTGCGGGTGATACTTGCCCAGCACCTCACCCACCAGGCGGGCGCTCTTTTTATATGAAGACGTAGGCCGCATGCCCTGGTCATGCATGGCGTAGAGAATGCGCCGCTGCACAGGCTTCAGCCCGTCCCTGACATCTGGCAGGGCACGGGACACGATGACGCTCATCGCGTAGTCCATGTAGGAACTGCGCATCTCGTCTTCGATGCCCCTCGCCTGGATCATGCCGATGTCACGACTAACCATATTCAAGCTCCAAATCAGGCCGCGCGCGACCCAGGGTGGGAATCTATCGAGAATAAAATGTGTGCGCGGACACTCTTAATATTACTCTTTTCCCTTAATTCACGCAAACGCGCGTACGCGTACGCGAGGGTCCCGTCCAACCGGCGCCGTTCCCTTTAGTCGGAGGCCGCCGTATCGCGCTCTTGTTCGGCCTTTACGGGCACTATAATCGTAACGGTGGTGCCGTACTGGGGCCGACTGGCAATCTGGAGCTCGCCGCCGGCCAGTCGGGCGCGCTCCCTCATGCTGATCAGGCCATAACCAGATGCCGAATGCGCCCGGACAGATGCGCTTGTATCAAAGCCGCGCCCGTTGTCTTCAATGACCAGGCTGACCTCGTCCGGCCGGTACGTCAGTGTCACATGAACTTTTGACGCCGCCGAGTGCTTGGCTATGTTGGTGAACGCCTCCTGGCATATCCGCAACATGGCGCCCTTGCCGCTGGTTTCGAGCGGCTGATCCTCACCGTCGATTTTGAATGTCACATCCAGGGCGCTCTCCTCCGCCACCCGGTCTATCTCGGACCGCAGGGCATCCAGGAAAGGCCGTCCTTCCATCGCGCCGGCACTGAGGTCCCAGATGGATCGGCGCGCCTCTTTCAATGACTCCCGGGCCATGTCTCTGATTGATCCTACTAAGACATCGCCATCAGCAACGGGCTCCCCGCTTTTTAGCTGCATTTCGAGAGCGTTGAGTTGCCAGACGATGGCGCCAAGGTCCTGCGCCAGCGAGTCATGGATCTCACGCGCCAGCCGGTTCCTTTCCTCCACCACGCCAAGCTGCTTGGTCTGGCTGAACAGGCGGGCATTCTCAATCGCAATCGCCAGTTGGTCCGCGAGTGTCTGAGCCGTGGCGCAGTCTGTGTCATCAAAGGCATGCGGACGTATGCTCTGGATGTGCAGCACTCCGAACACCGTCTCCGCCACCCTCACAGCAGCGATCAGGCATGATCGGGCCTTGTCATTGCTGCGCTCGTGGTCGCGGCGGATATCCGTCGAAGGGTCACTGTCAAGGTCATCGATCACAATGACATCCCGCATCGTCTCCGGCTGCCCGGCAATGCTGCCTATCAGGCGTCCATCCTGCGGCGCTGACGCGTCCGCATCACCTGCAAATGCGCCCAGATGCATCCCTCCGCCGCGCGGATCAATGAGGTAGATGGCCACCAGGTGATAGCGGAACGTCTCATATATGTTCTGCACTACATGCTGCAGGAGCTCATCGATCTCCAGGATTGAGCTGGCGCCCGTGGCGATCTTTTGTATGGCCTGAAACTGGTTCGCCCTCTGCCTCTCCTTTGCATAGAGCTTCTGCACCGCGGCAACAAGCGCTTCATTCTCCAAGGGCACGTTTTCAATCGGCACGGCGGCCTTCTCGTCTGATGAGTCGAGAATCGTCCGCAGTTGATTGGTAACCCTTTCTGCCTCTTCCGCACGGGATTCTGCCGCAGACCGGAGCGATGCTGAATGGATCACGCTGCGGGCCCTGCCAACGTTGATTACCCCTGACAGCGTCACGGCCAGCAGGAGAGTGAATCCATAGTGAATGTGGTCATCCTGCGTAGACGGAATGAACCATATGGTCAGTCCCCAGCCAACTACCGCAGTCGCAATGATCGCGGCGTACCACAGCCTGGAGAGAATCAGGAAGCCGACGCCCACTATGATCAGCAACACGTACGTGGTCTGTTGCGCTTCAGCCACAAGGCCCATGTGCAACAGGCTGTTGAACAGGATCATCAGGCCAACCGCTGCTGCAGCAGCCTGCGCCCAGCGCACAGGCAGGCGGCCACGCAGGAGTGATACATACATCCCGGTCAGGAGCAGCGCCGTGACCGAGGCAGAGACGGCGAGGAGAACCCGGATAGACTCAGACAGGATCAGCAGGTACGCAGGTGCGAGCACCCAGTAAAGGACGCTGGTGCCAATCAATGCCGGGTAAAGGCTGTTATGCGTTGCCTCATCCAGCGCACCGGCCACGGCCGCACTTGCTGTTGCCAGGCCATCAGGCTGGCTTGGGTCGGCGCTACCGCCATGATCTCGAATCGCAGCGCCCATGGTTCATCCCCAGCCAATGCAGAATCCGCAACCTCTAGAGCCGTCTCAAGTCGTTAAACAGTATCACTACATACACCGGTTACAAACCACGCGGACAACGATTTATTAACCGCAACCATAGACGGTTTTTATGAGCACGATCTCGATGCCGTTGAAAGTGCGTGGAGAGGTTGTGGAACACGCGATATTGCCTGGAGTGAGGACTGTCAGATAGCACGCCATGTTGACGTTTGGTAAACCACGCGGACAATTGTCGCGTCTGCAAGCATTTAGCCCCGCAGGTTCCTGTCTTTGCCTTGGAATTGGCTGTACGGTTCCTTTCCCGTATTCCCAAGCTGTCTCAACATGAAACGCGCTATGCGGAGGTTGGTCTCGCCAGACTAGCGGTTAGGTCCGGGCACATCTATCCTTCGATAGCTCGCTCCACAAGGGCTAGGAGCAGGTTATCGAACCCCTTGGGCTGCTCGTCGATCCTGTGCGCCTGCCACTGCACGCCTATCACCCAGTGCCGGCCCGGCAGCTCAATCGCCTCTATCACGCGGTCCTCAGCGTAGGCAGACGCCAGGAGCCCCTCCGCTCGCTGCGCATCCCGTATGCCGTGGCTGTGGCACCCATTGACGCTGACCCAGCCTGATCCGCCGATGGTGTACGAGACCTTGCCACCAGGAGACATGAATACGCTGTGCTTCACCGGACCGCCTTCGGAGCCCCTGTGGTCGTCGATGGCCACCGGGAGCATGCCGCCGAACGCCACGTTGATCGCCTGCATCCCCCATCCAATCCCAAGCACCGGCAGGTCGCGCTCAATCGCCTCTGACAATGCTACTGGCAGATCCTCGCTGCCAGCGCCAAAATGGCCTTCTCCGGCCACCAGCAACCCTCCTGCTGAAGCCGGTAGCCCCTCAGGCCTAATCACCACCGGCACACCTTCTGCGTGGCGCACGGCGGCCTCAAATTGACCGGCGTCCTCGCCTTCAGGGCATAAGACCGCAATCTGTTGGCCGTCGGAGTTCATAAACAGGGACTCACAGTTCCAGGGTGCTTGGGCGGCTCAGGCCGCGGCGTTGCCCGGTCATGCGGGCGCAATAATAATCAGGAGGATGCGGCGACAGTCTAAAAGGGAATCCCCCAGATTCCCATCCACTCCTCAAGGGAGCGTTCCACTGTCATGCCTTCCTTGCGGAGGATATCCGCGAGCCGAAGCTCGGTCGGCCGGTCCCGCTCGCCTTCCGCGTCTCCGGTCGGCACAAACGGGTAAAACGCCTTGCGATCATACCGGTAGATCCAGTACGTGCGAGTGCCCCTGCGAAATGTGCTGTCATCAACAGAGCCGGTGAAATACATCTCGAACACAGCCGCCAGCAGGTTCCCGCCAGCGGCGTTCGCTCCCATGGCATTGCCTACGGTGTACGTGGATGAAACAAGGTCATTGAACCGGCCATCTTCCAGCACTGCCCAGTGCATGCCATGATCGTCTTCTTGCAAATTAAATGACGTCTTGGTGGCGCTGGACCCCTGGTACAGCACGGTGTTCAACTCGCCGCTGAGGTCACGCAGAAACGGGATGTCATCGGAGTGACGGTATATCAGCCCGGCGCGCCTCGCCGGGCTGATATCACCTCGATTGCGCAGCCTCTCCTCGGCCCGAATGACAGTGGACATCGTTGCCCAATCGGACTTAGGCTCTCGCTGCCGGCTCATGAACCAGCACACAGGCTATCGCATCCCCATCCGCATCCGCCGCTCAAGATCACGCAGACGCCGCACCCTGTCTTCCACCTTGGGGTGGGTGGAGAACAGGTGAACCAGGTTCTCACTCTTCAGCGCCGCAGGGACAATCAGGAAGGCGTTGGCGGTCTGCATCTTGCGCAGGTCTTCGTCCGGGATGCGGGCCATGCCGCCACTGATCTTCTCAAGGGCCGATGCCAGCGCGCCCGGGTCACCGGATATCTCTGCTCCGCTGTGGTCTGCCCCATGCTCGCGGTACCGCGTGAGCGCAAGCACCAGGAGTTGCCCCACGAAGTAAACGACTATCGTGACAAGGTAGACCATCATGATGCCGCCTGCGCCGCTGTCACGCCTGCGGCCCATGCCGCCGAACAGCATGTTCCAGAACAGCATGGTCATCAGGAAGCTGGTCATGGTCACCAGGAAGTTGGCTATCGCCAGTACCCGCATGTCCCGGTTCCGCACGTGTGCCAGCTCGTGTCCGAGCACCGCCTCAAGCTCGCGCTCTGAGAGACGCTGTCGAATACCCGTAGTCACGGCGACCAGTGCGTTCTTGGGGTTGCGGCCCGTGGCGAAGGCGTTTGGCGCGCTGCTCTGGACCACCGCCACCTTCGGCATGGGCATGCCCGCACGCTGTGCCAGCCGCGCCACCATCCGGTGCAGCTCTGGCTCCTGCGCTTCTGTGACTTCCTTCGCCCCTGTAGACCACAGGATCATCTTGTCCGATAGGAAGTACTGGACCGCCACCATGACCCCGACGATCACGGCGATCAACCCCATCCCGATCCCGGTCATTGTGTACAGGAACAGGGCAAACAGGGCGTACAGGATGCCCAGCATGAACATCGTGAAGTACATCCGCATGACCAGTCCGGGGTCTTTGCGGAAGCTTCGGGATGTATAAGTTGCCAATCTATCCTCCGTGCGCCCGTGAATCGCCGGGCGTCGCGGCAAGTACCTTTAAATGCCGATATGTTAAACCGGCAATAGAATTTTACCGTTAAGGTGAACTGCCAGTCTAATAGATGAACGTTAACAGGAACTCGGGCTCACTGGTTCAGCGTTTCGCTGGAGACGCAGATGGGCGCCGCTCCACGCCAGTTACTGATTGCTGAGATCATCAAGGCTGACATACCCACACTGAGATACGAGGAAGGCCACGGCCCGGTTTGTCCACACCCGTTGAGGAACATACGCCCGCTCCTGGCAGCAATGGGCTGCCAGACGAGGACACGCTGGCCCAGGTCGAGGCCGCAGCCGTTGACGCCGCAACCCAGGCAGGAGCCATGGTGGCAGACCGGTTCGGCGGCATGCTGGAGGTCTCATCCAAGGGCAGCGTGGAAGGCAAGGACCTGGTCACTGACGTGGACCGGGCCAGCCAGAACATCATCGCTGAGATCATGCACAGCCGGTTTCCGGACCACATGCTTCTTGGAGAAGAAGAAGCCCCGGAGAACGAACCGCCAGCCAAAGATTTCATCTGGGCTGTCGATCCCATCGACGGCACAACCAACTTCGTGAACAACCTCCCCATGCACGCCGTATCCATCGGAGTGCTGCACCGCGGCCGGCCCGTCGCAGCCGCCGTATGGCTGCCGTGGCCATCGAAGACGGGCTTCGCCCTCCTGCACGGTCACCTCGGCGGCGGTGCATGGCTCGATGGCAGGCGGTTGAAAATTGAGGAGCCGGAAGGCGATGCGACCCCGAAGCCCGGCAGACTGTCAGCCCTGCCCGGCAGCCTGCCATACGCCTACGACATCGGCCGGCCTCTCATGTCTGCCCTCGGAGAGCCGCGGGTATCCGGCAGCACTGCCTACGAAACTGCCCTGGTTGCAGCAGGCGTCATGCAGTACGGCATCAGCGGTCCCGCCTGGGTATGGGACTTCGCAGCAACCACCCTCCTAATTCGTGAAGCCGGGGGTGTCGCCCTCGCGCTGGACAGCAACAGGCAGTGGGCGCCGCTCACCCAGTGGGGCGGTCCATACACTAACGACACCGAGACATCGACTCGAATCAGGAGATGGAACGGCCCTGTCATATCGGGACCTCCCGGCGTGGCCTCCTTCATAGCGGCCAACCTGAGGCCGCGCCAACGCTCACTGTGGCAGCGCGCCATCCGCCGGTTCAAGCGCTGAGCCAACCCGTTACGTCGCGGCCGCCGCAGCCGCATTTCTCCTCACTCTGCTACAGAATCGCCACCTGGAGCGGTTCAATCCCATGCAGATCGTTGCATACTGGTTGAAGCCAAACAACTGGCGGTGTGGCGGTGACCCGGGGGGATGTGTTGCGTACGGTATTTGTTCTGGTCCTCATGCTTGGCCTGGTCGGGGTTGCCTGTGCCCGTTCACAGTCATTCACCGAGGACGCATACCAGGTCAACCACCAGGAAACCGTGGGAGCCGTCACGGTTTCTCTCGAAAGCATTTCTAGCCGCCCCGGTTACCAGGTTGAGCGCAAGACAGAGGGCAACATCCTCGGCAGAGAAGGCCTTGAAGAGGTGGATCATGTCCGTGCCGGTGGCATCTTCCGGAACGAGTCTGACCGGCCAATCCGCATCTACACCGGCCACCCGCAAAGCGGCGCACCCAACTCCCTGACTTTTTTCTCAGGAGACGGCGTGGACAGCAGGGCGGGAAGTCTCAGCGTCGGCAATGAGAGACGAGCGACGTTCCCAGAATCGGGAGGCCCCGGCTATTTCACCGTTCCCGCCAGGGCAGAGGTCCCGTTCATCCTGCGCGTTGACGGGCCACTGGAAGCCGAAGTGTCCAGAGTCACGCTCAGGCTTGAGCACATCAAATATGAGGACGGCGAGGAATCGTGGCATGTAGAGATGGCCAACCTGCAGTTGCCTCAGCCTGAGAGCAGGGACTTCGATCCCTGGGGCTAAAGACAGCAGCGGCTGACTGGTTAAGCACATGAACCGCCCACAGCTATCGTTCGACCGTGACCCTGGGGTAAAACGCCACGTAGTCCCTGATGTTTTCTGCCGCGCCTTTCGGGTCCGGGTAGTACCACGCCACGTTGACAGCCTCTTCACCGTCCACTGACGCCGTGAGGTAACGCGCCTCCCCCTTCCATGAACAAGTCGTAGTATGATTGCTCTCCCTGAAAAATTCGCTTCTCAGGGACTCCGGCGGGAAGTACACGTTGCCCTCCACAACCTCGTACTTCTCACCCTCGGCCAGCACCCTGCCGTTCCAAATCGCCCTTGGCATTACTTGACTCCTGGATTCAGGCTCATCCGGTTTTGCCACCTGTGTCGCCCGTTCGAGCGAAGACGAATCCTCTCGGCCTGCACACACTTCGCGGTTGGACCGGCTCGCGTCGTTTACACAGGGCGTCAGGACCAGGACAGCGATATCGCCCATATACAAACCCTACACCTGGCCAGCTGCGAGCAGCATCTCAAGGAGAACGCACGGCGGCCGGGCCAACTGACCACCTGAACCTTGCCGAGCGAAATGGGGAGCAATGGCTGACCGCTACGATGTGATTGTGATAGGCGCAGGCCCCGCAGGTGAAAACGTTGCCAGCAGGGCCGCTGAAGGTGGCCTCAGCGCCGTTGTCGTGGAACAGGAGCTGGTCGGCGGCGAGTGCTCCTACTGGGCCTGCATACCCAGCAAAGCCTTGTTGCGCCCCGGCGAAGCAGCCCGCGCTGCCGGCCGCGCTGCCGGCGTAAGGCCGGCGAGCATCGATGTGCAGGAAGCGCTGGATCACCGTGACGCCCTGGTATCCAACTGGGACGACAAGGGCCAGGTGGAGTGGCTTAACTCGGCTGAAGTTGGCCTTCTACGCGGCGCCGGGCGCATTGCCGGCGAACAAACCGTCACGGTGACCGGCCTTGATGGCGCAGTAATGGAACTCACCGCTGACAAGGCGGTGGTAATAGCCACGGGCAGCGGCCCGGCAATGCCGCCCATAGACGGCCTGGACTCCGCCAGCGCCTGGAACAACAGGGGCGCAACCGAAGCTAAGGCAGCCCCCCGACGGCTGGCCGTGCTCGGAGGCGGAACCGTCGGCGTTGAAATGGCCCAGGCATGGAAAGACCTCGGCTCTCAAGAGGTCACCATCATCGAAAGGAATGACCGGCTCCTTGCCAATGAAGAGCCGTTTGCCGGACAGCACATCGCAGACATATTCAAAGAGCGCGGCATAGACGTCCGCACCGGCGTCCAGGCGGAATCGGTCCGCCGGCAGAAAGGCGAAGTTACCGTTGGCCTGTCCGACGGCACAACCGTAACCGCTGATGAACTGCTGGTTGCAGTCGGTCGACGCCCCCGGACCAGTGACATCGGACTGGACATGGTGGGGCTCGAACCGGGAAAGTACATCGAAGTCGACGATCAGCTCCGCGCAACGGGAGTGGACGGAGGCTGGCTATACGCAGTGGGCGACGCCAACGGCCGCACCCTCTTGACGCACACTGGCAAATACCAGGCCCGTATAGCTGCCGACGTGATCCTGGGCAAGGACGCCAAAGCATGGGGCGACCGCGAAGCCATCCCCAGGGTGATATTCACAGACCCGCACGTCGCCGCCGTGGGGCTGACAGAAAAGCAGGCGAGGGACCAGGGCGTCAACGTCCGCGTTGTTGAGTATCCCTTCGGAGGCGTCGCCGGAGCTACAACCATCGGCAGCGGCATAGAAGGAAACTGCAAACTGGTCGTGGATGATGACCGCAGGGTGATCGTCGGAGCCACGTTCGTCGGTCCGGGCGCAGGCGAAATGATCCACGCAGCCACAATTGCCATCATAGGTAAAGTCACACTGGACACCCTCTGGCATGCCATACCATCCTTCCCCACGGTGAGCGAAGTATGGCTCAGGCTGCTGGAAAAGTACGGGCTGTAAAGTTGCAGGCAATTAGCGCCAGCGGCGACGGCCCGGTGGCGCAAGCGGAGGAAGTCAGGATATGACAACAACAGAGAACAGGCCCGCCGCCCAGACAGGCACGACTTCAACCAGCGAACTCATTGAGAAGTACCGCGGCGTACGGGCATTCACGGAGAAGCTGTGCGAAACAATGGTCACGGAGGACTACGTCATCCAGTCCATGCCGGACGTCAGCCCCACCAAATGGCACCTGGCGCACACAACCTGGTTCTTTGAGACGTTCGTCCTCGGCAATAACTACCCGAAGTACGAACCGCTCAACCGGCAGTACAACTTCCTGTTCAACTCGTACTACAACGCCATAGGCGAACAGTTCTGCAGGCCGCGTCGCGGCCAGATATCAAGGCCCACCGTCCAGGAGGTCTACGACTATCGCCACTACGTTGACGAAAAGATGACCGACCTGGTTCAACGCCTCGGAGATGACGAAGCGCTGGAGACCATCCGAGACATCATCATCCTCGGCTGCAACCATGAACAGCAGCACCAGGAATTAATGATCACGGACATCAAGCATGTCCTCTCCATGAACCCGCTCTACCCAACCTTCAGGGACCGCCCGTCAGACCCGGCGCCGCAGGGCGTGCCGCCGGTGGAATGGCTCAGCTATGAAGAAGGCGTCTACAGGGTCGGCTACGAAGGCGATCAGTTTCACTTTGACAACGAAGGCCCCGCTCATAACGTCTACCTGAACGGCTTTGAGATGGCCTCCCGCCTCGTGACCAGCGGTGAGTACATCCAGTTCATCGAGGACGGCGGCTACCAGCGCCCAGACCTGTGGCTGGCCCTCGGATGGAACACGGTCCAGGAAAATAGGGATGACCAGTGGACCAGGCCGCTGTACTGGTGGAAGGCAGACGACCGCTGGATGCAGTACACGCTCGCCGGCCCGCGGCCTGTCGACCCTGGCGAGCCTGTATGCCACATCAGCTACTTTGAGGCTGATGCCTACGCTCGCTGGGCAGGAGCGCGCCTGCCCACAGAGTCTGAATGGGAAGTCGCTTCAGCCGATGCCGAAACCGATGGCGGCAATTACTCTGACACCATGCTGTTCCACCCCAGGCCGCTCAGGAGCGATGCGCCTTCCGGCCGCCTGCACCAGGTGTATGGCGATGTCTGGGAGTGGACGCAAAGCGCATACAGTCCCTACCCCGGCTACAGGCCCGCCGAAGGCGCACTGGGTGAGTACAACGGCAAGTTCATGGTTAACCAGGTCGTACTCCGGGGCGGCTCCTGCGCCACTCCCCGTTCGCACATTCGGCCCACGTACCGGAACTTCTTCCCGGCTGATGCCAAGTGGCAGTTCATGGGGTTCAGGCTGGCAAGGGACGCCTGATCTCTTGGCAACAGTTCCCTGCCGTACAAGCAACGTTCCGCACGCCCGCGCCGTCCACGGCTCTGCACGCTCATGACTGCCCACAATCACGCTGAACCCCGTTCTCATGACGCCGACACGTCCGCCACGCAGGCCATGCTCGCAGAGGTGACAGCGGGCCTCTCACTGCCTCAGAAGACGCTGCCATCCAAGTTCTTCTATGACGAACGCGGCTCCCAGCTCTTTGATGAGATCACCGGGCTGGATGAGTACTATCTGACCCGCGCTGAGACGGCCCTCATGCAGCAGCACGGGCCTGAAATAGCGCGCCTGCTCGGCCCCGGCTGCCTGCTAATTGAATATGGCAGCGGATCAAGCGTGAAGACTCGCATCCTGCTGGACCACGTCACGGACCCGGCCGGCTATATGCCCATAGACATCTCCACTGAGCACCTCCTGAAGACCGCTGAGGCGCTCCAGGCTGACTATCCGGACCTGCCGGTCATGCCCGTCAGCGCTGACTTCACCGCGAGTTTTGAACTGCCTGATCCGCCGCGTGATGTGCGCCGCCGCGTGGTGTACTTCCCCGGCTCAACCATAGGCAACTTCACGAAACCGGCAGCAGCATCGCTGCTTAGCCAGATGGCCCGGGTGTCCGGCCCCGGCGGCGGCGTGCTGGTGGGCGTTGACCTCGATAAAGACCCCGGCATCCTGCACGCTGCCTACAACGATTCACAGGGCGTCACGGCAGAGTTCAACCTGAACATTCTCACCCGGCTCAACCGTGAGTTGGGCGCAGAGTTCGACCTTGGCGGCTTTGCACACGAAGCACGCTACAACCGGGAGCAGAGCCGCATTGAGATGCATCTCGTGAGCAGGCATGAGCAGTGCGCGGCCATAAACGGCCGAACCTTTCGTTTCGCGCAGGGCGAAACAATCCTCACAGAGTATTCCCACAAGTACACGGCTGAATCGTTCGGGAAGATGGCGGCCGAGGCAGGGCTGCGAACGGAGCGCGTGTGGTGTGACAGTCGCGGCCTCTTCAGCGTGCAGTTCCTGGCGAACGAGCAGTAGCGGCCAATCAGACCTGCCTGCTGCACTTCCCACTTCCGCCAGGCCAAAAAATAGCATTCAACGCCCGGTTTGCCAGAAACATCCGCCCGGCATGCCGGGACGCGTTTTAGAATGGTGAGAGTGCACCGGTCATACGGTCGGCCTTTGGATCCTCTCCGGGTCCGTCCCGCGTCTTCCTCCACGAACAGATAGTTCTCTTATCGCGCCCGCAATCATTTCCCGTGTGCAGCACTGCGTGCCGGTGGCGTCAGCACGTACCGCACGGTTTCTGCATGATTCATTAGCGGCCAGCTCGGGCGGAGTTTGATGATGAATCGCGAAGCAGCACAGGACCTGCTCTCACAACATCAGTTCCATGACCTCCAGGGACTGCTGGCGAATGCAGACCCCGTGGAGATCGCGCAGCTCATCGAAGCCATGGAGCCCGAGGAGGCGGCTGTCGCGTTCAGGCTGCTGAACAAGGACCTGGCCATCAGGGTGTTCGAGTGGCTTGATCCGGAGGACCAGCACGCCCTGCTCGATGCCTTCAGCACAGAAAGAGCACGTGACCTCCTGAAGGCCATGTCGCCGGACGACCGCGCCGCCCTGCTGGACGAAGTGCCGGCTGCCGTCGCCAGGCGCCTGCTGCAGCTCCTGTCACCGAAACAGCGCCGCGTGACCATGGAGCTACTGGGGTACGAAGAAGGCACCGCAGCGCGCCTGATGACGCCTGACTTCGTTGACCTGCGCCAGCACATGACCGTGGCTGAGGCGCTTGAGCGCATCCGCCGCACGGCCATGAACCGGGAAACAATCTACTACAACTATGTCATTGATGACGAACGACACCTTCTCGGAATCGTCACCCTTAAGGACCTGGTCCTCGCAGACCCTCCGACCGTGGTGTCTGACATCATGACGCCAAATCCAAAGGCTATCCTGACAGATGCCGACCAGGAGGAGGCCGCACGGATCCTCAGCGACTATGACCTGTTGGCAGCGCCTGTCGTAGACCGGGAGGACCGCCTCGTCGGCATCATCACGTGGGACGACATGAGTGACGTGATGGAACGTGAGGTCACGGAAGACATATACCGGTACGGCGCTGTTCCGGCCACTGAGCATGAGTATTTCAACACGGGAATAGCCTCAGTTGTCAGGCGCAGGATGCCTTGGCTGTTCCTGCTGATCTTGGTCAACACTGTCACCGGCACTGTCATTGCCGGTCAATCAGCCCTGCTTGATGAAGTCGTAATTCTCGCGGCCTTTGTGCCTCTCCTCATAGGCACCGGCGGCAACGTCGGAGCGCAGTCCTCCACGGTTGTCATCCGCGGGCTTGCCACTGGTGAGATCACCCCGGGACAGGTGATCGGCATTGTCGGCCGTGAGATCGGCGTTGGCATCCTGCTGGGGGTAGCGCTCGGCGTGCTGGTTCTCGGCTGGGCCTACTTGCTCGGGCGCGACGAGCGGGTCGCCATTGTCGTCGGGACCACTCTTATAACCATCGCCACCATGGCCGCGACAGTTGGTGCCGCCCTTCCCTTTTTCTTCCGTAAGATCAAGCTGGATCCTGCGATGGTGTCAGCGCCGTTCATTACCACCGTCATGGACATCTTCGGCGTGGTCGTTTACTTCGTCATAGCGAACCTGCTGCTGAGGATTTAGCCAGCAGACATCCGCGGGTGACAATCAGCTAAAGATACGGCCACGGCACGTTCAGGTTAGGGTCCAGCACAGGGAACTTCCCGTCATTGAGCATGCGGTCCACCCGGTTATCCAGCGACGCTAGCTCGTGACCGTCCAACAGTTCGCACAGGGCATCCCCGAGCTGCGTGCCTTCCCTTAGCTGCGGCTTCAGGCGTTGGAGCGAGTCCATCAGCGGCCGTGGGTACGGTTCGCCATTGAACTCGAACATCACGGTTCGCCTGCGCGCCCGGGGATTAAACGTCAGCCCGTGGTCAATGGACCAGAGCCTGCCGTCTGCTGACTTCAATATCGCTCCGCCCTTGCGGTCCGCGTTGTGGACCAGCACATCGAACATCGCGACTGGAGCGAATAACTCCAGGCAATCATCACGCATGGTGAAGAAGTTGGCCTGCGGGTCAGCATCAATGAAAAGCTGCACGCTGCCGACCCCGTGCGGACCTTCTCGCACTACGGTGGGAGGAATCAACGGCCACCCGAGCGCCTCCGACAGTAGATACGAGGCTATCTCGCGGTTGTGAAGCGTCCCGTACGGGAAGTCATGCAGCGGGCGCTCCCCCGCCTGCGGCTTGTAAATGGCGAGCATTGATTCGCCATCACCCTCGTCTTGAAGCAGGACAGGTTCCTGGTCTTCGTCGCTGGCGGGCGAAGGCTCCAGCTTCACGACAAACACGTAGTTGGAGCCGCCTGGGTGCAGCCCCATCGCCGTGATATGCCACTCCCTCAGTCTCTGGAGAGCGGTCGCCCTGTCGGGAGTACTGGTCATTGCATCCGGCATCCGATCCATCAGGAGCCGATCAGCCGTGGTTCCGCATGGAAGCTTTCTGCGCACGCGGGAATCGCCGAGATACTTCAAGCATACGCAAAAGCATGAAAAAGAGTCTCTAACGATTACGGACAGGGTGGGTCAAAAGTTGTCACCCGGTTCGGTGAGAGGCTGTTTATTCAAATGTGGCAGCGCCGCGGTTGTGGCCATTCTTCTTGACGCAGAAGTGCTCCCCGCCCGCGTTCATGGGGCCGCCGCATAGCGGGCACGGCTGGCGTCCGGAAGCCACAACCTCCAGCGCACTATCAGCAAGCGCCTCCGCCTCCGTTCGCGTAAAGCTGAAGTGCACCTCCACGGGTTCATGGCCGGGGTCGTCATCCTCCGCGCCGCTGTCCTGCGCCGTGAGCGTGAAAACATCAGACGCTGCATCATGGCGGAGCGACATCTCGCCGGTCTTGAACTCAAGGCTCACCGGCTGCTCCGGCGGCGGAGCGTCAGGCGAAAACGGAGCCGGGTCGGCAGTGGACTCGCGGCTGGCAATGAACTGCTTGATGGAAATGCCCACCTGGAAAAGCTGTTCTTTCTCCATCCACACCACAGCCTCGCCATGGCCATTTTTCACCGTGATGTTGAACGTCCGCTGGCCCGGAACGCCAACCGCCTCCGCCTCAATTGAATCCACCAGTCCCAGGTGATGCTGTATGCCGTCGCTCACGAAGCCTCCAGTCGGCCGGGTTGTGCTGGCAGGCCGACATGCGCGGCCGCGCCTTTTCATTCTAGGTAGCCTCAGGTGAAGCCACAACGATTGCGGATATAAATCCTACTTCACGCCGTCCGGCTTCTCGTCCGGCACCGGTTCCCCGCAGTCCATCAGGAAGTAATAAACGGTGTTTGGTCCCGTCGCGGCGAACCGCTTTGCTATGGCCCTGGCCCGATCTTCGTAGGCAAGATCATCTAGGCTCCTGAGATAGTCCCAGAATGATCCGAACTCCTCTGCGATCTTCAGGAACGCATGGCCGTTCTTCACCGTGGCCCGTATCTTGACCCTATTGCGTATCAGGCCTGCATCCTGGCACAGGTGCTCTATCAACGGCTCCGGCATGTCCGCCACCATGCCCGGGTCAAACTGGTAAAACGCCTCCCTGAAACGCGGCCACTTGTTGCGCACCGGCTCCCATGCAAAGCCTGATATGAAAACCTTGCGTGTCAGGTTCTCCAGGTAAGCGCTGTCGGATTGCCTGGGAGGTCGTGGTGTCAACGGCTTTCGGTCAATAACATTTGGCGGCCATCAGGGTACACCGTCCATGCCCGCCGCACGTGCTTATGATGCAGTGCAGGCGGAAAGGATACCTGCGCGCCTGTAGCGACGAACCGCCGCACCCTGTGTTAGCCTTTTAGCAAGGCGCTGCGGGACGTCAGTCCCGCAACACGGAGACGAGTACGCTGGAAACGGCTGTCGAGCGAGCCCGGGCAGGTGTGAGCGGGCACAGTTCGGCCGGCTGAAAATCCCTCCGGAGCCGCCGCCCGAAACCCACGGCGCCGCCGATCATTTACGGGATCAGGCAAAGCATGGGCAAGTAGGCGTGGCCGGTGTCGTGAGCCGTTAACCGTCACGGGGACATGAACACGTGTCCTTAACCGAGTGGCCGGCGCATCGCTCCCGGACCCTGCTGACGTAGAACCGTGCAGGGACCTGGTCAGAAAGCCGGCAATTAGGGTGGTACCGCGGGAACTTCATGCCCGTCCCTATCAGGGGACGGGTTTTTTTATTGCCGAAAATACCTGTGGGCCGGCCGGGGAAAGCTACATATGCAGAACGTTGAGATATATGACACCACACTGCGGGACGGGACGCAGCAGGAAGGCATCTCCCTCTCCGTAGAGGACAAACTGGCCATAACCGAGCGGCTGGACCGCCTGGGCGTGCACGTGATCGAAGGCGGATACGCCGGCGCGAATCCCAAGGACGATGAATATTTCCGCCGGGTGCGCGGCCTCGAGCTCCAGAACGCTCAAATCGCAGCGTTCGGCAACACTCGTCGCGCTGGCGCAGACGCAGAGTCCGACCCCACCCTCAAGGCGCTGCTCGATTCTGAGGCCCCGGTCCTCACCATCGTGGGCAAGGCGTCGGAATACCAGGTCCGGGAAGTGCTCCGGTGCTCCCTCGAAGAGAACCTGTCCATGATCGCCGACTCCGTGCGCCACCTTAAAAGCCAGGGACGCAGGGTATTCTTCGACGCCGAGCATTTCTTCGACGGCTACAAGTCAAACCCGGAGTACTCGCTGCAGGCGCTGCGCGTGGCTGCGGAAGCAGGCGCAGAGCGCGTTGTGCTGTGCGACACCAACGGCGGCACGCTCCCCGACGAGATCGCCCGCATTGTGAAAGAGGTCCGTGAGGCGCTTGGTGATGTGCCGCTCGGCATTCACACCCACAACGACACCGATACTGCCGTTGCATCTGCCATCGCCGCCGTACAGGCTGGCGCGTTCCAGGTGCAGGGAACCATCAACGGCTACGGCGAGCGAACCGGCAATGCAAACCTGGTTAGCGTCATCGCCAACCTCAGGCTGAAACTGGGCATCAAGTGCATCCCCGATGACCAGCTCGCCTCGTTGACCACCCTCTCAAACTACATCTCAGAGGTGGTAAACCGCAGGCCGTCCCCATTCCAGCCGTACGTTGGCACAAGCGCATTCGCCCACAAGGGCGGGTTGCACGCCGCCGCCACGGAAAAGTCTGTATCGGCGTACCAGCACATCGAGCCGTCACTGGTCGGCAACACAAACGCGGTCGTGGTATCTGAGCTGTCCGGCAGGGGCAACGTGATGAGGCGCATCCGCGAGCTTGGCCTGTCGGACGATCTGAACGATGCCGACGCCCGCCGCATCGTGGAGTACGTAAAGGCACGTGAGGCTGAAGGCTTCTCTTACGAAGGAGCGCATGCGTCCTTTGACCTCGTGGTCCGCCGATGCCTCCCCAACTACGAAGCGCCCTTTGAGTTGATGGACTTCATGGTGCTGGTGGAAAACCGCCGCAACGGCAACGGCGGCAGCCACCCGCTGCTGTCGGAGGCCACCATCAAGGTCCGCGTCGGCGAAGACACGCTGCACACCGCCGCAGAAGGCAATGGTCCCGTGGGCGCCCTGGACAACGCCCTGCGAAAGGCACTCACGGAGTTCTACCCGCACCTGGCCCAGGTAAGGCTCACCGACTACAAGGTCCGCGTGGTCAACGAGGGCGCAGGCACCGGAGCAGCCGTCCGCGTGGTGATCGAATCAGCAGACGACCGCAACGTCTGGCACACAGTAGGCGCATCAGCCAACATCATCGAGGCAAGCTGGCTCGCACTCGCAGACAGCCTCGAATGGTGGCTGATAACTGAAACCGTACACGCGTAGGCGCAGCCCTCCGCAGCCGCCCTCCCGGCGACCCACTTCTACCACCACGTCCCACCCACCACAATGTCGTCTCGACCGGAGCGGAGAGACCTGGGGTGGAGGGGTCTTGGCGCACCAACTTCAACCGCCAGCGAAACTCCTACAGCGATGTCGTCTCGACCGGACAACCGAGCCGAGAGGCGAGCCTCGAAGAGTGTCCGGTCTAGACAACATCGCTGTGATACAACGGGGCGACAGCAGCACGAATCCGGGGCGGATCGAAGCTTAACCCTTACCCGCCGGCGCCCCGGTAGGCTTCGCCGTCGGTTGTGATTACCACCTCTTCTACGCGACGGTTTTCGCTGATCCGGTACGCCCGCACTACTGGTCGGGTCTTCTCAACCAGCGATACGAGGACGTAGTACGGGTCCGTCCATCCTGATTCCACGGCGTTGTTGATGTCGGTCTCTGACGGGTACCCCTGTGTATACGTGTGCGAGTGGTAAATCGCCACAAACTCCTGCCCCGCTTCATCTGCCTGCCGTTGCACGTCCATGAGCTCCATCGGGTCCATGGAGTACCGGCTGACCTTGTTTTCGTGCACGTTTTTCATCCGGCGGCTGCCCATGACTTCGTCGCCCTGTCCCAGCAGAATGCCGCAGCACTCGTTCGGGTCCTCCTCCATCGAGTGCGTGATCATCGCTGCTATCTGTATCCGCGGGATATTGATCGGCAACCGTTTCCTCTTTCCAGGCGAGTTTTGTCATTGGGCAAAGCCGGGGGTCAGCAAACGCCGGGCATGCCAGTCTCATCTGGCTCGATTATAAGTACCGTCGCGGATCACGGCTCCACGGGCCGGTTTTTTGCGAGACACTACAGGCCCGCGCACATTAATGGCGTTATCGGAATAAACCACAAGCAGGAGCAACAACTTGGAGCCGGCAGTCCACGTTTCTGATGACATTCTCGACCGCTACCGGAAGGCAACCTCAGCCACGGTATACAGCGCAGTCTGGCGATTGGCGCCACCCGGCGGGCAGGAGTGGTTCGCCTCGGCAAACTACCAGCTATGCCTCATGCGGGGCGTCTTTCCAATGACCCACGGCAAGACGCTGGTTGGCAGGGCGCGTACGCTGCGGTTCATCCCATCACGCCCTGACCTACTGAAGATCACCCGCCGCGGTGCGGACTCGCCAGAATACCGTGCCATGGGCAAATGCGGCCCCGGTGACGTCCTGGTGGTGGAGGCCCATTCCGCCGACCCGTACTCCTGCATCCTGGGCAACATGAAGACGCGCCAGCTATGGCACAACGAGGCAGCCGGCATAGTAACGGATGGCGCAATACGCGACCTTGAGATGGTTGCAGCGTACAACCTTTCCGTGTTCGCGAAGCAGCGGTCACCCGCCGGCAACCTGCCCTACCTGGAGGCGTACGACGAGGGTGACGCGGTAAACGTGGGCGGCGTCCTGGTAATGCCCGGTGACGTTATCGTGGCCGATGATGACGGCGTTGTGGTTGTCCCCTCCGACCGCGCTGAAGAGGTCATCAACTGGATAGAAGAGCAGGAAGAAGCCGAGCAGTGGGTGATCGACCTGATCGACAGTGAGCGCGTGCCGCCGGGCAAGTACTATCCCATCTCGGAGGAAACGAAGCAGCGCTTCCGAGAGTGGAAGGCAGAGCGCGGCCAGTAGATAATTCAGCCGCGACGGCCAGCCACCCGGGCATAAACGCCATGCATGTGAGGGAGCAGCCACCATGAGAAGGAGACGCCTCAACCGGCAGCCGCGCAGGAATTCCTTGCGCAGGGCCCGCCCGGGCGCCCGGGCCACAGGCATCCCGTGGTGGGTATTCATTGCGATTGGCGTCCTTGCCATCGCAGTGGTCGCAAGCCGAACGTTCCTGTAAACGTGCTCAGTCCAGGCCCAGTATGTCCAGGGCATCCCTGTTGATGATGCCCTCTATCTCGCTCTCCGGGATGACTGGCAGGTGGTGGTCCTTCGCAAACTTGGCCAGGCCGCGGAGGTGGTCGATGTTGTCCTGCGGCTTCGTCACCGGCCAGTCTGAGCCAAACAGTATCTTCTGTGTCACGCCCCACTCGAAGAACAGACGCATGCCGTTCCAGAACGACCACGGCCTGTAGAACTGCGCTGAGACGTCCGCCCACACGTTGGGGTGCTTGCGCACCACCGCCAGGCAGTCGGCCTGCCACGGGTGCCCGAGGTGCGCCATGACCATGCGCAGGTTTGGGAACGCCATAGCTATCTCATCCACCACAAGCGGGTGGGCGTAACGAAGCGGGCCAAACTGCATGGGCGACGTGCCCATGTGGAAGATGATGGGTATCCCGTCAGCCTCCAGCCGTGCAAACAACCTGAACGCATCTGGCCCGGTGGGGTCGTAGTCCTGGTAGTTCGGCCCCAGCTTGATGCCGCGGCAACCGAGATCGCCCACGCAACGGTCGTACTCGGCGTTCACATCCGGGTCCAGCGGATGCAGCGACATGCATGGGATCACCTTGTCCGGTGCAACCTTCGCCACCTCGGCCGCCACGTCATTGTGATTCATGCTGTCAGGCCAGCCGATGGTCCTGAGGATTCTCTCGCCGGGCTTCCACGGCCGCGGCGCAATGCCGAATATCAGCGTCCTGTCCACCGGCCGCATGTCCGCCAGGTAATCCTGGATGCTGTTCGTCAGCCGGACCGTCTCCCCTGACCTCATTGCGGACTCTGTGGCCACCTCGTCATCGGGGACTTCATCACGATGGCTGGGCAGGTGGGTGTGAACATCAACTGTCATCTGGAACCTCGGCTTGCCTACTCAAATGGCGCTAAGTGTGGACCCGGCGCCAATGTTACCCCGCCTGCCTCAGCTCGGCGAGGCGCCTGCGGCATTCGCCAATCCGACGCCGGCAAACGCCCCTGCTATCATTGAGAGGCCGCAGGAGTGTCAGGAATCAATAGTGCCCACCGCCTGCGAAGCGAAAGGACGCCAGTATGGCGTGGCCAGACACGACACCTCATTACATCCCCTCCAAGGACCGCCAGATGGGCAGGAGGGGAGGCTCGCCTCCCAAGGTTGTCGGACGTTCAGGCACTCACTGGGTGGGCGCGTTGATCGTCATCATTTTCCTCGCCCTCTTACTGGGGGTAGCTTTTCTTATCAACCGGTAGGCCAGCAGGCAACGCAGTCGTCAGATCTCAACCTTCAGGTGCGTGCGCGGCTCCCATCCCAGCAGCCGCTTCGCCTTCGACAGGTTGTGCTCCTTCTCGTTCTCATCCCCCGCTATGAATATGGGCTCAAACCGCCCATGCCCGGTCTGGACAGCCTCCAGCGCGGCCATGTAGGCGTTTGCCAGGTCTTCTTCATCAGTTATGTAGAGCCTTGAGCCATCCGCCTGGATCTTCGGGTTGCGCCGTTCTTCGATCCACTGCTGCCGGTCCCGAGGCCCTGTAATTCGCAGGGCAATGATGTTCATGTCGAACCACCGGGTGAAGTAGCGGCACGTCATCTCGCCGTAGCCCTTCGTCAGCCCGTACGCGCTCGGCGTGTCATACGGCACGTCTTCCTCTGATGAGTACCACGGCCGCTTGCGGTAGTGCACGCTCATGGTGCTGGTGTACACGCCACGCTTTATCTCCATGCCCTGGGCGATGAATAGCAGCATGTGCAGGCCCATGCCGTTCACGGTGTAGTTGTCCACGATCACCGGGATTGACTGGTCAGTCACGGAGCCGCCCTGCGGGCTTTTCATGGTCAGCCATATGAACGTGTCCATCCCGTCCAGCGCCTTCTCAATGGCGGCCGGATCGGTCACTGACCCTTCCACGAAGTCCACCGTGTCATAAACCGGGGAGCGAAGGTCAAGCACGCGCAGATCATGGTGCGGGCTGAGATACGGGGTGATGAACGATCCGACGCGGCCTGCGCCGCCGACAAGCAATACCTTCAACCTGCATCTCTCCTCTTTTGCCGCTACCGGGAATTATCGCCACCGGGCCGGACTCATCAGGCTGGCTCAACCTGCGTACCGTCCAGGAACATGTTCATGCCATCGGACACTTCGTTCAACCTGCGCATGTCTTCTTCAGGCAGTTCCAGATCCAGCGCGCCGAGATTGTCGTCGAGCTGCTCCTCCGTGTCAGCGCCTGAGATGGCGACAGTCACCTCCGGCTGTGCCAGCACCCAGGCCATCGCCACCTGTGCAACAGTTGCGCCGTTTCGCCGGGCCACGTCACGCACAGTCGTCAGCACTTCTACCGCTCGACCACGCATCGTGTTGGTGAAACTCTCGCGTCGGCGGCTGCCCCACAGGCTGTCGGCAGGCGGTATGGAATCCGGGCTATACGCCCCGCTGAGCAGACCCACGGCCAGTGGACTGTATGCCATCACGCCGAGGCTCATCTCCCGCACCAGCGGAAACATCTCGTTCTCCAGGCTGCGGTTAAGCAGGCTGTACGGGTTCTGGACCGTTATAAGCGGCGGTGCGCCCAGGCGATCCTGCGTCCAGAGCGCCCTGCATACCTGCCACGCCTGGTAGTTGCACACCCCGGCGTAACGTATCTTGCCCTGTACAACGAGATCACCCAGGGTACGCATCTGTTCTTCCACTGGCACGGACGCATCGAACTGGTGGAGCAGGTACACATCTATGCGGTCCGTCTGTAGCCTTCGCAGTGACCGTTCGACCTCCCGCATGATGTGGTAGCGGCCTGCGCCGCGGTCGTTTGGCCCCGGCCCCACCGGGCTGGTGACCTTGGACGTGATCACGACGTCATCGCGACGGCCCCTGAGGGCACGGCCCAGTATCTCCTCTGAGCGTCCTGCGTTCGCACGGTCGTCCATCATGCCGTACACGTTGGCGCAGTCGATCAGGTTCAAACCGCTGTCCAACGCCTTCAGCACCACTCGCTCGGCCGCCGCGGGATCAGGCTGGCCCCTGAAGCCCAGGCCAAGGGCCATGCGCGACACCTTTACGCCCGCAGAACCAAAGTTCACATAGTTCAATGCAACCATCCCAAAAGTCGCGCCTTGTGACGCCTGTATCAGTTACCCGGCACATCTTAGAGGAATCAGAGGCAAATGCACTTGCTCTCCTTGGGCAATTAGAATATAGTCATTTTCGAACTATTCCTTTTCATACTAGGTTTTTTAAGACCATGCCTGAAACACCTCCACGGCCCCTGCCCGGAACTGCCTTTGCAATGCTCGGACTCGTCGCATTGTGCGACGTGTCCGGCTATGAGTTGAAGCAGTTCGCGGACCGGAGCATCAGCCATTTCTACTGGAGCCCGGCAAAGAGTCAGGTGTACGCGGAGCTAAGGCGCCTGGAAGAGCGCGGTTATGTAAGCGCCCACGAAGTAGAGCAGGACACAAGGCCGGACAAACGCGTGTACCGAATCACTGGATCAGGCAGGGCCGCACTGAGGGAGTGGCTGGAGGCCGAAGCCCCGGAAGAGGACGTAACGCGTAATCCCACGGTGCTGCGTGTATTCCTCGGTCAGAACATGGCGCCGGAACGGCTGGTAAGCCAGTTGAGACAGAAGCGGGACAGAGAGCGGAACAAACTGGCTTACTTCCAAGAGCTTCATGGCCAATTTTCGCAGAACGATTCCGTTGATCGGGAATTCTTCGCACTGATGACAGTCAACGCCGGGAGCACTCTGACCAGCGCCACAATCCGTTGGTTGGAAGAAACCATACGTGAGATAGAAAATCGTCACGCTTTGCCTCGTGAACAGCGCGATGCCAAACGCGGAATTGGAGACAACCATTGAGTTCCAGTTCTGGTGTAAGTGAAACGCCTCATCACAAAGTACCGCCAGGGGGAGTCGGCTCGTGGCTGGACCGCAACTCCATGTGGGTCATTCTGACCGGCATAGTGGCCACGCTGTTGCTGGTCATCCCCATGCTCATGATAGAGAGCCGTGGTGACGCGTCCCAGGACCCTGGAGGAACCGTTTCTGGCCTTCAGCAGCAGATAGACGACACGTTCACATCGCCGGTCCACGTGATGACAGTCATTGCCGAAGCACGCGACGGCGACATCCTGACCGCGGCCCCTCTCCGGGAGCTATTGCTCAACCAGGTCCGCCTGGCAGCCGCCGATGAACGTGGCGAGCTGGCCCCGAGTGACTTACCAGAGCAGAGTTACCTCTATTCGTACTTCGACACGGACCTCAACAGAACGATAGACGGGATCACATCGTTGGCTGATGCCGTGGATGAAGTGCTCGCCTCAGACCCGCTCCTTGGCACGACTTTGGCCGATGCCACGGACGAGCAGGTCAAGGTCGCTGTGCACCGGATCCTGTCCTCTCCAGCGGGCGGAGGCCTGCGGGATGGCCTGTCAACCCAAGCACAGAGCGAACGTCGCGTGGTTAACGGCGAGGAGATTGACTGGTGGACCTCTCCCGCCGTCGTCTTCAATGTGCTGGCGGACAACGCCCGGCTGGGAGGAGGCTCGCAGTCCATCGACCTTGCTGTTGACCCCGCAACTGCCAACAAGGAGCAGTTCAACCGGAACGTCCAGGAGATCATCCGCGGCGACGAAGAAACC
This sequence comes from Dehalococcoidia bacterium, assembly GCA_040878005.1. Classification (GTDB taxonomy): domain Bacteria; phylum Chloroflexota; class Dehalococcoidia; order Lucifugimonadales; family Lucifugimonadaceae; genus JBBDMW01. The sequence continues at coordinate 139,030 of JBBDMW010000075.1, forward strand.
TACCGCGCGTGGGGAATAGCCATTGATGTTGGACTGGAGTCAGAAGAGCAGGGCCAGGTGGCGGGTGCGTTCATTACCTTCACCGTCATCGCAGCGGTGGCCGTGGTGGGCATAGCGCTTCGCTCCTACTGGGCCGTAGCGCTCACCGGCCTGGGGCTGGGGGCGCTGATGATCTGGCTGCAGGGCATATCGGCGCTCGTCGGGCTCAAGGGCGGACTAATCAACGACCTGATTGTGCCGATAGCGATGGTTTCGCTGGGCGTGGACTTTGCCGTGCACGCAGTGCGCCGTTACCAGGAAGAACGGTCCATTGGCTATCCGCCGCGCCGGGCTCTCGCCGTTGGCATGACCGGCGTGTTCGGGGCACTCGCTCTGGCGCTTGCCAGCGACAGCATCGCCTTCCTGTCCAATGCAGCCGCCGGGATAGAGGCGGTTGTGCACTTTGGGCTGGCGGCTGCCATTGCTGTGACCTCGGCGTTCATTGTTCTTGGAGTTGTCGTTCCGGTCGCCCTGTCACGCATCGAGGCCCTGGAGCCACGGCGTGGCAGACGCTCAGCAATTGGACGGGCCGGGCGGATCGCTGGTGGCCTGCTTGCTGCCACGACCGCCGGCGCTGCCGTGATACTTATCGTGGCGGTGGAGCCGCTCATAGGCGTCATAGTGCTCATGGCGGGCGCAGCGTTGTCGCTTGGCGTGCCGGTGCTGGTGACGTGGCTCCGCGGCCGGAACCGCCCGGAGCAATGGACGAGCGACATCGCAGCCGACCCGCCGTATGAACGTTCCGATCAGGGCGGCTCAATAATTGAAGGGGTCGCCAGCCTTGCAGCATACCGCTGGGCTGTCTTGGTGGCGTCGCTCACTGTCACGGCGGTGGCGGTCTACTTTGCCCTACAGCTTGAAGCAACCTTTGACGCCAGGGACTTCTTCTCCGCCGATTCTGACTTCGTGGTAAGCCTGGACAAGCTGGATGAGCATGTGGGCGCCCAGGGCGGCGAGCCTGCGACAGTACTGGTTGAAGGCGACCTATCTGATCCTGCTGCACTGTCCGCCATTGCCGCGGTCATGGCACGCATGGAAAACAATCAGCACCTGTCCAGGAGCACGTCCGGAGAGATCAACACATCTGAACTTACGGTGCTGGACCTGGTGGAGCAGATAACCGGATCTGAGTATGCCCGCGGGCGTGTAGAGGCAACGACGGGAGTCACTCTTACCGACAACGATGGTGATGGCATTCCTGACACCAGTGAACAGTTGAAGGCTGTCCTGCGACTGGCTGTAACGGAAGGTATTCCGCTGGATGAGAACACCACTGTCTACACGCCGGACCGCGTGAAGACCATGCTCTCGCATGATCCTGCGTTGCCGCCAGGAAGCGACGTCACAATCTTCTCAGTATTCCTGCCGGGGACAAGGGAGCAAAGCATTGTAGCTGCTGCCTACGATTCACTCTCAGCTAACCTGGAGCCGCTGGCAGCGACACCGTCCGTATCCAACTATGGGCTGACCGGGTCGCCATTCAGCCGGCAGGCCCAACTTGACGCAACCACGGAGTCGCTGCAGACGTCCATTCCAATCGCGGCCGCGGCAGCGTTCCTGCTGCTGCTAATCGCCATGCGATCCGTGAAGTATGCATTCGTGACCATCGTGCCCATTGGCCTGGTAGTGGCGTGGCTGTACGCCATCATGCACCTGAGCGGCTTCGCTCTGAACTTCGTGACAGCCACCATAGGCGCTGTGTCCATCGGCGTTGGAATCGACTACTCCATCCACATGACGGAGCGTTTTCGGGAGGAATTGCGGCGTGCCCCCGACCGGATGGCGGCGTTGAGACAGGCATCACGGGGCACCGGTACTGCGCTGATCGCCTCGGCGCTTTCCAGCATAATTGGCTTCGCCATCATGGGCCTCGCGCCCATGCCATTGTTCGCCACCTACGGCGTGCTTACGGCCATCATGATCTTCCTGGCGTTGGCGGCGTCACTGCTGGTGCTGCCTTCGCTCCTGTTGATAGTGACCCGTGACCCCAAGACAGCCGACGCACCGGATCATGCTCCGGTGAGCGCAGACATAACCGGAGTGACAGCAAGTGACACAGCGGTCTAACGGCGGAACATCAGAAGACGTCATCATCGTCAAGGACCTGAAGAAGCGCTACGGCGATCTCCAGGCAGTGGACGGCATATCGTTCACCGTCAGGCGAGGCGAGGTCTTCGGGATGCTTGGCCCCAATGGTGCGGGCAAGACAACGACGGTGGAAATCCTGGAGGGCATGCGGTCTGCCGACTCCGGCACTGCGCTGGTCAACGGCATAGATGTAGCCCACAACCCCAGGGCGGTGAAGAGCATCATTGGCGTGCAGCTCCAGACCGCGGCGTTTTTCGACCACCTTACACTGGCAGAGATCATCGACATGTTCGGCAGGCTGTACGGTCGAAAAGTAGATCCCATGGCCATACTGGAGCGGGTGGAGTTGACGGACAAGGCGCGCGCTTATTACAAGCCGCTCTCCGGCGGCCAGAAGCAACGTCTGTCTGTTGCCGTGGCGCTTGTAAATGACCCGGTGGTGCTGTTCCTGGATGAGCCGACCACGGGACTCGACCCGCAGGCGCGCCGTCACATGTGGGAGTTGGTGAAGAAGATCAGGGATGACGGCGCAACCGTCATGCTGACCACCCACTACATGGAGGAGGCGGAGGAGCTATGTGACCGGGTGGCAATCGTGGACAGCGGCCGGATAGTTCAGCTCGGCAGCCCGGACACCCTGATCGACCGCCTGGTGGAGTCCGGTTTTCATTCTGAGCGCCCGGTAAAGCAGGCCACCCTTGAAGACGTGTTCATCAACCTCACCGGCCGAAGCCTGAGGGAAGCTTAGCAACCAATGAGCCTGTACCTCGCGTTGACCGTGGCCTCATTGAAGATGTACTTCAGGAACAAGCAGGCGCTGTTCTGGGCGCTATTCTTTCCCATGCTCATCATCGGCATATTCGGCCTGATGAATTTCGACCAGTACAACCCGCCGGACGTGGGCGTGAGCGACCTGGCCGGAAACGATGCGTCCAGTGCTCTCATAAGCTCGCTCAGAGGGCCGGACAATGACGTGCTGGGTGTGGATACCGGCGATGCCGCCGATCTCCATGAACGGCTGAACTCCGGCGGCCTGGATGCGGTGATCGAGATTCCGGAGGGGTTTGGAAGCGCTGAACAGGTGTCTACGGTGAGGGCAACCTACGACCTGCGCAAGACGCAGGAGCAGGGTGTGATCTCCACTGTCCTGGCGCAGTCGCTGGAGCGGGTGTTCAGGGACGTTGCCGATGTACCGGAGGAATACCTCATCGAGAGCCGATTCGACATCGAGACGGAAGCCGTTGCAGGCCAGGGGCAGGGGTTCAAGGGGTTCCTTGTCCCCGGTGTGGCTGCCATGGCCATCATGCAGGCGGGCATCTTTGGCGTGGTGTTCAGCCTGGTCAGGTTCAAGGCGCAAGGTGTGCTGCGGAGACTCCAGGCCACGCCCATAGGCCCGTCGCACTTCCTAGTGGGCCAGGTCACAACCCGGCTAGTCGTGACGGTGCTTCAAACCTACGTGCTGATTGCCGTCGGAATCATTTTGCTTGGCGTCACCATAGCCAACGGCGACCTGACCGCATGGATTGACATCACGGTCCTGGCGCTGCTGGGCGGAGCGCTGTTCATCTCGTTGGGGTTGGCCATCTCGGGCTGGGCGAAGACGGAGGACACCGCAGCGCCGATCGCGAACATCGTAACGTTGCCCATGATGTTCCTGTCAGGGGTGTTCTTTCCGCTCAACGTGCTGCCAGACTGGGTCACCAGCGTGTCCCAGTTCCTGCCGCTTACATACCTGGCTGACGCACTGAGGGCGGTCACGACGACCGGGGCCGGTCTGACGGACCTGGGCGCCGAGATGGCAGGCCTGGCCGTGTGGGGTGCGGTTTCTTTCCTGGTGGCCACCAGGCTGTTCAAGTGGGAGTGACCACTGTGCCCAGAGGCCAAGTGGGAGATGAGGCAGGCGTCGCCGCCCGGCGAGGGAGGGTATCTGCGGGCGGTGCGCCTGCCTTCATTTGCGCTGGAAGCGAGTCACCGACCCAGTGCACGGTTCTGAACCGGTAATCTCGCTTCCTGCCAGTTGATACGCAACTCGATGATGGGTGGTTTTCGACTCGGCGGGAAGATTTTGCGGTTTGGGCGGGTTGGCAGAGGATCGCCGATAGCCCCGTGGCAAGACCTACAGGAGGCGGACTCGATGAGAGATGAAGTCATAGTCGGGTGAATCGCGGGGTTACAATCAAAAGTCTGGCCGCAATAGGACACGCCCTTCGTACCGTGTCGCTAGCCGCGGGTCACCCCAGGCTATGCCCGGAATAGTGAGTTCGAAGTCGGCCGACCAGCCCGGTTCCAAGACTGTACGTACCGAATCCTCTCCGACAAAAACGACTTCATCCTCTGCATCGTAGCCTACTATGGCCAGATCAAATCCCTCTAGAAATTCCGTGCTTCCCAGGGTCGCAGTACTGCCATTGTGAATGATCCCGCGTACGCCGCCTTGGATGCCGATCCCTGGAATGTTTTGCCCCTCCACATACTCCAGCCGTTGTACCTCTAGTCCGTCTACGCGTCTGCTGATAAGACCAGGGTAACCGCTCTGTTCAACCTGTATCTTCAGCAAATTCCAGTCGTGGGCATCAGCATCGTCAGGGACCCCCGACACAAATGGAACCACCTCTCCGGGTCCAATTTCACCAGCCAACAATATTGATGCATCTCTTGTATTTATCACACGATGCTCATTTTCATTCGTATAGGTAAGCGTTGCGGAGACACCATTGAGGACAGTATTCGTTTCATTCTTAATAAGACCTATTATTGTGCGGTCGCCAGTCCATGCTTCTGTCCATGCTGTGGACGTCACTGCAAACTGTTCATTGCTTTCTATGATAATGTCTGGCGTAGGTGATATATCTGGTGTTGGATGGGTAAGAACGGGAGGTGTTACATCTTGAGTTGGAACAAGAGATTTGGTGTTTGGCAGATCGCCAAACGCACCAACCCTACGCGAATCAATAATACTAATATCTGGAAGGGTGATTTTATTGCCAAGTACAGCAGTGTAGGTGTTAAGACCAACTACCGTCCCCACAAATTCAATAACATCGCCATCCAGTAATCTAGGTCCTTCATAGCGTAGAAATGCTATATCTTCCCAAAAATACTGCGCTTCGTTTATGCTAGCCCTGAATTGGTAGTGCCTGTTTCCAATTTCAATAACTTGAATTAATTGAGCCTTATAGTGAACTATTGATCCAGTATATTGTTCGTTGTTTCTGAACAGGTCATCATACGCAGGTGAAGTAGCTCGATCTTTCAATTCATCGAATGACAATGACGCGAATTCAGCTGGGACAGAGACTGGTTTCGCTGCTTGGCAACCGGTAATAAAAAAGGCGACTGGCAGCAACAACACAAATGCTAGTAATGCAGGGTGGACATTAGATCGAGTCGTGGCTGATGTACTTAGAAAGTATGTCATTTGATCCAAACGAGGGTCATGAGCCAAGCTATTATCATGTTTAGGTATGGCACCGGTCCATTTACCCACTCATCTTCAACGACCCTGGCCGGATTCACGCCGAGAAGTATAGCACCCGGCAAATTTTAGTATACGGGGCCAAGTTGGATCCAAATCGGCTGGCTTTTCAAATTGGCCACTAAGTTGCAATACCGGAACTGGGTCCTCACCGCAGCCTGCCACTCCTATCGAGCGAAACCCCAAGTTCTTTACAGCACCTCACCTGTATGCGTGCCTATCTGAGAACCTGAAGGTCTCGAACCACTGCCCATGGCTAGATCAAGGAAATCGTGTGTCAGTAATAGAAATCACTCGACATATAGACCATCATTGTATGGTCAATATGTCCTGAATTATTGAACATGACAGCCGCAACCCATCAAAACGTTTCACGCCATTGGCTATTCATCTCGAATCGAACTGAATATCGTGTACACCTTGTCTTGTATGCTAGTCTTGGACTTCAGAGTTAAGTTACTCCTTTGGAGGGTCAAACATGGATGACCATGGCCGTTTTGATGACATTGTCCGTTCAGAGCGCTATTTCACGGCGACGCTGCTCCCGCTCATACTTTTCGAGGGGTTCGGGAAAGACTACCGCGGGATCAACGCATTTCTGAGACTTCTATCGCCAAAACAAGCCCGGGGGCGCACTGGCGAAATTATGAATGAATTTGATTGGCTCCCTTCCGTTGGCGATCGCAACGAAGAGCCACAGGTCATCACCGAATTTCACATCAAGCGAGATCTGCACTTTTCGCGTCCTGGACTCTTTGACGCTCCGGAAAGTGAACAATCGCGAGACGCTGCCCCGGGTGAAGAAACGGCTAAGGAACGGCGAGACGCCCCAGACCTGGTACTCATACTTGGGCAAACGTTCGTGGTGTGCGAAGGAAAATTTTTCGACAACGGCTCCTCATCTCTTACTCGGCTCAACGATCAACTTCGTTCCCAACGGTCCCAGGTGAAGTACCTCTTTGATGCGGATTCACGGCTGAACGCTTATGTTCATGTGGCTTTGGTGCCCGCAAAGCATGACGGCGAGTATGACTGCGATGCAGTGATTACTTGGGAGCAGATCGCAGATCTCGCGGAGCAGGTGCTCGGGCCGGACAGTTACGCCGCTAGAAGGTTACGCGCTGCATCGAGGGTTTACGAGGAAAACCGAGGCGACAGAACTACCAAGAATTATGACGGCATACTGTCGCTTGAAGGAATTGTGGCAAAGTGCAAGGAGGTAGGAGAGTCCATTTGGGTTGGGCACGTAGGCGGGCCTTCAGACCTGAAAACCCGTGAGATTGCGTATGCAAAAACGAAAAAGTGGAAGTGGCGGAACCCGAAGACCAACAACGGGAACGCGGACAGGAAGAATTGGATTGATGGAAGCCAGTTCCTCACGTTGATCGAGTCGATGCGTAAAGTTTAAGGCAGCCTTGCGACCCCGGCCGAGTTTCCTCGGCAACCAGCCTGATTGGCCAGAATAGAATATTGTCGCGGTGGCTACGGCGGCAACTCCAGGCTTGACTCAAAAGGCCCAGGATCTTATGAGATCTCACCATTGCACAGACACCATGAACCGCTGGTCGCAAGAGCGATTGCAGGAGGAGTTTGACCGGCAGGCTCAGTGCCTGGTCCATAAGGGGTATCACGAGCTGGCGGGCTTGAGTGTGGCGGAGTTCATGGCGCATGTTGAGCCTCTCAAAGAGCTTGTTAGAGATTTCGCTGGGCCGGAACCCGATGTGGAGAACCGGCACATCCCGTTCGTCATCGTGGTCAAGAGCGAGCTTGTATCTCCGGAACAGGCAATGCCGCTGGTTGAGATAAACAACGCACCGGGCGCCGTTGGCATGTACCCGGTGGATACTGGAAGCTTCAAACCTTTCGAGGGCCTCGATGTCCCGACCGTTCCGGTGTACCTGTTGCTGAACGTCGACACGGGACAGCAAACCCTCAACGTGACGCCGAATGATGCGTTGATTGCGATTCAAAGCGAGGACCGTTCCCCGCTCACCATTGTTGAGGGAGTCGCTCTTGTCACACACTTTCCGGAAGTGCTGACGGACAAGCGACGCTACAACTGCTTCTCCATGCTCGGCTCTCGCCGTGGCGACAAGAGAGTCCCGGCAATGTGGATCAGCCATGGCAGGCCGAGACTCGGGTGGTGCTGGGCCGGCAACCCACACACGTGGCTGGGGTCCGCTTCCTGCGGTGGCAGGGCAGGCGCGTAACTTTTCACTGACGGACGTTTTGCGTTACGCCCGCAGCATACCCGCGTGCGTGGACGGTCACGAGATTGAAACCAGCGGCGCTGCCCTATCCGTAACCAAACCGCCCTGTTCCGGCATGACTCCGGGACGTTGTGCAGTTAGTATGCTGCGAAGCCACCCACGCTCCACCAGACACCCAGTAGCCGGACTTGATGCTGAATCACGATGAGCGATACCGAGAACGAAGAACAATCACCTTCTACGAGTGAAGGTGACATGTCCGTTGGGGAGTTGGCGGGACTCACAGGCGTCAGCACCGCCACCATCAACTATTACGTCAACTACGGAGTGCTGCCCAGGCCGCGCAAGACCAGCCGGACCAGGGCGCTCTACCCAAGTACATCAGTCGAACGCATCCGGCGGATCAAGGAACTGCAGGTCCAGGGCCTGCCATTGCGGATCATCAGGGATGTGCTCAACGGCCGGAACCCTGCCGCGGGACTCAGCCTGGCGCCGGCGCCCACGGAAGAAGCTGGAGCGACCGACACCGGCAAGGCTGGCGCGCGTGCCGAGCCTGCACGCCCAGCCGCGATGTCAGCCGATGACATGCTCAATGAGACCGGACTGGACGCCGGTGTGTACCGGCAGCTATTGGAACACGGCCTCATCAGGCGGCCCAGGAGCATCCAGGGACAAGAATCCATGCACGACCGCCGCGACATCAACGTTGCCCGCGCCTTCTCACGGCTGGTAGAGGCCGGTGTGCCGTTGGACCTGTTGATCCGTCATGAGGAGTACACGCCGCTGGCGCGTGCCGAAGCGGATTTCCTGGCCGAGCACCTAGTGGCGTCAATGGATGCTGATGAGCCGCCTGTGCCGCCCGGCTCAGTGGCTGCCGCGTTCGATGCCGTTCGCAGGTACCTGCGGATACTGGCGCTGGACTCCGCCTACGACAGCAACTTCACGAGCCGCGGGTGAGGACGGCTACGCCAGGTCGTTGATCTCCGTTGCCAGCCGAAGATCACGGTCGGTTACGCCACCAGTGTCGTGAGAAGTCAGCCTGAACGTGATGTTCGTGTAGCGAATGTCTATATCCGGGTGATGGTCCATCTCATCGGCGGTCATAGCCACCTTGCGCACGAATTCAATTCCGGACGCGAACGTTTCGGCCTCGAACGTCTTCGTAATGGCGTTGCCGTCCTGCTTCCAGCCCGGCAGATTTGCCAGCCTCTGTGTCACCTCGGCGTCTGAAAGTCCTGCCATATCAACCTCCCTGCAACATTGTGGCGCATTGCCATGTGAGCGCCAGGATCATTTAACTGGCGGCCACTGATGAATTAAGGGCCGGGGGTGGGCCTCCGCTTTGATTTTACGTATGAGATAACTGTCTCCAGCCCGTCTGGTGGCGCACCCATGCTGACGGCGCGTTCCACGTCGCGCTCTGACTTCGCATCGTCACCAAGTGCAGCATAGGCAACGGCGCGGTTGCCCCAGGCGTCCGTCATCGCTGGTTCCAAGTCTACTGCCTTCGAAAGGTTCGACAGAGCCTGTTCGAACATGCCCATCGAAAGGTAGGCAGTGCCCAGGTTGAACTGGATTTCGGCATTTTCCGGGTCCAGCCAGGCCGCCTCCTCGAAGTCCTTTGCGGCGCTGTCTGGGAAGCCAAGCTTCGCCGAGTTGAGGCCGCGTGCAAAGTAAGACGCCGCATCTCCGGGCGTCACGTCCATCTCAGGCGGCGTTTCTTCGGAATTGTGATTCATGGGATTGGCGCCAGTCATTTTCACGCAATCTTATTGATTGCATTGGCAAACGCAAACGCACGTAACTTTTTCGCAACGGTCAGGTATTAGATTGAAACCATGTCTGCTGATCATGCGTAAGCCGACTCGTAAGGCATAAATCGGTTTGGCGTTTCTGTGGTGAGTTCCGCGGACCAGCCTCAGAATGCGCCCGGCGACTCCGCGCCGGCTGTGCGTGATCCCATGCAGTCGGACGCGGAACACGTGTTGTTTAGATCGTAATGTGGAGCAAAGCTAATGTCCATGATGCATACGTTGAGCAGGGGTAGTCGCGGTTCGAAGCAGCGCCACCTTCTCCTTGCTGGTCTATTTATAGCCATATTCGCCCTCGCCGCCTGCAGCGGCGATACCGGTCCACGGGGTGACGCCGGGCCGCAGGGCGCGGCCGGCGAACAGGGTCCTGCCGGTGAGGCCGGGCCGCAGGGTGAACCGGGACCTGCCGGGTCTCAAGGCCCTGCCGGCCCACAGGGTGAGCAGGGCCCTCCTGGTGATCCAGGTTCCACGGCCGTGGTCAGCACTGGAGCTATTGTCGTCCCTGTCCACGCGCAGAACGATTCCGGCCAGGCCGGCATTGCAACCCTGTACCCAAGAGGATCCCAGACCGAGGTGGTCGTTGAGATAGGTCCAGGCGGGCAGAGCGTGCCGCAGCCCATCCACGTGCACGCAGGAAGCTGCGACCAGTTGGGCGGAATAGACTACCCTCTGGACAACGTGGTCAATGGCACGTCCAGGACCACGATCAACGTCAGCCTGCCAAACCTCCGGCAGGGACTGAGCAGCATAAACGTCCATGAGTCGTCCACCGCAATGGCCAACTACGTCGCCTGCGGTGACATCCCGGCGGCGGGGACCACGGTATCTATCGGACTTTCTGAGCAGAACGGCTCCAGCCAGCCTGGAATTGCCACGCTCATCCCGGCCGGTGACACGACATGGGTGGCGCTCAGCGTTGCCAGTGGCCCCAGCGGCGTGGCTCAGCCTGTGCACATCCACTCCGGCAGCTGTGCCGAGCTGGGCAGCGTGGACTACCCCCTCACGAGTGTGATGGATGGCAGGTCCGTAACCGAAGTCGATGCGGCGATAGAAATGCTGCTCACCGGCGGGTACGCGGTCAACGCTCACAAGTCTGGCGCAGAAATTGCGGTCTACACGGCGTGTGGCGACATCCCTGAGACGTCGGTGCAGGAAGCCCCGGTGACGGCCAACACGCCGGTAATCCTGGCTGTGAACGAACTCAACAGTTCCGGACAGTCGGGCGTCGTGCAGCTTAACCCGCGCGGCACGCAGACTGAGGTGGTCGTAACCATCTCCGCCGGTCCCTCCGGGATACAGCAGCCGGCGCACATTCACACCGGCACCTGCGATGACCTCGGCGGGGTCACGTACCCGCTGAACAATGTGCAGGCTGGCACGTCAAGCACGGTGGTGCCGGTTAGCCTGCCTGCTTTGCTTCAAGGCGGTGTATTTGCACTGAACGTTCACCAGTCGCAGCCCCAGATATCGACGTACGTTGCGTGCGGCGATTTCCCGGCGCAGGCGTCGGTGCAGTCGTTCCCCATGACTGCGATGAACGACTCCAACCAGAATGGCTACGTGACGCTCATTGAGGATGGTAGCCAAACACACGTTGCGGTCGAAGTAACGGCAAGCGGACTTTCGACACCCCAGCCGATCCACATTCACGCCGGGTCCTGTGAGGACCTTGGCAGCGTGGACTACCCACTGACAAGCATGGTGGACGGTCGGTCGGTCACAACAGTGGATGCGGCTCTGGACGACCTGGTATCGGGTGCATTCGCGGTCAATGTCCACAGGTCTGCCGATGAGATTTCGGTTTACACATCGTGCGGCAACATTGGGACGCCGTCCGATGGTGAAGAGCCAACCAACGGAACCGGCGAGAGTTCCGAGAACGCGACGATCCAGAACTTCGAGTTGCCAAACCTGACGGTTTCGGTTGGCGCCACTGTGACGTGGGAGAACCTGGACGGTCCGCAGCATACCGTGACTCACGGCGAGCCGGTGGAGATTGGGCCGGAGTTCCAGAGCCCCGACCTTTTCCAGAACGATACGTTCAGCCACACATTTGAGACGGCGGGGACGTTTGCGTACTGGTGCGAGGTTCACCCGAACATGACGGCCACAGTGACCGTGACCGAGTAGCTCACTCCAAAGCAGTTGGACATGAGCGGAGGCCTGTAACAGGCCTCCGCTCATTTTGTTTGTGGAGTTGGCATGGCATGGTGGTAGGCTTCTTTGTTGTCGTGGATCACGGTCATGCGCCTGCTTCCGGGGGATTAATTCGAGTATGAAGATTGCAATTATTGGCCAGTCTACCTTTGGTGAGGCGGTGCTGAAGGCCATTGCCGAGCGCGGTGACGACCAGGTGGCGGGGGTGTTCTGCCCTCCTGACCGGGAAGGCCGGCCGGCGGACCCCATCAAGACTGCGGCGCAGGAGCTGGGCGTGCCCGTGTTCCAGTTCAAGCGCATGAGGAACCAGGAGGCCATCGACCAGTTCAAGGCGCTTGCACCGGACCTCTGCGTCATGGCTTACGTGACCGACATCGTGCCCATGAACATGATTGACTTTCCACCACAGGGCACCATCCAGTACCACCCATCGTTGCTGCCGAGGCACAGGGGGCCGAGCGCCATCAACTGGGCCATCATCTCAGGGGAGCTTGAGACGGGCCTCACCATCTTCTGGCCGGATGACGGCCTGGACACCGGACCGATCCTGCTTCAAAAGTCGGTGGCTATCGGGCCGGACGATACGGTTGGGTCGCTGTACTTCAACCAACTGTTCCCGATGGGAGTCGACGCGATCATGGAGTCGATTGACCTTGTGCGCTCAGGACGGGCACTGAAGATTCCGCAGGATGAGAGCCAGGCTACTTACGAAAGCTGGTGCGGCGCTGATGACGCACAGATCGACTGGTCGAAGCCTGCGCAGCAGGTCTATAACCTGGTTCGCGGATGCAACCCGCAGCCGGGCGCCCACACATCGCATGGGGTCGAAAGACTGAAGATATTCGATTGTGAGCCAAGGTCTGCTGAGCAGGGTGTGACTCCGGGGGCTGTGGTTTCAGTTGGCGATGATGGGTTCGAAGTGGCCACGGCACGCGGCAACCTGCTGGTGAAGCGCGTTCAGCCCCCCGGTTCGAAGAAGATTCCAGCTGCTGAGTATGCGGCGGCGTCCGGGCTTAACGAGGGTGACGTCCTGGGCGTATAGAGCGCCGTTTGGCGCAGCGGCCTGACAGGTTCAGTTAATATCTGGCGGATTGGCCGCGGCGCGTTGCCGTGTGCGGGTTAGAGGAACACTTGGGCCGGGGAGGCCACAGTCATGGCAGACACTATGAAGGCGGCGCTGGACCAGACGCGTAGGCAATACAAGGTCAAGCAGGTGCCCATGCCTGACCGCTTTCGAGGATCGGCCCTGGTGCGGGTCCGCAAGACTGGCATCTGCGGGTCCGACCTGCACATGACGAACGAGCGCAAGGAGCCGCAATCCCTGCCGTCGGGCCATGAGGTGGCTGGAGAGGTGGTGGAAGCGCCGCCCGGCCAGCACCGCATTCGTCCCGGTGACAGAGTGGCCATTGAGATGATCGGTGCGGGCCGCGCGTGCATGGAGTGTTACTACTGCCGGTACGGCCAGTACAGGCACTGCCGCTGGCCGGCGCCAGACACTGGTGGAGGATTCGCTGAGTACATGACTCGCAGGCCAGAGGGCCTGTTCAAGTTGACCGACAACCTGGACTGGGCAGACGGTGCGCTGGTGGAGCCGCTGGCGGTATCCGTCCATGGCCTGAGGCTTGGCGGCATGAAGCCAGGCGACACGGTGGCAGTGGTGGGTTCGGCGACGATTGGCCTGGCGGCCATCGTGGCGGCGAGGGCGTTCGGTGCAGCCAGGATAATCGCTTCCGCACGTCATCCCCAGCAGGCAGAGGCGGCGAAAACGCTTGGGGCTGACATGGTGACCGGCTCGGGCAAGGGCGAGTTGGAAGACGCTGTACGAAATGCCACCGGCGGCCTGGGCGCAGACGTGACGGTGGAGTCCATCGGCGGAACGAAGATCGACACGCTTCAGCAGTCGGTGGATTCGACGAGGCCGCAGGGGAAGGTGATCGTTCTTGGCGGCTTCAGGGATCCGCTGCAGTTCGATTTCCTGAAGCCAATGCTGAACGAGGTGGCCCTGGTATTCACGACCTGCTACGGGGTGATCGACGGCAAGCATGACTACGAGGTGGCGATCGACCTGCTGGCAAAGGGCGGTATCCCATTCAGGAAGATCGTCACGCACACCTATTCGCTTGACGACATACAAAAGGGCTTCGACACGGCGTACAACAAGTCCTCAGGGTCCATAAAGGTGCACATCACGCCGTAAGGGTGCGGGCGGCGGAAGTTGGGCTATTCGACGATCAGCACGGCGATGCCTTCTATGTCTCCGTGCTTCAGGGCCCGCAGGGCGTGCGTTGCTTCGTCCACCGGGAAGGTTTGCACCACGGTGCGCAGCGGCGCCGCTGGGGCCAGACAGAGCAGTTCCCGGGCATCCTGCACGGGGTAGTTGGCTACGGCCCTCAATACCCCTTCACCCTACAGCAGTTCGTACTGCAGTTCCGGGACCGGGCTCATGTGAATGCCTGCCAGCACCAGGGATGCACCTGTGCGGAGCGACTTAAGGACCACGGGCACAAGTGGCCCGACAGGGGCGAAGATCACCGCAGCGTCAAGTTCGTCCGGGCCGCCATCCTCGGCAGCGCCTGCCCACGATGCGCGCAGTCGCAACGCCAGTTCACGATGATGTTTGCCGCGGGTGTAAACCCGCACGTCCAGCCCCTGGGCAACCGCTATCCGAGCCACGAGGTGGGCTGATGAGCGGAAGCCGTACAGCCCGATAGTGCTGCCGGGGCGAGCGTCGGCAAACCGATAGGCGCGGTAGCCTATCACCCCTCCACACAGCAGCGGGGCCGCGTCAACATCAGAAAATGCCTCGGGCACACTGAAGGTGAACCCTTCATTCGCTATTGCATACGCGCCGTACCCGCCATCAACGTCGTAGCCGGTGAAGATAGCGCACAGGTTCTCACGGCCCGGCCGTCAATAGGCGCAGCGGCCGCACGTGGAGTGGAGCCAGCCAACGCCCACACGATCACCAATGTTGAACTCCGTGACCTGCTCACCAGTGGCATCCACCATTCCGACTACCTGGTGGCCCGGCGTTCGAGGCAGGCCATGGGGCGGCAGATCACCCTCGACGATGTGCAGGTCGGTATGGCAAACACCCGTCGCTCCCACCTTAATCCGCAGTTGGTGGGGGCCAGGCTCGGGCACCGAAAGGTCGGCAGGCCGCCGGAGGTTGGCTTCGATGGGTCTCTGTTCAGTTATCTGCCACGACCTAAAGGTCAACTCCACCCTCATCAAGATTGGCGCCCTTGCTCCGGTATTGTCTCCCACCCTAACGGATTCTCTTCGCCTACTGAACCGTCCCCGATTGGAAACATTACGTGTGGGAGACTCATAAACTGGAAACTGGTCCTGGTCCCGGCCTTGATGCCAACTCACGAGCCGTGGCTGGAGATTGACGGTCCTCTCTGGTCATCCGATTTTTGGCTCACGCTGTGGAAGCGCACAGCGGACAAGAACTGCGCGTTCGCACCTGCATCGTTAGCACCGATCGTACAACTCGTGTCCACGCAGTCTGAACGGTGCGTTGAATGCCACTAGACATATCTGCGGACGACCTGTTCCTGCGCTTCGCCGTGGTGCTTGCGCTGGCTGCCGCGGCTGGCATGCTGGCCCGGGTGCTTCGGCAGCCGCCCATCATTGCCTTCATCGGCGTCGGGATCATGGTCGGTCCCCTCTGGCTGAACCTCGTTACCGACCGCGACCTGTGGGACCTGCTGGCGACGGTGGGCATTGCGCTCCTGCTCTTCGTGGTCGGCCTGCGGCTCGACGTTGAAACCATTCGCCGCACCGGTCCAGTCGCCCTGGCAACTGGATTGGGGCAGGTTGGCTTCACATCACTGGTGGGCTTCCTGATTGCCCTGGCCCTCGGGCTGGATGTGGTCCCCGCCATCTATGTTGCAGTAGCCCTCACGTTCTCCAGCACGATCATCATCGTCAAGCTACTGTCTGACAAGAGGGAGATTGACTCCCTGCACGGGCGGATAGCGGTTGGATTCCTGATTGTCCAGGACATGGTGGTGATCGTCGTGCTGATCGCCCTCTCTTCCTTCGGAGTCGGATCGGAGGAGGAGACGAGGCTGCAGGAGGTGCTGCTGGTCATGGCAAGGGGCGCCGGCATGCTGGTCGTCGTTGGGTTGATGATGCGGTTCGTACTGCCCACTGCCGTGCGCGTGCTGGCCGGGTCGCAGGAACTGCTGGTGCTGGGCGCAATCGCATGGGCAGTTGGTCTGGCTGCCGGGGCGGAGTGGATTGGCTTCAGCCAGGAGGTGGGAGCGTTCCTGGCCGGTGTGGCACTCGCCCCGACCGATTACAGGAACGCGCTGTCAAGCCGCCTCACCAGCCTGCGTGACTTTCTACTGCTCTTCTTTTTCATCAGTCTTGGCGCCACGTTGGACCTGACGCACATTGGCGCAAACATATGGCCGAGCCTGATCTTCTCCGTCTTTGTACTCGTCGGGAACCCCCTGATCGTCGTCGCCATCATGGGCGCAATGGGGTATCGGAAGCGCACGGGCTTCCTGGCGGGCCTGACTGTGGCGCAGATCAGCGAATTCTCACTGATACTGGCCGCTCTCGGTGTGTCGCTGGGCCACATTGATAGCGAAACTCTGGGCCTCGTGACACTTGTTGGGATCATCACGATAGGCACATCTACCTACCTGATCCTCTACTCGCACGCCATCTATGATCGCGTTGCGCCGCTGCTTGGAATCTTTGAGCGATCCGCCCTCAACCGGGATGAAATTTCGGGCGGGGTTCCTGCGAGCGGGCGGACTGAACTGATCCTGTTCGGCGTGGGCCGATATGGCGGCGGGATACTGGACGACCTTGTGGGACGCGGGATAGAGGTGCTGGCAATGGATTTTGACCCCGAGGCGGTGGCAAGCCGCAGGTTGAATGGCGGACGGGTGATATATGGAGATGCCACGGACCCGGACATCCATGAGTATCTGCCGTTTTCGGAGACCCGCTGGGTGGTGTCAAGCATACCGTCCGTACAGGCAGGCCACGAGGTGGCTCAGAACCTGCGACAGGCGGGGTATCGCGGAAAAGTAGCCCTGACTGCGCCGCGTCCGGAGGACACCGAAGCTGTGCAGGGAGCGGGCGCCGATCTGGTGCTGACGCCGTTCAGCGATGCAGCGCAGAGGGCGGGCGAGATTATCGTGGAGCGGTTGGACAGGTCTGAATAGCATTGCCCCCGGTGTAACCGGGCAGTGACGCCCCTTGACCAGAAGGGCATTCGTACCGTCGATTGCCCCTATGGTGTCGCACAATGGCTACCGCACGCAGTGCAGAAAGCGTTAAGTCGCTTCCCCAACCATCAACCGAACGGCGCCAAAGCAGCGCAGAGGTTAGCCGGAATGGGGGATGAGCATTTGCAGCGGGCGTTGCAACCATGTCTTTTATCGCATAGACGCAGTGCGAATCGCGCTTGAGCTTGGGCGCAATAGTGGCTTTGCGCTGCCGCACACCACGGGTCATCAAGAACGGACGTGCCTCATGTGGTGATTTTCAGGCCGCACAAGCCAGGACAGAACAGGGAGGGTGCCGTGGCGCTACAGGTAAGAGAGAAGAGCGGAGCGCGGCGCATCAGGAAGACGCTGACCGTGCTCAGGTCCGCAGAGGATTTGTACGGCTACTGGAGAGACTTCGAACACCTGCCACAGTTCATGGACCACGTTGAGTCGGTCACTGTGCTGGATGACAAGCGCTCACACTGGGTGGCAAAAGCGCCCCTGGGTCAGACAGTGGAGTGGGACGCCGAGATCCACGAGGAACGGACGAACGAATACATCACATGGCGTTCGCTTTCCGGCTCTCAAGTGGAGCACTCCGGTGAGGTCCGTTTCAGGCCAGCGTCCGGTGACCGCGGCACCGAGGTGAGCGTGATGATTCGCTATGTTCCACCTGGCGGCAGGGTGGGTGCAACCATCGCGAAATTGTTCGGGGAGGAGCCTTCCCAGCAGTTGGACGAGGACCTGTACCGCTTCAAGCAGATCATGGAAGCAGGCCGGATACCAACCATCGCCGGCCAGCCGCACGGACAACGCCAGTTCCTGGCGGCGGCAATGCAGAGGATGGAGACATGAGAGCACTATGCTGGCAAGGCACGGGCAAAGTTGACGTAGAGACGGTCCCGGACCCCGAGATAATCGACCAGCGTGACGCAATCCTGCGGGTTACATCCACTGCCATCTGCGGCAGTGATCTGCACCTTTATGACGGTTACATCCCCACGATGCAGAAGGGCGACATCCTTGGCCACGAGTTCATGGGCGAGGTCGTTGAGGTTGGTCGCGAGGTAAAGAACCTTACGCAGGGGGATCGGGTAGTCTCGGCCTTCAGCATTTCCTGTGGTAACTGTTTCCACTGCCGCAGGGAGCTATGGGCGCTCTGTGAGAACAGCAACCCCAACTGGCGCATGTTGGCCACGATGTTTGGCTTCCCCGGCGCAGCGCTGTTCGGCTATTCGCACCTCTATGGAGGGTACGCCGGCGGCCAGGCTGAATACGTGCGGGTGCCGTTTGCAGACATTGGGCTGCTGCCTGTACCGGAAGATCTCGACGACGAGAAAGTCCTCTTCCTGAGCGACGTTTTCCCGACGGGCTACATGGCCGCTGAGAACTGCGGCATCCAGTCCGGCGACATCGTGGCTATCTGGGGCATGGGACCTGTAGGACAGATGGCTGCGGTGAGCGCCCTCCTCCTTGGTGCAGACCGTGTAATCGCCATAGATCGCTTCCCCGAGCGGCTGCGTATGGCGGAGGAGCATAGCGGAGCGTATGCAGTCAACTATGAGGAGACGGACGACCTGGTTGAGTTCCTCAAGGAGCTTACCGGCGGACGCGGGCCGGATTCGGCGATAGAGGCTGTGGGCATGGAGGCACACAGCACCGGCCCTGGCGGCATTTACGACCGCGTGAAACAAACCGTGCGCCTGGAAACCGGCCGCCCCACAGCGCTACGCCAGGCGATCCAGGCCTGCCGGCCAGGCGGAACGGTGTCGATACCGGGCGTGTTCGGCGGCGTGATCGACAAGATGCCCATGGGCGCCGCCTTCGCCAAGGGCCTCACCTTTAAGATGGGCCAGACGCACATGCCGCGATACATGCGTCCGCTCCTGGACCGCATTGTGCAGGGGCAACTGGACCCGAGCTTTATCATCACCCACCGGCTGCCGCTGGAGCAGGCGCCGGAAGCTTACAAGGTCTTCCGCGAAAAGGATGACGAGTGCATCAAGGTTGTCTTGAATCCGGGGCCGTAAGCTCCGTCAATTCCGGCCTCGCCACCGTCGTCTCTTGAGAGGCGTAGGTCTTCGCAGGAGTGCAATGAACGTACTCCTTTCTTAATCGCGCGTTTCATTCCGGCGTATCGACAGGTACGATCTGGTGGGCCTCGAAGCGGCCGATAGGGAGCAGGGGCGTCCTCCTCCCTGCAAGATCACCTGGAGAGATAACGCAAAATGTTCAAACGCATCGGGATCGTCGGCGCAGGGGCTATTGGTGGAAATATAGGCGGCATGCTCACACTGGCGGGGTATGACGTAACGCTGGTGGACATGTGGCCGGAGAACGTGGAGGCCATCCGGCACAACGGCCTGAAGATCACCCGTCCACAGGATGAGCTCACAGCACCGGCCAGGGCGATCCACATTCACGAGCTCCAGTACATCGAGCAGCCGTTCGACGTGGCATTCATCGCCGTGAAGTCTTATGACACGGAGTGGGCGACTGCGCTGATACTGCCATATCTGACACCCGGCGCACCGGTCTTGAGCGTGCAGAACGCCATAAATGATGACCGCGTGGCAGCAGTGGCCGGGCGCGAACGAACGGTGGGTTGCATAACTACCATCGGCGCAGGGTGCTATGAGCCGGGCCACGTCGTTCGCACAGACTCTTATCCGCTCGGGTTCAAGATTGGCGAACTGGACGGATCAGAAACCGAGCGGGCGCAAGAGATTACCGCGTTGATGGGCCATGTAGCCGATGCAAAGCTGACGACGAACCTGTGGGGCGAGCGTTGGTCCAAATTGGGCGTCAACTGCATGACCAACTCGCTGGCCGGCCTGACTGGCTACGGCACGGCACAGGTGCGCACGATTCCCGAGGTGAGACGCGTCGCGGTTCAAATTGGCGCAGAGACTTTCCGGGTGGCGGCGAAACTGGGCATGGAGGTCGGACTGGTGTACGGAGCGGAATCGTCGCTGTACATCGATGCCGCCGAGGGACGCCGTGTGGAGGAGCTTGAACTGGTGATGATGGGCCAGGCGAACGGCGCGGGCAACGGCAAGCCATCACTGCTTCAGGACGTGCTGAAGGGCAGGCGGACGGAGATCGATTACCTGAATGGCTACGTGGCTGAGAAAGGCCGCGAGACTGGCATACCGACGCCGTTCAACAACTGCGTTGTGGAGATATTCCACAGGCTGGGCATCGGCTTCAAGCCAGACCCCAGGCACATTGAACCGCTGGTGGCGATGGTCTGATCGGTCGAGTTGGGCCATCTGGCATCATGTGGATGAAGGCCCTCGCAAACGACAACCTACGCCCAGTGCCAGTCACGCCCAACGTACAGTTGAAACCGTTCAGTTTCGGGTTATCCTATGGGCTATGGATCACAGGCGCGCGAGCTTTATTTCTGCGCTGATCGCCCATGGGATGGCTTGGGCTGTAGCCCTTGCGTTCGCGCTCGTGCCCACCTACCAGTCCAGTTCCGGTGGTAGTGCCACGTTCGTAGAGGTGAACGGGACGTGGGTGCTGGCGCTCCTTGCCCTCCCACTGTTGCTGACTGGTGCGGGACTGGCCGCCGCTCGTGAGATTGCGCCACGCAATGCCCGCGCCACGCTGCCGGTGGTGGCAGTGATACTCCTGCTGGTTGTTGCCGCACAGTTCTTTTACCTGATCCACTCGAATGTGGTGCCCGCAGTGCTGGCGCTCATATCCGCTGCCGGTTTCCTTGTGACCCGCCGACTGGACAGGGGCACCCCGCGAGCCACGTTGTGGGTGGCGACCGCAACTATGTTCCTCTTCTGCGCCATGGGCATATGGTCAATCGGCCTGTTGTACCTGCCGTCCATGCTGGCGATGCTCTTTGCTGCGGTAATGGCGTCTACGGCGCATTCAGGGGCAGGATCAGGAATAACGCAAGCCGAGGCATAACCAGCGCCCTGGCCTGCGCGGTCACTGTCCGAAGAAGATAACGAATGCAACGAATGCGTGGTTAATGGTGTTGCGTAGCACAGGCCGGTGACCCGCTGCTGTCTCACGCGGTTCTGTCCTTCGGAATGCTACGCGGCCGAAAGAGGTGAACCAGCGACAGAATGAACAACAGTACGGTGGTGGGTATGAGACTGAGCATCGTCATTCCCATGAGGCCCACGCCAAAGGCTTCCCAGAGCCAGGCCGGAGCCCATGCCCACGGCCCCAGAAAAGCCAGGCCCAGCATCGCCATCCGCGCTGATGCACTTGCAAATGGCCGCCAGGATGCACCGGTCCCGCCTCCAGTCCCGAGGCTCACCATGATTCCGAGGCCCGCACCGGTCCCCAGGGCGAGGATGACCAGCAGGAGCGCCGAGATATGCCATATCTCGGCGAAGCTGAAGTGCGGCTGAAAGGTGAATGCGCCTATCAGCCAGACCATCAGGATCACGTCAGCAGCAAGGACTCCGATGGTGGAAGCTAGCAGCAGCCCGTCACTGATCTTTGATCGGTGCGCCGCGCCCCCTTCAGCAGATGTCCGATGGCCAGAGCTTGCAATCATGACAGGGCACCGCCTGATAATGGAAGGTCAGCAACGTCCCTTCGGAACGTTCAATCGTCACCTACTCTATCAGCCTACATGTAGTGCATACAGGGCGGTTTCGTCGCCTGGTTGCGCTGCCCGCACGAAACAGTATCGTTCTGTTCTTAACAACTCGACTATTCCGGAAGCCGTGTAGCATGCAGAAATGGCAGTTGGTAAGTAGATGAGGCGGGAAGCTCTCAATCACTTCACGCCTCATCTACTTGTTTTGCCCGTTGTAAGACACCTGCGGCGGGCACATGAGAGCGTCCCCAACCTCTACTGCTTCGCCACGCCATCCGCGTAGGCATGCATGGCTGAGCGAAGGAACGCCGCAAGGCCGGGCTTGTACTTGTCGTAGAAAGCCGTGAACCTTGCGTCCTCCACGTAAAGGTCGCCCAGGCCGCGGAACATTTCCGGCGGGCAGGTGTAGAACCGGTCATTGATGAGCCGGTGCCACTTGCCAACCCACTCCTGCACGTCCCTGCTCGCCGGGTCCTGGTCCATCAGGCCGGCAAGGGCGCGGTTGATCTCGTCGCTCTCAGACTGGATTGCCGTCCAGTCTGCCTTGCCATACCTCGCCGCACGCCGGGTGCTCTCCCTGTATGCATCGGTGTCGCCCCAACGCTGGCGCGCTTCCTCCCGGTAAGCCTCGATTTCGGACTCATCGAAGGCCCCGAACATAGATTCCCTGTCCATCGTCTCCTTCCCTTCCATTGCGTCTATCGACTGATCCACCGCCCTGATGAGCGACTCGATGCGCCTTTGCTTTTCCACAAGCAGCCTTCGGTGCATGGTCAGCGCCTCCTTCCGGTCAAACGCTGGACTGTCCACGATCTTCCCGATCTCCTTCAGGCCAAAGCCAAGCTCCCGGAAAAACAGCACCTGCTGTAGTCGCTCCAGGTCAGCGTCCGTGTACTGCCGGTAGCCAGAAGGGCTGACCGACGCAGGTTTGAGCAACCCGATCTGGTCGTAGTGATGCAAGGCCCGGATGCTCACCCCGGCCATGTCTGCGACTGCCTTCACCGAGTACGTCATTCGCTCACCTCGTGAAGTACGTTAAACCCTGACGCTACGTAAGGGTCAACAGGTTGACAACACCATTTTCAAAAGGGGGCACTGGAGCCCGATCCGCCACCCGTCCCAGGTTCAACGGCACCGCCCAACCATTCGAAGCCAGCACGGCGGAGGCAGGGCCTCGGAACAGTGCCCGGAACCTCTCCGCATGTGTGTTAATACGCGTTTCCATTACGTCATGCCCCGGTCCCTGGCCCGCGCTACGGGCGCACTCAACGCTCTATTTCCCGAAGGCGCTCCGGAATTGCGCGCTGCCACCAGTGTCATAAAGCTTTGGCCAATTGGCTCACAGTGACGAGCCTTTTGGCTCGCAGCAGTTGACCGTTTGCCCTATTGCCGATGGGTGCTACCCCCCACTATTCCACTGACGGGACGCAGGCACGGCTCGCACCAGAACATTGACAGGGACCGGGTTAATGACGACGAAGCACCGGAAAAGCAAGGTAACGAGGCTCAGGCTGCGGCGGCATGCAAATGGACCTTCGCTAACGCAGGTGCTGGTGATGGGCGACAGCGCCCGGTTCGTCGAAGACATGTCTGCCCGGTTGCGGCACAACAGCCGTATGCACATCTTAGGCGGGGCGATCACTCGTGGCGAAGCGGTGGAGCGCACGGTACTGCTACGCCCAGACGTGGCGGTTGTCGACATCGACATGGGCTATGACTTCGGCGGCATAGACACGGCCCACGCCATTCGCAAAGCGCTCCCCACTACAGCCATCGTCATGATCTCGCCCCACACCGACCGCCGGAGCCTGGCGATGTTCCCGCGAAGCTGCGGCTTGAAGTGGTCTTACCTCCTGCCGGAAACGGTGAGTCAGGGCGACTGCCTGGCAGATGCTGTGCACTCGGCTTCATGGTCGATTCCATATATAGATCCAAAAGTTGACCGCGAGGCGCTTGGTGCTTTCGACACGGCGGTGGACAAGGCGCTGGTGGAAGTCCTGAACGTGCCCAAAAGCAAGCCCGTAAAGGGCGGGCAGGTGCAGGCTTGGCACGGGGTCGTCAGGTCGTTCGCCATAGACCGACCACAACGTTCATGGGATGCGCTCGGGGACACGCCGCATCACGCAATCGTTAGCAGGACGAAGGGGGAGGGCTCTTGAAGCGCACAATACTAGGAATTGTGGTCGGGATGATCATGGGCGCCATGCTGGTTACGGCAATGGCCCCGGCCAGCGCAGACGGCGAAGGCGGCCTGCAGGAGTCGCTCACATCATGGGTGCCGGATATGGAAAAAATCTTCAAGGACGCCATATCTGGAATGTTCGAGTCTGCTGGCGAAAAGATTACTGACCCCGAAATACGGGCTTACTACGAAAAATTGACCGGCGAGATTACGCGTGACCTGGAGGCAACTGCGGACGAACCCCGTTAAAGGCCTCTCCCAGGGCAATTTGCCATTGTGCCGGTTCAAGTGGCTAAAAATTCCGTAGAATGCCATTCCTAAATTTACGTCCAAGAATGGAGCCTACAGTGTTCAAATTTAACGTGGCCTCTGCAAAGAGAGTTCCACTTCTCATAATGGTCATGGTGATCGCCGTTGTGGGATCAGCCGGAGCGATTGCAGCGAACAACGTCAACGCTCAGACCAAGACTGGCCCCGAACTTGATGCTTCGGCATCATGTCCCGGTTGCGCAAGCGCTGCGTACATAAAGTTCGGCGGAATTGAGGGCGAATCTCAGGACAAGGACCACGATGGCTGGAGCGATATTCTCAGCTTCAACCAGGGAATTGTCGCGCCCACATCGACAGGTCCCGGCGCCGCTCGCCGCAGGGGCGCTCCGGTTCTAGAAGACATCATCGTCACCAAAGAACTTGACAAGTCAACTCCGAAGCTGGCCGAAGCCATCGTAAATGGCCGCACATTCCCAACCGTCGAGATTCACCTGACCAGGAACCTTGGTGATGGCGTTTCTACCACGTACTACGCGTACGAGTTGAAGAACGTACGGGTCACCAGCTACAACATTGGCAATACCCGCCAGAATGACCTGACGCCATCCGGCTTGCCGCATGTGAGGACAGCCAGTTCATCAGGCGTCCCCACGGAAGAGCTGTCCCTGAACTTTGAGGAAATCAAGGTGACATACACCGAGATAGACGAGGCAGGACGAGCGAAGGGCACCGTTGAGTATAGCTGGAAAGTAGAAGAGGGCCGCCGCTAGACGGTAGTTTTCAGATAAGTCTGGAAGGGCAGCCGGTTAAGCC
>JBBDMW010000075.1:163891-165343 GCA_040878005.1 Dehalococcoidia bacterium
CCCCCCCTTCTGCATTTAAAGTGATAGGGAATTAACCGTAGTATCGTCGGGCAGGTTCCCCCGCACCAACCAACGAAAAAGACTGTTGATTCGTGTACTCAATTAGCGCCACATTGTTTGACCTGGACGGCACACTGGTCGATAGGCTGACAGCCGTCCGTCGAATAGCAGGTCTGCTGTGGGACCAGGAGCCTGCGGTTCAGGCCGTGGACAACCGCGAAGAAGCAATCCATCAGTTCCTGGAATTTGATGGCGATGGCTACACAATGCCTCGCAGCCGCGTCTTTGAGTTGGCCAATGAGCGCTGGCACGGCATGTCCATGTCGGTCGAGCAACTCACTGATTGGTACCGCGCCAACTACCCATTGGGTTTCAGCCCAGACCCGGCCATTCATAAGGTCCTGGCATCACTAAAACATGCTGGGTTTCCGATAGGCATAGTCACAAATGGACCAGCCACGCAACTGACCAAGATTGAGCGCCTGGGCCTGGACAGGTTTACAGAAGTCGTGGTCGTGTCAGAGACGTTCGGGCACGAAAAGCCTGATCCGGCCATATTTGAGCATGCACTCCAACTGGTAGGCGCTCCAACACCATCGAACGTGCTTTACGTGGGTGACAATCCAGTTGCGGACATCTCAGGCGCCAGGGCGATGGGCATGAAGACTGCCTGGGTACGTCGGGGACGCCAGTGGCCGCAGGAACTGGAACCGGCTGACTACACGATCAGTCACGTGAGCGAAGTCGTCGAGATAATTAGCCTTTAGGTTGCCTCGCTAAAAGCTTGACGTTCGCTGACAGCCTCAGCAATAGCCGCCAATGCCCCAGCCTGCCGCCAGCGCCCAATTTACACACCCACACTCGTTCAGATACTTTGCCTGTCATGACAGTGCAATTCGGCATACGGCGGTTATATCCGGAAGATGGCGCTTTCTTAAGGAGCATGCTCCGTGAGGCCGCGTACTGGCATCCTGACATAGCCAGGCCACCTATGTCAGATATGCTGGCCGACAATTCCCTGTCCCGCTATGTGGAGGACTGGGGACGCCACGGGGACCTGGGGCTGATAGCGATCAGCGAAGCAGGGCGTTCTGTCGGTGCCGCATGGCTTCGCCTGTTTCAAGAAGACCGTCCTGGGTACGGATTCATTGACGGCTCCACGCCTGAGATGAGCATCGCTGTAGAGCCAGAGCTTCGAGGCAGGGGGATTGGATCAGGACTCATACGGGCCTTGCTCAACAAGTCGCAGCAGGCAGGCTTTCAGTCTGTGAGCCTGAGCGTCAGCGCACAGAACCCGGCGCTTCACCTATACGAAAGATGCGGCTTCCAAAGGTTGAGCCTCACAGACGGTTCATGGTTAATGCGCTATTGGCTGCCCTGTGCCTCAGTTTGATCCGCCTCCAATTCGTACCCCTATTGGGCGACCCCAACTTCACCGGTCGCGGCGACCTC
>JBBDMW010000075.1:165443-182533 GCA_040878005.1 Dehalococcoidia bacterium
CCTCCAATTCGTACCCCTATTGGGCGACCCCAACTTCACCGGTCGCGGCGACCTCACTACCACCACATTAATACACAATTTGGCGTGCCTGACGCAGGATTAGTTGTCCGCTGCCGTTGCACGATGATGGTGGACATAGGTTGTCGCAGTCTGTCCAACAGGAGGATTAGCCATGCCGGTGAAGATTCGAGACCAGGGCAACTACGAGCTCTTCGAAACCATGCACGGCAACAGAATCTTGGCGCTGAACGATAAGCGTTGGTTTGCGTGGGTTGAGGGCCAGGCAGGTGAGTTGCTGGTCCAGAGTGACTCAGACCACAAGAAAAAGCGCACCGTTCAAAAGGGCCAGTTCTATGCGGTGGATTTCCAGGATGACCCAAAATACAAGGACATGCCGCACCTGTTCCTGGAAAAGGACAGCAAGTACCAGGAGGCGGTGATTCCAAATGGCCTCCCAACCGATAGTGACCATCAGAAGAAGGTGGTGCTGACTGGCGATTCCCTCGACAGGAAGAAACTGGAGGACTATCTCCAGGACCCAGCCGAAGCAGGGCCCGGTGAAGAGCGAATGGAGCGCCCGGGTGGCGGCTCAATGGCAAACGTCACCCATCACCTCCAGGGCGTGGACTTTCCGGCAAACAGGGAAGACCTGATCAAGCACGCAAAGGACAACGCCGCTCCCCAGGAGGTGATCAGCCAACTGGAGAAGCTGGCGAAGGGCAGCAAGCATGACTCGATGGCTGACCTCACACAGGCCATTGGTGAGCGCACCTGGCACCCGCCAATTGAAGACTACGACCGGCTGAACGTGGAAGACATACAGGACCAGCTGGACGATCTAACCCGCGACGAGCTCAAGCAGTTGAAGGAGTATGAGCAGGAGACCAAGAACCGCAAGACGCTACAAGAAGAGTTTGATCGTCGGCTGAGCGCATAAACAATGCCGCCTGGATGCGACAGGCGGCGCCTGTCCGTTACTGGTCCGCAAACACTAGCGCCAATGCGGTGACAAGGACCAGGGCACACAATACGACTGCGGACAGGATACGGGCGCTGTATGTGGAATCCTGGTTCTGCAAGGTTGTGTCCCCCATGTGGCAAGTGATGTGGCGCTGACCGGCCATGCAACAATAACCCTCGGCAGCGTTACGGCCATACGGGGCCACAGCCATTGCCAGTTGCGCTGCACTACAGAGACGAGCACGCTGTGGCGACGCCTTGGGAGTCGTGCCTGCCCGCTGGTTTGGGAAGTCGGGAAATGAGGGGCGGGTCAGGCGGCTGACGAGCCATCCCGTTCAACGAGCCGAAGGTCCGGCTCTGAGATCGCCTTGTCGTTCTCAGCAACTGCCAGCGAGAAGCCGAACGTAGAGCCCCGGCCCTCGGCTGAAGTGAACCACAGCCGTCCGTCCTGCCGCTCCAGCAGAAGTTTGCTCACATACAGTCCCAGCCCAGTGCCGCGTACTCTGCGCTTGCGCGGGTCGTTGCTCCGGTAGAACCGCTCAAACACGTGCCGTTGGTCATCCTCAGACATGCCCATGCCGCGGTCCGTGACCTGCAGCCCCACCCGGCTCCCAATCCTGTACCCCGCTATAGTCACCGTACGTCCATCAGGGCTGAACTTGATCGCGTTGGACACCAGGTTGGTGAGCACCTGCTCCACGCTCTGGCGCTCGCCCCATGCCTCCGGAAGGTCGTCAACGTCAACCACGTCAATGTGAAGCTCCCTGTCGGAAGCGATGGGCTCGAACGCGTCTGCAATCTCCCGCACTACTACTGCCAGGCTGGTGCGTTCCTTCTTGAGTGGCGCTTCATTGCTCTCGGCCCGCTCCACGTCGCGGAACAATGAAATGAGGTGCTCCATGCGGAGCGTGGAGCGCGATGCGCGGCGCAGGAGGCTGATCTGTTGGCCACTCATCCTGCCGGCTGAGCCGTCCATCAGCAGTTCGACGTACGCGCGGGTGGACGTAAGCGGCCCACGTAATTCATGAGCCACAATAGAGATCAGCTCCACCTTCTCAGCTATGGCGCGCTCCAACTGCTGACGCATTAGCTGGATTGGAAAGGCGACTGCAATCGCGGCCAGTCCGCTGCCGCTCATCGCAACTACTCCGGGCCAGATGCTCGAGACGCCGCCGGTCGCTACGCCTGACGCCCATGCCCAGACACCAATCAACAGAGGCACGCTCACGGCGTACGCTGCGCCAGGGACCGGCCGCAACCGGATTACAACTGATATGACGAGCACGATCAAGGGCACTCCGGCCCACATGAGCGCCGCACCCGGGGCCATGCCTACGGCTGAGTCCCTTAGCAGCCATCCGCCCCAAACGACCAGGCCAACTATCGCCAACGTATCCGATGCAGTGCCCAGGAACATGGCCGCCACGGTCTTTCGCCGAATGAGCAGCATCGCAATGAGCGGCTGCACAAGTACCAGGACGAACGCAGCAGCAAGAGCCGCAGGGCGGACGGAAGCAAGGTCCGGGACCAGGAAAGGGATTGCCAGCAGACCGCAAGCAAATACTAGCCTGGCCGTGACACTTCCCCACTCAAGCTGCGGCAGTACCAGGCCTGGCCATTGCGCCAGAGGAAGCTGGAAGGCAAGCCATGAAAGCGCACGCTGGAGCGGTTCGCTCAAGTTGGCCGGGCCGCCATCGGTCAGCGAAGACACGATGGCTCCGCCGCGGGGTGACGATTTGGTGGAGCCGTCTCTATGAGCGGCCCGCGATTTATTGGGCTTTACGGCCATGAAGCGTGGCGGTTGTTTCGCGGCACCCGGCCGTACAAGAGCGGTTACTCTCTGGAACCGGGCAGTTAGATTGATTCCCTGCCGAACGTTCTCGCTATCGTCCCAAGGCTGAAGCGCTGGTGAATAGCCTCACATCGTCCGCAGGTTTGCGTGTGCTGGCCTGGCAATTGTCTCACATCCCCACATCTAACCACAGCCGGGAGGCAGCCAAAGCCAATTGAGGTGGCTTCTATGCGCTCCGCCGCATCGGAGGCAACGGCTCTGCGCTGACCACCAGCCGGTGATTCAGGACTGCCATCGCTTCATCCAACTGGTCATGGCGTGACTTGTGGGTAAGGTCGAGCAGCCGTGTCACGTGTGTCGGAGCCTTGTTGCCAAGCCGCCGGGCCAGTTCTGCCTTGCTGACGCCCTCCTCGCGCATGGTGTTGTACAGGAGTATTTTCGAGGCGACCAGTGGGGGTAGGGCCACCGTGGGCTGCCCGGGCTTCGGCTTGCTGGGCATCGGGATATCTTCGGCGTCGTTCATCATTGCCCACATGATTGTGATCAGCGCATCTACGCCGTGTGCCAGGGCCTCGTCTTCGTCTTCGCCGAATGTGACTGCCTGCGGCACGTCCGGGAATGTGAGCAAAACCGTATCTTCATCCGGTTCGAGTACAACGGGATACTCCAGGCCCACTGTTCGCATGTCATCTTCTCCTCTAATTCATCAACAAGTTGGCCGCTTAACCCGGCGGCGGGGTCCTCAATTCCCAGTTCCCGCATGATCTTCCGCATCAACCCTCTCCCGAGTTGCCTTTGGCCGCCGTGCACCGGGAGGTCTGTCTTACGATCACCCAGCCGGGCCACCAGGTGCCCGCCACCGCCCGGCTTGTTTTGAAAACTGACGCCGTACCGCCTGCGGAGCCAACGCTGGAACTGGCCGCTGTTCATCAAGATATTCTACAAATATGTGTAAAGTCTCAGTCCGCTGCGAAGCAGAAAGGTAGCCAGCATCCTGGCAGGCATTCAGGATTTGCACTCGGAGGCCCAGGGGCAGACGCGTGTCTACGGCCAAGGCAGAAGGCAAGTGTATCGGTGGCGGTAAAGCACAGCGGGGGGGGGGAATCATCGCAGTGTGCTCCTTGACCTGCCACAATAAAACCCGAACTAAAAAAGAGTCGCCCTGCGACGACTCCATTCAAATTCATATGGTACCCCGTACGGGATTCGAACCCGTGATCTCCAGCTTGAAAGGCTGGCGTGCTGGGCCACTGCACCAACGGGGCAAGTTGGGGTGTCCAACAAGCATAGCAAAGAGACATCTCAGCCTCATATGCCGCGGGCACGATTATTGCGCTGCTAGGGGTATACAGGCAGGCCTTCCAGTCCCGCCGTCTCAGGCATGCCAAGCATGATGTTCATGTTCTGCACACCTGCCCCGGCTGCGCCCTTCACCAGGTTGTCCAGCGCCGTCACCACTACCAGTTGGCCGGTCTGTTCGTTGACCACCGTGTGAATCAGGCAGTCGTTGCTGCCCCACGTCTGCTTCGTGGACGGAGCGAACGACACCACATCCACGAACGGCTCGTCCGCATAGAAAGCCCTGTACGCCTCGTCCACCTGACTTTTCGTCACGCCCTCGGCCAGCCGCGCGTAGCAGGTGCCAAGTATGCCTCGCGTCATTGGCACGAGGTGCGGCACAAACGTCACGGACACATCGCCCACACTGGATATGGCGCTCAGTTCCTGCGTCATCTCAGGCAGGTGGCGGTGGCCGGAAAGGGCGTAGGCGGCTGAGTTGTCGTTCAACTCTGAGAAGTTGAAGCGAACGTCTGCGCTGCGGCCAGCTCCGGACACGCCGGTCTTCGAGTCCACTATCACCACCGGCTCCACCAGGCCCTCCCGCATCGCAGGGGCCATGCCCAGTACTGCGCCCGTTGGGAAGCAGCCGGGGTTCGCCACCAGCCGGGTGTCCCGGATGTCGGCGCGGTGCAGTTCAGGCAGACCGTAGACGGCTTCCTCTATGTACTGCGGGAAGGGGTGCTCCACCTTGTACCATGCCTCGAAAACCTCCCGGTCCTTCAGGCGGAAGTCGGCGCTGATGTCCACGCATTTCACGCCGTCGTCCAGGTAAGGACCGAGTTTCTCTGCGCTGGCGGCGTGCGGCAGGGCTGAGAAGACGAAGTCGACAGATGTGCCGATCTCTGGCTCTATGGTCATGCCGATGTCGCGCAGGTGCGGGAAGACCTCCGCCAATTCTTTGCCTGCGGCGCTTCGGCCGGTGATGCTGACAAGGTCGATTTCAGGGTGACGGTGGAGCAGGCGTGCCAACTCGGCCCCGGCGTATCCGGTGACGTTGATTATGCCTACTCTGGTCATGACTTTCGCTCCACGTCTAAATGCACGGCCGCGCCGCGTTTTGCACAAGCAAAAATCTTATCACTTGTACTTGCGCGCGGCGTCGGTAGTTGTGAGTGACTCAATGCCAGGGGCAATCTGCGCCCGGGTCCTTACCTGCACTGCGCTGGTCTGCGTCTTTCAGACCCTCGCAGGTTCCTGCGTAGCGCTGGCGCGGCCCGGGTCTGGGCTGCCGTTGTCGAGCCGGAACGGCGGGTACTCATCTCGCGTCAACCCCGCGTATGCGATCACCCGGTAAACCCAGCGGTTCAAACCCATTACCAGGTCGAATATGTCCGCGGGATACCGGCCCGTGAACAACAGGACAACGGCTGCAATCAATACCAGCAGCCCAATTAACGCATCGAACGCCCAGACCAGCAGGTAGTGCGGTATGGCGAGGAGCCACCACTTGATGAGTACAAGCCCCCTCGAAAGCTCCGCCGGGTACTCCACATGCAGGTTCGCAGGGTAGTCCGCGTCGTGAAGCGTGAAAGGCGGATAACGGTCCGTGCCGAGCACGCCGGTGCTCATCGGGCCAAACGCGTAGAAGGCAACCCGCCAGCTCCATCGCATCACGCCGACGTTGAACTCGAAGATTGCCCTCGGGTACCGCCCGTTGATGAGGATCCCGAAGAATGCGATGACTGTCAGAACGAAGAAGGTGATCCACAGGAACGAGAGCACAATGTAGTGCGGTATTGCCAGGACCCACTTCACCAGCCAGTGCCAACGGCTTAGCCCCGGGTCCAGTGCGCCTTCCACCAGGACGGGATAGTTCCCGGGCCGGACAGGAGGCTCGCCGGTTGCGGCCGGACCTGGGCGACTAAGATCCGTAATTCCAGCCGAGTTGGGTGGCGGGGCGTTCGGATCCCTTCGTACCGCATAGACCAGCAGCAGCGCTGCGACCACTGCAACCAGGACTCCGGCGACGGTCAGGATGATGCCTATCGGGAGAAGGATGCGGAGCTGGGCGGCGCCCCTCGCGTCAACGTCCACTCCCTGGGAAGCATCGGCGTTCATGACCACCACTGTCCATCCGCCGGGTTCCACGTCCCATGTGATGGTCTGTTCCCCGGCGCCTTCGGCCGAAACTACCCAGAAATCCTGGTCGCCGGGAGCGGCGTCGGGAGCGCCGCCGGAGAACGACCGGTATTCCACGTCCGTACGGCCAGGCCCCATCCTCGTGATCACGTCACGGGCGACCTCTGACAGGTAGTCATCAACGTCACCAGAGGGACCAATGCCCACGAAGACCGGTGCGCCATCGTCCGGTTCGGCATCGATGCGCATTGCTGCCAGACCCGCCGGCCACCAGTCCCCGGGCTGCACAACGACATCAATGTCTTCTGATACCAGGGCGTACCCATCTGACTCAAGCTCAAACGTCGGGCTGCTTATGTAACCCTCATCGTCGCCCAGCGCCGTTTGAAGGACTATCAGCATCACGCCTGCAATGAGAAGCCCCACAGCGGCCAGGCTGAGCAGTGATCCAATTACGGCAGCAATGATTTTTCCCGTGCTCATTTCAACTCAACCTCTTGCATCTGCTGCATTCGCGGTGGTGCCTGCCAGCCTTGGACGACACCGGCTGCCTCAACCCGGGGATATCGTTCCCGCGAGCCTAGCCCCTCCGCGGCTCATCTGTAACCCCCCAATGGTGCGGTCACAGAGCCGCTCTCGAAGCCCTATAAACGAGTCTAAACGGCTGGTCGCAGGGTCCTTGCTGTCACCGTCTGGTCGCCGGGATTAGGGACTGCCGGATAGACTGCGGGGGGGGAGATGTTCAACCGAGTGACGGAGGAAATACATGCAACCACGCTTCGTTCAGAGTCCGGCGTTCCGTGCATTGGTGGCGGTGCAGATTACCCTGCAGACCGCCGCGATGATTGACCTTGTCCGGCAGAAAAAACTCCGCAGGGGCCGCAAATGGATGTGGGCGCTGGTGATTCCCACCATCGGGATTGGGGGGCCGGTGGCCTACTGGTTCCTGGCCCGGCCCAGGCGTTAACAACCCCGCCGGCAGACCTCGCCCGATGCTCAGGTTCGCCCTCCGCTCTCGCGGGCAATGTAAAGAGGGACGCATCATGCTGAAATAGACGCGCCCACGGACAAGCACGACGGGGAACCTGGCCGGTGCTTTCGTGAGGCACTCGGAAGGTGATCTGGGGTCGGGAGAGAAACAGCGAATCGCTGAGCGGATGAAATGAAACCTATTGCCCAGAATCATGTGCTGGACAGTATTAGAGCATTCGCCCACATCTTGTTCATCGGGATGATCGCCACCGGGGACTGCTACAACATCACATTCGTTCAGTGGGCCTCGTGAACCTTGGCGACCGCAGACTGGGCGAAAGTTTGCGGTCATCTCTCACCCCTGGACTATCTTCCTGTGCAAAAGCCAACTGGATATGAACAGTAACAAAACAGCAAACGCTGCCAGCACGCCCAGTTCCGTGGTTATGTCTGCAACCCCGCCACCATGCTCCAATAGCGTATTGAAGGCATCGTTGCCCCAGGCGTGAGGGGTTACGTGCGCAATAGTCTTGAGCGTCGCAGGGAAGATCTCAAGAGGCACCATGCTGCCTCCAATCGCTGCCGATCCCAGGCCTAACAGAACACCTGCCGCTGTCACCTGTTGCTCACTGTTAAAAAGGCTGCCCAGCAGCATTCCCGCACCTGCGCCCACCAAAGCGAACACCATCATCACCAGCACCGCAGCCAGCGGATGGCCCCAACCAACGCCGAAGAACAGCGCAGAGCCCGCCATAATAATCAGCCCCTGCAACAGGGCGATGCTATAGCGGCCGAGCGTCTCGCCGAGCAGGACAGTACGGACGGAAGTCGGGGTCGCAAGCATTCGCCGGGAGATGCCAAGGGTACGGGTCTCGATAAGCGCCACTGAGCCCGTAAGCGAAGTGAGGAATATGAACAGCAACAACTGCGAAGATGCACTGGCGGCAAATCCGCCACCCTCATCTGGCAGCACGTCTGCACCCACCGTGCTCACCGTGACTCCCACGGCCGGCAGTGTTCGTGCGATGTTCTCAGCCTGGGCAGTGGCTTGATCAAGTGGCGCCCCGGCCTCCTGCTCCGTGAACAAGGCAGCGCGCAAGACAAGGCTGTACTGGGACACCGAGGCATCGATTGTGGAACGGAGTTGAGGCGCCAGCGAATCCTGCCTGCCGAAATAGCGGATCGTGCTGGCTTCTCCGGCCCGAATCCCGGCCTCAAAGTTTGCAGGGAACATGATTGCCGCCTGCACTTGACCACGGCTCACCGCATCAACCAGTTCGTCCTCGCTGCTGAACGCGATCGTCTCGATGTTCTCTTCCGACTCAAGCACGCCAGTGATGCTCGTGCTCAGTTGATCACCTGCGGCATCGTAAACGCCCACCTTAGGCCCGAACGTGCCGCCAAAAACCGAGCCGAGAAGCAGGATAAGCAACATCGGCAAAATGATGACGAAGAATATGTTTGATCGCACCCGGAACAATCGCTGCAGGTTGTTCTGGGCTATTGCGAGGGCTTTCATTGCTCCACTGTCTTTCCAAGCCGTAGTGAAGCGGCTGTGCCAGTCACTGCTGCGAACGCCAGGATCGCCAGCACCGGGAGCCAAATGTCGCTGAGGCCACCGCCGCCCTGGAGATTGCCCAGACCGCGCAAGAACCAGGCGTGCGGCGTGACAAGGCTGAGGGATTCGATGACTCCGCCAGCCTGTGCTACTGGGAAGAAGCTGCCGCCGAGCATGCCCAGGACGAGCGCCACCACGGACTGGGCATTGCCTGCCTGTTCGGAGGTTTTTGCAAATGAGGCTATCAGTGACATGACAGCCACCGCTGCGACGACGCCGGCCACGATCAGCACTCCGACACCTAGCGCATTGCCCCAGTTGGCTCCAATGAGATAGGTGGACGCCAGGGCGAGCACCGCCATGCTGATGATGCCCAGTACAAAGGAGGTAAGGAGCTTGCCAATGATTATCGAAGCCCGCGAAACAGGCGCTGCCAACAGGCGGCTCATGGTGCCTTGCTTCTTCTCATCCAGGATTCCGCTCACACCGAACTGTACGGTGAAAAACAGGAAGAACACCGCGATGCCGGCGGCGAAGAACGTTTCGGTGTCCAATTCGCTGCGAGATGCAGAAACGTCCTCGATGACGATCGGGTCGGGGAACGCCGCGGCCCGTTGCGCAAGCTCCTGGAAGTCTATATCGCTGAGGTTCATAGCGGCCGTGGCGACCGATACCTGTACAGCACGTACCTGGTTGATGAAAGTCCCGGCGATGGACTGCGCAACAGAGGTGGCGATCTGCTGGTCCACATTGCCGAGCACCTGTATCTCGGCAGGCTGGTTCGACATCACCGATTGTGAGAATCCCTCAGGCACAACGAAGGTCGCCTGCACATCACCGTCGGCAGCAAGTTGCCGTCCTTCTTCCAACGCGTCCACAGTCGTCAACTCAATGACGCCGTTAGATTCGAGATGGCCCAGCAGCTCTTGGGTAAAGCTTTGAGAAATATCACCCTGGTCAAGGTCGACGACTGCGTACCTGAAGGTGACCGAGCCTCCGCTGACTCCGCTGAGGGTCTGGCTGAATATGAATGCGAGCGCCAGTGGCACTACAACGGCGATCAGCAACGCTGATCGGTCTCTCATTCGTTGCTTCAGGTCGTTGGCCGTGATGACCAGCACAGCACGCAAAGGTTAGTCCCTCAGAGCCTTGCCGGTTAGGTGGAGGAACACCGCCTCCAGGTCAGGCTCCGTTACATCAATGCTGCGGACCTGCACGCCCGCTTCAGCGAGAGTCGTTATTAGCTGGGGCAGCGCGCTGCGGGCCCCGTCCACGATCATTGTGATGCCATCGTCGCCCACACTCGCCTCGCGTGTGGAGTTATTGCGGCGTACGGCGGTGGCCCCGGCCTCGAGATCTCCGGTAGCTGTGACCTGTATCCGGTCATGCTCGCCTACCAGGTCAACCAATTCCCGCTGCGTGCCTTCTGCCTTCAGTTCACCGGAATCAATGATTCCGACGCGGTCGCATAGCCGTTCCGCCTCTTCCATGTAATGGGTGGTGTAAAGCACCGCCATGCCCTCACTGCTGAGCCGGCCGACGCTTTCGAGGATGGAATTGCGGCTTTGAGGGTCTACGCCAACAGTTGGTTCGTCCAGGATCAGCAGCTTTGGCCGGTGGATGAGGCCAAGGCCGACGTTGAGGCGCCGCTTCATGCCGCCGGAGTAGGTTTTCACCAGGTCGCCAGCGCGGTCAGCCAGGCCGACGGTATCCAGGACTTCTCCGATCCTGGATTTTGCTTCGGAGCGTGGAATGCCATACAGGCGTGCGAAGAAAGTGAGGTTTTCACGGGCGCTCAGGTCCGGATAAACGGCGATTTCCTGTGGAACGTAGCCGATGCGGCTCTTCAGTCCCACGCTTCCGGGCGTCATGCGTTCGCCGTCGATCATTATTTCGCCAGCGTCACGGTTCAGCAGACCACATACCATCGCGATGGTCGTCGTCTTCCCGGCGCCGTTTGGTCCAAGCAGCCCGTAGGTTTCACCCGGTGAAATGTGGAACGAGACGTTGTTGACCGCGACCAGGTCTCCGTAGGATTTGCGCAGACCTTCGCAGGAAAGAACCGGCGTCGAAGTAGCGTTGGAGGTGCGTGCCTCGTCGTTCGCGAATGCTGACCGGGCCATGCGTCATCCTAGTGCCAGAGGTGTTGCCGAAGGGTCGCAAGCAAACTCTATGCCGTCAAGGTGTAAAAGAAATGTCCGGCGTAAATGATCTCTTAGGTACTGCTTGGCGTAACCCGATCCAGCACCAGATGCAGATGTCCAGTTAACCTTTGATGCGACGGCGCTGGGACTCACTCCCGGTCAACGTCTCATGCGTCAGTTGATTCAGACCCTCATTGTTGCGGCGCCTGCGCCGCTAATCGTGCGACCGATGCCGAAGCCAGCAGCGCGTATCACGGATGGCATCGGCGTGTTGCCTGCGTGCCGCCTCCAACACAAAGCGGCACGCAGGCATGAGTATATCGTCAGGCGTGAATCGCTTCGCCTGTTACTGCCAGGCCGGCTTCTTTCACCGCCTCTGACAGCGTTGGGTGTGCGTGAGTCAGCGCGCCCAGTTCCAGGTTGGTGCCTTCCAGCAACTTCAGCATGCCTACCTCGGCGATCAGCTCTGTAACGTCGGGGCCAATCATGTGTGCGCCGATGATCTCGCCGGTGCCGGCATCGGTGATCATCTTTACAAACCCCTCGTAATCGCCGATGGCCACAGCCTTGCCTGCTCCCCGGAACGGGAACTTGCCGACCTTTACCTCTATGCCCTGCTCCTTCGCCTGGGCCTCGGTGAGGCCAATGCTGGCGATCTGCGGCTGGCAGTACGTGCAGCGCGGCATGTCCATGTAGTCGTCAATCTCAAGCGGATCGTGCCCGGCGATCGTCTCCGCGGCGATCACGCCCTGCGTGAACGCCACGTGCGCCAGCGGCAGCTTGCCGTTCACATCGCCCACTGCGTACACGCCGCCCACATTGGTGCGCATGCGCTTGTCCACCGTGATGAACCCACGCTCCGTTTCCACGCCCACTTCTTCCAGGCCAATGCCGTCCGTATTCGGCTGGACGCCCACGCCCAGCAGCACCATGTCGCACTCGAACTCTGCGGCCTTGCCATCGACCTCATACTTCACCACGCTACCCTTGCCGTTGTCCTCCACGCCCTGCACATTCGCGCTTACGGCAAACTTGATGTCCTGCTTCTTGAACGCCCGCTCCAGCGCCACCGAGATCTCCTCGTCCTCCTTGGGGACAAGGTGAGGCAGCACCTCGAACAGCATCACGTCCACGCCGTACGACTTGAAGTAGTAGGCGAACTCCACGCCGATGGCGCTGGCGCCCACTATGCCGATGGCCTTGGGCTTCTCACGCAGTTCAAGCGCCTGGCGGCTGGTGATGATCTTCTTGCCGTCTATCTCCAGGTTCGGCAGGCTGCGGGGGCGAGCGCCGGTTGCAACCACTATGTTCTTGCCGGTCAGGGTCGGGCCGCCTTCTACCCGCACCTTGGTGCTGCTCTCAAGCACGCCCTTGCCTTCGAACACCTCGATCTTGTGCTTGCGGAACAGGAAGCCCACTCCCTGTGTCAGCGTGGACGAGACCTTGCGGCTGCGGTCCACGGCCTTCCCCATGTCAGCGGAGAAGTTGTCGAACGAGAACCCCCATTCGTCGGCGTCGTTAATCTGGTTCACCAGCTCGGCGTTCTTCAGCAGCGACTTGGACGGAATGCAGCCCCAGTTAAGGCATACGCCGCCGATGCCGCCGATGCCCGTGCCGTCGTCCTTTTCGACAACGGCTGTCTTCAGGCCAAGCTGTGCGCCGCGGATGGCGGCATGGTATCCGCCGGGGCCGGCGCCAATCACCACGAGATCAAAGTCGGTGTCAGGCATTCGAGAGCGATCCTTAAGCTTCAAGTATTTAAAGGGACGTTGGGATTATAACCGCGCATGCCGGATTGGTTTTTGCATGACTTGTTTCTACTCCGCCTACGGCGTCGGACACTCTGCGAGGTTCGCCTGTCGGCTCAGGGTGTGGCCGCCGTTTGGCGGCCATGTTCCCCACGTCCACACCAGGTCTCTCCGCTTCGGTCGAGACGACATGTTGGTAAGTCGGTAGCTTGATTAAGGCGTTGTGCGGTTTGGTGCCTGGCCATGAGCACTTGGGCCGCATTTTGCCTGCCACTGTCTTTCTCGTTGCCTGTTTTCTCTGTCCCTCCATTTCAATATACGTACGTTTGTTCTGGTTGTCAAGATGTTGTGGCGGGGGCGTTTTTGGGGATGGGTGCGGGTGATTATGACGAAGTGTTGGTGTAAAACGATGGCCCAAGACCACCCCACACCAGGTCTCTCCGCTTCGGTCGAGACGACATGGTGGTGGTGGTGACGTGGTAGTTGGACTGGGTCGTTGGTGGTGTGGATGCGCGAGGAGAGATCCTTCGCTTTGCTCAGGATGACATCGCGGTGGTAGGTGGTTGGAGTTTTTCGCCGGGAGGGCAGCCACGCAGGGCTGCCCCTACCTGACGTTCCGAGGGTGTCAGACTCGGGTGGCTATGAAGGCCAGGCGCAGGACCAGTGCCACTACTGTGCCGATTATGGCTGCTATGGTGAGGCCTATGAGGAATACGAGGGCGAACGGGAGCCAGTGGTCGGGGCATGCCCGCTCCTGATAGCAGAGGAAGATGGATGCGCCTGCGTATCCGATGGACATGACGATGCCGAATAGCAGACCCACTATCGCCCCAATAACGGCAGATCGCCTCAATCAATGACTCCTCGTTGTAAACCGCAGGTTGAAAGCCGCGTTCAATCTTACGTGCCGTTGTGGCCAGTTGGTGGGGGTTTCGTTGTGGGCGACGTGGGTTGTGGAGGAGAGGCGGGAACGCTGGGCAGCATGTCCACTGGCCTCCCAGTCCGTAGACAGAACTGCCACGAAAGTCAGCAGCAGCCGGCTCACGCCGGACCACGAACCAGACCAACAAAATAAAAGGACGCACAGAGTGCGTCCTCACCGAGCCGACCCTGAGCCGATAGGCGAACCTCGCAGAGTGTCCGAGCCGGAGGTGAGTAAAAGCTGGAGCCTCGAAGAGTGTCCGACGCCGAAGGCGGAGTATAAACAGGAAGGGAATGAAGCGTCACATGACGAAGATGCCACGCGCCCACAACCGAATAGTCCCGACGCCGTTTATTGGGAACGCCGGCAAAAAACCATGACGCCAAAAACCCCATCCGCACCAGGTCTCTCCGCTCCGGTCGAGACAACATCGTGGTGAGGCGAAGTGGCGGAAGTGTTTCGTTATGGGGATTGGCAGGCCGGCGCCCTACCGCCCCTGTCTCAGCGTTCCAATTGCTTTTTTGAGGCGTCCAGGTAGGACCGGGCGCCTGCGATGAGGTACCTCGTGGCACTGCTGACCAGCCAGTTGATGCCGACGTCGTGCCACCGGCCAACTTCTTCGGGGCTGAGCGCCATTGTGCCGGCCTGCTTGCCTGCCGCCCGTATCCTGGGCGTCAGCGACTCGATAGTTTCCACCACCTTCGGGTGTTGTATCTGGCCCGGCGCGCCGAACTGTATAGAAAGGTCGCCCGGTCCCATGAATATGCAGTCGGCGTTCTCTGTGGCGATGATCTCGTCCTGGTTCTCGATGGCTTCGAGAGTCTCTATCTGCAGGCATACCCAGGTTTCCTCGTTTGCCTCCTTGACGTACTCTGCCACAGGCTGGACGCCCAGGCGGGCGCCGCGTCCGCCGAACAGGCCCCGCTGGCCCACCGGCGGATACTTCACCGCATCGACGACGGCCTTGCCCTGAGCGGCATTGTTGACCAGCGGAATCATCACACCTGCCGCCCCCGCGTCCATGTAGCGCTGGATGTGCTGCTGGGAGTTCATGCCAATTCGCAAGATCGGTGTGATGTCAGATGCCTCGGCAGCCCGGATCATGTGCTCGGCAGTCTCGTAGTCCATCGGCCCGTGCTCGCAGTCGATCACCACGAAGTCGAAGCCCATCCAGCCCATGAGCTCCACCTGCGCCGGGGATGGCGTGCCGACAAATGGGCCAAGGGTTGGCCTATCCTGGTTGAGCTTCTGCTTAAGGGTGTTCTTTCGCACGGCCGGGGACCTCCTGGAAAATTCGACGGTAATCGCAAATACCCGGCACAAGGGCCGGTGAGAGCGGCCGCCAAAGAGTAGCCCCGCAACTACTGCCAGTCAAAGCCAGTCCGGCGGCGATGGCCTGTGACCGTCACAGGCGCTGACCAGCAGCGATCTACAGCGCCATCTGAACGGCGTATACTCCCGCCGCAAACTCAGTGGCACAAAACGTTCAGCATTACGACAGGAGGCCCACATGAAGGGCGTAACGATGCCGGGAGATAGAATGGCCGAGGTGAGCGAATTTCCGGACGAGGAGCCCGGCCCCGGCCAGGTGCTGCTGAGAATGCGCGCATCAGGCATATGCGGGAGTGATCTCCACCGTTACCGCGCTGACAGCGCCACGCTGGAACCCGGCAAACGGGTGGGACATGAGCCGTGCGGCGAGGTCGTGAGCCTTGGCGCAGGCGTGACTCGTGTGGGGGTTGGCGACCGGGTAATGAATCACCACTACCGCGGCTGTGGAGCGTGCCGGTACTGCCGAATGGGATACACGCAGCTCTGCTCAGGCCCAGCAGAGGCCAGGGGATACTACGGCGGAACTCTCCACGGCGGCCATGGCGACTTCATGGTGTGCGATGAGACCACATGCGTCCCGCTCCCTGATGAGCTGTCGTACGAGGCCGGGGCGATGCTCGCCTGTGGCTCAAGCACCGCCTACCTTGCCCTCACCAAGCTGGACGTGTCCGGCCGCGACGTGCTGGCAGTGTTCGGGCAGGGGCCGGTGGGCCTTGCAGCTACGATGCTGGGCACAGCGATGGGTGCGCGGGTGATAGCCATTGACCTGTCCGATGAGCGGCTTGCCTTTGCCCGCTCGGCGGGAGCGTGGCAGACGGTCAATCCGAGTGACGGCGACGTTGTTAGCCAGGTGCGGGGCCTCACACACGGAGAAGGCGCGGACGCCACGCTCGAGGCGGCAGGCGTGCCGCAGACCCGGCAGCAGGCAGCGCAGGCAGCCCGTGTATTCGGCCGCGCGGCGTTGGTAGGAGAACGGGGGCAGGCGGTCTTTGATGCAACACCGGACATCATTCACCGGCACCTGACCATGTACGGATCGTGGACCGTCAGCACACTGGGCATGGAAGAGGCGGCACAGTTCGTGGTTGACCGTGACGTGCCGCTGACCAGCCTGATAACCGACCGGGTGTCCATAGGCGAAGCGCCGGACGCCTACACCAGGTTTGACAGGCAGCAGAGCGGGAAGATGGTCATAGTCTGGCCATAGCGCATCTCACAGCCCCAGGCACCAGTGTGTGAAATTCGTCAACGCCATGTGCCGGCTCGTCCGCCGGACGCAAAGCAGCAACCCGCGTGAAGCGAATGTGAACGACTTTCGTAATATGCCCTTAGCAGCGTGTTTACAAGCCGGAAACCTATGGAGGCCTTCCGAGTGGGTTAATAGTTATGGGCCTCGGAAACACCGTAGCGCCCGTCACGCAAAACTTGTTAACCCGAAAGCCATAAGGAGACTTCACCTTGGGCAACCTGCTACGAACCGCAATTCGACAGATCAACGCCACGCTGGAAAGCCGGAACGCCAGCTCATATGCCGCATACCAGGCACGCCTGCTGGGCGATTCGCCGAGCGGCAGAGACGCAACGGCGGCAATGGCCCGCTTCGAGCGCCAGGCCTTTGACCGGTCCATCACCAGCGACCCGCAAAAGGGGGCGTACTAAGTACCGCCGCCACGTCAGCGTCGCTGACCGTTAAAATCCAGTGATACAAGGCTCCCCCGCCGCCACGGGGGGCGGTTTCTTTGCCTGCGGCAACTGGATACGGGGATGGCACGTTGACTGACAACCTGGACAGACTTCCTTCAGCCCGAGACTCCATCATGGAGGGCATCGAAGAAGGGCTGCACACCGGTGCGCAGCTATGCACGTGGCTGGGCGGGGAGACGGTGGCGGACGGTGCGGTGGGCGAGAAGTCGCCTGGCACGGCCATGACACCGGACACAGTGCTGCCCTGGCTATCGTCCGGCAAACCGATAGGCGCAGTTGCGATTGCTCAACTCAAAGAGCGCGGTGAACTGGATTATGACCAGCCGGTTGCTGAATACGTCCCGGAGTTTGTGCAGAACGGCAAGGAAGCGATCACGGTCCGCCACCTGCTCACCCACACCGGCGGTATCCGTACTGCGGAACAGGCAAACCGGCTGGATTCACGGGAAGAGATCATTGCCGCCATCTGCGCGGCGCCATCCGAAAAAGACTGGACGCCGGGCGAGAAGGCTGGCTATCACGAGTCGGCTGGCTGGCA